>NZ_WINV01000015.1:0-1659 GCF_009827835.1 Apibacter sp. B2912
CACCGTCAGTTTTTCCTTAGCCATACCCACGGTATGTACCCAAACCGTATGCTTTATGCCGTACTCAGTAGTCTTTATCTGAACATCATCCGCTGCCTCATTAGAAAAACACAAAGAAGTAATGCGCGCAGGAGCAGGGACTTTCAAATATTCTCTGCGATCCAATACCAAATATAACGTTTTCCCGTCTATATGCACCGTTTCCACTTCTTGACCGTCTGCCCGGTGGATCAAGGATATGCGAGAAAGATCCAACGGTTCTTTTGAGGTAAATTCCACCGTAAAAAAAAGTTGGGTCTGTACTTTAGGATCGGGATTGATGGTTTGTATTTTTTCTTTACTTTCCCGGTCCACAATAAAGGAAAGTTGACAACTTCCTTTTTTATCCAAGACGGCATCCAGTTCTTTTATCAAACATTCTTGTCGGCGGAAGGTTTCCAACGGTTCAAAGTTGGGATGTTCTGCCCAAATCGCTACTTTGATTCCAACGCTCTCCAGCCCTTTCAAACTAAGGTAGAAATAATTTTCTTCCTCCCAGCCCGTCTCGGTCCTTCTGGTTCCGTTTTTGTAACACCACAGAGCTCTTTCCAGAAAAACCTCTTCTGCTTGTACGGTTTTTTTTACCGAACGGTCACTTACTTCCTCTCCCTGCAGTTGGGCCGAAAAAGTAACTTTATCTTTCCTGCCCATTCGTAAAACCGCCTGTTGACAGTCGGAGGACAGACTCCATTCCAACTCGACAGAATGCGGTTCGGTCCATTGCGGCGTTTCTCCCGCTTGCAAAGGCATCAAGGGTTGGATCTTATAAACGGCTTCAGCTCCCACGGGTATTTTTTCAGGACCGCTGATGCTTTCCAAACGGTTCTTGCCCACTTCAATCCATGCCGTATCCGGGCCCTTTCCCAAAACAGCTGTCGAGTCTTTATCTTCCCCGAAGGCTTGGAATTTATAAATCCCGTAAAGGTCGGTTACAGGCTGCCCTTGTTTTTTGAATTCTTCGACAAGCGATGCAACACTGATCTTTAACTCTTCTTTAAGTCCTAACCGTATGACTTTCCCCCCGTCTTTTTGAACAATCCAAAAAGCCCGATTCCCTAATCCGATCATTCCGCCGTAATCATGCTTGATTTTCGAGACTTTCAGATGAAAAATGCCGTCTTTTCGTATCTTGTCGCTTCCCAGGTTTTTTATATTTTCTGCCGATCGGTTTTTTATTTTTACGGTCAACACACGCCGATTAGGCGACGTTCCCATCGGGATAAGATTATGGTCTTCCAATTCTATAACATAAGAGCCGCTGTTGCGAAAAGAAGCCAGCAGGCTTCCCGAGAGAACCTGTGCTCCCAAAGGGCTGTTTTTATGATCGGCAGAAAATCCCGGAGCATTGGTATATAAGATCGTCCCGTTCAAATCTTTGATGCGCCATCGCATGCCTTGCAACATAAAAAACTTGGTTTTTTCCGAATCGGGAAAGGTATAGCGAGGGGTAAAATAGGCGGGGGTATTTTTGGGAAGTTCCACGATTTTCTCTTTGGAAACCTGCTTTGCGTTGACAACAATTTCCTCGAGTTTGTTTGCTTTGCGATGGATGATTATTTTGGTAGAATCGCCGATGGGAACCTTTCCGTATCCGAAGATGGTGGTCTTGCCTTCAGGTAA
>NZ_WINV01000020.1:0-455 GCF_009827835.1 Apibacter sp. B2912
AAATGAGCTGCTATTTTTGCTTTTTGTTCTATTGTCAATTTTTCTTCTTTAATTGCAAAGGATGCCATATAATTTGATAAATACTCTGCTACATACAGAATATATAAATCGTCATGTGGGGTAGATAATTCTTTGAGTAAATCCAAGGTATTTTGATGGACTCGTATTTCTCCATTACAATCCTTGGTCCATAATAGTTTTCCCAATTCTTTCAAATGTTTTGTTTCGGCAAACTTTGAAAATAGTGGTAAATCCGTATTTTCAATCACCCATTTCAATAGTTTTTTATCCTCAGTATAACCAAATTCAGTTACCAAACTGCGCATAAAAAATTCATCATGCATAACCAGCCATGGAAACTGACTTTTATCGTCATTAAATAAGTATTTGTTTCGGGAAATTAAACGCTGTTTATTAAAATACCTTCGTTGGGATAAATTTTTTATTTCTTTCCA
>NZ_WINV01000016.1:0-1562 GCF_009827835.1 Apibacter sp. B2912
TTGTTTTGATATTCTATTGTTTACGGCTACAGATCCTACTCTGTCGGTATGTCCGTCTACAAAGAATTTTTTACCATCAAAACTTCCGTCATTTAACATTTTTGCAGCATCATTAACTAATGGTAAAGACTCTGCTGTTAATTTAGAACTATTAAATTCAAAATTAATATTTTTTAATTTGAATGTAACGTCTTTAGTTTCCCAAGGACAACCATTATTATCAATTGGTCCTTTTACTGTTGGACAATTATCATCAATATCAGGGATACCGTCTCCATCTGTGTCAGGACATCCTTGGAATTGTGCAGGTCCTGCTGCATTCGGACATCTGTCTTGATCGTCAGGGATACCGTCTCCGTCTGTGTCAGGACATCCTTGGAATTGTGGTAATCCCGGTGTATCCGGACATCTGTCTTGATCATCTGGAATACCGTCCCCATCTCTATCGCTCGGTGCTACCGGAGGCGGTGGTAATGGTTGTTCTTTCTTAGCTCCAAATTTAAATATTAAGGATGCTGAGTGTTGAAAGAAGTCAGAATAATCTTTTGATTGATTAGTTACCCAGTTATATTGAGATTCAATGTTTAAACCAAAGTTTCTGGTAAACCAAAAGTTAATACCTACTCCTCCGTTTACTACGAACATATCATTTTTTCCTGTAAATTTACCTCCTAACTTATAATTTTTATCTGAGTTATAATCATCATCATAAGCATCTAAGTGAGTAGAAGGATCATCCTCAACAATTTTAATTCCTTTATAAGAATATTTGTGATAGTTTGCACCTACTCTCACATATGGGTCCAGCCATCTTAATGATTTTGACTCACTAAGTGGTGTAAATCTAAGACCTAAACCTGCTAAAACAAAAAATTCGTCTTTTATTTTTAATCTTTTGTTATCCATATCACTTATTGAAGCTTGTAAATCAACCGCAAAGTTTTTACCAATACTTCTTGCTACAGTTAATTTTGATAATGGAAAAGAAAAACTATAATCATCGGTATCAAAATATCCGTCAAAGATACCACGCACTGACGTATGGTCAGTTGCATGCATCCCTATCCCCACATACCACTTTTCTGTAGTATTTTGAGCTTTAGTTACAATGGCCATTATAACAGCTCCTATTGTAATCAATAATTTAAATTTTTTCATATTAATTTCTTACTACTATGATTTATTTTATTCTACTAAACAAATTCTATTCCAATATATAAAAAAACCATCCTAATAAGGATGGTTTTTTTATTTGTAGATCAATTATTTCTTAATTTTCACTTCTTTTGTTACGGAAACTTTATCTCCTGCCTGATCTAAAACTACCACTCTTCTGTTAGATCTATCACAAGATTCTTGGTCAGGATATAGTATATTTCCTTCTTCGTCTTTTTTAGTATTGATATCTGCTTGTTTACATAATAATTCTGTTTTTCCAAAGCCTCTAGCTATCAATCTATCTTTTTCTACACCTTCATTAACTAATTCGTTAACTACAGATTGTGCTCTTTGTTTTGATATTCTATTGTTTACGGCTACAGATCCTACTCTGTCGGTATGTC
>NZ_WINV01000021.1:0-429 GCF_009827835.1 Apibacter sp. B2912
CTTAAAATCTCCAGCCGTCTTCTCCTCCTTTATTTCCTAATTCCTTACGATTGCCGTATGCTATTTCTGCTATTTTTCTTTGATTGGCCGGGTGCTGAGCCGTCCTTCCATATTGATAGGCTAATTCATTAGGAGGGCTTTTTTCTTTCAAGGCCGGATTGGCCCGAAAAGCTTTAAAATGTTTGGGTAAATCTTGCGCAGCATAATTTAAACTTTCTCCTTCTAAGGCTCCTTTTAAATCTAAGCCTGATTCTTCGCGAGATTGTGCAAAAAAATGTGCTTTTCGAGCACATGTGTCTATGTTAAATTTATCTTTATTTTAAATTTTATTTAAAAAGAGATTATTATTTTATTGGTTCTGCTATACGCCTGTAATCATAAGGGTTTGGATCATCTTCCATTCCTTCTCCTCCATTAAAATAATCTTTT
>NZ_WINV01000002.1:0-657646 GCF_009827835.1 Apibacter sp. B2912
GATATCCAAAGATCTACATTATGCCATAGACAGTGCCGGTTGGGAATGGGAGGTTTTTAAAAGGGTTTCAACATGGGAAGATAAAAAAGATGATTCAGCTGAAATAAAACAAATCAAAGCATGGAAACGGGAGCGTTTTAGTAAAGGATTAGATCAAAGTTTAAACCGATTGGCTTTGGTTATGGAAGAAAGCGGAGAAGAGGAAAATTATTTTTGGCTGCAGTCTAAAATACTTAACGGATATTCGCCAGGTCATAAAGATAAACCTGATCCGCATGGTTGGGAGAAACGTAAAGAAGGACTTAGAAAGTAGACAATAAAGCTTTTTATTAGTAGAATTAAATCCTATGTTTATGTTGATTTTAAATTAAAGAATCGTATTTACTATTAAAAACTTCATCTCCAATATATTACATTATAAGTTATTATTTCATCTATGTAATATTTATAGTGTAGATATTAATAAAAAATTCAAAACTCATAAATCGACTCTATTATTTAATTTTATTAGCTTTTATAGATATATATTTATTATTTTATGTATTTATTTAAGATATTTTTTAATATTTAATTATTAATAAATAAATAAAATCATTATATTTACTCCATATTTTTTATAAATATTAGTTTTTATTTTTTAACTTAATTAAATTACAATCCCATGAATCCTTTGGATAAAAAGAATTCGGTGAATATTAACACTAAAGATTTGACTAAAAATATAGTTGATTCTTCCGGAATTACCGATAAGGTAAATCAAAAAATTAATTCTTTTACAGCTCCTGTTTCCGATCATTCGGATAAGCTTGATATGCTTAAAAAAAATATAGTTGCCGGTAGTGATAGATCCATTAAACTTGAAGATGCCATTAAACCTCCCGATTGTTTTAGTGTAACCCCTCCGGATGCTCTGGAAAAGAAAATTAAAGATATGGATTCTAATTTTTTTGCTAAATATGGAGGTGATTTAGCTTCTCAACTTAAAAATTCTCATATTGTTTATGCAGCTATTTCTATTGATGGTAACGAAGTATTACGAGACAGTCATTTTACTCTTACGCTAAATCAAAAAATGGCGGACCATGACCATTTTGAAATTTCTTGTTATGCAGAGGCTTTCGGTGACAGGGATTCTTATCCGATGACCAATTCTCGTGAGCTTTTAGGTAAGAAAATTTCTATTCAACTCAAACAATACGGACAAACCGCTTATATTTTTTCGGGTATTGTTACCGAGCTTTCCAATAAAAAGGTGGATGGCTATAATAAGCTTTTTATCAAGGGCCACGCTCCTACTATTTTATTGGAAAACGGGCTGGATTGTCAAAGTTTTGAAAATCAAAGTTTAGACGCTATTATTCAACAGGCCACTTCAGAATATCAATCGGATTTGCTCAGCTGGGACTTACGTCCTATGTTAAAAGATCCTCTACTTTATACGGTACAATATCGTGAATCGGATTGGGAGTTTATTAAACGTTTGGCTACAAGGTATGGGGAATGGCTCTATTATAACGGACAACAAATTGTTTTTGGAGGAGCGGGAGGTAAAACCGTGGAATTGGTGGAAGAAAAAGATGTCTACAGTTATGAGCTGAAAATGAGATTAGTTCCTCAAAAATTCAGCTATGTTGGTTATGATGCTAAAAGGGCTCAAAACCATACGGTAGACTCTGACAGTATTCCTCCTAAATGGAGTATTGTTAATCCTTTTCAACAACATGCTATCACTGCTTCGGAAAAAATATATGCTAAGGTGCCTTTATCCTTATACAATCAATCTTTATTGGAAAAAGGTTCTATTGAAGTAACCCAAGCCGTGGAAAGGCAAAAGCTCAGACGTCAGCATGTGCTGTTTTTAGAAGCTAAAACAAATAATCCTAATCTGCGTTTGGGAGATATTGTAAAGCTAAAAGGCTGGATGCCTAAAAGCGGACTTTTTAAAGACGGGGAAGTTCCTTTGGAACGATATAAAATTATAGAAATCACGCATTCACAAGACATTACCGAAGGATATTATAATGAATTGGTGGGCGTGCCTATGGATAATATGGTTCCTGAATATATGGATGAAGATGCAATTCCTTTGTGTGAAGAGCAATCGGCTACGGTTATGGATAATAACGACCCGGAGGGAATGTCTCGAATTCGGGTACAGTTTCCTTGGCAAAAGCCTTTTAATGGTACGACACCCTGGATTCGTTCAATTACCCCGTATGCAGGAAAAGGAAAAGGGATGCATATTGTGCCGGAGATAGGGGAAGAAGTAATCGTAAGTTTTGAAAACGGAAATGCGGAAAAGCCGGTAAGCTTAGGGGCTATGTTTAATGGAGGAGGTAAATCGGGACACGGGGGAGCAGGTAATTATATGAAAGGATTAGAAACGGCTAGCGGAAGTAAATTATTAATGAACGACCAAAAAGGTTCTGTTATATTGGAAGATCATGGACAAACAAGCATGAAATTTGATGGTGCAGGTAATTCATTTATAAGCACCTCTACCACTCAGGTTATTACAGTTGGAGGTGATAAAGATTCTCAAGATGAGAATGCCTTGTTGAAAATGGATAATGAAGGAAACATAACTTTACAAGGAAATACAAAAATAACATTACAAGTAGGAAAAACTTCATTAACATTAACTGAAAAGGAAATAAAAATGTTAGCTGACGAAGGACAAATAGAAATTAAATCAAAGAAAAAGACAAATATTACATCAGACACAAGTTCAATAAAATTGAATGCTAAAAAGGATAACATTTCAATTGTTGGTTTAAAATTTATTATGAGAGCTTTAAAAAAAGGTAATATAAAAGCAGTATCTAAATTAGATATAAAAGGAGGGAAGGTTGCCGATGTTAAAGCAGTATTAGTTAAAATAAATTCATAGATTATGGCAAAGTTTGCAGCAAGGTTTTTAAAAGATACTGCGGGGCATAAAGGAATGATTATTTCAGGAAGTTCCAATGTGTTAATAGGAGGTATGCCTGCGGCAAGGAAAGGAGATGGGTTTAAGTGTTCCTCTCATAGTAAAGGAAAAATTGTAGAGGGAGATTCTACTGTATTGATAAACGGTAAACCAGCCGCCAGAAAAGGAGATAAAACCAGTTGTGTGTCAAGTCCTAATAAGCCAGAAATTGGAAAACCACCACAACATGGACATCTATCATTAGCTGAAAATATGGATAAAAAAGGTTATATAAAAAAAGGAGAAAACACACCTGATTGGGCAGATATCAAAGCTAGACCTTTTTATATGGGATATGATCTAATAGATGAAAAAAAAAATGGAGAATTTGATAAAATAAAGGGACAAATTACCGCATTAGATTATAAGTCAAAATTTGGAAATGATTTTGCAAGTGGTAAACTTGAAGCTCAATTATTTAATGCAAAAGGGGAAGCACGTGCCGGATGGGGTAATGGATATTATGGTGCAACATCTAGTGCAGAAGTTCAAGCAATAGGATATAATGTGGAAGGTCAAATAGGTAAAGATGATGCAAGATTGGCCTATGGAGAAGCTGAATTTAAAGCATTATACGCTACGCATGAAGCAACTGCTGAGGCTTATAAGGGAGGTAAAGAAAAAAAATACGGATTTAAATTAAGAACAACAGAAGAAGCTGGATGGGCTAAAGCAGAAGGTAAAATAGGCACAGATGTATTAAATGCAGGTATTAAGAATAAAGGTAAAAATAATAAAATTAAAACAGGAATAGAAGCTGGAGTAAAATGTGGTGTTGGTTGGGATATAGGAGCAGAAGCCTACCTCGATAAGGATAATTATTCATTAAATCTTGGGTTAGATGTAAGTGCATCATTTATTTTAGGTGTCAAATTAGGTGGAGGTTTAAGTCTAAGTTATAAGCCCATAGTTGATATGAAAAATAACATAGTTGATATAAAAAATAACATAGTTGATTATACAAGAGGGCTTTTCGGATATAAAAAAAAGAAAGATGATAAAAAAAAGAAAGAAGATAATAAAGAGGGAATTGTGATAAGTGGTTTATCAAGTGTCTGGATAGGTAAATAAATGAAATTAAAATTTATGAAAATTTTTTTTTATCTTTTATATAGTTTAGTTTGTATTATAATTTCGTTTGGATATAATAATATAAAAATAAAATTTTGGTATATATTTTTACCGATATTTATTATAATTCCTTTAGATTTTTTGTTTACTTTTTTATTAAGTATATTCAAATTTCAAATAAAAAATACATATGATGATATAAGTTTTTCATTAATTATGGGATCAGGTGTAATAACCTTAGTAATTTGGACCACATACACTGTGCCATTAATGTTAGACACATTAATAAATTTTCATAAAACATACAACGCTATGAATCTAAATAAATTTCCTATCAGTATTTTTATAAATTATAGAGATAAAATTATATTAGGTTTTAAAGTAATCTTTTGTTTGGGAGCATTTTTAATGCTATATGGAATATTTTTTTAAATTTAAAATCTTAATAAAAAATATGAAAAAAAAATATATCACAATCTTTGTTCTGTTCCACTTTTTAATATCATGTAATAAGAACAATTTAGATTTTCAATCAATAAAAAGTAAAGATACAACTATGGAAGAAACAAAAGATTCAATAGAAAAAAAAAATATATCCTTTCCAATAAAAAATAGCTTTTCAGAAAAATATTTACAAAAAAACTTTTGGCAATGTAATTATAATAATAAAAAAGCTGGTTATAAATTCAAATACTGGATAGTACTTCCTATTAATGTGAAACCATTAGAATTAGATCCATTACCTATTGATGGGATGGATTTAATTAATATAGGTAGGTATCAAAATATAGATAAGAAGTTTCCATTCATTGAGGTAACTGTATATTATGAAGAAATAAAAAATAAAATATCTCCTGCTGATTGGCTATTAAATAAACTGAAACTATCTAAGGAAACAATATTAAAAAGTAGGGAATTACAATTTAAAGGTCAGAAATATATAGATATATTAACAACAGTTACCGACAATGGAGATTCAATAATTACGCGTCACACTGTTTACAGTAAGGAAAATGTTTACTTTTGCGTTCGTGTTGATTGTAATGCAGAAAATTATCCTGTTTTAGATCAAACTATGCAATTAATAACATCAAATTTTGGATTTTAAAAAAAAAAATTATGAAATTTGAGACTATTTTTCCTTTAGAAACTTCATTTTCAGAGGAATATTTGAAAGCAAATTATTGGCAATGTTTATATACTAAATCAAACGATTATTTACACTATTGGATAGTTTTACCAAATAATGTGAAACCATTCTCAATAGATAAAATAAAGAATAAAGATTTAAATCTCACAGAAATTGGTTTTTATTCAAGAATAGATGAAAGTCCATATATAGAAATAACCGTAGGTTATGAAACTATTTTATATGATATAAATTGTTCGGATTGGCTAAAGAAAAAACTTTACTTAATGGGAGAAGTTTTATTACAAGAAAGAAAAATTCAAGGAAAAACCACAGGATTTTATCTAGATGTCCTCACATCAAAAAACGAGGGAGAAAAGAATATTATATCACGTTATACAACAATGAAGGATTATAATCCTAGTGGAGGGGCCAACTATTTTTTAGTTAAAGTTTCATGTTATTCAGAATCATATAAAGAATTAGCAGAAACTATGTATCATATTTCTTCTAATTGGGATTTAATAAATAAATCTAATTGGCAAATGGCTGAAATGTTGAAACCATTTGATTATAATTTTAATGAACCAATTGAGTTTTATTATCCGGCTTCTTGGGATGCAAAATACAGTATAAATAATAATAATAATTTATCTCAATTTTTATTTGAACATACCATTGATGGTGATAATAAAGGAGTTATTATTTCTTTTTTCTATGAAAATGAAAAATTTAAAATTGTAGACGAAGTATATAATAACTCTATACAACGTCTAAAAAATAGAGAAGAATATAGTTTAGAAATTTCAGCAATAAAAGAATTATCTATAAACAATATTAATACTAAAATAAAAGAATTATTTACTTTATCTGGAAGTATATCTTCTTTAACTTTTAATGCTTTTATACAAATCTATATAATTCGCACATTAAAAGGATGGTATTATTTTGAATCTATTGGTTCTAATCCAAATTTAAAAAATTATAATTGGGAAATTAGTAAAAGAGCATTACAACTTATTGTAAAATCATTTAATAACTTAGAATTTGAAGATTACGATAAAAATAATAAATTTTTAAAAAATAAAAATTTTTATAAAACATATAAAGGAAAAAATTATACTAAAGAAGAATGGGAAAATATGGAACAAAAGCTATACGAAAATTATGTTCAAAAAAATAATTTGGGTAATGGAAATACTGACTGTAAAAAAGAAATAAAGAAAAAAGGGGAAGGATTTTTTTTAGATGAAAAAGATATGAAATAGATAATTTAAGAAAATAAAATGTTTAACTATCAAAAAAATAGTATAAATTTATCAAATTAATATATTAAATCTTCATAAACTAAATCTTATAAATCATAAAAGATATTATCTTTTAAATTATTTAATCTCATCTGGTTATAATAAATAAAATTGAGATTTCAAATAGAAATAATGAATTTATAATTTATAAAATTTGAAAACAATTCACAACAAGCTTCTGATAACTATCATAAAATAAAATTTATATTAATTAATATAGTATCAGAATATAAGAATCAATATTTTAAATTTATTTAAAATTTATACCTTCAGTATCCTTACATTATTAGTATAATTGAAAAAAAGGCGTGAATAAGTAGTTAAATAAATTTGAAAACAATTCACAGCTGCTCAGGCAATGCATTAATTTTTATATACTATACAAGTATATTATTATAACTGATAAGTATTAAAAATATTATATAAAATTAATACGATATTATAACTGTATTTCCAATCAATTGTGCAGGATAAATTTTAGGTGCTCGGTCAGCTATTTCTAACGGTTGACCTGAGGTTAAGGACCATTTTGCTCCATCTTCAGGACAATAGATATAAAAATCGTCTTTTACTTCCAATCGGGTATTAGGTCCCGGGCAAATATGCGGTGCATTTCTGTCGTATGCTAAAAACTTATTAGCATCTATTCTAACCAATATTAAGCCCTTAGTACCGGTTAAAGGCCCCGCTTCAATATAAGCATAACCATTAATACCGGATAATTTTTGGAACTGAGGTAAATTAAGATCGGCTGAATAACTTATAGAAGAATTAGGAAAACAACTAATTGTTTTATTTCCATTTTCGCATTGGATGAAGAAGAATAACTGTGAAATTAATAATATATAAAGAATTAATTTTTTAATCATAATAAATTTGCTAAATTTGCATACGGATAATCCGACCGTGAAGAGTCGGGTTATTTTTTTATGTTTATAAATTACAACGCAAAATTACAAAAAATAGTATCATGAATTATGTAACGAAAGAAGGTCTAGATAAATTACGTAAGGAACTTGATCAATTGGAACAAGTTGAAAGACCTAAAATCACACAGCAAATTGCTGAAGCTAGGGATAAGGGTGATTTATCTGAAAATGCGGAATACGATGCGGCTAAAGAAGCACAAGGTCTGCTTGAAATGCGTATATCTAAGCTTAAAGATATAATTTCTAATTCTAAAATAATAGATCAATCGCAAGTTGATACTTCTAAAGTAGCTATATTATGTTCTGTTAAAATAAAGAATACTGCCAATGGACAGGAGATGAAGTATACCTTGGTTCCGGATACGGAAACCGATTTAAAAACCGGAAAAATTTCTGTTAATACCCCCATAGCTAAAGGTCTTTTAGGAAAGGAAGTAGGAGAAACTGCCGAAATCAATTTACCGAACGGTAATCGAATTAATTTTGAAATTTTAGAAATTTCATTAGATTAATAAGCTAAATTTACAACCTATGGCAAGTATATTTTCAAAAATCGTAGCAGGAGAAATTCCCTGTTATAAAGTTGCAGAAAGCGAAAAACACCTTGCTTTTTTAGATGCATTTCCGGTAGTTATAGGTCACGTTTTAGTAATTCCTAAAAAAGAAACCGATAAATTGTTTGATTTGCCCAAAGAAGAGTATGATGAATTAATGGATTTTACCTATAGGGTAGCTCAGGCAGTAGGGAAAGCTATTCCATGTTTACGGGTAGGAATGTCTGTACAAGGATTGGAAGTTCCCCATGTTCATGTTCATCTGATCCCATTAAACGCTATCGGAGACATGAATTTTGGAAACAAATTGACACTGAGTTCGGAAGAATTTACTGAAATTGCTGACAAAATAAAGTCTTATCTATAGTGACTCTTGTTTGGTATAATTTTAGTGAGAAAATTAAGTAAAAAATTTTAGAAAAAGATTAATAAAAATGGATTTAGGAAAAGAGTTCCATAAATATGCAGTAAAACACCAGGGAATTAATAGTCTGGCGGTAGATCAGTACGTAAATTCAATGACTCCATATATTACTGAAGAACGAAAATTAAATGTAGCACAAATGGATGTTTTCTCTCGGTTGATGATGGATAGAATTATATTCCTGGGAACAGGTATAGACGATCAAATAGCCAATATTGTAACCGCTCAATTATTGTTCTTGGAAAGTACAGATGCCAATAAAGACATTCAAATATATATTAATTCTCCCGGAGGAGGAGTGTATGCCGGACTAGGGATATACGATACCATGCAAATTATTAAGCCCGATGTGGCTACTATTTGTACTGGTATGGCTGCTTCTATGGGAGCCGTATTATTGACAGCCGGTGCTGCAGGAAAAAGATCAGCATTGAAACATTCTCGAATTATGATTCATCAGCCATTGGGAGGAGCTCAAGGGCAAGCCTCCGATATGGAAATTACATTAAAGGAGATCTTGAAGCTGAAAAAAGAACTATATGAAATTTTGGCAGAGCATTCCGGTCAACCTTTTGAAAAAATTGAGAAGGATTCAGATAGGGACTATTGGATGATTGCTTCAGAAGCTAAAGAATATGGACTTATTGATGAAGTTCTTGAAAAACGGTAAAGCTTTGTTTTGTTGAGAACCACATACATATAATATAATATTTATACTAAGACTTTCGTTTGTTCGATATCTACAAACGAAAGTTTTTTGTTTTTTTAAATAACGTTCAATGAGTAATAAATTACTTTTTTTGTTTGCATTTTTATTTAGTTTATCTTATAATGCACAAATCAAAATTACGGGGGTAATTATAAATCAGGATACCCAGCGTCCTATTGAAGGAGCAAAAATATCTTTTCCTGAAGCTCCCGAGATTTCAACCCTTTCAAATAATATTGGATATTTTTCACTCGAATCTAAAAATAACTTTGATTCTATCGTTGTTCAGATTGTAAATTATAAGAAAAAGTCATTTCCTGTCAATAAAAAACAAAACTTAAATTTAATTATTAAATTCTCTGAAAAAGATAAGATTGGTTCATACTCCATTCCTTCATCAATCACCAATCAAACTAAAATTGATACGGATAGTATATCATCATCTTCTAACCAACAAGTTAATTACGTTAGAGTTTCCGGTCAATTGCTAGATGAAGATACAGAAAAGCCAATTACGGATGCTGATATTTTTCTTAAAAATACTCAGGTTTACGCCACTACCGACAGTGATGGAAATTTTGAATTACAATCCAATAAATTCATTGACACGTTACAAATTATTACAGATAAATACCCGACAAAATATATACCTTTACAAAGGGGAGATAATTTAGGCTTAATTGTAAATCTCAAATTAAAAAACAAAAATAGTAGCCAATCAACCGATAAAGGAACCGTAAGCAAAGAAAAGGAAATAGACGAGGTAGTAGTTACCGGCTTTCCGAAAAAGCGTTTACCTAAAAAAGAAAATCCGGCATACCGCATACTGCGTGAATTATGGAAGAGAAGAAGAACCAACGGTTTGACTAATTTTAAGAATTATCAATATAAAGAATATGAGAAAATCGAATTTGATTTAAATAATGTTGATAGCGCTTTTATAAGTAAAAAAATCTTTAAAAAATTAAACATTTCAGCCAAAGACATAGATACATTAGATATCTCAGGAAAAACGTACATTCCCGTTTTTCTTAACGAATCCCTTTCCGATATAGTTGGACAAAATACGCCTTCCAAACGGGAAAAATCCTTTTTAAGAGGAAATAAAGCTTCCGGAATTCCTAATAATGATATTGTAGCCAATACGGTTAAAAATTTGTATAAAGATGTTAACATATACGATAATGTGTTAAACTTTTTTAATAAAGGATTCACCAGTCCGGTAGCTACTATTGGATTTTCCGTATACGATTATTTATTAGCTGATACGGTTTCCGTAGATGGAGTTGATTGTTATTATATTAAATACAGACCTCGAAGAGAAAATGAGCTTACTTTTAAAGGAGATTTATATATTACTAAAGATACTTATGCAGTAAAGCAAGTTACCTTACAATCCACTTCGGGTATTAATGTAAACTTCGTTAAAGATATATATATGGAATTGAATTATGACAATGTCAATGATTCAATCTTTATTCCATTACGAAATTACACGGTTTTGGATATGTCTCTTATAACTAAAAAAGAAGGAGGAAAAGGTATGTTTGCAAAACGTACCATAACTTATAATGATTATAAATTCGATGAGCCGCAAGGCACTGTAGAAAAACTTTTAGATCAACAATGGGAACCTATTTCTGAAGGAGCTTACAACCGAAAAGATGATTTTTGGGTCGACAATCGTCCGGATCGTCTTAATGAAGATGATAAAAAGGCATATGAAATGGTAGACAAGGTATCTAAAACCCGATTATTTAGAAATATAGTAGATGCTGTACAAATTCTTTCTTCAGGTTATGTCAATGTGGGTAATGCCATTGATATTGGAAATCTGTATCAAACACTAGGATATAACGATGTTGAAGGAACCAGAATTCGTTTAGGAGCCAGGACGTTTTTCTCTCCCAATGATATGTGGAGAGTGGAAGGATATACGGCATACGGATTTAAAGATAATCAATTTAAATATGGTTTTGAAGGGCGCTTGATGTTAAACAAATACAATCGTTTTACGATAGGTGCTGGAACAAAAAGGGATATAACTCAGTTAGGGACTTCGCTTACAGAAAATGAGGGAATTATGACCCGTTCTTTTGCATCATCTTCCATCATATCCCGAGGAAGTAATGAATATTTGAGTTCTGTCAATCAAACCAATGCATTTTTATCTATTGAACCGTGGAAAAATGTACAATTGCGATTAGATGGAACTTATCAATACATAAAATCGGCGAATCCTTTCAAATTTAATATCGGGTATTACAACAAAAAAGGAGATATTAAAAACGATTTGTATGATTCTCATTTAACATTTAGTATTCAAGCGAGACCGGGAGCTAAATATTCTCGTTTTGGATTAGACAGATATGAACATACGACTTTATCTCCAACCTTAATTTTAAAATATATAAAAGGATTCAATGGAGTATTGGATGGTGATTTTAACTATGATAAAATACAATTTTTATACAATCATCCGATCCTTTGGGGACCGATTGGTAAATCGAATGTTACTTTTGAATTCGGAAAATCGTTTAATAAATTGCCCTTATCCTTGTTAGGAATTATACCGGGTAACCAGTCTTACGGTATCGTAAATAATACCTTTGCATTGCTGGATTACTATGATTTCGTAACAGATATATATACGGCATTGCATGTTGAACATCACTTCAACGGAAGGATATTTTCCTATATTCCTTTATTGAAAAAATTACAATTAAGAGAAGTAGCGATTTTCAGAGGTGTTTGGGGAGATATATCCGAAGGCTCCAAGAATATGAATGCTTCTAATATCAGATATGTAGCGCCTAATAAAGATATCTATTATGAATATGGATTTGGTATCGAAAATATAGGGTTTGGAAATTTAAGAATCTTTAGAGTAGATTTTAACTGGAGAGGGAATTACTTACATATGCCGGATGTTAATAAATTCGGAGTTAAATTTGGAATGCAATTTACATTCTAAAAATCATACGATTTAAAAAGAAAAAAAAGGAGTAATTATAGTACTCCTTTTTTTATTGAATTTTATATTAATTATTTTTTAATTCGAGAATTAGTTAAAACATAAGTGCCGACTAATTCCCTGATATTTACATAGGTTTTCTTCATAAGTTTAGGGATATCCTTTTTTCTAATCCATTGGGCTTTATCAATTCCTTCATTTTTTTGAGGTTTAGGTTTTTCATTTCCATCATACTTCATTTCAAACCATTGAACTATTTTTAAAAAGTATTTTTTTTCAGATTGATACACATGATAAGTTGTCGTTAGGTATTTTTTTAATTTTAGATTAGAAATAGAACATTCTTCTTCTACTTCCCGTTTGGCAGCTTTTTTAAAAGTTTCATTTTCTTCCACATGACCTTTCGGTAAATCCCAATAACTGTTTCTTTTAATAAATATATAACTGTCTTTACTATTATTAACTAATCCTCCCGCTGCATACACTGGTGTAGCTATTTTTTGTAATTTTTTCCAAACTTTTTTGGTTTCAGATGAGTAAACATGAATGGAATTTACTTTCGTATGGTACAAAATATCCAGAGCGTATACCAAAGTTTTCGAATTTTCGTATGGAAGGTTAATGACACCTTTTCTCTTATTTTTACCAAGGGTAAGAAATCTTTCGTTTACAGAAATTTTGTACATTTGTGTTTGTTTTTACCAAAATTACAAAAATGAATATTAAAGGAGAAAAAATACTGGTTAATAAATCGGCAGAAGATATTTACACGTTAGCATCTCAGCCTTCTGAATTTAAAAAGTTCATGCCTGAAACCATTGATAAGTTTGAGGCAGATGAAGATGGATTTGTTTTTGCATTAAAAGGAATGCCTGAAATTGCCTTGAAAATGAAAGAAAGAATTCCTTATTCAAAAATTGTATTAAGTTCGGCTAAAGAAACTTTGAATTTTGACTTAAGTTTATTAATAGATCAGGTTACAGATAGTACAAGTGAAGTTCAATTTACTTTCGATGGTAAATTTAATATGTTTATATCTGCCATGGTTGAAAAACCTTTAAAAAATTTAATTAAAGCTTTAACGGAAGGAGTTACTAAAATTTCATAATGTTAAATTTGAAACATAAAAAAAGCTATTTTATTTAAAATAGCTTTTTTTATATAAAGAATATTCAACTTATTTTTTTCCTTTTTTACTTCCTTTTTCAGGGTTGAAATTATCATACGCATATTTCACGGCTCTAAAAACATCTACAACACCTCCGGTAGCTGAAAGTTGATCAAAAGTTGTTTTAATCATAGGACTGTTTTCACTCTCGCCACCTGCTGTTACTTCTATAGTAGATTTATTTGCTGTTATGAATAATATATTTTTCACTTGTTCAGCAGTTAACTGAGGAAAATAAGACCATAAAAGGGCAGCACATCCCGCAACAACCGGAGAAGCCATACTGGTACCTTGTAAAAATTTATATTTTCCTTTAGTAACGGTAGAGTAAATTTCTAATCCGGGTGCAAAAATATCAACTTTTTCTTTTCCGTAGTTAGAAAAAGATGCTTTCAATGCATTATTATATCGAGTACTGGCTCCTACGGTAATCCAATTGTTTACAAAAGATTTATGCTCATTATCCTTAAAATTGGTTGGATAATTATACTCGGTATCTACATTTTTATTATCATTACCGGCAGCATGAACCATTAATACGCCTTTTTTTTCCGCGTATTTCATAGCTTCCCATACTCTCTCTTTATTAGGAGAAAAAGGCTTACCAAAACTCATATTAATGACTTTAGCGCCATTATCAACGGCATAATATATGGCATTGGCAATATCTTTATCTCTTTCATCACCATCCGGAACGGCTCGAACTACTAAGATTTTTGCAACATCACCGGCAATACCGTCCATACCTATATTATTATTTCTAACTGCTGCAATTATACCGGAAACATGAGTTCCATGTAATGCATCCGGGCCTTCCACTTCATTGTTACCGTAATGTTTTTCCTTAATATCAGTATAATCATCACCTACAATGTAGCGAGGATCATAACTTTTATTAAGCATGTAATCTACTTTTCCGGAATAATAAGCAACTGCTTCACCCATTTCACTATCCGCCAACATATTGATTTGAGTTGCATTTTTTCCTTCCAAATCGCTATTATTTGCAATCATCTGAAGGAAAGCTTGTTTATATTGAGGAACAGTAAAAGTTGCCTCATTTACATTTTCAAGAGTCAAAGGTTTGTCACCCAGAGCATTTTGTAATTCAGTGGTCATTTGTCTTATCAAAGCTTTTTGCTCTTCAATATTAGATAGGGCATCTTTAGCTTCACCTAAATCTTTATCATATATAAATTTAGCTCTTTGATATTCTTTGAATTCGTTCGGATACTTTTCCCGATTTTTTTCATTCGTTTTCAGATCACCGGTTTCGAATAGTTTTTCATATAAAGAAACAATACGGGTTGATTCCATAGTATCGTGGTCTACATCTTTTCCATCTTTTCCACCGATAAAATCCCATCCATGAACATCGTCAGCATATCCATTACCGTCGTCATCTTTACCGTTATTAGCGATTTCTTTTGGATTATTCCAAATATTATTTTTCAAATCCGGATGATCAATTTGTACACCACTATCAATTACTCCAACGATAATAGGAGAGGGCTTGAGTCCTTTAGACTTTAAAAATTCAATAGCATCAGTAGTCCCTACACCATAAATACCGGTTTTTTCATAACTTTGATGATACCAGTTTTTTAAAGCAAGGGAATCAACTGCCGGAACGTTATTTTGAGCAAATGCATTGGCAGTAAAGAATGCAAAAGCGAAGCTTAGGCTTAATAGTTTTATCTTCATTTAAAATTATTTATTTATTCGACATTAGTAAGGTAATTAGCAGATTTCGGGCCAAGATTGCATATAAGATCTAGTATGGAAAGATCATTCATAAACTCGAAACGGTCTGAAAATACCTGAATATATTTTTTATTTTTATAGGGACTTTCTTTTTTTGCATTGAATGCTTCTCGCGCATCGGTAAACGGAGGATTTTTTACGTATTCATCCGTGAGTTCGTACGAACATTCCAACTTTAGGATAGAACATGCCCATTCTAATGTGTTTAGATTTAAATCTAATAAAAAGGTTTCTTTTTTTTCCAATAATTTGATTAGCTTATCTTCGTAATATTCAAAGTAAGGAGAACTTTGATATGCTGATTGTAATGATTTACTATGTAATTTTTGCCATGAAGACGCATAGGAAATCTTAATATCTTTTATAATTCTGGCTCCTGAATGTTCAATAGGAACAATAAGAGGCAATTTTCCATTAGCTCCTTGAACAATGCAACGATTACGATAAGTTTGTTTAGGAAAATTTTCCCACAGTTCCAAATAGATCTTTTCCGAATGGATCCATTTTTCAAAATAAGAAACAGGAGGAAAATAAAAACAAGGTAAGACGATCATAGTTATTTTTTATGAAAGTGCTAATTTACCATAAAAATAAATATGATCTTCTTATTTTAACAAAATATGTATGCGATCTATTTTATATGAAATTTACTTTTTTTCTGTCTTTAAAATTAATTAGAAAAAATTATATCGTATACCCAAAAATCCTCTTAATTTTTGCAAGGACGCATAATTATAAGAAGTATCAAAAGTGTACCCGTTAGGATTGGTAATCGGATTATCAACCTCTTTATTGAAAGGGTCAAAAGGACGCATGATCGGGTTTTTGGGCGTAAAATTAAATAGGTTTTTAATTCCTCCGTAAATTTCCATTCCATTATGGAATTTCTTGGTTACCTGTATATTTGCAATGCAATACCACGGGGAATATTCACTTCTAAAATCATTAGGCTCGATAGGCAACCTCATTTTTCCGTTCCATTGTCCTGAAAAGTCCAATATATAATTTTTAGGAAATGTGTAAGTGATAACAAATGTTCCGGACCATTTGGGAGCATAAAGCTGATCTGTTCTAAGATAAGAACCCTTGTCATCTTTTTCTTTGGTGTAAACATCCATATAAGTAACACCCGCCATAATTTTAAAAGGAATTAAAAAAGACCATTCCGTATTTAAAGATATACCTTGCGAAACAGCATGTCCGTCTAAGTTATCATAAATGATTTTAGTAGGATCGGAATCGAAGTCACCAATAATTTTATTAGTAAAATAAGAATAAAAACCGGTGATATCCAGATTAACATTCAGATCATCGAACATCAATTTTTTAACATAGTTCAAATTTCCGTTATACGAACGTTCAGGCTTTAAAGAATTCAAGATGACTACATCTCTAGCTCCCGTAAGAGCAGAATGATCTTCCGTAAAGATATTTACAACTCTAAAACCGGTTCCAAAACTGGCTCGGAAGGTATTCGTATAATTGGGTGAAAACTTATAGGCAATTCTTGGAGAATGTACATTTCCATGATGTTTATCGTTATCGTATCTATATCCCAGTAAAAGTTTATTTTTAGAATTTATAGACCATTCATCTTGTAAAAATAATCCCGGTAACGGAGTTTCTGAAGGTCTGTTTTTTGAGCCGTCAGGAGAAGCGGTCGCAGGTGTATTGTCATCGTAGTAAGTATATCTAAAAGAAGCACCTGCTAAAAAGTTATGATTTTTTATGGTTTTATCCCAATAACTTTGGATAAAAGCTACTTGTTGAGTTGCCATATACGGAGTATTCCCATACCATGAGTTTTGATCATGCCAATTATATGAAAATTGGGTGTATATTTTTTCATGTAGAGGTAATTGGTAAAGTCCGATCACTTCGGCACGTTTCGTATATATACTTTCTCCGTAAACCTCGTCACTTCCTCGATATTTTTTACTCCAGTTCATTTCTCCACCCCAGCGATCTTCATTGACCCATCGCAGCCCTAAACTGGCAACTCTGTTTTCTTTTCGTTTAAAACTCCATTTATTAAAAACCGATATTCTGTTTTGTAAAGTTAAATCGGTAAAACCGTCGTGATTGGCATCGATTGGATTATCATAATAAAAATGATTGATACCCAGTAAACTGGTTACTTTTTTACCGGCATTAAATTTAAAGGATAAATCCGTACTTAATTCTCCCCAGCTTGTACTGAAAATATCCGCTGCAAATTTAGGTGCTTTTTGCGGGTTTTTAGTGATTACGTTTATAATTCCCCCCATAGCTTCTGAGCCGTATAAAGAAGAGGCGGGACCTTTAACTACTTCAATTCTTTCTACCAAACTATTGGGAATCCCACTTAAACCATAAACAGTAGCTAATCCGCTAACGATAGGCATCCCGTCAATTAATATCATAGTATAAGGACCTTCCATACCGTTTATGTGAATATCTCCCGTATTACAAACGCTGCAATTTATTTGAGGTTTAACTCCGTTAATCATTCCAACGGCATCGAAGAGACTGGGAGTAGGATTTTTTTTGAATAGTTTTGGTGTAATAATTTCAACAGGCACCGGGCTGTCAGATTTTCTAACTTCCTTCAAGGTTCCTGTCACGACAACATCGTCAATAGATTTTTCTTTAGGGTTTTTAATCGAATCTTTAACTTCTTGGGAATATAGAGTGCAAAGGGATAATGCAAAAAGTACAGTCAATCCTCTTTTCATAATTATTAATTTTAGACTAGCAAATATATAAAATTAGATTAGTCTAACAAATTTATTTTACGATTGTATTTTGGAAAAATAAATTATTTGATCTTGAAAAATTAATATTTTAAATATATTTGTAAATGTTCTCATCTATAGAAGAAAATTATCTAAAAGCCTTATATAATCTGTCTGACGAAAAGGGAGAAGTATCTACTTTGGCGTTAAGCCAATCCTTAGATATCAAAATGCCTACAGTGAACAGCATGATGAAAAAATTCTTGAAAAAAGGATTGGTATATTATCAGAGCTATAAACCGTTAAAACTGACCGAAAAAGGTAAAAAAGAAGCCGCTTTAATTCTTAGGAAACACCGTCTAACAGAAATGTATTTGGTTGAAAAAATGGGATTTAGTTGGGAAGATGTTCATGAAGTAGCCGAACAAATCGAACATATACATTCAGAAAAATTTTTCAATAAAATGGACGAATTGTTAGATTATCCTAAGTTCGATCCTCACGGTTCACCTATACCGGATAAACAAGGAAATATTGAAGGGGGACGCTTTAAAAAGTTAAACGAATACCAGATTGGAGAAATCGTGGAATTATCCGCTATCATTCACAGTTCTAAAGAATTTTTAAAATATTTAAATTCTAAAAATTTCAATTTAGGAATTAAATTTCAGATTGAATCAGTCGAAGAGTTTGACGGAAGTGTAACCGTTCAAATTGTAGGTCAAAATAGAACAGAAGTTTTAAGTAATATGATTGCTGAAAAACTTTTAGTCAAAAATTGTTTAAATTAAAGTTACCGCGCAATTACTATCATTTAATTATAAGGTAAAAGTGCAGTAAATGAGTTAATTAATTTAATTTTTACTATATTTACTATATGAAGAAGGGATATGCAGATTTACCTTTACACTATGGAACAGTTCCCGCCTGGTTAGCTAAAAGAATGGCTTTATTAGGTGGAGCGATTGTAGAGGCTATAGTTCAAGAATACGGAAGAAAAACTTTCTTACAAAAATTAAGCGACCCGTTTTGGTTTCAATCTTTAGGATGTGTTTTAGGAATGGATTGGCATTCTTCAGGAATAACCACTTCCGTTATGAATGCTTTGAAGAAAGCAATAAATCAAAGATCCTCGGAACTTGGTATTTATGTATGCGGGGGCAGGGGGAAATCTTCACGAAATACTCCAACGGAATTACTTCATATTGCCGATAAAACCGGTTTAGATGGAAATGAACTTATTACTAAGAGCAGATTGGTAGCTAAAGTTGATAATTGTGCGGTTCAAGATGGTTTCCAAATATATTTACATTCTTTTGTAGTTACTATAGATGGTGATTGGACAGTTGTGCAGCAAGGAATGAATATCAACGATAAATTGGCAAGAAGGTATCATTGGCTGTCTTCCTCAGTTCAATCCTTTACAGAAACTCCCCATACTTTTATTTATGGTAAAAACAAAGGAGAAATCCTTAATCTGACCGATAAAGATGCTTCTACTACCAAACAGGGAATTTTGGAACTAACTAAGGAAAATCCGGATCGTTTAATGAAAGAAATATCCCTTATACTGTCTTCTCATCATGAGGTACGCGAAAAAGACGTCAATTTGAAGAGATTGGGCGCTGCTTTGGTACTTGCTCATGAAACAGATGTTCAAGATGTGGAGTCTCTGTTGCTTTTGAATGGAGTAGGACCCAGAACGCTTCAATCGTTGACCTTAGTTAGTGAGGTAATACATGGCACTCCTTCCAGATTTTCAGATCCCGCCCGATTTTCTTTTGCACACGGAGGAAAAGACGGACATCCTTTTCCTGTACCCACTCGAGTATATGATGAAACCATTGAAATTTTTGATAAAGCATTGCAACGATCTAAATTAGGAGATACCGATAAATTGGAAGCATTGAAAAATCTTTCCAAAGTATCTATGGAAATTGAAAAGAATTTCAAACCCAGTGACAATTTTCATGAATGGATTGAAAATGAACGAAAAAATTCCTGGAAATACGGTGGTAAAACCATCTATGGAGATGCCATTGAAAACAGCAGTCTTATAAAAAAAACCGGCAAGAAAACTAATAAATCTGTAATTAAAAAAATTGATAAAAACCAACTCAGCCTGTTTGATTAATCAATTAATCATAAGAAGGTATTTAAAGACTTTCACCAATAAATTTAGCCTTTAATTCTGTTTCCGTCCATTCTTTTTGCGGATTACTTTGCGCTGTAATACCACCACCAACATAAAGTAAAGCTCCATTAGCATATAGTTTAGCACATCGTAAATTAACGAAATACTTTTTAAATTTCTGAGTTTCCAATCCTATATATCCTGCATAAAAATCACGATTATATCCTTCATTCTCCAAAATATAATTTCTACTTTTATTTAACGGAATTCCACAAACGGCAGGTGTAGGATGCAAATCTGCTATCAATTGAGGTAGTTGATCAGAAGTGTTTAATTTTGCAGAAAGATAGGTTACCAAATGTTTAACAAGCCCTAAATGAAGTGTTTCAGGTCCCTTTACCGTTAAATTCGAAGTATAGGCTTTAATTTTTTCACAAATATAATCTGTGACATATTTTTGCTCTTCTATTTCTTTGCTTTCCCATTGAACCGAATCAATATCCGGTAACGTTCCGGCAAGTGCCATCGTTGTAAATAAAGAATTTTCAAAAGAACCTAAGATTTCAGGAGTAGCCCCCATCCAAATTTCATTTTGATTCCAATAGCTTACCTGACAAAAGGAGCATGGATATTTTTCACATAAAAACAAAAACGATTTGAAAGGGTTGATTTTATCCTTATCGATCCATTTTTCGCGAGAAATTACAATTTTATCTGTTTGTTTTTGTTGAATATAATGAATGGTCCGTTGAAGAAGATTTAAATATTCTTGTTCTGAAATAACCTTTGTATTTTCATTGTTAGGTAGAGGAAATATAAGGTCATTCTGTGGTAATAAATCATTTACCTCAGTAAATGTTGAAAAATGGAATGTATATTTCTTTGAATTATCAAAAGATTGAAAAGAATATTCATATAAGCCGCCCTCTTCCTTTTTGATTAAAAATATTTTTTTGTCTTTAGGAAGTCGAATAAAAGCAAAAGGAATATTTTTTTTAATGCAATCTTTAACTGTTTCAGAAAGTACCATTATTCAAAATTATTTTTAGGAACAATGCGGTTAGTCATGGTAACATAACAATTTTTAAAAGTATTTCCCTCATCATCCGTACAAAAAATATTAATTTCAACTACATGGGATGTGTTACCTTTGTTGATAAATTGGGCTGTAGCTGAAATTTTTCCGTTTTTAACAGATTTTAAATGATAGCCGTTTACTTGCGTTCCGAAAACATAATAATTTGAAGGATCAACCGTGGTAATAGATAAAACCGAACCTACAGTTTCAGCAAGAGCTAATGAGGCTCCACCATGTAAAAATCCTATCGGTTGGTGTACCCGAGAATTTACTTCCATTTCTGCAGTTAGTGTATCTCCTGTAAAATCAGTGTATACGATCCCTAAGGTATCCATTAGTGTATTTGGTGAAGATTCATTTAGCTTGGCCAAAAGTTCTGCCTTATCCATTTTTTATTATTTACGTTTCATGCAAATTTATAAAAAATTAAACTCAAGGATTGGGCGAGAGGAAAGAATACCGATTCTAATTTTTTTACTATTTCTTTCTTTGCAATCTAATTGCAACATAGGGGAATTATTTTTGTTATACAATTAAAAAATACAGATAGTTATGTCTTCTTATAAACCCGGTTGCGCCTGTAATGACAACGATAGAAAAAATATTACTAATCAAGGAGATCATGAATCTTCTCATGGACATACCCATGATCACGAACTAGATTTCAACATAAATATTTTTCAATTATTTTTACCGGCCATCATAAGTTCTATCCTTTTAGCTCTCGCTCTCATTTTAGATTATTCTAAAACTTCATTTTTCAATTCTTGGATTAGATTGGGAGCATATATTCTAGCTTATTTGCCTGTAGGGTTTCCTGTATTTAAAGAAATGTTGGAAGAATTTAAGCATAAGGATTTTTTCAATGAGCTATCGTTGATGTTTTTAGCTTCGGTAGGTGCTTTTTATATAGGAGAATATCCGGAAGCGGTTGCAGTTATGTTATTTTATTCCATTGGAGAAAACTTCCAATCGTTGGCAGTAGCTAAAGCTAAAAGAAATATTAATGCTTTATTGGATCAAAGACCCGATGAAGCAACAATTATTGAAAATCAAACTTCTAAAGTCGTAAAAGCTAAAGAGGTTCAAGTAGGCGAAATTATACAATTGAAACCGGGAGATAAAGTAGCATTGGATGGAGAATTGCTTTCTTCAACGGCTACGTTCAATACCTCTGCGTTAACCGGGGAAAGTACTCCGCAAAGTAAAGAAAAAGGGGAGACCATTTTAGCAGGAATGATAAATCTTAACACTTCATCACTTGTAAAAGTTACTACTCCTTATTCAGACAGTAAACTATCTAAAATATTGGATTTAGTTCAAAATGCTACCGGTCAAAAAGCGAAAACAGAATTGTTTATCAGAAAATTTGCGAAGATTTATACTCCAGCAGTTTTCTTTATTGCCTTGCTGGTGTTTATATTACCTTATTTTTTTGTTGCAAACTATGAATATGAAACTTGGTTATATCGATCCTTAATATTTTTAGTTATATCCTGTCCTTGTGCTTTGGTAATCTCAATACCTTTAGGATATTTCGGAGGCATAGGTTTAGCTTCAAGAAACGGAATTTTGGTTAAAGGTTCCAATTTTTTGGATATCTTGGCTGAAGTGAAGCAAATTGTATTTGATAAAACAGGAACTTTAACTCTAGGAAATTTTTCAGTTCAAAACGTGCATGTTGAGCAAGGTTTTGATCGGAATCAATTGTTACAATGGATTAATATAGCCGAATCTCATAGTAATCATCCGATTGCCACCGCAATTCAAGCTTATGTAAATCAAAAACCTGAGGTAACAAAAATTACTTCCATGGAAGATATTCCGGGAAAAGGGATTAAAGTGGAAATAGAAGATAATGAATTGTTAGTAGGTAATTTTAAATTAATGGATGCCTATTCTATTTCTTATCCGGAAACTTGTAAAGAAATCATAAATACTGTAGTTTTAATTGCAGTAAATAATAAGTTCGCCGGATATTTGGAAATTGCAGATCAAATTAAATCAGGAGCTCAACAAGATATTAAAAAAATACATGATTTAGGCATCGGGGCAACTATTCTTAGCGGTGATAAAAATACAATCGTACAAAAAGTTGCCCGGGAATTAGGTATAGATCATGCCTATGGTGAACTTTTACCGGAAGATAAGGTAACTAAAATGAAGGAAATAAAATCAACAGTGATTGGTAAAGTAGCTTTTGTAGGTGATGGATTTAATGATGCACCGGTGATCGCTTTAAGTGATGTTGGAATTGCCATGGGAGGTTTAGGTAGTGATGCGACGATTGAAGTAGCCGATGTCATAATTCAAGACGATCAGACCTCTAAAATTCCTTTAGCCGTTAAAATAGGAAAAGCCACCAAACATGTTGTATGGCAAAATGTGATATTAGCTTTTGGTATTAAAATTATTGTAATGATTTTAGGAATTTTTGGTGATATCCATCTATTGGAAGCTGTATTTGCCGATGTGGGTGTAGCCCTTTTAGCTATATTAAATGCCGTTCGTCTACAAAAAGCCAACCTAAATAAATAGAATTTCTCTACCATTTGTACGAATAAATTTTAATACATTCTTTATTAAAACAGGTAAGTAAATTAGGTACTTATCTGTTTAAAATTCGATATATGTTGATTGAAGATTATTTTTTGATTCTAATGTTTAAACAGATATTAATACAATAAATTATTTTTCAATTTATCAATATTTAAATGCATTCGGTTAATCAAAAAATTTTGAATGGATCCATACTCATTTTCTATTTCGTTTAATGCGCTTTCTAAATAATCCGGTATGACCGTATATAAATATTTGTTGGATGGATTTTGTTCAATCAACGGATGGTATTTATCCGCCAGATAATCATTGGATGCTAAATAATCTTTTAAAATAATATCTTTAGGAATATCTAGAGCATATAGCAACAATGCGGTAGCCAATCCGGTGCGATCTTTCCCTGCTGAACAATGAAAAAGGAGCGGTAATTTTTCTTGATCTTGTATATAGGTAAAAAATTCTTCGTATGCGTTTAAATATTTATCTTCTGTAACTAAAAGTTTGTATAAATGCTTCATAGCATTTATTACATCATTTTTGCTCGTATGAATACTTTTAGCATATGCTTTTAAACGACCGGGTTCAATACATAAATAGTAATGATTTTTAACTTCTGCAGGAATTTTGTCCGGTAAGGCTTTATATTCTTCTTCGCATCTGAAATCAACCAGAGTAATTATAGGAATACTGGATAAATATAGTAAATCATTATGGGTTAAATTATATAAATCGTCTGTTCTAAATAATTTCCCCCATTTAATTCGTTTTCCGTCTTTAGACTCTAAACCTCCTAAATCTCTAAAATTATATCCTCCTTCCATCGGAAGGTGTGTTTCCGCAAGTATAGCCGATCCTTCGGAAGTCTCTAATTTAAAATAACTTCTTTTGGATGGTAATATATATAAAGGATAAGTTCCGTAATCTTTACCTTGCGCGATCGGTTTTTTAGTATCAATAGTTTGAACTGAATCGCCTGAATATAATTTCCATTCTCCCGAAATATTTATATTTAAATAAGCTGATTTTGTATGCTTTTCTCGTATAATTTTACATCTTTTTAGAATGTCAATAGGGTTATCTGAATTTTCTTTTTCTTTAGTCATACCTGCTATCATACTAATTTTGGATTATATTACTTATTAAAAACTTAAATCACATCAAATTTATTGCCATAAAAATTATTGAAATAATCTATATTTTAATTATTTGCAAAAGAATACTAATTAAAGTAGGTCTTTTTAATATCTTTGCAGGTAAAATAATAATTTACTATACGAATTCAGGAATACTACGTTTTAATTAATCGGATTGATTTTAAAATTTATTTTAAAATCATGACTTTCTAAGAAAATAAAATATCTACATATAATTTATGTTTAAGTACTAATAAATAAATAATAGGTGTGACTATGGTTTCAATACACGAATGGTGGACAATTTTAAAACAACAATTTTATCAAATTTCTTTTTTAGAAGCCATAGGAGTAGTTTTTGGTATTGCGGAAGCTTTATTCGCCAAATATAACAAGGTTTGGTTGTATCCTTGCGGATTACTTAATATACTCATAACCATGTATATTTATTGGGATTTTCGTTTATATGCGGAAATTTTATTGCAAGGATATTATTTTGTAATGAGTATATATGGATGGATTTTATGGACAAGTAAAACTAAGTATAGTAGTACGGTAAGTTTATGCACTTTTAAAGATAGATTTATTGCATGTTGCATTGTGATATTTTCATGGATTCTTTTATATTTTTTCTTAACGAATTACACTAATTCAGATGTTCCTGTATGGGACTCATTGGTGAGCGCATTTGCTTGGGCCGGTATGTGGCTATTAGCAAAAAGAAAACTGGACAATTGGATTTTTTTAAATATTAGTAATTTTATAGCCGTTCCATTATTACTTCATAAAGGACTTTTATTATATTCTCTTTTAACTATATTTTTATTTATCATCGCAATTTTTGGATATTTAGATTGGAAAAAAATTATTAATTCACAAAAGTTAAAAAATTAGAACATAAAATAATGTGGACATTACTTATAGGGATTTCATCCGGTTTTTTAGCAGGGACTTTAATTAAAGGTCGAGGTTTTGGATGTTTTGGAAATTTAATGGTTGGTATTTTAGGTAGTTTTTTAGGAAATTGGTTATTTAAACATCTTCAAATACCGGTTAATGAAAATGATAAAACTCTTATGCTGGCTATGTCCACTCTTGGCGCTATTTTCCTTTTAGCATTGGTGTCAATCTTTACTAAAAGATAAAAAGCCATCTAAATTAGACGGCTTTTTATTAAATCTTTATACTGATTTATTTACTTGATTCAAATAATTCAGAAACTTTATCCCAGTTTATCACGTTAAAGAAAGCACTGATGTAGTCTGCTCTTCTGTTTTGATAGTTAAGATAGTAAGCATGCTCCCAAACATCCAACCCTAGAATAGGAGTTCCTGATGCACCTACTCCCGGCATTAAAGGATTGTCTTGATTTGCCGTTGAGCCAATACTTAATTTTCCATTATTGGATAACAACCAAGCCCATCCGGATCCGAATCTGCCGGCTGCTGCTTTTGAAAATTCATCTTTGAAAGCATCAAAAGATCCAAAAGATTCGTTGATTGCTGCAGCTAAATTTCCTTCCGGTTTACCTTTACCATTAGGGGTTAACCATTCCCAAAATAAACAATGGTTCAAATAACCACCACCATTATTTCTTATAGGGGTTTTATCAAAACCTTTAATTATAATTTGTTCTATAGGTAAATTTTCAAGTTCTGTACCGGCGATTGCATTATTTAAATTTGTAGTATAAGTACCATGATGTTTCGTATAATGGATTTCCATGGTTTTTGCATCGATATAAGGCTCTAGCGCATTGTATGCATACGGTAATTTTGGTAATTCAAATGCCATATTCTTTTTTTAATTAAAAATTAAACTTAACTTAAATTTATTAAACAAATCTAGTGAATTTAAGAGTAAGTATGCGGTAAAGGCATTAAATTATTTAATAAAGATATTTGAAATTAATATGTAAACAAATATTTACTGTTTTTTTAAAATAAAAAATATTCAGATTATTAGAAAAGATTTATCTGTTCACCATCTGTACCGGAGTTCGTATCTTGAGAACCTTTAGGTTCAGTTGGGGCTTCTTCAGTTTCAGCATCGGCATTTGCTTCATTTTCCTGTTCGTAAGGTTCTTCTGTAATGGTTATCTTTTTTATTTTTTCTTTAGAAATTTGATTTCCTTGTGCCTTAATTCCTTTAATAGCTATAAAGTCTTCTAAATTAATAGTTTCCGGACTTTTATCTTTTCCAAAATTGATTTCAGCAATTAATTTCCATCCGGTTCCAACCCATTCTATAAAAGATCTTGGATTTTCTGAGATAAAAAATACTTGCGGATTCAAGGTATCATCTAATAAGAAGCGTTTAATATAATATATGGATTTATCTCCGTCGTAATATATACAACATACCGGTTTTTCCGGATTCCATTTTTCAAGTACTAAAAATTCATCATCAAAATGATTTAACAGATCAAAAGTATGAAGTTTAGCAATACCGTTCGAAGAGAGGGTAACAATTTTATCGGCTCCTTTAAAAGCGCCTAAATATTTACCGCGGCCTTCAACGTTTAAGCGTTGTACCGATTCATCAAACCATATTTTTCTAGGGGCTAAAGTAGAAATACCTGACTCTTTTAATTCAATTTTCTTTATATAATTTTTTGATACCAAATTTCCTTTAGAGCTTCTTCCTTTAATGGCTAATTCCGAAAAATCTATGTCAAACTTTAATTTTTTCAACCTTTGGCTGGGTTTAAGGAAAATGGTAACTGATTCCGCTTCACCATTGGGATTCGCAGTAAAATATTGGACTTCTGAACCTTTAGCGGTAGAGGCTAAATTGTATTCTTTATCTCTGGTTATGGAGGTAACCGGAAATCTTTTCATATACCAAGGACCTAGTTTACCTTCACGATAGATCATGTTGTAAATAGTACGGGTATCATTTTTCTTCCAAATTCCTACATGGATGATGTTTTTTCCTACAAAAGTTTTAGCATCTGCTTTAGTAACCAGCATTATCCCGTCTTTTCTAAATACAATTATATCATCTATATCCGAACAGTCAAAAAGGTATTCATCCTTTTTAAGGGAATATCCAATAAATCCTTCTTCACGATTGACATAGAATTTAATATTTGCAACTGCAACTTTTGCTGCGTCGATTGTATCAAAAGTTCGAATTTCGGTTTTCCTTTCTTTATTTTTCCCGTATTTTTTCTTTATATTGGTAAAGTATTCAATTGCATATTGGATTAAATGATCTAAATGGTGTTTTACTTCTTTTATTTTTCCATCTAATGCTGCAATATTTTCCTCTGCTTTATCCAGGTCAAATCGGGTAATTCTTTTAATGCGTATTTCAGTTAATTTATTAATATCCTCTTCGGAAACTTCTCTAATCAAATGGCCGGTAAAAGGTTTTAATCCGTCATCAATAGTAGAGATCACATCTTCCCACTTATCAAGTTCTTCGATTTGATGGTAGATTCTGTTTTCGATAAATATTTTTTCTAACGAAGCAAAATGCCATTGTTCCTGCAATTCGCCGAGTTCAATCTCTAATTCTTGTTTAAGAAGATTTACAGTATGGTTGGTATTTCTTCTTAATATTTCAGAAACACTTAAAAATTCAGGTTTGTCTACATTGATGACACATGCATTCGGAGAAATTGAAATTTCGCAATCTGTGAATGCATATAAAGCATCAATCATCTTGTCCGGAGAGACATCGTTAGGTAAGTGTATTAAAATTTCAACTTCAGAAGCGGTATTATCTTCAACTTTTTTTATTTTAATTTTTCCCTTCTCATTGGCTTTAAGAATACTGTCTATAAGAGAACCTGTATTAGTTCCATACGGAATTTCATTTATTAGAAGAAGTCCTTTTTCCGGATTTGAAATTCTGGCTCTAGCTCTTATTTTTCCTCCGCGTTCTCCGTCATTATAATTCGCAACGTCAATTAAACCTCCTGTTTGGAAATCAGGATATAAGGTAAATGGTTTTCCTTTTAAAATCGCAATAGATGCATCGATTAATTCTAAAAAATTATGTGGTAAAATCTTAGTTGATAATCCCACGGCAATACCTTCCACTCCTTGAGATAAAAGTAAAGGAAATTTTATAGGAAGGTTTTCAGGTTCTTTATTCCGTCCATCATAAGATGGTTTCCAAACCGTAGTTTTAGGATTAAAGACAACTTCCAAAGCAAAAGGAGTTAGTCTGGATTCAATATAACGGGCAGCAGCTGCTCCGTCTCCTGTATATATATTACCCCAGTTTCCTTGGGTATCAATTAATAGTTCTTTTTGTCCTATTTGAACGATAGCATCGGTAATAGCAGCGTCTCCATGGGGGTGGTATTTCATGGTATTACCCACCACATTGGCAACCTTATTATATCGGCCATCTTCTAATTCCCTCATTGAGTGTAGGATTCTTTTTTGAACGGGTTTTAAACCGTCGAAGATGGATGGAATAGCCCTTTCAAGAATGACATAAGAAGCATAATCTAAAAACCAATTCTGGTACATACCAGATATTTTTTGAATAGTTTCAGTGTTTTGATTATTTTTATTTACGTTTTCTTGATTGTCTTCGTTCATTATTAGTTTAAAAGTGTCTTTATATACTTATTATAAACTTTTATTGATAAATTTCTTTTTTGTTTTCGCTGATTACCTTATTAAGTGAAATTCGTATATCTCTAATTTGTCTAGAATTTAAATATGAAATATCGAAATTCACTTTAGATTGTCCTGAACTTACTCGTTTACTGGATATGTAAATTTCTAAAACTTTTTTAAATAAAGGCTTGTTTTTTATAACAAATTTAACAAGTTTTCTTTTAGGAAAGTCAGATAATGATTCTCTAACCAAAAATGCAATCGGAAGAGATTTCTCATTTTGAAAGATTAAAGTCTCTCCCTCACTGTCATACCTAAAGAAAGGACAACCTAAATAGGCTAAATAAATAAGCAATAATAGACTTATAAATAAAACAAATTCATCACTTCTGCCAAAAGCAGGTACATTTAAATAGATAAATACAAAACTAGTAAAAAAAACTATCAATATTACAATATTTATTATAGCAATTTTACTTTTGGTTTTTGGATTTTGAAATTTCATAAAAAAGCAGTTTTTGGATTATTCATCTTATATAGTTTTTTTTAATTTCAATTATTAAAAAGTATCTATTACTAAATTGTTAATTATAAATTCTTGCCTGGTTTGTGTATTTTTTCCCATGTAAAAGTCCAATAGTTCTTCAATAGAAGTATTTTTACTTAACATTACGGGTTCTAATTTTATATCTTTGCCGATAAAATTTTTAAACTCGTCAGGTGATATTTCTCCCAACCCTTTAAAACGAGTTATTTCGGGATTTTTTCCTAACTCTTGGATTGCTTTAATTCGCTCTTCATCTGTATAACAATACCGTGTTTCTTTTTTATTTCTAACCCTGAATAAAGGAGTTTGGAGAATATATAAATGCCCGTTCTTTATTAAATCAGGGAAAAATTGTAAGAAAAAAGTTATCATAAGCAAACGGATGTGCATTCCGTCAACGTCGGCATCTGTTGCGATAACTACATTATTATAACGTAAATCTTCTAAGCTTATTTCAATATTTAAAGCAGATTGAAGTAAATTAAATTCTTCGTTCTCATAAACTATTTTTTTGGTCAATCCATAACTGTTCAATGGTTTTCCACGAAGGCTGAATACCGCTTGGGTTTCCACGTCTCTACTCTTAGTTATGGATCCGGAGGCTGAATCACCTTCCGTAATAAATATAGTAGATTCTAATTTTCTTTGAGACTTCTGATCATTGTAATGTTGACGACAATCTCTTAATTTTTTATTGTGTAAACTTACTTTTTTTGCTCTTTCTCTTGCCAGTTTTTGAATGCCTGAAAGCTCTTTCCTTTCTTTTTCAGATATTATAATTTTTCTTTGAAGAGCATCCGCCACCTCCGGATTTTTATGTAAAAAATTATCTAAATGTTTTTTAAGAAAATCATTCATAAAAGTTCGAATCGTGGGTAAATCGGGGCCCATTTCACTACTTCCCAATTTAGTTTTAGTTTGCGATTCAAAAACCGGTTCAATAACTTTAATTGAAACCGCAGCTATTATTGATTTTCTAATATCAGATGCATCGTAGTTTTTATTATAAAATTCGCGTATGGTTTTCACGAAGGCTTCTTTAAAAGCGTTGAGATGTGTTCCTCCTTGTGTGGTATGTTGACCGTTTACAAAGGAAAAATAAGCTTCTGATTGAGAACGTTCGCTGTGAGTGAAAGCTACTTCAATATCTTCATCTTTTAAATGGATGATAGGATAAATCGTTTCTCCTTCAATATTATCTTGAAGTAAGTCTTGCAATCCATTTTCAGAATAGTATTCTTCTCCATTAAAGAAAATTTTCAGTCCGGGATTAAGATAGACATAGTTTTTAAGCATTTTGTCTATATATTCTTTCCTGAACTTGAAGTTTCCGAATATGGAAGAATCAGGTTCAAAAGAAATTTCGGTACCTTTTCTTTCTTTGGATTCTGTTTCAGGGCTTTCGTATGTCAGTACACCTTTTGAAAATTCAGCATATCGTGAAACTCCGTCACGTACGGATTTAACCTTAAAGTAGGAGGATAATGCATTTACGGCTTTTGTACCCACTCCATTCAATCCAACGGATTTTTTAAAGGCTCTGGAATCATATTTTCCTCCCGTGTTCATTTTAGAAACGGCATCAACCATTTTTCCTAAAGGAATACCTCTTCCGTAATCTCGTATTTTTATTATGGTATTATCAAGGGAAAGATCAATTTTTTTTCCTGCTCCCATAACATATTCATCGATGGAATTATCGATTATTTCTTTTAAGAGAATATAGATACCATCATCCGGGGAAGATCCGTCACCTAATTTTCCAATATACATTCCCGGACGGATACGAATATGCTCCTGCCATTCGAGAGTTTTTATATTATCCTCGGTATATTGAGTACTTTGATTCATCTTCTTCCAACTAAATATGTGCAAAAATACGATTTTTCATTTATAAAAAAAATCATACACAAATAGTATATTGTATATGATTTTGTAATAGGGTAGACTATTAGTCTATCTCTTGTGTTTTTAAAATAAATTATTGATTGTCTTTTTCCAATTTTTTAATTTCGTTCAAATTTTTCTTTAATTTTTTGAGTAATATTCCATAAATTAATAAATAGTAGGCAATAATTATTAAAAATAAAATTATGCAAATGATAATAAAAACAAATATATTTTCAGGATAAGAGAAATTAAGTCTTATTTGATCAATATTTAAAATATCTGTTGAATTGAATCCTCGTCCCAATCTTTTTCCGTACATAAATTCATAAAAGCCGGTTAAAATAAGTATCAATACACCCAGCAAAATATTAATGCAAATGAACCAATTAACGCTTTTTCTAAATCTTAGTATATTATTGATTAAATCTTTGGTCGAATACAGGAGATCAATTTTTTTATAGCATCTGTAAAAATAAAATATAAATCCAATGGAAGTTATGAGATTAAAATAGATGAGCAATCTGCTAATGTGATAGTTACGAATGTAAACTTTGAGAGCTTCTCCTCCCAAATTGGGCATAATAAGGTTCATATCCGCTGCTGTAAACAGGAGAGAGGTCATTAAAATTATAAATTCAATAACACTTATGATTACAATGTATTTTACATTATTACGCGATTTTTTATTAAGCATCAATATTAATTCTGCCTGAGAATATTGATTGGTCTCACTTTGCTTCTGCCAAGATTTTTTTAGACTGTCTATATCCAATTCATTCTTCATTTTTGTTCATTATTTCTTTTAATTTGGTTTTCACGCGATTCATCTTTACTCGTGCATTAACTTCTGTAATACCCAAAGTCTCGGAAATTTCTCTGTAAGATAAATCTTCTAAATATAGCAACACTAACGCTCGTTCTATTTCAGAAAGTTTTTTAATAGCCTCATAAAGCTTGTTAATTTGTTCTTGCTTTTCACTAAAATCATCATTTTCAGATATTTTATATAAGGTGTTATCAATTTCTTGGGTATTGATGGTTTTAGTTGATTTTCTAAAAAGAGTAATAGCCGTGTTTAGTGCAACTCTGTACATCCATGTAGTGAATTTAGAATTTCCTTGAAAACTTTTATAGGATTTCCAAAGTTGTAAAAGAATTTCTTGAAATAAATCTTGAGAATCTTCTTCATTGTTTGTATAAATTCGGCAAACTTTATGAATGATTCCCTGATTTTTTTCAATTAATTTAGAAAATTCTAATTCGATTTTTTTCACAGATTTAGTTATTAAATTATAAGTAATTACATTAAAAATTTTGTTACATAAATAGAATTTGGATTATTCTAATCGGGGATTAATTTTCCAGGATTCATAATATTTTTAGGGTCAAGGGTTTTTTTTATGTTTTTTTGGATTTGCAAATTAGCCTTTGAAAAAACTATGGGCAAGAATCTTTTTTGAAGCAATCCAATTCCATGTTCTCCTGAAATTGTTCCCCCAAGAGAATGAATATACTCAAATAATTTATAAAGCATAGCGTGGATAACCGGATTATTATACGAATTTTTATATTTCGGATGATTGAATCTAATGTGTAGATTTCCATCTCCTGCGTGACCGTAACAAACTACTTTACATTCATTTTTTTCAGCTAATTGATGAGCAAATTTTATCAAATTAGGTAATTCAGCTCTTGGTACAACCGTATCTTCTTCAATAGTATACCCGTTTGATTTTACAATTTCAGCAACTTTTCTTCTTAATTCCCATAAACGGTTTTTATCTGTTTCATTATCGGCAAAGTAAATTTCTTCTGTCGGAAACGATTCAACAACCGCTATGGTTTGTTCAAGTAATGGTAATAATTCTTCTTGAGAATTTCCGTCGAAATTTATTAATAAATGAGCTTGTACATTTTCTTGTAAAATAATAGAGTTTTCATCTAAATGCAATAAGGTTTGTTCCAAAGCATTTCTTTCCATAAGTTCAAGTGAACAGGGTAGTAAACCGCTTTTAAAAATTTCCGTTACAGCCTTTGCCGAATCCTCTAAATTGTGGAAAGGAATAAGCAGAGTAATATCAGTTTTGGGTTTTGTAAGAACTTTCAAAACGGCTTTGGTAACTATACCTAACGTACCTTCGCTGCCTATAAACAATTGGGTTAAATTATATCCGGTTGAATTTTTAAGCGTATTAGCACCTGTCCATATAATTTCTCCATTGGGGAGAACTACTTCTAAATTCAATACAGAAGCAGAAGTGACTCCGTATTTCACCGCTCGTAATCCTCCTGCATTGGTAGCAATATTTCCTCCTATATAGGAACTGCCCCAACTCGAAGGATCGGGACCATAAAATAAACCGTGCGGTTCTAAGGCTTGTTGAAGTTGATAATTGATAACACCAGCTTCTACAACAGCCTGATAGTTCTGAATATCGATTTTAATAATTTTATTAAGTCTTTCCATGGATAAAATAATTCCTCCATGTATAGGTAAAGCTCCTCCCATTAGTCCGGTACCCCCGGATCTAGTTGTAATAGGTATCGTCTTTTCATTGCAGAATTTAACTATTTGAGAAATTTCTTCCGAATTTTCAGGTTTAACAACCAACAAAGGTTTAAAACTTAAATTTTCGGTATGATCATAAGAATAAAATTCAAGACTTTGTTCATCGTAGAAACAATGTTCAGGTCCTAATAATTCAACAAAAAAATCAATATATTCAGGCATAAAGTTAAAATTCAATGCAAAAATACTAATTTGATAACAGAATTTAGTAGATTATTCACTACAAATGGTCGAGTAGTTTTTATATTTGTATTTATGTTTTCAAAAAGATTCATACTTCTTATAATTTTACTTTTACTAAGTTGTATATTCTTATTTCTTATTAATTTATTGACCGGATTTGAAAATATTTCTTTATACGATCTTTTTTTTACTCAAGAAGAAACTAAAAAGTTAATTATTTCGTATCGATTTTACAGGGCGGTAGCTGTAGTATTAGCAGGGATATCATTACCCGTTAGCGGATTTTTACTTCAAGAACTTTTTAAAAATCCTTTAGCAGAACCTTCTGTCTTAGGAATTACATCTGCTTCAGCTTTAGCTGTAGCATTGCTTATTTTTTTAGGTGGAGGACTATTCTTTCTTCAATATCAATGGCTAGAAGGTTGGTTACTTATCATAAGTGCGTTTACGGGTGCCTTGTTTACTTCACTCCTGTTATTGTTTATATCCAAAGAAATTAAGAATATTTCCACATTTATTATTATTGGTTTCCTTTTATCCTCTTTTTGTGGGTCATTAATCAGTACTTTACAATTTTACTCACAGTCTGAAACTCTGAAACAATACGTATATTGGTCTTTTGGTTCATTTGAAGGATTATCCGGAAATCAAATTTCAGTTTATACAATTTGCACGATACTGGGACTACTTTCGGCTTTTATGTCGGTAAAAAAATTAATAGGTTATCTAATGGGAGAAGAGTATGCAAAGGTTTTAGGAGTGAATATGGCGAAGCTTAAAATTAATATTCTGATAGCCGTCTGCTTACTCACGGGAAGTACAACCGCTATGCTTGGGCCGATTGTATTTGTAGGTATTATTATTCCGCATTTTTGCAGACAAATTTGGAATCCTTCCGCACTTTGGACTCAAATTAATTTAAATATTTTAATAGGCAGCGGATTTATGTTATTGGTAAGTCTTATTATGAGTTATACGCAATTGCCTGTAAATATACTTTCCTCTTTGATTGGTGTACCAACAATATTATTTATAATTTTAAAAGACAGATTTAAAAATTAATCCTTTGGAAACAAACAGTAATTCTATACTTGAATTTCATAATCTATCCATAGGTTATCAATCGCCAATTCTCTCAGGGATAAATGCTACCATGAAAAAAGGAGAAATTATACTTTTGACTGGAAAAAACGGAAGTGGAAAGACAACATTATTAAAATCCATTTATGGTGAACTTCCTTTGCTTGAGGGCTCAATAAAAATTGAGGGTAAAAATATTTCTGAAATCTCACCCCTAGAAACAGGAAAATATCTTGCGGTAGTTCTTTCTCAAAACACTGTCAGCCCCTCTCTACGGGTTTTTGATTTAGTGGCTTTAGGTAGATATCCTTATAAAAAATGGTATCAAAGTCTTACAAAAAAAGAAATTGAAGCGATTGACGATATACTGCACCTGTTGAATCTTAGCCAATATAGAGAATATAATATAACTAAACTTTCGGATGGTAATCTTCAAAAAGTAATGATTGCCAGAGCTTTAGTTCAAAATTGTCCAATATTAATTTTAGATGAACCTACCTCACATTTAGATACAGCTAATAAATTAGAAATCATGAAAATAATTAAAATGTACGCCCACGATCAGGGTAAATCTATTTTATTTACTTCTCATGATTTATCCTTAGGCCTTGCCGTAGCAGACCGATTATGGTTTATAAAAGATGATTTGTTACATACAGGTTTTACAGAAGATATTGCTAACAAATATAACTTATATGATTATTTTGTAAACGATACGATACGTTTTGATTATCAAGCCAATGAATATAATTTTTTCAAATCTGATACTTCTAAAACGGTACGAGTAGATTCCAATTCACAATCTGCATACTGGTTAAAAAAAGCTTTGGTAAAAAATAATTTTGTTATTTCCGATCAAGCATCCATCCAAATTTTAGAAAAAGATTCCGTCTTTTATCTTCTTGATAAGATTCAAAATGAATACAGTTTTATATCCATAGAAACACTTATCAATTTCTTAAAGTTAAAAAATAGTTAATCAGTTAATTTAATTAACTACGTAATAGGATAAAAATAAAGCAATGGCTGTAGCTGAAATTACTCCGATTAAACCCGGTATCATAAAACTGTGATTAAGAATATATTTTCCGATATGGGTTGTTCCTGTTCTATCAAAATTTATGGTCGCTAAATCCGATGGATAAAAAGCAAAAAAGAAGTAAGCATAAGATGCAGGAATACATCCGATTAAAATGGATACAGGTATATGTAGCATAAATCCAATGGGCATCATAACTAATATTGTGGCTGCTTGACTTTTTAAAAACATAGACACACAGAACATGGCTATGGCAAATGTCCAGGGACGTTCTTTCACCATATCACTTATTAAAGATAATAAGTAGGATTCATTATTTTTTATTACGGTTTCACTCATCCAAGCTATACCAAAAATCATAATTACAGCAATCATTCCCGCATTAAAAACCTTAGTATCCGATATAGATTTAGCTTTAACTCCCGTTATTAAGACTATAATAGCACCAACTCCTAACATGATAAATTGCAATACGCTGGTCATTGGAATAGTTTTACCGTTATTTTTTGGTAAAATTGAATCCGGGAATAAAGCAATTAAGATAATAAATAGGATTCCAATAAAGAATAAGCTTAATGATATTTTAGCATCTTTTGAAGGTTTAGTACTTTCAGATCTTTCTAAATCACCTACTATATAAGCTTTCATATCAGGATCTTCCATTTTCTTTAAAAATGCAGGATCTTTATCGAGATCTTTTCCTCTATTTAAACTCCAAGTTGCAGCTAACATCACACCTAAAAAACAAGAAGGAGCGGTAACTAATAAAATGTCAATTAAGTTTATGGTAACTCCGGCTTTATAGGCTACACCGATCATAGCTGCTGTTGCTGCTGCTATAGGACTGGCTGTAATTCCCATTTGACTGGCTATGGAAGCTACCGCCATAGGTCGTTCGGGTCTAATTTTTTGTTTAAAAGATACATCGTAAATAACCGGTAATAATGGATATACAGCATGACCGGTTCCTACAAGCATGGTTAAAAAGAAAGTGGATAATGGAGCTAAATAGACAATATATTTTGGATTTTTACGTAAAATTCTTTCCGCAAAACTCACCAACATACCGAGTGCACCAGTGGCCTCTAAGGTTGAAGAAGCAGTAACTACGGCAAGTATTATAAGCATTACATCAATGGGAGGTAATCCGGGAGAATCCCTGAATAATAAAACTAATATGGCCACTCCAAATCCCCCTAATAAACCTAAGGAAACTCCTCCTTTTTTTATACCAAAATAAATAACGATTAATAATAACCCTAATTGTGTAATAAATTTTAAAGGGGCGTTATTTTCATTCGTTGCTTTCGAATTAGAAATGGTTTCTTTTTTAGTTTCCTCTGATTTTATTTCATTAGAATTCGCAGAAGTTTTTTGATTTACCTGAGCTGTTGAGACAGTTGCAAGTAAACTTAGATTCTGAGATTTAATAAATATTGGCGTGAATAAGATGAAAGTTAACAATATAATATAAATGTTTTTCATATAATTCCTTTTTCAAGGATAAAACTAGATAATTTATCATTTTTTATTTATATGATTTTTAACATGTATATGTATAATATAATCTAACGTGCTGATAATGTGGTCGAAAAGCGAAAAGTTAACTATTAATTTATTTTAATTATAAATAAGTTAATGATTAGTTAAAATAATAAACCTAATTATAATTTTCTGACAGCATCCGATAATTGCTTTAAAGCAACTTCAAGTACAGATCGAGGACATCCGACGTTCATCCTCATAAATCCTGTACCTTCCTTACCAAACATGGCGCCATCATTTAATGCTAAACGAGCTTTCTCTATAAAAAACGAATTTAATTCTTTTTGAGATAATTTTAATTCTCTGCAATCCAGCCATATCAAAAAAGATGCTTCTGGTATGATTACTTTGATTTTTGAACAGTTTGATTTTAGGAATTGGTCTACATATTTAGTATTTTCTTCGATATACTTTTTTAATTGATTCATCCAATCTTCCCCTTTTTCATACGCAATTTGAATTGCCAGATAGGCAAATATACTTCCTTGATTCAATTCGTTGCTAACCAAATATTTATGATAACGCTCTCTTAAATTTTTGTTTTTAATAATGGAGTAGGAGGTAACCAAACCGGCTATATTGAACGTTTTGGAAGGTGCACTAAGGGTAATGCTGTTTAGTTCTGCTTCTTCAGAAACTGTTGCAAATGGTACATGCTTATTTCCAAATAGTACCAGGTCAGAGTGTATCTCATCCGAGATAACTATAACTTTATTTTTATAGCAAATTTCAGCAAGTTTTTTCAACTCATCTCGACTCCAAACTCTGCCTCCGGGATTGTGGGGATTTGAGAGTAATAAAATTTTACATTTAGGAGTCATTAATTTTTCCAAACCCTCAAAATCCATTCTGTATAGATATCCTTCTAAAAGTAAGGGATTGGTTACCACTTCTCTGTCATGTAATTGGGTTATAATGCGAAAAGGATGATAAACGGGCGGTTGAATTATAATTTGGTCTCCTTTTTCTGAAAAGACATCTATAGCAAAAGCGATTCCTTTGACTACTCCGGGTAAATAACTAATCTCTTCTTTGTTTACTTTCCATTGATGTTGTTTCCATTGCCAATTACAGATTGATTGATAGTATTCATTGGAAACATAAGGATATCCAAAAATTCCGTTCTTTGACCTTTCAACCATAGCATCAACAAGTTCCTTTGGAGATTGAAAATCCATATCTGCAACCCAAAGAGGGATAAGATCATCTCTTCCAAATCTTTCTTTAAGTACTCCAAATTTAAGTGAATCTGTATTTTTTCTATCTATGATTTGATCAAAATTATAATTGCCCATTTCCGAATAATATTTACACAAAAATATGAGTTTTTTTAGATGAAGAAGGTGATTTTTTATATAAAATTTTATATTACTGTTTTTGTTATTCAAAACAATATAATAGTTTTATTTAAACTTAAATTATAAGATAAGTTCCAATATTTAATATTAATTTATTTCATGTAATTAGATAAAGTATAAGGATAAATGAAGTAGAATATAAATATTTGTATAAAATTTTTATTTTATCTTTGCAACTTTTAATTTGAAGAAATATGAAATTAAGGTATTTATTTATTTTTATCATTATACTATTGGCTGGTAGTCTTTTTTTTACTAATCCGGACAAAGAAATGCACCAAGCATTTATTAAAGATAAATTAACATCCATTATGAATCAGAAAGTGGAGGATGAACTAAATGAAAACAAAGATCTTAATCTTAATTTTTTAGCTGAATTTAGTAAGAATATAATTCCCGTTATCAGTGATAAGATCGTTACTTACATGATGGATACTCATATAAGAAGAGAAAATTATTATCTGTTTTCTACCATTGAAATCTTATATCATGATCAATGGAAAACTATTGGATTAGGAATATTCGATAAAATGTTCTTATTTCCTAAAGTAGAAGAAGAAATTCAAAAGTTTGATATCAAGAAAGAATTTAATAAACTATCACAAAATAATCCTTAATATCAATATAATTTTAAATTCTTTAAGAGAAAAGTTTAATGTGGAAGCTATTTTTTATTATTCAATATAGCAAAAAGAATTATCCCCAAAACTGCAAAAATACATATACCAATAACAACCAACATTTGAAATATTTCCTTTTTAAAGTTTATTTATAAATTATGTTATTTTATTTCAAAATTCCATTGTTTAATTTTTTCCATAAAATGGTAAGCAGTTAAATCAAATTGAACGGGAACTATACTTATAAAATTATTTTCTAATGCCCATTCGTCCGTGTCATCTCCCTTATCTGAATTACACCATTTACCCGTCATCCAATAGTAAGTTTTGCCCTTAGGATCAATTCGACGGTCAAACTCTTCATCCCAATGAGCATTTGCCTGTCTGCAAATTTTAATTCCTTGAATATCTTTTTCTTCGGCTTCAGGAATATTTACATTAAGAACGATCCCTTCCGGTAATCCATACTTTAAAATATTTTCACATATTGATTTTATATGTTTTCTGGCTGCTTTGAAATTTGCAGTATAAGAAAATTCGCATAGAGAAAAACCAACGGAAGGAATTCCTTCAATACCTCCTTCAATGGCAGCAGACATCGTTCCGGAGTAGATTACATTAATAGAGGAATTGGAACCGTGATTAATTCCGGAGACACAAATATCCGGTTTTCGGGGTAATAATTGATCAATGGCTAATTTCACACAATCCACAGGAGTACCGCTACAAGCCCATTCTCTGCGGGTATCATTTTCAATATACATTTTTTCTGCACGAATAGTGGAATGAATGGTTACTGCATGACCCATTCCACTTTGAGGCTTATCCGGAGCAACAACATATACTTCACCGATTTCATTCATAATATCAATCAACTCACGTATTCCCGGAGCATTGATTCCGTCGTCATTGGTAACTAATATTAAGGGCTTTTCCATAGGATTTCAATGAAATTTAAAATTTATAACAAAACTAAGATTTTTCCTTGTAAAAATATAGTATCTTTGAATTTATTTTTTAAAATTACAAATAATATACGTAAACCGATGCTTAATTTAAAAAAGACCTGGATATTTTTATCGCTATGTTCCATGAGCCTGTTAGTGTTTTGTTTTAATGCTTCTTCTCATGCCGACAATGAAAGAGAGATAATTAAAAGAGTTAGAGAAACACTACTTTTTACAAGCTATGCGCCTAAAAATTTAGATGTGTCTTATTCAAGGGATGTTTTTAAAAAATATATGGAAGACTTAGATCCGTTTAAAAGATATTTCCTGGATTCCGATATGGATGAGTTTTCTGAATACAGAGATAAAATGAGTGATATGTTTATTAATAATGATGTTTCATTTTATCATTTAACCATCGATAGGTTATATAAAAGAATTGATGAAACGGAACAATATGTTAATGATATTTTCAGCGAGCCAATTACGTTCTCTAATGATGATTATTTTTATTCTGATGATAAAAAAAGAAAATTCCCAAAAAATAAAGATCAGGCAAAACAGTATTGGAAATCTTACATTAAATATAGAATACTGCAGGAAATATTTAATACTCAAAACGTAAAAGATAGCATAAATACTAGTGACTCCATAAAAACGGATTCGATCACTAAAAAAGTTACTAAAAAAAATGAAAAGCCCAAAACAAAAGAAGAAATAGAAGCAGATGCTGTAAAAAAAGTTAAAGAAAACTTGTCAGAATATTTTAGACAAATAAAATTAAGAAAAAAATCTGATCTATTTTCCATATTTGTCAATGCATACACGGAAGTTTTTGACATTCACACTACCTACTTTTCACCTAAAGATAAAGAAAATTTTAACAGCTCTATAAGTGGTAAAATTATAGGAATTGGTGCAACATTACAAGATGTTAAAGGATATCCTACGATCAGGGAATTAGTAATTGGTGGTCCGGCTTGGAAATCTAAAGAAATTGAGGCAGGAGATAAAATAATTAAAGTGCAACAAGGTAAAAACGGTACTCCGGTAAGTGTCGTAGGAATGTTATTAGATGATGCCATCCGATTAATAAGAGGGGAAGAAAAAACTACGGTAGTATTAACTTTAGAGAAAAAGGACGGAAGTACCAAAACGGTAACTCTGGTAAGAGAAGAAATTGAAATTCAGGAAACCTTTGTTAGAAGTGCAATTATAACGGATGAAAAAGGTAATAAATTCGGTATATTGTATTTGCCCGAATTTTATGTGAATCTAGAGAGTAACAGTAAAGGTAGAGATTGTTCTGATGATATTAAAAGAGAAATTAATGAATTAAAAAAGCAAGGAATTACCGGTTTAATTATGGACGTAAGAAACAACGGGGGAGGATCATTGTCTGAGGTGGTTGATATAACCGGATTATTTGTAGGAAAGGGGCCCGTAGTTCAAGTGAAAGATTCAAGCGGAAAAATAAAAGTATTAGACAGTAAAGAAAAAGATATTGTTTGGGATGGACCTTTAATTCTTATGACCAATGAACTTTCAGCGTCTGCGTCAGAAATACTGGCCGGAGCCATGCAAGATTATCATAGGGCTGTGGTTGTCGGACCTTCTCAAACATATGGTAAAGGAACGGTACAAACTATCTTTCCTTTGGATCGATTTGGTATGAAAGACGATAAGTTCGGAGCCTTAAAGGTAACTATTCAAAAATTTTATAGGATAAACGGAAGTTCAACTCAGTTGAAAGGGGTAAATTCCGATATAGTTATTCCCGGTATATTTTCCTATTCTGATATCTTTGAAAAGTCTCAAGAATATGCTTTACCGTGGGATCAGATATCTCCAACAAATTATTCTACCTGGAAAGGTACCCCTAAAATAGATTATGAATATCTTAAAGCTAGAAGTGCAGAAAGATTAAAAGGTAGTACCTATGTTTCGTCTATAGAGAAAGCAGGTAAATGGACAAAAGAATTGGAAAAGATTACTAATATCCCGCTAAAGTATGATAAGTTCATGCAGGAAATGAATAAAAGAAGGGATCAAAGTAAAGTATATGAAAAGGAAACTAATTTTGATGCAAAAATAAAAGTAGAGGCTCCGGCTTACGAGTTAGTCAAGTTCAAAGAAGATACTGTCCTTAAAGCAAAACGTGAAGATTGGTACAAAGGAATGAAAAAAGATTTTAACCTTAGAGAATCTGTCAATGTTTTAAATGATATTATTAATAAAAAGTAATTGAATAATAGTAAAAACAATCCATAAATTTTATGGATTGTTTTTTTTTAACCCATTTGAAAATAGAATAAATTTTTTTAGATTTAATATAATAAATTTTAGTCATGGATAGATCTAATTTTCGATATATCAATAGGGAAATAAGTTGGCTTAAATTCAACTCTCGAGTACTTCAAGAGGCAATGGATAAGAAAAATCCTTTATTAGAAAGACTTCGTTTTTTAGGAATATATTCTAACAATTTAGATGAATTTTATAAAGTTAGGTATGCTTATATAGCTCGAATGGTCCAATTCAACAGAAAATATAATAATATTGTTGAGAGTCAAGAAGATGTAAATTTATTGGAAGAGATTAATATGACAGTTGCTCATCAGCAAGAAAAATATGATAAATTGTATGAACAAATAATTAAAGAGCTGGCTAAAGAAAAAACCTTATTAGTTGATGATAAGACGTTACCCGAGAGCTTGAAACCTTTCGTGCAAGATTTTTTTGAAAATAAATTAAGTCATAATTTAACTATATTATATTGGAAAGAAGGAGATAAAACGATCAACCTTAGAGATAATGTTTTTTATTTAATAGTAACCATGACTAAAAAAAATGGAAATCAACAATATGCTCTTATTGAAGTTCCTTCGGACAGATTTTCGCGCTTTTTAGTCTTACCTGATATTAATGATAAACATTATGTAATATTTCTTGAAGATATTATTAGATATCATTTAAAAGATATCTTTCAATTTTTTAAATTCGAGACCATCGAGGGGAAATCCATAAAATTAACGAAAGATGCGGATCTATCCATTGATAACGATGTGCAAGTCAGTTATGTAGAAAGCATAGCAGTGGCCTTAAAAGAAAGATTAAAAGGATTACCGGTCCGCTTAGTATACGATAAAACTATTGATCCTAAAACGCTCAGGTTTTTAAAGAAAATGTTTGATCTTGATGAATACGATAGTTTAGCGCCCGGAGGAAAATATCATAATAAAAAAGATTTTATGAAATTTCCTACCTTAGGACGGCAAGATCTGGAATATAAAAAAATAGAACCGATTATACCTAAAATTTTAAAAGGCGAAAAAAACTATTTTAAGGCTTTTGCTAAAGAAGATACTTTACTTTATGCTCCGTATTATGATTATTCTGTTTTTTTGAAATTTTTAAGAGGAGCGGCTATCGATCCAAAAGTAAAAAAAATAAAAATAACCATATACAGGGTTGCCAGTGACTCCCAAGTTCTAAGTGCCATACTCAATGCTGCAAGGAATGGAAAAGAAGTAACGGCAGTTTTAGAATTAAGGGCAAGATTTGATGAAGCTCATAATATTAAATGGTCAAAACAATTACAAGATGAAGGAGTCAAGGTAATTTTTGGAGTTCCCGGATTAAAAGTCCATTCAAAAATAGGAATTGTAGAAAGAGAACCTCAGCGAGGTGCAGCTACTAAATATGCATTTATTTCAACAGGAAATTTTCATGAAGGTACAGCACGATTGTACACGGATTTTACTCTTTTTACAGCTAATGAAGCTATAGTAAAACAAGTGGATCAAGTATTTGATTTTTTTAATGCCAATTATTTGGTAAAACATTATAAAGATATAGCAGTAAGCCCTTGGGGAATACGTCGAAAAATTATACAAGGTATTGAACGGGAAATAAACAATAAAAAAAACGGATTACCCGCACAAATTAATATTAAAGTTAATAGTATATGTGATAAAGAAATCATTGATTATTTATATGAAGCCAGTAAAATGGGAGTTGAAGTTCGAATGGTTGTACGAGGTATTTGTTCTATAATCCCTCAAGTTCCGGGTTTAAGTGATCATATTAAAATAATTAGTGTTGTAGATATATTTTTAGAACATCCACGAGTGTATTGGTTTAAGAATGGAGGTGATGACCTCATTTATATTTCATCGGCTGATATTATGGCAAGAAATCTTGATCATAGAGTTGAAGTTGCATGTCCTATTATCAGCGCAAAAAATAAACAGGAGATTATGAAAATTTTCGAACTAGGTTTTAACGATAATGTCAAAGGACGTTTGATAAAAGAAGGATTTGAGGAACCCTATCAGAAAAACAGAAAAAAGAAAAATCGTTCTCAAGAAACTATATACCAATATATTAAAGAGTTCAATAAATGATGAATATATTAACCTTTGCTGCTATAGATATTGGTTCTAATGCAGTACGACTACTAATAAATACCATTTATGAAACTAAAGAAACTGTAACATTTAATAAGACCAGTTTAGTTCGTGTACCTATAAGACTGGGACAAGATGTTTTTACAGATAAGAAAATATCTAAAAAAACTATGGTGCGGTTAAATGATGCAATGTCAGCCTATAGCTTATTGATGAAAGTTTATAATGTAGATGAGTATAGAGCATTTGCAACATCTGCTATGCGAGAAGCATCAAATTCCAAAGATGTTATCAATTATATAAAAGACAAAAGCGGAATTAAAATAGATATTATCTCAGGAGAAGAAGAAGCAAAGATCATTTTTAGTTCGGAACTTAAAAATTTTTTGTATTCCGAAAATTATTATTTATTCGTAGATGTTGGAGGGGGCAGTACGGAAATATCCCTATTAAATAAAGGTAAAGTTCATCATAGTCAATCTTTTCCTATAGGAACCGTTAGATTATTAGATAAAAAGGTAGATGAAAATTATCTAACAAATGTCATTAAACCCTGGGTGACTAAAATAACAAAAGGTAAATCCGTGGATTTAATAGGATCAGGAGGAAATATAAATTTTGTATTTAAAAATTCAGGAAAAAAAGAAGGTAAATTTCTTTCGGCTTCTTATATACATCATCAGTACGAACTATATAAAGGCATTTCTTATGAGGAAAGAATTGAAAAATTTAATATGAAACCGGATAGGGCAGATGTAATAGTTCCGGCATTATTAATATATAATTCGGTCATGAAATTTGCACATTCAACAAGAATTCATGTTCCAAAAATTGGTGCTGCTGATGGAATGATTAATTTGATGTATAATTTTTATAAAAAAAAACATTAAAATAAAAAACATATAATTTATGTTTTATGTTAATACAATTTACTAAATTTAGATCAATAATATTTTAAAGTAAATATTTTCATATTACTTAAAATTATTTATGAGATATTTTTATAGTATTTTATTTGTTATCATTAAATGTGTATTTTACTTATGTATTTATTTTATTTAATTTTAATAAATTTAATTATTAAATTTTAAATAATTTTTAGATTATAATCTTAAAATATATTATTTTTGCCAATCTTAATTTAGTATTAAAGAATAAAAATATAATAATTAAAAATATTGTATTTTAAAACATTTTGATAATATATTTATTTATAAAAATAAAAAACTAATGAAAAAAAATAGTTCTTTTATCATACCACTTTTATTAATTCTTTTATCAGGATTAATATCTTCATGTGTCTCGAAAAAAGATCTATATTATTTTCAAGGTAATGAAGCAGTTTTGAAAGAATTTTATAAGTATACACCAACTTTAAAACCAGATGATTTATTAATAATTACTGTTTCAGCCTTGAATTTGGAGTCTACGCTTCCATTTAATCAACAAAGTCCATATAATGCAAATACTACTGGATCAGAAAGTTTAATTTCAACAAATCCTAGATTGAAAACCTACTTAATAGATGAAAAGGGTGAAATTGATTTTCCTGTACTTGGTAAATTAAAGTTAGGAGGATTAACTCGATCTCAAGCTATGGATTTTATAAGAAATAAACTTAGAAAATATATTAAAGATCCATCAGTTAATATTCATATATCCAATTTCAGAATTACAATTTTAGGTGAAGTTACTAATCCAGGAACATATACATTATCCAATGAAAAAATTACAATTCTTGAAGCTATTGGTTTAGCAGGTGATCTTACTATATATGGAAAAAGAAAAGATATTTTAGTCATACGAGATAAAGGAGGAAATAAAACTTTTACTACGGTAGATTTAACTTCAAAAGAAATATTTAGATCGCCGGTATATTATTTATCTCAAAATGATGTAATTTATGTTCATCCTAACAATGCAAAAACTAATTCTTCAGCTTATAGCGCAACAAATTCGGTATTTATATCTTTAGCAGGTATAATTATATCCGTAATTTCAATTCTTACCCGTTAATATATTTGTAAATAGTATGAATATGAATAGATATGACAAAAATATATATTATGAAAAAGAAGATTTTATAAATTTAAAAGAATTAATATTTCAATATATTAAATATTGGAGATGGTTCTTATTCTCCATCATAATAACTACGTCTATCGGAATTTTATTTTTGAAAATTACTCCTAAAAAATATTTGTCAGAAAGCAAAATTATTCTTGAAACAGGAAATAAAGAAAGTTTTCTCATTTCAGAATGGATGGATATGACAGATTTTGCGGATCTATCTCGAAATAAATTAGATGATTGGATTGAGATACTTAAATCGCGTCGTTTAATGATGAAGGTTGTGGACAAATTAGATTTAAATATTAAGTATAAAGAAAAAAAAGGGTTTTTAACCACAGAAATTTATAAAGAAAATTCACCTATTACATTAAAATTTGTTGACGAGAAATCTAAATATTTAGTAGATAGCACCAAAAATTATGAGATAGTTATTAAATCTAGTAAAAACTTTATTTGTAAAGACCTAAAAACTAATAATAAAATTGAAGGTATTTTCGGCAAACCATTGAAATTTAAGTTTGGAGAAATTATTTTTTTTCGCAACCATATATCTAATTCGGAAAAATCCGTATTAGTATCAATTGTACCCCTTATAGATATTACCTTAGAATATATAAATTTATTGGATGTTTATAGTATGTCTAAAAATGGGCATGTAATTAATTTAGGCATGAAAAGTAATTTACCTAATAATGCCAATAAAATAATTGATCTTTTAATACTACAGTTTCAAGACGATATAATTGATGATAAAAAGAAGATTGGAAAAAAAACTATTTCATTTATAAATGATAGATTGTCTTTAATATCTAAAGAGCTCGGTATAACAGATGGTAGCATGGAAAAATTCAAATCAACAAAAAAGATATTTGATTTTGAAACCGAGGGGAAAAAACAAGTTTTAGAATCTTCTAGAATTGAAGAACAAATAAAGCAACATTCCATACAATTAAGTTTAATAGATTATATGAATAATTTTATTAATTCTAATAAAAATTCATTATTACCCTCAAATATAGGTTTAACAGATAATTCTCTAATAGCCATAACAAAACAATATAATGAACTCGTTCTTGAAAGAGATAAAATGTTAGTTAGTTCAACTAAGGAAAATCCGATAGTTAAAAATTTAAATTCCCAAATCTCGGAACTAAACAATAACATTCGCGTCAGTTTAAGAAATTATAAAAATACTACTAGTATTGCAATTGGAAATTTAGAAAAACAAATAGGACAAGTTTCAAGTAAAATATCAGAATTGCCTTCAAAAGAAAGAGAATTTAAAGATATTTTTAGAAAGCAACAAACCATTGAAGCATTATTTTTATTATTACTTCAAAAAAGAGAAGAAACACAAATATTTACCGCTTCAACTCCCAATATTGTTAAAATTGTTGATAAAGCTTTTTATAATAAAAATCCTATTTTTCCAAAGCCTTATATAATTATTTTTATATCTGGTTTTATAGGTTTTATAATTCCAGTTGTAATATTTTATATAAATTTTTTATTCGATGATAAAATTAAAAATAAAAATGATATTGAAAAAGTAATAACAAATATTCCTGTTATAGGATATTTACCGAAATCCGATACAAAAATTGTGGATATTACAAGTATAAATTCTACTTCAGCAGAAGCTTTTAGATTATTGCGAACAAATATAAATTTTTTCCTCCCAGAAATGGATTATAAATCTAAATGTGTATACGTAACTTCAACAATAAGTGGTGAAGGTAAAACATTTGCTTCAATAAATTTAGCACTTACATTAGCTTTAGCGAATAAAAAAGTTTTAATAATTGAAGCAGATATTCGCAAACCAAAAATTAGAGAAAATTTAGGTATAGAAGGCAATTTAGATGGAGTATCGGATTATTTATCTGGAAATATTAATGATATTTCAACGAATATAATATCTATTAATTCAAGTATTTCAAATATATTTACCTATTTCAAACAACAATCTTCTTGCTTAAAAATAGATTTATTTCCTTCAGGCAAAATATCACCTAATCCTTCTGAATTATTAATGAATGGAAGATTTGAAAATATTATTAAATACGGACGTGAGAATTATGATTATATAATTGTTGATACAGCCCCTATAGGTGTAGTGACAGATACATTGTTGATTAATAAATATTCTGATTTAGTTTTATTTATAATTAGAGTAAATTATTTACAAAAAAATATGTTAGATATATTACATCATACTAAAAAAGAGGGTAAATTTGATATTCACAAAACATCCATACTTATAAATTATGTAGATACACAAGATGGATATGGATATAATTATACTTACGGCTATAACGACAAAAAATACACTAAAATTAAACATTTCGTAAAAAAATATATTTTTAAGGCATAAAAATATTATATTTACTGAATTATAAAACTGACTAGAAAATATATAAAAATATTTTAAATTATTTTAAAATATTTTTCACTGCTAACTCCAAAATATATTAATAAAAAATGCATGATGATAATAAACGTATAGCTAAAAATACGCTTTTTTTATATTCACGAATGATATTTTCATTGGTAATAAGTTTTTACACTTCTCGTCTAATTCTAGAGACATTAGGTGTTGAAAATTATGGAATTTATAATATTGTTGCGGGAGTCATAGTTATGTTCGGATTTCTAAATGCGTCGATGAGTGGAGCAACATCTCGATTTTTAACATTTGAACTTGGTAAAGGAACTAAAAAATCTTTGTTTAAAACGTTTACAGCTGCGTTATCTGTTCATTTTATAATTGCTGGTATCATTTTACTTTTGGCGGAAACTATAGGATTATGGTGGTTGAATAATAAAATTGTTATTAATCAAGATAAATTATTTGCTGCGCAGTGGGTATATCAATTTTCGGTTTTAAGTGCTATTATTAGTATAATTCTAGTTCCTTTTTATGCAATGATTATAGCACATGAAAAAATGAATATTTCTGCCATTCTTGAAGTTGTCAATAGCTTGCTAAAATTAGGTGTTACTATACTTCTAATTTTTGTTAATTTAGACAAATTGATTTTATATTCCTTTTTACTTTTATGTGTGGCGGTTATAGTAGCAATAGCATATATAATTTGTTGTTTAAGAATTTTAAAAAATTATAAGTATAAACTAGAATGGGATAAAACCATTATTTATCCTATGTTGAATTTTTCTGCATGGGATTTATATGGAAATGTCAGTGTTATTGCTAAAACTCAAGGTGTAAATATGCTGCTTAATTCTTTTTTTGGTGTATTTTTAAACGCTGCTTATGGAATAGCGAATCAGGTTCAAGGAGCAATTACAAGCTTCTCAAGTAGTTTTTTATCAGCAGTTCAACCACAAATCGTAAAATATTTTGCATCGGGTGAATTAAATCGAATGAGAAATTTAATGAATAATGCAACAAAACTTGCTTTTATCTTAATTTTTTTATTAGAATTACCTTTCATTTTAGAATGTAATTTTATATTACACATATGGTTAAAAGAAGTTCCAAACTATGCTTTGAAATTTACACAACTAAATCTAGTATCAAATATAATTTATGTTGTTAGTGCTCCAATGCTTTTTGCTATACATGCTACAGGAAGGATAAAAAGTTTTAGTTTTATTTCTGGAACAATATATTTAATGGTTTTACCATTCTCTTATGTCTTCTTTAAAATGGGATATTCACCCATTATTCCATATATATTAAATGTTATCATGATGATAATTTATTACTTTTCAATAACAATAGTTTTGCAATATTTACTTCCACAACTTTCCTATAAATTTATATCGTTAAAAAATTTATTTTTGTGTTTAATGGCTGTATTTTTTGGATCTGTAATTCAGATATATCTACATTATTTATTAACAGAAGGATGGATAAGATTACTATTAGTTTGCTTTTTATCTATTATATTAATTCCTTTATCAAGTTATTTTATATTATTTGACAAACCTATGAGGGTAAAGATAATTAATTTATTAACGAATAAATTAAATTTTATTTTAAAAATATTTAAAAACAAATCTGTAATTATCTTTTAATCATTTTTAAATACGAATTTGCATTAATATATTATAATAATCGACTGTATAAATTTAATTAAACATAATTAATTTAAATTAATATAAGATAAATAATTTTGACATTATAATATCATGCATTTTTAATTAAACTCGAAACTTATTTAAAATTTAATTTTGTTAAATTTATTAAGTTACATGGAAAAATAAGCAATCTTTAATCAAATAAAAGAGCTAAACACTTTGTGTATATAGCCCTTTTACAAATTATAAATTATTTATCCATTAAAGTTATTATAACTACTCGGTTCCAATCATTATTAGGATAAGGTTGAATTGAATCACCCTTTCCAATTGATATGATACGATCTTTAGATATTCCGTATTGTTTGATTAATTTGTTTTCAACAGATTTAGCTCGTTTAATTGAAAGTGCTTCATTGTATTTTTTTGTTCCTGTTTTGCTGTCACATAAACCAACAATTTCAACAATACAATCTTCATTATTTTTAAGGAAATCAGCAATATTATAAATTATAGCCTCTTGTTTAGAGTTTATAATACTGCTATTAATTTCAAATTGAATAGGATATGGATTATTTTTAATAATAACCTCCCTAGAAATTTCAACCTTTGGTGGAACATTTTTAATTTTATCAAGATTGTCAGCTAAAAGTTTATTTTCATTATTTAAACTATCTATTTGGTTAGTTAATTTATTTACTAATTCATTATTATAAGCATTGTCAACAACATGTACCTTATCTGCTTTTTCAAATATTTGTTTACCACCTAAACCTAAAATAAAACCTAAATTCACAGAACCGATTCCATCCCAATCTTGTTTTTTATAAGATTTTGTCCATCTTTTTGGGTATTTGGAATCGTTGAACTTTGATTGAACAGCTTGGGCAGAAATATCTAAACTTATCGCAAAATTTTTATTAATTCGAAAAGTATTTAATAAACCAAGTAAAATTACTGGAGAATTATTATCGATTGCATTTCTATCAGTTCCTATACCAGCTCCTGCATACGATATCAAACTATAGGCTCTATCGTCTTTATACCCATAAAATAAGCTAGAAAGATCTAACATCGCGTCAGCATGAACTGTTATATAGTAACCACGATGCATATGATGTATTAATTTAGGGTCTAAAGTACTTATATCAACCGGATTTCTATTTTCATCAAAAACGGGTCTTCCATTTGGATTGAATGTATGTTTTAGACCACCTTGAAACGTCAATCTTGCCCCAACAAGTGGTGAAAACCATTTGCCGACACTTATATGAGACGCCCATGTAAGACGATCAATAAAACTAGCTTCTTTGAATTGTTTACCTCCAAAATACATTCCGCCACCACCACCAATATTTATAAACCAATTATCCCAAAAACGATTTGTTAGATACCTCGGATAGGGTTTATCGTCTTGTGAAAATAAAAATGAAGTGCTTACAAAGAAGTAAAGAACTATTATTATCTTTTTCATAAAAATATATTTTTTTTAAATTTAATATTTATATTAATTTTATACAAATATTATATATAAATTTAATAATACGTAAACAATAAAAATAAATAAATTCTATGATTTTAAATATAGGTATAAAAATTAAATGTTTAATTTTTGGGCATGAGATGACTTTTAATTTATTTAGAAAATCTTAAAAGTTGATATCGATTTAAAATAAGTAATTATTATAATATTGAAAATAAAAAAGGTTACATATACTATGTAACCTTAAAGTTATATTAAATTTTAAAATTGATACTTTTAATACAAATAATGACTATTTATTTATCAAACTTTCAATAATATTCCATATATCGTTTCCAAATACCAAAATCATTAATCCAAGAAGGATAAATATACCCGCCATCTGAACCTTTTCCATCGTCTTATCACTTAATTTACGACCGGTAATCATTTCAGCAATGGTAAATAAAGCATGACCTCCGTCTAATCCTGGAATCGGTAAAAGATTTAAAAACGCAAGCCATATAGAAAACATAGCGGTAAAACTCCAAAATTGTCCCCAATCCCATTCAGGTGAAAATGCTTTATATAATCGTAAAGGGCCGCTTACTTGTTTATAAGCTTCTGTTTTTGGATTAATAATAAGTTTAAATTGTTTTATTTGAACCAATAACATTTCCCAAGACAATACCGGCGCCCTTTTAAAGGCATCCATAAAATTATATTTTTTATATGCAGTTGCATTTTTTAAATTCGAAGCACTAGGAACAAAACCTAAAATGGCGCTATCTGGAACAAAAAGTTTTTCATTTATATTTTGTCCATTTCGATATATCCCTAAAGTTACACTGTCATTTTTATGTTTAGAAAGTTCTAATCTAAATTCATCAATATACTTAATAGGTTGCTTGTTGAAACTAGTTATAATATCTCCTTTTTTAAGATATTTTGAAGCAAGTGAATTAGGTAAAATCGAATCAACATCGGCAATTATTCTCGGAGAAATAAAGCCTCTTCCTTCCTGTTTTAAAACATCCCTTTTTTCTTCAGGGAGAAGGTTAAATTTAATGATTTTTCCATCGCGCTTAACCGTTACATGATCACCGAATAAAAGAGAAACAGGTAAATAATTAAAAGTTGGAATCTCTTTATTATCAACTTCTAATATAATATCACCATCTTTAAATCCCAATTTTTTTCCTACATCAGAAAATGCATATCCGTCTTTTAATAGATCCGTATTAATAGTTTGTTCACCTGTAGTCATTAAAATTCCGGCATATATAATGATAGCCAATAGAATATTCACAAAAATTCCGGCAAGCATAATAATTAAACGTTGCCAAGCCGGTTTAGAACGAAATTCCCAAGGCTGAGGTGGACTTTTCATTTGCTCAGTATCCATGCTTTCATCAATCATGCCTGCTATTTTAACATATCCCCCTAACGGCAACCAACCAATACCATATTCAGTATCACCTATTTTCTTTTTGAATAAAGAAAACCATGGATCAAAGAATAAATAAAATTTTTCAACCTTTGTCTTAAAATATTTTGCCGCTAAAAAGTGTCCTGCTTCATGAAAGACAACTAAAATAGATAAACATAATAATAACTGGGCAATTTGGATAAATATATGCATATTCAAAATAAAACTTAGTTTGCAAAAGTAAGAAAATTTATTCTATTGAAATTTTATGATAAAAATAAAAATATTCATTAACTTTAAGCTGTATAATAAAAAATTAGGTTATGAAAACAATGATAGTCCCTGTAGATTTTTCAGCAACTACCAAATATATTTTGAAAGAAGCTGTCATCTATGCCAAAGCTACCGGAAGTAAAATGTGCCTTTTACATGTTGCCAGTTTAGATTTAGGTTTTATTATAGGGGATATCGGTTTTCAATATCTTCCGGAATTGGAAGAAGCAGGTATGAAGGAAGAAACCAGACAATTGGTAGAATATGAAAAATCAATTAAAGAACAAGGCGTTGAAGTTGAAATTGTTATAAAACAAGGAACACCGGCAGATATTATATTGAAAGAAGCAGAATCCAGAAAAGCTAATCTTATCATTATGGGTTCTCATGGAAGAGGTTTACTTATGGAAGCAATTCTCGGCAGTGTTTCAAAAAACGTAATTAATAAATCTAAAGTACCCATTCTTATAGTTCCTCCCAATCAACATCAACATCATCATGAAAAATAATCTTTTATGATGGTTCATTTATCTAACATTAAAAATTATATACTTCAAACTTTGATATTTAGTCAATATCATTATATTTGCGGCATAGTAAAGATAGTTATATATGGAAGAAATTAAGATTCTGGATAAAACTTTTACCCCTTTTATATCTTCGGAAGAAATAGACCATTCTATACAAAGGATGACCAATACTTTGTATGAAGAATACAAAGACACCGTCCCCGTTTTTATAGGGGTGCTCAACGGAGTTATTATGTTTTTCAGTGATTTTTTAAAAAATTATAAAGGCAACTGTGAAATAGGTTTCCTTCAGTTGTCTTCTTACAAAAGCGGAATGCAAAGTTCAGGAACTGTTGATTTAATTACAGATATGACTGTAGACATCACAAACCGAGATATAGTAATACTTGAAGATATTATTGATACCGGTAACACCTTGGAATACCTTTATAAATTACTTGAAGTAAAACCGGTGAAAAGCATTAAAATTGCAACTTTGTTTTTTAAACCTGATGTTTATAAAAAGGATCTAAATATAGATTTAATAGGAATGAATATACCTAATAAATTTGTTATAGGGTATGGGTTGGATTATAATGGTTTAGGAAGGAATTTTAAAGACTTATACCAATTAAAAGGAGAATAAACAGAATTTCAAATATGAATATAATTGTTTTATTTGGCCCTCCCGGGAGTGGAAAAGGGACTCAAGCAAAAATTTTAGCAGAAAAGTATCACTTAGAACACATTTCCACCGGAGACTTATTCAGATATAATATAAAGAATAATACGAAATTAGGTCAAGAGGCTCAAACCTATATAAATCATGGAAAATTAGTGCCGGATGAACTTACAACAGAAATGTTGATAGATGAACTTAAAAGAAATTCAAACAAAAAAGGGTTTATCTTAGATGGATATCCAAGAACTAAAAGCCAAGCAGAAGCCCTTGATGAATTATTGGATTCTATATTTCAAACCCGAGTAGATGTAACGTTAGCCCTTTATGTAGAAGATGAAATTCTAGTTAAAAGAATTTTAAAAAGAAGTGAAGAAAGCGGTCGTTCAGATGATGCAGATGAAAGTATAATTCGTAACAGAATTAAAGAATATTATGAAAAAACAGCCGTTGTTTCCAACTATTATAAAGAACAACATAAACTGGTTGAATTAGATGGAGAGGGAAGTATTGAAGATATAACCGCAGAACTGTCTAAAGAAATAGAAAAGTTTGTATAAAAAAATACATGTAACACATACCAATAAAAGGATTATTATGAAAAATGATAATCCTTTTTTTATAAAAAAATAAAAGATATATGCAGTCGAATTTTGTTGATTATGTTAAAATTTTTTGTAAAAGCGGACACGGAGGCGCCGGTTCTGCACACCTTCACAGAGCAAAATATATACCTAAAGGTGGCCCTGATGGAGGAGATGGAGGAAGAGGGGGACATATAATTTTACGTGGTAATGCTCAACTATGGACCCTTTTGGCTTTAAAATATTCCAAACACAATAAAGCAGAAAACGGTAAACCCGGAGGAAAGCAAGAATTAACCGGAGCTAATGGAGCGGATTTGTATATCGAGGTTCCCGTAGGAACTATTGCTAAAGATGAAAGTGGAACTGTTGTTGGAGAAATAACTAAAGATAAAGAAGAGATAATTTTACTTGAAGGAGGAAAAGGAGGGTTAGGAAATTCACACTTTAAATCATCAACCAATCAAACACCGCGATATGCTCAACCCGGATTGCCCGGTAAGGAAGGTAATTTTATTTTGGAATTAAAGTTATTAGGTGATGTGGGATTGGTAGGTTTTCCAAATGCAGGAAAATCAACATTATTGTCTGCATTAACCTCTGCAAAACCGAAAATAGCCGATTATGCTTTTACCACCTTAGTACCTAATTTAGGAATCGTTAAATACAGGGATTTTCAATCTTTCGTAATTGCCGATATTCCGGGAATTATTGAAGGAGCATCTGAAGGAAAAGGTTTAGGATATAAATTTCTAAGACATATAGAAAGAAATTCAATTTTATTGTTTTTGATTCCGGCTGATGCAAAAGATTATTACCAAGAATATAAAATTCTGTTAAATGAGCTGAATAAATATAATCCGGAATTAAATGATAAAGATCGAGTAATTGCAATTTCAAAATCAGATTTACTGGATAAAGAATTGGAGGATGAAATAAGGAAGACTTTTCCTGAAAATTTCAAATTATTATTTATTTCTGCCGTAACCGGAGAAAATTTAACTCAATTAAAAGACGAACTTTGGAAATTATTACATCAGTAATAATTTATGTATCATAAAAACATTATATAAAAAGAATTGCAACTTTTTAATAAATTTAAAAAGTTGCAATTCAAACTACTAATTAATTATATATCAATAACTACATTTCTTATTCCATTTTAAATCCTCTACGATAGATTCTACCATAAGGATCTACATATCTTACAGAAACCGTTCCTTTATAATTTTTCAATATTTTTTCAATGTCTTTTTCACTATTAACAGGCTTATCGTTTACTTCCATTAAGATATATCCTTCACCAATGCCTGCTAATTTCAATTTTCCGTTAGAATCGATTCTGGTTACAACAATACCGGATTCTAAACCGTAATTAACCTTTTGGTCATCAGTCAATTCTTGAAATTCAGCACCCAACTTTTCGGCGACACTTAAATCGTTCTTCGTTTTAACCGAAGTCCCTCCTTTAGCATCTTTAATTCTAACATTGAAAGATTTATACGAATCATCTCGTATAACAGTAACCTTTACTTGGTCACCCGGTCTTTTTTCACCAATAACTCCCGAAAGAGTAGGGAAGTTCTTAATATTCGTTCCGTCAATTTGCTTGATAATATCTCCTTTTTTCAAGCCGGCATCTTTTGCTCCTCCGTCATTTTGAATATCAGTGATAAGTACACCTTCTTGAGATTTATAATTGGTTTTATTTTGAGAATTATATTGTTTAACTGCAGAATCATCACTTAAGTCAATAGCACCAATACCCAAATAACCCCGTTGAACCAAACCGTATTTGCGAATATCTTCCACAACTTTTTTAGCTATGTTGGAAGGAACAGCAAAACTGTACCCTTCAAATGTTCCGGTTCCGGAATGAGAAGCAATTGCTGTATTAATACCGATTAAATCACCGTTGGCATTTACTAAAGCACCTCCGCTATTCCCGGGATTTACTGCCGCATCCGTTTGAATAAAAGATTCAATAGGACTTCTGGAATTGGAACGCAAGAGATCTAAACTACGGCCTTTGGCTGAAATGATTCCCGCTGTTACTGTTGAAGTTAATCCAAATGGATTTCCTACAGCTAATACCCATTCACCAATTCTCACATTATCGGAATTATAGAAATTTAAAAAGCTGAGCCCTTTTTCATCAATTTTTAACAGAGCAATATCTGAATTAATATCCGTTCCGACTAAAGTGGCTGTATATGTTTTTTGATTATTAAGTGTAATTTCTATTTTATCAGCTCCATCAATCACGTGGTTATTAGTAACAATATAACCATCACTAGAAATAATTACTCCCGAACCTAAACCGTTTGGAGAATCTTTTGGATTTTGTTGTTGTCTTTGTTGCCCTTGAGAATTAAAAGGATCTCCAAAAAAGAAATCAAACGGATCTAAGGATCTGCGTTGTTGCTGCTGCACATAGGAAGAATAACATTTTACACTCACTACTGCATTCACGGTTTTTTCTGCTGCGATGGTTAAATCGGGAGGATTTAATCCCAATACGCTATTAGTAGAAGCTGAAGTAAAATAAGCTTTTTCGTTTTGGGTAGGATTTTTAAATATTTCAAAATCTTTTAAATTCGTATTTTTTGATATGGAGGTAACTGCACCTGCAGAAATCAATCCCCCTATCACACCTACTAAAATATAAGAACCTATTTTTTTAATTTCAAACTTATTTTTTTTCATAGTACAATTTAATTTAAATAAATACTGGATTTTTTTATTTCAAAAGTAATACCAAATTTCAATTATTTTGTTGCTTTAACGGTTTTTAACAAGAAATTAATCTTCTTTTATATGGTTTATTAATTATTTTACTTTTCATATTGAGAAATGAACATACTGAACAATTCTTTATAAATTACTACTAATTGCCAATAAAGTTTATAAATTTGTAACTATTAATTATAAAACTAATGAAAAATATTTTATCCATCCAATCTCATGTAGTGTATGGCCACGCAGGAAACAGCGCAGCTGAATTTCCTATGCAGCGTTGCGGTGTTAGAGTATGGTCATTAAATACGGTGCAATTTTCCAATCATACACAATATGGACAATGGACGGGTGAAGTAATGACAGCCAAACATTTATTGGATATTGTTCAAGGAATCGACAACATCCATCAGTTGAAAAAATGCGATGCAGTTTTAAACGGATACATCGGTTCTCCCGAACAAGGAAAATCAATTTTGGAAATAGTTAAAAAGGTTAAAAATGAAAATCCAAATGCCGTTTATTTTTGTGACCCCGTTATGGGACATCCTGAAAAAGGCTGTATTGTAGCTCCCGGAGTGTCGGAATTTTTTAAAAATGAAGCGATGGGAGTAAGTGACATTATGGCACCTAACCTATTAGAGTTGGAAATTTTAACCGATCGAACCATTACTTCAGTTGCAGATGTAGTTTCTGCAGTTGATGTAATTCACAGTAAAGGGGTAAAAACTGTATTAGTTAAACACTTAAGCAGGGCAGGCTATCGTTCAGATAAATTTGAGATGTTATTGTCTACTTCAGAAGGAAAATGGCATATATCAAGACCTTTAGTAGATTTTGGTGTTCGTCAACCGGTTGGAGTAGGGGATCTTACTTCCGGTTTATTACTGACCCATATGTTACTGGGGAAAAATTATAAAGAAGTATTAGAACATACAACTGCTGCTGTTTATGCCGTAATGCTGGAAACTCATAGACAAGGAGAGTATGAATTGCAATTGGTAGCAGCACAAGATGAAATTGTAAATCCGACTCAAATGTTTGAAGCTGTTAAATTATAATTGATAGTTAGGGTAAGCTATTATTTATTTAAGACGCATATCTTTACCGCAAATTTTAAATTTCAAAAAGCATAGTTGTGAAGAATAAACCTTTTATATAAAAAGGTTATAAGGCATTTCTATATATTAGATTCATTAATATTTTTCTGGATAATCTTAAGAATAGAAAATAAATCATTAAGTTGTTTTTCAGTTAGTCCTTTTGCAACTTCTTTTGCATATTGCTTTGCTATGTCTTTAGCATTATGTAAAAGTGTAATTCCTTGCTTAGTAATTAATATAATTTTTTTCCTACGATCTTTTTCTGCATTGACTCTGCTTACCAAATTTTTTTTTTCTAAAATATCAATGGATCGGGTAATGGCAGAATTATCTCTGTGTATTTTTTCTGATATTTTCTGCATGGATATTCCTGTAGAATGTTCCGTTAATAAATCTAAAATAATAAATTGTTCGGGAGTAATGTCTAACTTATTGGTTGAAAATTTTTTATTTAAAAGATTCCTGTGCAGATTTTCTGTATAACTTAATTGGTAACCGATCGAATTTTCTTTTTCAGAGTTAGTCATTGCTATCCAAATTATATTTTATATATATATAAATTTTTAAAATGCAAAGGTAATTAATATTATTATAGGATTAAAGAACAAAAAGAAGTTAACAATAAAAAGAACCCTTAAAAAAATAAAGGTTCTTTTAGCAATTTTATTGAAAAATTAAATTTTCTCAATGGTAAATCCGGCTTTTTTTACTGCATTGACAACCTCTTCTTCCGTAGCACCCGCTAAGTCTACAGTCAAGATTTTATCCGGATTAGCTGTATCAACTTCCCATTTTGAAATACCTTCTACTTTAGACAAAAAGGGGGTTACTGCTTTTACACAACCTCCACAATCTATATTAGTTTTAAATTTTAATTCATTTTTCATATTTATTGTTCAAATTTATTTGATATCTCAAATGTACTCTATAATTAATGAAAGTAAATTATATAATTATGGAAACTTTTTATATAAAGTATATTTGATACTAATCAATAATACAAATTTAACTGTCAATAAATTATATAATTCCATTATAAAAAAGGTAATCAATAGGTTTTCAAACTAGTTTTTAAGTTCAGTATCAGAAATTTAAAAAATATATTTCTATTATATCACTCACAATATATTTTATCTTTGTTATATGTTAAAAGAATATTCAATAGCAAATATCTTAGGGGTACCGAATCATTTCATTTCGTATTTTGTGGGAACATTTGAAGGAACAGAAGATCCGGATATTGAATGGCCTCATCGACATTCCTTCTATTCTCTGGTTTGGTTTACTCATGGAAGCGGATTTTATGTAGTCGATTTTCAAGAGTATCCCATAAAACCCAACCGTATTTTTCTTGTAAATACTAAACAGATACATAATTGGGAATATTCTTCTGACAGCAAAGGGTATATTTTGATGGTGGATGCTTGCCTGGGCTTGGAATTGGGTATTGATAATCATAGGGCATTTGTAGATGTTCCAACTACATATATACAAATTATGGAAAGCTGTTTTATGAACCTTATTCATGAATTTGGATTTAAAGATGAAGTAGCCGATACAACTATAAAATTAGGAATTCCCTATCTCTATTCCATACTTAACAGATTGTCATTTAAAAAAGAAACAAACTTTCATCATACTCTTTTAGACGATTTCAAAATGGTAATTTTTGAAGAAAATTTTAAAACATCATCCATTGAATATTACGCTGAAAAATTGAAAGTTACAACTCAAGAATTAAATGAAATTTGTAAACATTACAAAGGCATTTCTTCCAAACAATATATTATAGATCTTAAAATTACAGAGGCCAAACGATTATTACTATTTAGCAAGTATAATGTTAACGAGATAGCTTATAAATTAGGTTTTGAAGATCCCTCTTATTTTTCACGTATTTTCAAAAAGAAAACAGATTTCTCTCCTTCAACCTTTTTGGAAAAGTACCGAAAACAGAAATAAAAGTCCTACCTGTAGAGTGCTGATCTCCGGTATTTTTGCTTAAAAACAAAATGAAAAAATTACTTACCGTATTAATGGTATTTATATTAACATTAAATAGTTATGCGCAAATGGAAAAATCAGAACGTTACCAAAAAGGTTGGGAAAAATTAAAAGAAATTGATGGAGAAGCCGGAATCAGAACTGTTGAAAGCTTAAAAGATATTTCACCTGAATTAAGTAGATTTATTATTGAATATTCATTTGGAGAAGTCTATAGTTTAAAAGCACTGGATAATAAATCAAAAGAAATAGCGGCCATCTCATCTCTCACGGCACAGGGAGCCATACCTCAATTAAAAGTCCATTTACATGGAGCCTTACAAGTAGGTTGTTCCATAAATGAAATAAAAGAGGTTATTTTGCAAATGTCGGTTTATTGTGGATTTCCAAAATGTATTAATGGAATGAATGCATTTAGAGAGGTCCTTAAAGAAAGAAAAGAAAAAGGAATCAAAGATGAAGAAGGTAAAAAGGCTTCTAAAAATGAGACAGACCGATATAAGTTAGGAGCTGATTATTTAGCCATGTTGAATAAAGAACAAGAAGATATTCTAAAAAAGGCGTATCAAGACATTTCACCGGAGTTGGTTAGCTTTGTTATTGAATATGGATATGGAGATATTTTTTCAAGAGATAATTTAGATAAAAAATATAGACAAATTGCCACCATAGCAGCTTTAGCAACATTGGGAAATGCACAATCTCAATTAAATTTTCATATAAAAGGAGCATTGAATATAGGTTTAACTCATGATCAAATTAAAGAGGTAATGCTACTTATGACAGTCTATGCAGGATTTCCTGCTTCTATAAACGGAATAAATATTCTTAAAGAAGTTGTTTTATAGCAAATAAAATATAAACTACACTACATTATATAAATACACAAACCATTTTTAAGATTAAAATTTAATAGTTTAAATTTTAATCTTAACAACCGCTAAGCCTTCTGATTGTTTAATTCATTCAGAATGGCTTACTTTTAAATTACCAATTCAAAAATTTTTAAAATGCCCTCGACTCTAAACTTTGTATTCCTTAGTCTTCTCAAAAAATTTTATAAGTAAAGACGGAGTTAAATCATAAAAAAATACAGACATATAATCGCTGCTCAAAAAATTGAATACGTATATGCCTGTACGTGTTTTAAAGATAAAAATTTATATGAGAACTATTTATTCATTAATCAACATGATTATTATGGTTTCTTACAACGATCCATCCTGTAAATTGTCTTCCGTCAGCAATATCAATAACATACCAATAGGAAGTAGTAGGTAATGGTCTGCCCAAATAATATCCATTCCATACAAAGCATGAATTAGAACTTTGTGAAAATACAACTTTACCATATCTGTCAAAAATTTTGATATGAGAAGGAAGTGAGTCGAAATTTTCCAAGCCGCATAATCTCCACGCATCATTAAGATTGTCTCCATTGGGAGTTATCACATTATTTATCTTAAATAAAACTCCTTTCTTTTCGGGAGAATAACAACCGTTTGCCAATGACCTTACATAGAAAGTATATATCCCCGGTTTTAGATTATAAAATGTATTATGGGATTGCCAATTTTTATTATCCATAGAATATTCCAAAGGAGCATCCCCTTCGGCAATTACCGTTATATAATCATTACCTTCCTTTAAATCTGTAATTCTCGTTTTAGCATATTCGGTTACATGAGTGGTATAAGTATACTTACAACCGTTTTTACCGGTAATGGTAACCGTATAAATACCTGCTTTATATATGGTTATTGTATGTTTATCATATCCTTTTACTCCGGTATTCCATTCGTAAAAATCCTCAGGATTTTTTGTATCCGCTACTAGTTCAAGAGTTCCATTCGGACATATTTTTAGGTTCTTTTGTAATGAACTTACAGGAACCGGTAAAACCTTAAGGTTTATTACACTTAGAGCCGGACAGTAATCGGGAGATGAAACTCGGACGTATACTTGGTCCTTAAAAGGTATAATATTTTTATAATTATAAGGATCTACAATAGGATTGGTTTGGTTTTTAGCATCGTTTAAAGTGCTGAAATATTCAAAAGTAGCCTTTGGATCTTTGGTTATGGATGAGTTCATGGTAGTGATATTGAAAAATGTTAATCCATCAAAGTCATCATCACAACTTTCAATTTCCATGGATTGAGTTGAAACCTTAATTTTATCTTTTGTGTATAAGGTAACAGTTCTGATTGAGCTGCACCCGTATTTATTGGTTGCTTTCAGTACTATTTTTTCATTAAAGCTTTTTACTGTGTATTGATGTATATTTTTGATCTTATTGATGTCTTTAACAGCATCTTCCTGAGAATGATAATAGGAAAATGTATACCCGTCGGGGTTAAATATTACGGTATAGCGAAGATCATCTAAATCTACTTTATATATATCGTCAAAATCTGTATCACAAACTAAATATTTAGCATTAATAAGTTTAGGAAGAGGTTCTAAATTAACTTCTAAATATCTAACCGTATAACAACCGGTAGAAGGATTATCCATCCGTACCCATACATAATCTTTTGATAAGGTAACAGAATAACGTTCAGGATTTTTTATGAGCGTATGGCTGTCTCTATTATTAGCTCCTTCCTCGGTTTTGTAATAATTAATAGTTAAATTTTGGCCCGAGGTAATTAAAACATCAGATATATAGTTGGTTAAATTAACATATTCTTGCATATCTGATCCCACATCGCAAATATGTATTTTTTTATTTTGAGCTAACACTTTTTCTGCACTTTTAAAAGTGATTTTTGCAATGGAAAAACATCCTGAAGAATTAGTAATTCTTACATAAATGGTAGTAGGAAATGGTTGAATGACATATTCATTTGTATTGGAAATACTAAATTTATCTGCATACGCATTTTCATATGAAGTATAATATGAGTATTGATAATTTGATCGGGAAGTTGTAACTAAATCTTCTTCATATAAGGTTAAATCTACAATTTCCGTATCATCGGCATTATTATCGCATATTTCAACAATTTTATCTTTAACTAAAGGTGAAGATTGTAACGTAAAACCTAATTTTTGAATGATCTGGCATTCCTTACCTGAAGAGATTTTAACATATAGTTGCGTTGAATTTTTTATAGTATGTTTTATAATAGTATTAATGTTATTTAAAGCATCTTGTTCATTTAAATAATAGGAGAAAGTAAAACTTTGCGGATTGATAACTATATGAGAGTTTAATTCACTTAAAATTACTTCTTCCTCATTATCATTACTAAAGTCACAGATATCCAAGTTATATTTTAAAACAATAGGAAAAGGATTTAACTTTATTTTTAAAGGCTTTATTTCACAACATTTTGATTTTTTGTTGGTAAAACGAACATATAGTGTAGTAGTGTTGTATAAGGCGAATGCAGTAGGATCTAAAATTTTTTCATTATTGTTTTGATTTTGAGCTCCTTCTGCCGTTAAATAAAAATCTACCGAAACTAGTTTCGTATCTACTCCGCTTTCTGCAATCACCGGAATTAAATTTACTATTTTGTTATGGCTATTGTCTGTATCACAAACCTGAATAGTTTTCAAATCAGGAACTGTTACCGATTCCAACAAACATATTTCTACAGGAATAATACTTGGACAACTGTTTTCATAATTAGTTCTAACATATACTTTATTATTACTTATACTTATAGGATAGGGTTCTATAGCAGAAATCGGATGTATTTCTTTGAAAGCATCGTGTTCAGACGTGTAGAATTGAACAGAACTGTAATCGGTTAGGCCTAAAAAATTGATTAAATCGTTCAAATAATAATTTTCAATTCCATCATTACCTCTATCGCATAATGAAATTTTTTGTGTTTCAGATACCTCTAAAGATTTTAAAAAGAGATTAATCATATAGAAATATTTGCATCCATCATCAACATTAACTTTGACATAAATGGTTTTGGGTCCGGTGATGATAGTTTCAGTTACCGGATTAATTTCATTGTTATAGTCATCCAATGTTTCATAAAATGCGATTGAAGATGGTGGATATCCGGCAAGAAAAATAGGTCTTAACGTATTAAGGTTAAAATTAACTTTACCTGAATTATTAATATCGCAAACATTATAAGATGGCCTTTTTTCAATTTTATCTCTAATCTCCAATTTTATTTCTCGAATAAAATCGCATTTAATCTTTTTATCATAAAAACGAACATAAATAATTGAAAATGGATAATTGACTTTAAAATTTTCTAAATCAGTAATTAGCAGCAAACTATCTTTATCTATAGCTCCTTGCCAGGTAGTGTACATTCCATAAAGATCTATATCGTGTTCTTTTTTCATTAAATAATAATAGTCTAAAAGATTCACCTTTATATCTTGGGAATTATCATCACACACGTATTTATGTAAGTTTTCTACTAAAGACTTTTTAAAAGTAAAAGTTAACGATGATATAGAAGAGCAATAGCCCGGACTTGTAATGGTTATAAAAATTTTCTCTCCATTGGTCACATAATAATTATTAGGATTTACTATAGGATTTATATTTTGTAAAGCATCAGATTCGGAAGTAAAATAACTAAAAGAAAGATTATCATATCCCGTAATCGAGGCTTCATAGGATCTCAAATTATAAATTTCTCGTCCTTTTAAATCTTCATTACAAAGTATAATTTCTTGAGGTTTGGAAACAATCGTTTTTTGAAATTTGAAAGTTACAGGAATGATAGAAAAACAATCTTCAAAATCTTTATTACTTGCTTTTGCATAGACGGTTACCGCAGAAGAAAGCGAAAGGGTACTAATGGGATGATTTCCGTTTAGAGCATTAGCATAGGAATCATAAAAATCAAGGTTCATCCATTCTTCATATCCATTTATTTGATTCGTATAATTGTTTAAATATATTATTTCAGAATCCCGGTCACCATTACTACAAATAATAATAGGTTCCATTTCTTTTAGGCCGGGTTTTCTTTTCATGTGAATGGTAATCACCGAGGTCGAATAACAATCTTTACCCTTTGAAGCTCGTAAATAAAAGGAATTTGAATTAGAAGTAATCGGATAGGAATTTAAACCCGTCAAAGGATATTGTCCTGAATGGGCATCTTCTATATTCTGATGTAAAGTGGTAATGACATCGGGAGTAGATTCAGATGCTTCTTTCATCAATTCTTCTAAATTGATAACTTCATTTGGGGTTATACCTTCAAAACATTTATTTACCTGTATATCTTTCACTTTTGGAAAGTCAGAGGCGAAAATAATTTGGAATTCATCATTTAGGGTAATCGGAGTACAACCGGCATAGGATACGTTCACATAATAAGTTGTTGAATTTTTCGGATTAACTTCCGATGAAGGAAGAAGGGTTTGATCGGCATCTTTCCATTCAACTTTAGGAACAGTAGGAGTACCTTGCGGAGCAAATCTCCATGCTTCATGATAGGCTTCCCAGATTCCTGTATTTCTTTGATCGGGTGAAACTCCTTCAGATCCATCAGAATTAGTGATTCCGATAAGTGCTCTTTTTTCATTTCCTATTTCACAAGTTAACGGTTTCTCTTTTACATAGACTTCGATAACATTAGTAGTTTCATAAAGTATTATTTGCACGGTCGATTTTGAGTCTTCGCAACCGAAATGATTCATATTATAATAATTTATGATTGTTTTTCGGAAAGGAATCATCCCTGTCGTATACATGGTGATTTTACCGCAATCACGAGTACATCCAAATACATCACTATCATTGGTCATATCATGATAAGCCCCAAATATGGTATTATGCATTAAATTAGGATCGGGGATAGATCCTGCAATGGCATAAGGACATTCAGTTCCCGCATATTGGGTATCAAAACAGATGACTCCGTTATCACCTAAAATAATAGAGTTAAAAGTATTACCGTAAAAACAGAAATTAAAAGGGAGTTCTTGTGCGTTGCTCCATTTATCATCACTGTCAATGATAACTTCTTGACCTTCAGAGAATGTTCCCACCGGATTAAAAGGAATAGAGGTTACAGCATAGGAAGACGTGTTTTTTAGTTCCGGATATTCAGCCTTCAGTAAAATTTTATGGTTTTCGTTGAATTTATAATTACAATCAATGGTAACAGGACTTTTCAGGCCATTATGATCTTTTATCGTCACCGAAGGGGGGGGCATAATTTGGGCAGGAATTGAATTAAAAATTCCTAAAAATAATAAAATGAAAAAACGGTATGGAGCCTGTGTGCTCATGTACTTTTTTAATGTTAATGTTAGTTTAACAAAGTTAACAATTATTAACATTTAATTTTATATAATTTTAAATATTTTTTCAAATAAAATAAATTATTATAAATAAAAATTAATAATATTTAAATATTTAATAAATTTTATACAATAAAATTAGATATATTATAATTTTACAAAATGAGTTAATATAATAGTTGGTATTTTTTATTTCTAATAGGGAAAATATAAAAGCTTGATTACTGTTTTTTACCTTTATAAACGGGAGTTCAGCTCCAAAATTTGTAAATAATCTATAGTGAAATAGTTCAGGTATTAACTTTTTTTTATTTGTTTTTATAAAGATTCTTTTCAGTCAATTTGTTACCTTTGTTTAACATTTTTAACAAAAAAAATAATATAAAAATAGTTTTATTATGCCAGGATATGAGCTTTGGGGTGAAGAAGAAAAAAAACACCTGAACGATGTTATTGAAAGTGGTATTCTTATGCGTTATAACTTTGAATCCGCAAGGAATAATCATTGGAAGGCAAAAGAGTTTGAACAGGCCATTCAAAAAAGAATGCATGTAAGTCATGCACAACTTACCAGTAGTGGAACAACAGCCTTAATAACGGCTTTGAATGCTGCAGGAGTTGGGGCAGGAGATGAAGTGATACTTCCAACCTTTACCTTTGTGGCCAGTTTCGAGGCGGTATTAAGCGTGGGAGCCATTCCTGTTTTGGTTGACATTGACGACACGTTAACCTTAGATCCCAAAGCTGTAGAAAAAGCCATATCTTCCCGAACCAAAGTAATTATGCCCGTACACATGTGCGGAGCTATGGCAGATATTTCCGCATTGAAAGAATTGGCAAAAAAATATAAATTATTATTAATTGAAGATGCATGTCAAGCATTTGGAGGTACTTATAGAGGTAAATATTTGGGAACTATAGGAGACTTAGGATGCTTTTCATTTGACTTTGTTAAAACCGTAACTTGTGGAGAAGGAGGAGCCGTAGTAACCAATAAGGATGAGTACTATGTACATGCCGATCAATATACGGATCACGGACATGATCATATCGGAAATAATAGAGGCGCCGAAAATCATCCGTATTTAGGATTAAATTACAGAATTTCTGAATTACACGCCGCTGTAGGTCTTGCTCAATTTGAAAAATTAGATCAAATACTTTCCATACAACGTAAAAATAAAAAAGTATTAAAAGATGCGTTAAAGGAAGTAGAGGGTGTTAATTTCAGACGAGTACCGGATGAAGCGGGAGATAATGCTTCTTTTTTAAGTATATTTTTACCTAGCCAAGAATTAGCAAAAAAAGTATCGCTTGAATTAAGCAGTAAAGGTATTGGCAATGCTTATTGGTATGATAACAATTGGCATTATATCAGAAAATGGGATCATTTGAAATTACTGAAATCGTTAGCCCCTCTTTATAAAGAGCACAAAGAATTGTTACCAAATTATGCTAATGCAGATTATTCACAATCAGATGATATTATCAGCAAAACGGTAACCATTCCTATTTCATTATTGTGGAATGATGAAGAATTAGCTAAAAAAGCAGAAATTATAAAATCTGCCGTTTCAAGCATTTTAACTAAAAAATAAAATTAGAATATATTTTTATAAATAGAAAAGCTGCTTTCTAATCAGGAAGCAGCTTTTTATTTTAGTGTAATTTTAATTGTTAGATCTATTGAGAAAATTCGTTCGTTAAAGCTTTGCTTCTATAAAAGCCCAAAATAATAAATATAACGCCAAAGAAAACTATTTTAAATAAGGAGAAAGAATAATTTTTCCACATTAAGTTGATCCAATTTGAAAAAGGTATTTCTCCTGAGAATAAGAATTTAGAAGTATAATGATTATCTACAAAACAATGAAGTATAAAATCTACCAACACCATTACGAGAGAAAATACTAAAGTAAAGATAATGATATATCCAATTTTTCCTAAAGACTTAAAAATAGTTTCTTCAATACGTAAATAATTTTTTTTCTTACTCATATTTTATTTATCTAATTTATGGCGTTTGTCAATCTCAATAATTTCTTTTGTCCACAAAACCTCCTTATCAAAAAGATATTTACGATACGGGCAATTGGTTTTTGTACAAATTTTGCATGAAATAGATTCACAGCAATCATCAACGTGAACAAACATTTCAAAACTGTTGCCAAAGTTATCAATAATTATCTTTTTAAGCGCATCTAATTCTTTATGAGCTTCCCTCACATTAAAATACCAGGGCAAGGTTAAATGACAGTCCAGATGTAAGCTGCTTCCGTATTTTATAAACCGTACATTATGAATGTCAATCCAATTTGGATTTCTGTTCTTATTTAAAGTTTCAACTAATTGAACGATCAATTCTTCATCGGCTTCATCCATAATTCCCGCATAGGATTTACGAATAATTTTAACCCCGGTAAAAATAATAATCAAAGCAAAAATCAGGGCTATCACGCTATCCATCCAGTATATTTTAAAAAAATACATGACAAAAAGACCCAATACAAGTCCTAAGGTGGAATACGTATCTGATTTTAAATGCTCTCCTCCCGAAATTAAAGCCAAAGATTTATTTTTTTTACCTTTCTTAATGGCGGCAACTCCCATAATATAGTTCACCAGTCCGGTCACGGCAATTAAAAGAATTCCAAAGTCCAGTTTGCGTATTTCATGAACGTTGAAAATATTAAGTATCGATTCGTAAATAATCAGCACACCGGCTACAGTAATAAGACTTCCTTCAATCCCGGCCGAAATAAATTCAATTTTACCGTGTCCGTAGGGATGGTCTCTGTCTTTGGGTTTGGAAGATAGGTAAAGGCTGTATAAAGAAAATAATCCGGCAGCAACATTAATAATACTTTCCAACGTATCGGTTAAAATCGCTATGGAATGGGTAAGCTGCCAGGCAATAACTTTAATAATAAATAAAGCTGTTCCGACAATAACCACAATTTTCTGAAAAAAATAATTTTCTTTTGCAGGGGTATTCATGTATTAGTGTATTACATTTATAATGGCGAATGCCTGGCAGTGCAAAGGTACATCTTTTGTTTCATTAATACTGATATTATTCTTGAAATTTTAAAAGTTGGCTTCTATATAATACAAAATGCCATTGATACAATAGATTTTATTCTATAAAATTAAATTATTTTGGATTTTTAGTATAAAGATTCAGAAAGCTTAGCAATTGAATTTCTGTTAATTCACTATCTTTGCAGGCTCTAATAAAATCAAATGGATTTAAAAGGACATTTTAAAGCAAATATTAAATTAGCATTACCTGTTGTAATTACTCAATTGGGACAAGTTTCCGTGAATTTTATTGATATTATTATTATAGCAAACTTAGGAGAAAGAGCCGTGGCCTCATCTTCATTGGCAACCAGTTTGTTTTTCATTTTCTTGGTTTTTTTGTTAGGGTTTTCCTATTCCATGTCGCCTCTTATATCTTCTTCCGTAGCCAATGGAAACACTGACCGAGTGAAAAAAATATTTACTCACGGAATGGTTTTGAATGTATCTTTGGCCTTAGGGGTCATTCTTTTACTAGAGTTGTGCTCTCCTTTGATGTACAAAGCCGGACAAGATGTATCCGTAATTCCCGACGCAATTACTTTCCTTAATATAAGCGCATGGAGTTTATTGCCTTTAATGATTTTTCAATCTTACAGACAATTTTCTGAAGGTATTTCCATGACTATTTTAGTTACCATCGCAACCATCATATCTAATATTGTAAATGTAATCTTGAATTTCGGATTGATATACGGATATTGGGGATTGCCGGAAATGGGATTGCAAGGTTCTGCAACGGCAACTTTAATAGCGCGTATTTTAATGATGTGTATTATTATAGTGGTTTTATATACTAACAAAAAATCATTATTTTATTTAAAAGGGGTTAAATGGAAAAATTTTCAAGCGGCCTATTTTCGTAAGCTTATTTCCATAGGGTTGCCTTCTTCATTACAGTCTTTATTTGAAATAAGTTCGTTTGCCCTTGCTGCATTTATTGCAGGAATGCACAGCTATTTAGATACTTCCGCCCATTCGGTAACATCCAATTTGGCTTCTATAACCTTTCAAGTATGTACCGGTTTTGGTGTGGCAGCAACCGTTAGAGTAGCCGGATATTATGGAGTTAAGAATATGGCGGATCTAAAAAAAGCAGGGATGGCAAATATATATTTGGTTGTCGGTTTTATGACGATATGCGGTATACTTTTTATCATTTTTAAAGATCAACTTCCGTTAATATTTTTTGATAAAAGTAAAACCGAAGTTATTGCTATTGCTTCACGATTAGTGATTTTAACGGCCTTATTCCAAATTTTTGACGGTATACAAGTGGTGAGCTTAGGCTGTTTACGAGCCATGAGAGATGTGAAAATTCCGACCCTTATTTGTTTTATAGCGTATATTATCTTAGCTATTCCCATAGGATACTATTTATGCATCCAACAAAAATTGGGAGCTGTGGGAACCTGGATCGGTTTGTGTATTGGGTTAGGATTTGCTGCCGTTATGTTGTTATGGCGTTTTCATATTCTTACGAAAGATAAAAAGAAATTTAACCATTGATTTTACTTTATTTAGAAAATAGTTCTAAATTACTTTCTATTAAAAGGGAAGAGGCTTTACCTGCATTAAAATCGCAAGTACTCGAAATTTTTTCTAAAATAAATTCGATTGAAAATGCCGTTTTAGGTTTATTTGTAGATGCTTCAATGGAGATTAGAATTCAATCGTACAACAAATATATTTGGAAAGTTGAGGTCATGGATTTGCTTAACTATAAAATGTTTTTGTATTATTATTCAACCCAAAGGGTGCAACAACTAATTCAAGATATTTTTAAAGTATAATTGCGTATTCCAATTTCGTTAGTCTTCGACTAATACCCTATCTAAAAATTCAAATTCGAGATGTGGAAGAAGTTTTTTTATTAATTCCAAAAGGTTATAAATATCAATCCGTATTTCTTCTTCTTCCTTTGAACCTTGATTTTCCAAAGAAAACAAATGCGTTTGACAACTATTTAGCATTGAAAGAATAGTAAACCCTAAATGTTTATAACTTCCGATACCTGCATATTCACTGTGCTTAGCGTGATCTTTCTTTAAATCATCAATCAAATCTTGTATGTGTTTATAAGGCTTGTGTTTCATATTTTAATTATATTTATACAAGCAAAGTAACGACACCTAGATAAGATAAATAATTATAAAATGTTAATTCGCACAACAACCGAAGAATATCTTATTTAATTCGTATAATTTTATATTTTTGTAAACAGATAAAACGAAACAAACCATGAATGCTGATATTAGCTCTAAAAAAGTACATCACGGAAGAAATATAAAGAGATTGCGAGAAATGTTAGGCGTTAAACAAGATGCTTTAGCCGTTGAATTACATATAACGCAAGCAGGAGTCTCTAAATTGGAAGCCAAAGAAGAAATTGAAAAAGAAACTCTTGAAAAAATCGCTCAAATTCTTAAAATTCCCGTAGAGGCGATTGAAAATTTCAATGATGAAGGCGCTTTGAATTTTATTGCAAATACAATTGAAAGTTTTCATTATAAATGCACATTTAATCCTATTGAAAAAATCATTGAACTGTATACCGAAAAAGAAGATCTTTTTAGAGAAAAACAAGAACTCTATGAACGCATGATTCAAGAAAAAAATGAGTTGATTGAGAGATTATTGAATAAATAGTTTGTTTTAGGCTGCTAAAATAATCAAGATATTGGTTTATTATTAATCCATTCATTAATAAAAAAAACATATAATATATATTGACTGGATAAGCAATATTTGTTTCTTATAATAAGTTAATGAATTTTTTTAATTATTAATTTTTACAAAATTTATTCTGAAAGTTATTGTTAAACAGAATATTATATATTTGTTAAATTGTTTACTTTTATTTCTAAAATAATTTAAATAATTGAATTTCCATTCTATTTTTTTTCATTTAACATAGTTAAATATTTTGTTTATTCTCTTTATAAAACCTTCTTTACTTTTATCTTTTAAAGTTATACTAACGGATAATTTTCCAAATTTTTGCTCATTGATATAATATTTTAGTTTAAAAATAAGATAAATAACTAACTCTAAACAAAAAATTAGAAATATTTTAAATACAAATATTTGCAGTAATTTAATCCATATACATTAAATAAGAAATAAAAATCGATTAAAAAATAAAAATTAATATAATAAATTTGTTAATTTATATTGTATACAAAAGTCTATATTTTTTATCTTTGCCCTAGATAAAAAATTAGATAAATGCCTACACTTCATTGGATAGGAAAAGAGAAAGTAATTAATCATCATCAGGAAGTACCTTTTAGGATACTGGAAAAGCAATATACCTATACAAACGGTACACAAACAGAAGAGAAAGAGAAAACCAGCGAAAATAAAATTATACACGGCGATAACCTCGAAGCCTTAAAAAGTTTACTTCCTGAGTACGAAGGAAAAATAAAATGTATTTATATAGATCCTCCGTACAATACCGGAAACGAAGGCTGGGTGTATAACGACAACGTAAACGATCCTAAAATAAAAAAATGGTTAGGGCAGGTAGTAGGTAAGGAAAGCGAAGACTTAAGCCGGCACGATAAGTGGCTCTGCATGATGTATCCCCGGTTGAAACTATTACATAAATTATTAGCTAACGATGGGGCTATTTTTATTTCTATTGACGATAACGAACAGGCAAACCTAAAATTAATCTGTGATGAAATTTATGGGGCAGGTAATTTTGTAAATAATATTATTTGGCAAAAAAAAACAGGTGCATCAGATGCAAAAACTATAGCAAATATTATTGAATATGTTCTAATATATTCAAAGAATAATAACGTGATTTTTAATAAAAACAAGGAATCTTACGATTTAAAAAGATATAAATATAAAGATGAGTTTTTTGAACAAAGAGGTCCTTATTATATAGATAACCTTGATAGGGGAGGATTACAATATAGTGATAGCTTAAACTTTAAAATAAAATGCCCTGATGGGACTTTTACTTATCCCAATGGTAGAAAAGAATATTTTAATGATGGATGGATTTGGAAATGGGGAAAGGAAAAAATAAAATGGGCGTTGCAAAATAATTTTTTGGAATTTAGAAAATCAAAAAATAAAAAAAGTGGATGGGCTGTTTGTTACAAGAATTATTTAAAAGTTGATAATACAAACATTACTATAGAAAGGGCTGCACCAAAAAAAAATTTAATTACAGATGTTTTAAATGCTAATGCAGCATCAGATTTAAAAAATTTATTTGACAATAAAAATGTATTTAATTATTCTAAGCCTGTTAATTTAATTTATAATATATTAAACTTTATTAAATATGAAAAAAACTCCATTATTTTAGATTCCTTTGCAGGCTCAGGAACCACGGCTCATGCCGTTTTAAATCTTAATAAACAAGACGGAGGCAACCGCAAGTTTATTTTGGTAGAAATGGAAGACTATGCAGAAAGTATTACCGCCGAAAGGGTAAAACGGGTAATTTCCGGCTATGGAGAAGAAAACAAAGCGGTAGAAGGGACCGGAGGAGATTTTTCTTATTACGAACTAGGTAAACCGCTGTTCTTAGAAGAAAATATATTAAATGAAGAAGTAGGAGAAGAAAAAATCAGGGAATATATTTGGTACTCTGAGGTAAAAACTCCTTACCAAAAACAGGAAGAAAACTATCTGTTAGGAAAACAATACCAAACGGCGTATTATTTTTATTACGATAAAGAAAAGCTTACTACACTGGATGAGAACTTTTTGCGCACCCTGAAAACGAAGGCAGAACAATATATTATTTATGCAGATAACTGCTTACTCGATGCCGATTTTATGAACAAACATTCCCTTATATTTAAAAAAATACCCCGGGATATTACCCGTTTTTAAGGATAACCTTTATGGAATTAAAACCCTACCAACAAAAAGTAATAACCGATTTAGAAAACTATTTGAGTTATCTGGAAGAATGTAGCTCTCCGGCACAGGCATTTAATGAGTATTGGAAAGATAAACTGGGAGAATATACCGTAAAATTAGACGGTTCTACCACCGGAAAGCGACCGTATAAAGATAACATTCCCGGAGCGGCTCATATTGCGATAAAAGTACCTACTGCCGGCGGAAAAACCTTTATTGCCTGTAATGCCTTAAAAAGTATTAACACTTATTTTAACAAAGGAAATCCAAAGGCCGTGGTTTGGCTGGTACCCTGGTCTAACCTGTTGCAACAAACGGTGGGTAATTTATCCAACTCTTCTCATCCGTACCGCCAAAAACTCAATACTCTCTTTAACGGAAGAGTAGAGGTATACGGAAAAGAGCAACTATTGCAGGGAGCTAATTTTAATCCTTCCTCAGCACTGGAGCAATTAAATATTTTTGTTTTCAATTTTAGCAGTTTACGAATAAATAAAGCCAACAAGGAAGATCGTAAAATATATCAGGAAAATGGTGCCTTAGAATCCTTTGCCGACACTCTTATTGATGAAGAAGTAGTATTGGAAGGAACCGACAGAACGGCTCTGATTAATGTAATAAGAAGCCTGAATCCGGTGGTTATAGTAGATGAAAGTCATAATGCAGAGAGCGATTTAAGCGTGGAAATGCTGAATAATTTAAACCCTTCTTTGGTTTTGGATTTAACAGCCACCCCCAAATCGAACAGTAATATTATCAGTTTTGTAAATGCAGTAGAGCTGAAAAAAGAACACATGGTAAAACTTCCGGTGATTGTGTACAATCACAACCGGAAAGAAGAGGTGATTAGCAGTGCCTTACATTTACAACGACAATTAGAATTACTGGCACAAGAAGAAGAAAAACAGAAGGGCAAATACATACGCCCGATTATTTTATTTCAGGCCCAATCCAATATTAAAGGAAAAGATAATACCACTTTTCAGAATATAAAAGAAAAACTAATTCGCTTAGGTATACCAGAAGAACAAATCAAAATAAAAGTCAGCGGAATAGATGAACTAAAAGGAATAGACTTAACTTCCAAAGAATGTCCGGTGCGGTACATTATTACTATTAATGCATTAAAAGAAGGTTGGGATTGTCCCAATGCCTATATTTTAGCCTCATTGGCAGATAAATCTTCCGCAGTAGATGTTGAACAGATTTTAGGGCGTATTTTACGTCAACCCTATGTAACTCAACACTCGGAAAATCTCCTAAACCTTTCCTTTGTTCTTACGGCTTCTGCTAAATTTAAAGAAACGCTGGATAAAATTGTAAAAGGATTGCAGGATTCCGGCTTTAGTAAAGAAGATTATTACGCAACTGATACCCAACAAGAAGAAGAGCTTACAGACAATGATATTTTAAAGCAGGAATTGCTTTCTGTTGATACACCGGAAACCACCTCTTCAGATGATGATTTTGCAATCGAAAAAATAGAGTATATTCCGTTAAATGATAACGGAATTGTTTCGAAAGTAACAAATAATAGTATTGTTCAGCAAATAACCGAAAAAGCGATAATTGAAGGAAAAGAGTTTGAACAAAAACTTGCAATTACCGATGAAGACGATGACACCTATCTTATACAAGCAATGGGAGGAACAGTGAAAACCTATAAAATAAATGAAGAATATACTGCCGGTAATATGAAATTACCTCAGTTTTTTAAAAAATCTCCAGTAGAAGATTTGAATGCAATTCTTTTTAAGGAATTGAAAGAAAATGAAATTTTTCTTAGTAAAAACAGTCTCTTAGAAGGATTTGTCTTAGCCACTCAGGATACACAGATTGACTTTAAAATCTCTGCCGATATTTATCAAACAGATATAGATGAACGAACAGGAACCGTTAAAACGGAAAAAATAGTAAACCGGAGAAAAGAATTGTTACTCGACGCCATACTCAACATTCCGAAAGAAGTACAAAAAAGACAGATAAGTAGTTTAATAGTTAGAAAACTGGGAGATCAGAGCCCTATCTCTCAGCAGGATTTAACCAAATATGTAAACAAAATTTTTGAAAATCTTACCAATACGGAACAAATTAGAGATATAGTTACTAACGTATATATATACATAGCAAAAATAAAAGAAAAAATAAATAAATTAACCGATGTCTATTCCCGGGAAAGTTTTAATCGATTACTAGATACCAACCAGATTATCACTAAAGAAAGTTGGAGTTTTCCTAAGCAGGTAAACCTGGTAGAATCTAGCAGTCCAATCATTAAATCCTTATATGAACAGGAAGAGAAAATGAATCAGTCAGAACATAAAATCATTATGGAAGTAGCCGCTTTAGAAAATGTAAAGTTCTGGCATCGGAATTTAGAGCGAAAGAAAGGTTTTTTTCTGAACGGATATAACAAAAACCATTACCCGGATTTTATCATTTGTACCGAAAAGAATAATCTGATTTTATTAGAAGTAAAAGGAGATCATTTAAATAATGAAGATAGTAAAAATAAAAATTTATTAGGTAAAAAATGGGCTGAAAAAGCAGGTGAAAAATATAAGTATTTTATGGCTTTCGAATCAGTTCAAGTACCAGATACTTATACTTTCAGAACAATTACTGAAGTAATAAAAAGTTTATAATAAAAAGTAAACGTAAAACCTGAAAACTAAAATCTATGAAAGAATCAGCATCTATACTCAAATCACGTAATCAATTTGTTATTCCAATATACCAACGTATTTATAACTAAATATTGGAACATTGTCAAGAATTATTTAAAAATATTTTAAGTATTGGTTGAAAATATACCAGTTGACACTTTATGGAGTTTGTGATCTATTTTCAGGAAAGCATTCTTGCCATTTCGAATATATCCCAATTGCAAATAATAGATGGTCAACAGCGATTTACTAATGTTTCAATGCTTTTTGCAGCTCTGCCAATTTATCAAGAGAATAAGACTTATATAGAAAATACTTCTTATAAAACACCTACAAAACTATTATGTGTTTTATAATGATGAAGACAATGAATAACGATTTAAATTATTACTTATAAAAAAGGATAAGTAAACTTATTTAAACAATATAAAAAGAATAGATCTTTTCGAAAATTATTCACTTTGTTTACTGGAAAATTTATAATTTTTAAAAAAGAGATTAATTTTATAAATGTAGTACAAAATTATAATGGCTTTTTATTCTTACTTATCGTGAATATAGCCTTAGAATAAAACTAAGACAATCGCCAGCTTATTTTTGAAAGCCTGATTTTATAAGAAATTATATATTTATTGAGCGTGAAATAGTTAAACAAAACCATTTATGCAATAAATATTGGTTTCCCATAGAGCAAAGTTACGGGATTAAGTAAATATCATTAACCTTTATACAGTAAAAGAAGATCTTTACAAAGAAAAAAAGAGCTCTATAAACACATGATTCAAGAAAAAAATGAGTTGATTGAGAGATTATTGAGTAAATAGTTTGTTTTATTCAGTTCATAGTTTAAACAATCCAGAATAAGCCTAGAAAAGGTGAAAAATATATTTTCATAAGTTACCACTCAACCAAAAAATAATAAGTTTATTTGATTATTATTAAATAGATTGCAGATACTAAATACATTAAATTATAAGCTTGTTACATTTTTCTCTGTTAAATTCAATCACTTTTATAATTTTTTTAAGAAGTAAGAATAATTACAATGGAAAATGATTTTATCAAAAGTAGAAGGAATAAATTTCATTTTATTCCTAACTTAATAATTGTCTATCTGCTAAAATTATCTCATTTCAATGCTATCAGAAATTTCTCATACTCATGTAACTTGAATCTTCTCATTTTCTTTCTTTGAAGGTTATAATTTTTATCATTGATTTATGTTATTGAGTTAGTAAAGTCACCGGTAAATAAAAATACAGCGGAAAAAGACCAAGATTCTTATTGAATTTTTATTATCTCAAAATATTTAAGTTTTCTATATTATATATTAGTGATGGAAGGTCTTCATTTAATATTAGTGAGAGTATATTTTTATGTAGGTTACACATGTAAAATCTATCTAAAAAAAATTCCATTAGGATTTTATCTTATTATTATGTAGTTTTGCATATTATGAAATTTTTAACTTACTTAAGTAACAAATTATTGGAAGTTTATTAATGAAGAAAATAAAGAATGATATTTTAAATAAAATTTTCAATAAAGATGCAAGAAATATTTTAGATTTTCTTGGTAAGTCTATTTTAATTAATTCGACTATTACCTCTCCTCCCTATTTTGATATGAAAGATTATGGTTCAGATAATCAGATTGGCTATGGTCAATCATATCAAGAGTATCTTAATGATTTAAAAGACATATTTGAGAAGATATTTCAGATAACAGAAAAAGATGGTAGTCTATGGATAATTATTGATACATTTAAAAGAGAAAATCAAGTTGTTACTCTTCCTTTTGATCTTTCTAATAAGCTAAAAGAAATAGGATGGTTACTACAAGACATTATTATTTGGAAAAAAGACAAAACTGTTCCTTGGTCAAATAATGGCTTTGTCCAAAGAAAGTTTGAATATATTTTATTTTTTGCAAAGTCAGAAAAATTTAAATATAATAAGGATAAAGTCAGAAATTTTGATGTAAATCAATTAAAAAAATGGTGGGTTAAATATCCTGAGCGTTATAACCCTAGAGGTAAAGCTTTGGATGAAATATGGGAATTTCCAATTCCTGTTCAAGGATCTTGGGGTGATAAATATATTCGTCATTTTTGCCCCCTACCGAAAGAAATGGTGGCTACTATAATCGAAATTAGTTCAAATGAAGAAGATATCATTTTAGACCCTTTTGCTGGAAGTGGATCTGTTCCATTCCAATCTGCATCAATGAATAGAAAATATATTGGATTTGAATTAAATACCACTTATATCGAAATGTTTGATGATTATCTAAAAAAGAATTTAGAGCAATCAAAAAAGGATTATCTTTTATTACAGAAAATAACTGATCAAGAGGAATTTAGAAAAAGAATACTTAATTTAAGATCTTTAAAATATGGTCGTATATTAATTAATGAAATTGAAAAGAAATTTGAACTTGATTTAAAAATTTTTGTTAAGATAAAAGAGTATATTAATGATAGCAAAACCCATATAAACGTTGAATATCAAATTATAGGAGATATTTCAAATAAAAAAAAGTTTTTAATAAATGAAATAAATGATTTAACAAGTAAACCTCCTCTTTCTAAATTTGGTATAAATCCAGTTTTCAAATTTTTAAAAAATAAAGAATTTAATTCTAAAAAATATTATAACTACACAAATACTAACACATATTCATATTCTGATTTACCTTCAACATCTCCCAAAATTAAAGTCATTAGTGAAATATGTGTAGATTTTAATGAAAATGATTATAATTAATAATTATGGCCAAAAGAATAAAGATATCTTCAAAAAAAAAAGTTCAAAAATTGACGCCTGAGCAAAAAAATCAAAATAAATTAAAAAGAACTCAGGAAAATGAAATAAGAACAATTTTTAAAAATTTAGGATTTATACGATTGCCTAATATTGATGGAAAACAGATTCACTATAAAGATAGAACATCTGAAATGGACGATATATTTATCTGTGAGAATGTAATTTTAATTACTGAATATACCATATCAGAAAACCCTGGAAATCATATAAAAAACAAATCTTTTTTTTACAATAAAGTACTTAAAAACGAGAAAGAATTTATAGAATTCTTACTCAATGAACCTAAATTAAATAGTTTTAAAAAATATTATAATGAAAATGTAGAAACAAGTTATACTCTTAATCAGCTAAGATTACGAATCTTATACTGTTCAAGATATAACGTTGCTGAAGAACATAAAAACATAGCTAAAGGAGTATATTTTTTTGATTATGATCTTGTTCAATATTTTAAATTATTGTGTAAAGTTATAAAAAAGACAGGTAAATATGAATTTTGCGATTATATCCAATTACCATTTGATGAATTTGGTGAAAATATTTTAAAAAGTGATAATTCTCAAAAAAATAAATATTTAGGACATATACTTCCAGAAGAAAAAAGTTCTTTTAAAGAAGGATATAAAATTGTATCTTTTTATATTGATGCTGAATCTCTAATGAGAAGAGCTTATGTTTTACGTCAAGAAGGATGGAGAAAAAAAGAAAATATTGGTTATTATCAACGTATGATTGAAGGAAGTAAAATTTCAAGTATGCGTAAATATTTATCTGAAAAAAAGCGAGTCTTTATTAATAATATTATTTCTACAATTTCAGAATCTAAGATAAAGCTATATGATGAAGATGGAAATCAATTGCAAATAGATGAAAATGGACAATTTGTTAATTCTTCTAAAACAAGAGTTACTCCAGCCCAAATTGAGATTAATGACGAATGTAATATTATTGGGATAATTGATGGACAGCATAGAACTTATGCGTATCATGAAGGAGATGATTCTTATGAAGAAAAAATTAAATCCTTGAGAAAAATACAAAACCTTTTAGTTACAGGAATTATTTTTCCTAAAAATGAAAATCAATCAACAAGATTAAAATTTGAGGCTAACTTATTCTTGGAAATTAATTCTAACCAAACGAATGTAAAATCTAAATTAAAACAAGAAATAGAATTAATGATAAGACCTTTTTCTAATATAGCTATTGGAAAAAGAATTTTGATAAAACTTAATGAGAGTGGTCCATTTGAAAATTTAATAGAACAATATAGCTTTGAAAAAGGAAAATTAAAAACAGCATCTATTGTTAGTTTTGGATTAAGGCCACTAATTAAACTTGATAATGAAAAAACTCATGATAGTTTATTTTATATATGGGATAGAAATGATAAAGAAAAATTAAAAGATAATAATATAGAAAATTTTGATTTATTAGATGAATATATAAATTATAGTGTCCAAAGAATTAGAGATTTATTTATTGCTGTTAAAAACAATTTAGATAAGGATCAATGGTCATTATATAGCCATAAAACTCAAAAAGGAATATTAAATGTAACTTTTTTTAATGGTTTTCTAAATGTGCTTAGATTACTTATAGAAAACAAAAAATTAAATCAATATTCAGAATATTCCAAAAAATTAGAAGGATTAAATAAATTTCCGTTTAAAAATTATAAGTCAAGTCAATATAGAAAAATGGGAGAAGATATTTACAAAAAATATTTTTTATGATATGATTTATAATAAGAAATTCTATATAGATTTCTTTTTGTTTTTAATGTTTTTTATTTTCATAAATATGTCCTCAAATTGTTGGGTTTTATTTAGAACGAAATAATAAAATTTAAATATTTTTTAGGAGTTAAAATTATATAGTAGTTCCTTAACAATAAACAAAAAAAGAGAATCAATATGCTTGATTCTCTTTTAAACTTAGTAGCGGGAACAGGACTCGAACCTGTGGCCTTCGGGTTATGAGCCCGACGAGCTACCTACTGCTCCATCCCGCGGTGTTTGTGAGTGCAAATATACAACAAATTTATTACAATGCAAGTTTTATTTAAAAATTTTCAGGTAAAAAGTGAATTTTTACAATTAAAATAGAATTTATCTTGATAAAATAGATAGTCCGCATCAAAAAAAGCTGAGTTATAAGTAACTCTATCAACCCTTTATACGCATAGGAATTGAAAACGTCAGATAACTTATTTAAAAAAAGATTTAGTAGAAAAGATTGATAAATTTATAATTACGTTTAGGTATTAACCAATAATGAACGAAGAAGGCATTTAATTTTTAAGACTTTGCAATTAAAATCAAAATGTCAATAAATCAAATAAGAATATAATTTTAAAATTTCTCGATTTTATATTTTATAAATAAAAAAAAGAAACAGAATTTGTTCTACAAGGACTTTTGCAAAGCCTCAAACTCATCCCATCGATCTGTTGCAGCCAGTTCAGCCAGTTGCGGCCAATGGCTCGGATTGTGTATACGATAGGAAGCTCCTTCATAAAGCTCAAGAATATTTTTCAATGAATCTACAGATTGTTGAGAAAGTTGTTCCCAAGTATAAATGCCGCTTTCATTTAAAAAGAATTCAATACGTTCACCAATACCTTCAATAATTTTTAAATCATCTTTTTTAATGGGCGTATTTTCTTTATTTTCTTCATCAACAATACCGTTTTCAGAAGCAGAGAGGGTAGAGGTGTTTTCAAGCGTCTCTATGGGTCTTCTTCTGATTTTTCCACCGGTATATAAAACCTTCATGGTTTCAATTTTATCAATATGTGTGGCAATTTCGTTTTTTAATTGCTCATTCTCTTTTTCAATATCCGTAAAATATTTTTCCTCTTTTTTACCAAACAATAAACCTATAAAATAAAAAAGAAAAGCTGTGATCAATAAAGGTACGAATACCACAGAAACAGCTTTAAAAAAAGCCTTAGTATTCGGGTCATTACTGCTTAAATTTAATTTGCTTAAATCCAGATTTTCAATCCATATATACCAATAACTTGCCCCTAAAATCCATATTATTCCCGTAATAAGAAAAACCCAAAATAATATCTTTTTATTCATGTAAAGGTAATTTAATGTTAAAATTTAGTGATAAAGATAAGGAAATCCATTCAAATATAGATAAATATCTATTTCAAAGATGAATACCTCTCATTATCCTGCGAATTTTGTTAGTAATTTTTTAAACTCTTCCGGTCTGTCTAATTTTATATTAATAGGAAGATAAAAAAGAATATCTTGCAGTTGTTGAAAATGTTTTAACCGCATAAAGTCTTTTTCAGTAGTTAAAATGACTGCTTTACCATCTAATTTTTGATAAGCTTTTTCAATTTCCACAATATCCGCTTCCGAAAAATTATGATGATCTTTAAATTGTAAATGAGTAACCGATGAAAATTTACTTTCCGCAAATTCCAATATATCCTGATATTTAGCTATTCCTGTTACTAATAAGATCTGATAAGAAAGCAGATCATCAATAGGTAAAGTTAAAGTAGAAGAGATTACCTGTTTTTCATATATGATAGTTGAAAAAAACAATGATTGATAGGGTTGTAATTTTAATTTTCGTTCAATAGTCTTTTTATTTTCTTCATCTAAATTTTCGGGACATTTGGTAACAACAACTATTTGTGCCCTTCTAGCACCATATCTGCCTTCACGTAAACGTCCAACAGGTAAAATATGATCTTCATAATAGGGATGACTGTAATCTGTTAAAAGAATATTCAATCCCGCCTTTACATACCGATGTTGAAAAGCATCATCTAAAATAAAAAGATCAGGATTAAAATCCTTAATTAAATTGTCGATTCCATGGGCTCTTTTTTCGTCTACTCCTACAATTATTTTGTTTTTAAAACGTAAAAAAAATTGCATGGGTTCATCACCAATATCTTCATAACTGGTGGTATAATTTGCAAAATGGAAACCTTTGGATTTCCTGCCATAGCCGCGGCTCAAAACGCCTATAAGATGAGTATCTTTCAACAATCCGATTAAATATATAACGAAAGGTGATTTACCCGTTCCTCCAACGCTTAAATTTCCTACCGTAATAATCGGTTTTTTATAACTTTTTGAATGTAAAAGTCCCCAATCAAAAAATTTATTTCTAATATAAGTAACCAGCCAATACAGACCGGCAAAGGGATAAAGGAATATCTTCATATTTTAATAAGGAAGCAAAAATATAAATTTATAAGATGATATTTACTTCTCGTTCTAATTGAATGTTAAAAATTTTATTAACATCTTCAATTATAGAGTTTGATAGTGATAAAATTTCTTCTCCGTCGGCATTATGCAGATTAACTAATACCAACGGTTGTTTTTCGTGTACACCCACGTTTCCGATTTTTTGGCCTTTCCAACCGGCTTTTTCAATTAACCAAGCAGCAGGAATCTTAACCCAAGTATCGGAAATGGTATAAAAAGGTATATTTGGATAATTTTCTTGAATTTTAGTTAATTGATCAATCGTTATAATCGGATTTTTAAAAAAGCTTCCTGCATTTCCCAAAAGTGCGGGATCAGGAAGTTTACGTTTACGGGTAGCTATAATTTGATTTCTTACGTCCAGCAAAGAGGGTTCAGAAATATTATTTTTTATAAGTTCTTCTTTTATATCACCATATGAGAGTTTAAGTTTATGTTTTTTAGTGGTTAATCGAAAAGTAACTTCAATAATGGCATATTTATTTTTTCCTTCATTCTTAAAAAAAGATTCTCTATATCCGAATTTACAATCTTCAGAAGAAAAAATCTCTATTTCACGGGATTTTAGATTAAGAGCTTTCAGTTGATAAAAAGAATCTTTCATTTCAACTCCATAAGCTCCGATATTCTGTATGGGAGAGGTTCCAACATTTCCGGGAATAAAAGATAAATTTTCCAATCCTCCGTAATTTTTAGCTACACAATAGCTCACAAAAGAATCCCAATTTTCTCCGGCCATAGCAGATACGAATACATGATTCTCATCGTTACCCGGCCTTTCTTGAATTCCCTTTAAATTAACTTGTATAACTAAACCGTTAAAAGCTCTTATAAATAAAATATTGCTTCCTCCTCCTATAAATAATACAGGTAAATTTTGATTCTCAGAAAAATTTAAAGCCTCGTTGAGCTCTTCGAGTGTAGATATTTCCGTAAAAAAATTACAAAGCGCAGGTACTTGAAAAGTCGTAAATTTTTTGATATCCTTATTCTCCTGAACTATCATTGAAGTGAATTATATTTTTCTAAACCTTTTTTGATAATTTTTATGGATTGGGCAATGTCATCTTTATTGATTACATAAGCAAGTCTAACCTGTTTTTTGCCATGTTCTTGGTTGGAGTAAAAACCTTGTGCAGGGGTAAGCATAACCGTACCGTTTTCATACTCAAAGTCTTTTAACATCCATAAACAAAAATCCTCAGCATTATCAACCGGCAATTCTACAGTGCAATAAAAAGATCCTTTGGGATTGGGACAAATTACCCCCGGGATTTCATTAAGTAATTTTACCAATAAGTCCCGTCTTTCCGAATATTCTTTTCTTACGTTTTCAATGTAAGAAAGAGGTTGTTTATGTGCGGCATTGGCAATAATCTGTCCAATTAAAGAAGGGCTCAAACGAGCTTGTGCGAATTTTAAGGCTATTTCCAAAAATTTTGTATTTCTGGTAACTAAAAAACCGCAACGGATTCCACAAAGGCTGTAACGTTTGGATTCGGAATCTACAACAATCACATTGTCTTTAAGTTCAGGAAAATCTAATACGGAATGGAACGTTAATCCATCGTATACATATTCTCTGTATACTTCATCGGATATAAGAAATATATCGTGTTTAATTGCAATATCTGCCAATTTTTGCAATTCCTCTCTTGAATAAAGGTAACCGGTGGGATTACTTGGATTGGTAATGAGAATTGCACGGGTTTTGGGTGTAATTAGTTCTTCGAATTTTTCAATATCGGGTAATGAAAATCCGTTGTCAATAGTTGAAACAATGGGAACTATAGTAACACCAATAGATTCTGCAAAACTATAATAATTTGCATAAAACGGCTCAGGAACAATAATTTCATCTCCATGGTCGCATAAGCAACTTAAAGAAAATGAAAGGGCTTCAGACCCCCCGTTGGTAATAATAAAATTGTCTCTGGTTAAGTCATTGAATCCTAACGAGTGATAATAATCTTTTAGTGTTTCTCTATAATCAAATTTTCCTTCAGAAGGAGTATACGCATAAATATCAATATCAATATTTTTTAAAACATCGATGGAAGTTTGCGGGGATTTGATATCCGGCTGTCCGATATTCAAATGGTATACATGTAATCCTTTTTCCTTTGCTTTAATTGCATAAGGAGCTAGTTTCCTAATAGGAGACTCAGGCATATTTAAACCTCGTGAAGAGAACTTTGGCATAATTTTTTATGTTGTTTTGGAAATTACAAATTTATTGAGTAAATTTGTTTAAGGCAACAAAATTAAAAATAAGTTTTAAATTTTTAATTATTATAGTTTAAGCATATTGTATAAATAGTAAATTTATTTAAATGTTTAGCTAAATAATTGATAATCTTAGTTGTTTTTTCTTGTCTTAAGTAAAGTGTGAAAATTCTAAAAATAACATTATAATAATATTTAATAGTAATTAGTATGGGAAATAAAAATGCTCAAAATGTTTTAACCGGTATGGTATTAGGAGCTGTTGCCGGATTTCTTGCCGGTGTGTTAATTGCTCCTGATAAAGGTAAAAACACCCGTAAAAAAATAAAAAGAAAAGCAGAAGATTTAGGGGAAAGTCTTAAGGATTCTTATCATAAATATAAAGATGAATTGAAGGAGGGGTATGATAAGTACAAAAAAGAGTTTAACAGAAAAAAAGATGAGACAATTGATCATCTCGCGGAGGAATACGATGAGTTGACCAAAAAATAATTACTGAAAATTTAAAAGAGTCTGTTTTAATGACTCTTTTTTAATTTTATCACTATATTTTTATAACTTATGTTAGGTTTTGTAAAAAAATATATCAATAATAGAATCGAACTTCTTAAATTGGAATTGACTGAAACTATTTCCGGTTTGTTGAGCATAGTAATTTTCATCATTATTGTTTTCAGCTTAGGAATGATGTTCTTATTTTTAGCCAGTATTGCTCTGGGAGTAATGCTTGGAACTCATTTTAATAATATGGGATTAGGCATTTTAATTATTTCTTGTATCTATCTCATCATTTTTATGATTCTTCTTTCCAATTATTCGAAAATCAAAAAATTTATTGAGAGGAAAATTATTGAATTACATTTAAATGTAAAAGAAAATGAACTTAATGACAAAAACTAACGGAAGATATACGTACGAAGATTTTTTATTACGTAAACGTGTATTAAAAGATGAGATTTCTGATATGGAGAATAAACTTTCCCTAAGTCATTTACCTGAAACCTTAGGTTTAGTTAATGATAATGTAGGAAACAAAGCATTAAACTTTGCTTCTAATTCAAATCTCTTAAAGATGCTAATTAATTTTGGAATAGGTTTCGGAACGGAAAAAGTAATTTCAAGGTTTGTAAATAAGAAATCTTTATCAGGGAAATTGATCATGTTAGCTTCTTCTTATGTTGTTCCTATGGTCATTTCTAGAGGTAGAAATATTATATCAACTATACGTAACAGAAATGAAGTTAAAGCTCTGAGGAATTTTAATGAAGATGACGAAATTTAGAAAACAGTAGTTTTTTTAAATTAAATACATATCAAATCCATTACAAAATAAATAAAAAGGCTGTTATCATAACAGCCTTTAATTTTTTTAAACTTAATTAATTTAGTTTATCTAGTTAACTGCAGTGGATAATTCTGCACCTGCTTTAAATTTAGCAACTTTTTTAGCAGGAATTTTAATCTTAGCTTTTGTCTGAGGATTAATTCCTTCTCTTGCACTTCTTTTAGAAACAGAAAAAGTTCCAAAACCTACAAGAGTAACTTTGTCTCCTTTTTTTAATGCTTTGGTTACATTATTCAAAAATGAATCTAAAGCTTTTTTTGCTGCTGCTTTAGTAATATCAGCATCAGCTGCAATTGCATCAATTAATTCTGATTTGTTCATGATGATTTAATTTTAATAAGGTTATTTATCTTAATTTAACAAAGGTAATATTTTGTTTGATATAAACAAGCAAATTCCCTCTTTTTTTCGTTCTAACAAAGAAGACTTTACATTTTTTTGTTAAGATTTAAATTGTTTTTTTATACCTTATGTTTAAAATAAAACCCTATCTAATATTAAATTTCCATTTTCAGTATATTTAATAAGATCATTTTTTATAAAACTGGTAATCAGACCTTTTTCTCTTTCAGGATAAAGCAAATGTATATTAGCTCCGGCATCCAAAGTAAAATATAATTGAGCGTTAGAATCGTGTCTGAATTTCCAAATTTTATCAATGATCGCCAAAGTGTTTGGCTTAATTAAAATATAGGGCGGGTTAGAAGTCATCATCATGGCATGAAGTGTCAATGCTTCATGTTCAACTATTTTACCAAATTGTTCCCAATCTCCTGATTGAATCAAATCGCAAACTTCAGATAAATTTTTATTTGCTTCTTGGAAACGTGTGGATGCATAGGGATGTCCTTTCATTAAACTATGACCAACGGAGCTGCTCACTTGTTTAGATCCTTCATGGACCAATAAAATGGTATCTTGAATTTCTTTAAATATAGGCGCTATTTCATAGGGAAAAGGAATAGCATATAAATCGGAACTGGAAGGTATATCTGGGCTTTTACCCCATATAGCCAATCCCTTGTAAATTGATCTGCATGCACTTCCGGAACCTAATCTAGCCAAAAAAGAAGCTTTTCTTAATGTAAACTCTTCAGAATTTTTCTCTCCCAATAATTCGCTCATATTCATAAGACATAAGGCCAAAGCACCAAATCCGGATGCAGATGAAGCAATTCCACTACTGTGAGGAAAAGAGTTTTTGGTATGTATGGAATAGGAGTATTGGTCAATAAATGGTAAATACTTTTTTATAGATAGAAAATAGGTATGAATTTTTGCTGCGAAATTTTCTTGAATTTGGTCTTCAAGATATACTTTTACCGAAAAGGTGTCGGATTTTTGAAATTGGATTGAAGTTTCCGTAAAACTTTCGGTAAGTGTATAACTTATGGACGGATTGGCTGGTAATTGTGTGTCATATTTACCCCAATATTTAACTAATGCTATATTCGAACTGCATTTAGCGTTCACTTCTCCATTTTCTATATTTTTATACGTTTCAGATGGAATAAAATTTTCCTCAGTCATTACTTAATTTTTTATATTGTAGATAATTTTTAGCGTGAAATTTTAATGAATCTTGAATAGGTATGAATGCATACGACAATAATTTTTTTATCTTGTCGTTGGAATAGGTGTTTTGAGAAGTCAATGCTAAGTAAACAGGCTTACTTATCGTTTTCTTACCGGGTAAAAATCGAGACAATACGGATATCCTTTTTAACAATGAATTAGATATTTTAATAGGAGGTTTCCTGTTCAATTCTTTTCTTAACAGGCACATGAGGTTTTTATACGATATGTTGTCTGCAGTTAAAATAAATTTTTCATTACTTATTGAAGGATCATCCATAAGTCGTATACAAACATCGGCGACATCCGAAGCATCAATACATCCGGTGATCCCCGATGTATAATAAGCTCGATCTGCATATGCCAGATCATATAGTAATCCATTGCCTCGATTCCAATTTCCGGAACCTAATACGATACCCGGATATACAACTAACACATTTAATCCTTCTTGAGAACCTCTCCACACTTCCATTTCAGCTCCGTATTTTGAGCAAGCATAAGATGAATGATTGAATTTAAAATTCCAATCAGCATTTTCATTAATTGAAAAATCCTCAAAGTTGGAGTCTAAGGTGGCAATTGAACTTATATAACAAAATTTATCTATTTTATGATTAATAGATAAATTAACCATATTTTGAGTTCCTTCAATATTTATCTTGCGTAATTCTTTTTTATCTTTTTCATTAAAACTAACCTTTCCGGCAACATGATATACTTTTGTTACATCTATAAAAGCTTCTTCCAGGGAAATAATATCAAGAATATCCCCTTTAATCCATTGTAAAGAATCATATAATTCGTTAAATCTTTCCGGTTCGTATAATTTAAACAAGTTGAAAACTTCTTGTTTAGAATCTTCCGATCTATATAAAGCTTTAACTTGGTTACCTTTTTCGGCTAACTTTACTAAAAGATAGCTTCCTACTAAGCCCGTACCTCCTGTAACTAATATCATAATGGATTGCTAAATTACAGCTTTTTAATTTTATATATTAGTGAAATTAGCTTAAGTTTTGAAAATATAAAGTAGTTAGTTTCAATAAAAAAATAAGCTTATTATTTATCAAATACACAATTTAACAAATTAAATAATATACAAGTAAATTGCTTATTAAAAAAATATCTCTAAAATCTTTATATAAAAGTATGAGTATTTTAAAAAAGGGTGAATAACAAAAAAAATGCCTGTATTAAACAGGCAATTTTTTTATTTTTTTTGAAAAAACATAATTGGACTCATCCAATATTGGACCGGTTTTATTTCCGATAAGTATAAACTTATAAAGCTTATAACCATTGCTAGTGGAAAATCAAAAAGAATCGGGTAGGTAATATCTAAAGGAGGAAGTAAATACATCCTGATACCGGATATTATAAAAATAACACAAGGATGCACCAAAAATATTCCCAACGAATATTTACCTAATTTATAAAATCGATCAGTTGCTAAATTTATTACGCAAGTAATGCTTATCATACTAATTAAATAGAAAGATGCTCTATATAAAAATCCCTGTAAAAGAGTCGGATAAGTACTTTTATAAGATCCTTCCCCGAAAGTAGCCATCACGAAATAAAAAAGGTTTTTAGCAAAGTATAAGCCGGTGAATAAGGTTAATAAAATAGCAACGGGTATAATAGGATTAACTTTTCTGATTTTATTGAACATTTGTTCATTGCAATAATAACCTAATACAAAGTACGGAAAGAAGGTAATTACTCTGAAGGCATTTAATTGGATATCTATAAAGCCAAACAGTAAAGGTATAATTAGTGAAAGACTAAACACTAATGGGAATTTTAAATTTAACTTAGCAATATAGTAAACAAGTAATCTCCAAACTAATAGACCAACCACATACCAAAGCCCTCCATAAGGAAGAATGAAAATCGAAATAATTTTTTGAACAATATTAAATTGATCCGCAGGAAGGGTTACTGCTTGTACAGTTATGAAAGGGATGGAATAAGTTAGCTGTGCTGCTAAGTAGGTGAGTCCTAAAGATTTAAATGATTTGACATATTTATCCCACGTAATGTTTTTTGAAAAATAGCCGGATATAAATATAAAAAGAGGCATGGTAAAAGTAGAGAGAAAGCTAACTAAAACTGCTGTTCCTCTATCTTTGTAAAGGTTTTCGGTAGTATGAGCATATACTACAAAACAAACTAATATAAATTTCAAAGAGTCAAAGGTCTTATTCCTGTTCATTGTTAAAAAGCAATTAAATTAACGACGACAAAACTATAAATATAATAGTAAAAGTCCAAATTAATAAGTATATTATAAAAAATTTTATTTCATGCCTAAAATTTTATATGAAATTGAATAAAAATAGATAAATATCATAAATTTAATATCTTATAAACATAAACTTTAGTAAATCATTTTATATTTATATGCTAAAATAATATAATATTTGAATAAATAAATTAATATATAATAATAAATGGGAAATATTATATTATTTTATCTATACTTTTTCTTGTTTTTATTTTTTGAGCTTTAAATTGAGAGGGTGTTTGACCGGTTACTTTTTTAAATTGCGCAGAAAGGTGAGCTACACTGCTGTATCCCAGTTTATAAGAGATTTCCGATAAATTCAATTCATCATAAGACAATAATTCTTTTACGGTTTCAATTTTTTGAAGAATGATATAATGTTCAATGGTAATGCCTTCAGAAGAAGAAAAAAGTTTGCTTAAATAAGAATAGTCTTTGTTTAATTTTTGGGATAAAAATTCAGAATAAGTTATCGATGGTGCTGTATGTTCTCGAATCTGTGAAATTAACAGAGATTTAATCTTTTCAATTATTTTTTGATTAGAATCACTTATAAGCTCGAAACCCAGCTTTTCTAATTTATCACTAAAAATATGCTCCTTTTCTTTGCTCAATTCCTCATTTAAAATAACCATCCCAAGCCTAACAGTAACCGGCTTAATATGAATTTCTTTTAAAATTTCCTCAACCGCAAAAATACAGCGATCACAAACCATATTTTTAATATATAAATTCATAAATGAAATTTTATACAAATGTAATGCCTAAATTCTTCGTGTAAAGTGATGGATAGTAAGTGACACTCATTTTTTCGGCTAAATTTCAATATCGATTAGTAAATAGTTTTTTATAAATTTGTATAAAAAAAATGGCACTACTAGCACCTTCCATCCTTTCGGCAAACTTTGGGAATTTAGATAAGGATATAGAAATGATCAATTCGAGCGAAGCCGATTGGTTTCATATAGATATCATGGATGGAGTATTTGTCCCTAATATTTCTTTTGGATTTCCGGTTTTAGAAGCCGTTAATAAAAAAGCTAAAAAAATCAAAGATGCTCATTTAATGATTGTAAATCCGAGTCAATATTTTCAAACTTTTAAAAATTTAGGTATAGATTATATTACGGTTCATTATGAAGCCTGTATCCATTTACACCGGACTATTCAGGAAATTAAAAATTTAGGTATGAAAGCCGGAGTAGCCTTAAATCCGCATACCAATATTAATTTATTGGATGATACTATCCAAGATTTGGATTTAGTGTTAGTGATGACTGTAAATCCCGGGTTTGGAGGACAAAAATTTATTGAAAACTCATATAAAAAAATAGCCTCCTGTAAAGATATAATTATTCAAAAAAATTCACAAGCATTAATACAAGTTGACGGAGGAGTCAGTCTGGAAAATGCTAAAAAGCTAACAGATGTCGGAGCCGATGTATTGGTTGCCGGAAGTAGCATTTTCAATGCGAAAGATCCCATACAAATGATCAAAGATTTAAAAAATAGTACCAACTAAGTTCATAAACCATTAAAATGAAAGACAAAAAAATTCATTTTATAGTTAATCCTATTTCAGGTAAAGGATTAGGTAAGAAAGTAAAAAATAGGATTGAAGAACTTTTTGCAGACTATGATAAAGAAATCAAAGTAACAAGAAAAAAAGATGATGGATATAAATTTGCATTGCAATCCATTAAAGAAGGAGCCGACATTATTGTAAGTTGTGGAGGTGACGGAACACTTAATGAAGTAGCTACTGCCTTACTTAATAAAGAAATCCCCTTAGCAATCGTTCCTATAGGTTCCGGAAATGGATTGGCCAGACATTTACATATTCCACTTACTTATGAAGAAGCATTACAATCGTTGAAAACTTCCCAACATACTAGTAAAAAAATTGATTGTGGAAAGATTAATAATATATATTTCTTCAGTAATGCAGGTATAGGATTTGATGCACATACTGTGAAAGAATATGCTCATCAAAAGAAAAGACAATTAGCAGGATATGTTAAAAGTGCTATAGTAAGTGTTTTTAAATATAAGCCCATTCAGATTGATATGCATTCAGAAACGAAAAACTTCAAGGGAAAAGCCATGATGCTGAATATTTCTAACAGTAATTGCTTAGGATACGGGTTTTCCATTTCGCCAAAAGCTTCTTTACAGGACGGTAAATTTGATGTTAATTTGATAGCTGAATGTTCCTGGGGAGCATTTGGTTTAATCGGTATGGGATATTTATTTAATACTAATTTCGGAAGTAAGAAGAAAATATTTTTTAAATCCAATCAATTAGAAATTGAATTTGATGGAAAATATTTACAAATTGATGGAGAATATATACCCACCAATGCTAAAAAACTAACAGTTTCCTTATTACCTCAATCACTTAAAGTTTTAATAGCTTAAATATATAACCTATAAATTAATATTCTTTAAATCGCTTAAAGTTATTTCTAAAATATAGATAAATTCTAGAAATGTTAAAATTATAGCATAACTAAAATTTGTATGAATAGGATAGTTAATGAGGAATTTATATAGAAAATTAATGTATCAAAGCACATACAAACTAAAAATAAGAATCTTATTTTCAAAAAATAATTGATCACTTACTGTCAATAAATTTATAATATAAAAAATATTTACTTTGAAGATATTATCAAAATCAGTAGATTTGAACCTATACAGTAAATAAAATATACCCGTTAAAGCAAAAAATAAAATGGACCAATTTTCATTTTTAAATGCAATCAATTCAGAATACATAGATGAGTTGTATCAAAAATATTTGAAATTTCCTGATAGCATAGAACCCAGCTGGAGAAGCTTTTTTCAAGGATTTGATTTTGCCCGAAAATCCTACAATGAAACATCAGAAGATAATCAATATAGTGAAAAGGACTTTTCAAATGCAAAAGGAATTTCTGAAGATATCATAAGAGAATTTAAGATAATAAATTTAATAAACGGGTATCGAACAAGAGGGCATTTATTTACTAAAACCAATCCGGTCAGGCAAAGAAGAACCTATACCCCCGATTTAAGCATAGAAAATTTCGGACTTAGCAAGTCAGATTTATCCGTACCTGTCAACGGTAAAATTATAGGAATAGAAGGAGAATATACTTTAAAAGAAATAATAGATATACTTAATAAAGAATATTGCAGTTCCATTGGAATTGAATACATATATATTAGAAAACCCGAAGAAATCCGTTGGATTCAAAATTGGATAAAGCAAAATTTTAATCAGCCCCTTTTAGATATAGAAGAAAAGAAAAGAATATTAAAAAAGCTTTCACATGCCGTTGCCTTTGAAAATTTCTTACATACGAAATTTGTCGGTCAAAAAAGATTTTCATTAGAAGGAGGAGAAACTTTAATTCCTGCTTTAGATGAAATAATTAACCATTCCTCAGAACTGGGAGTGGAAGAAATCGTTATCGGAATGGCCCATAGAGGAAGATTAAATGTTTTAGCCAATATATTTAATAAATCGTATTCGCAAATATTTAATGAGTTTGAGGGTAAAGATTATTCAGAAACCATTTTTTCAGGAGATGTAAAATATCATTTAGGATCTTGTAATAATTATAAAACTAAAAAAGGTAAAACCGTTAAAATAAGTTTAGCTCCCAACCCGTCGCATTTGGAAACCGTTGATGCCATAGTGGAAGGAATTGCGAGAGCAAAAACAGATCACGAATATCAAGAAGATTACGGTAAAGTCATGCCTATACTAATCCATGGAGATGCAGCCATTGCCGCTCAAGGAATCGTATATGAAGTAATTCAAATGATGAACTTGGACGGCTATAAAACCGGAGGAACCATTCATATTGTAATCAATAATCAGGTAGGATTTACTACCAACTATTTAGACGCACGTTCCAGCACCTACTGTACAGACATAGCTAAAACGGTTTTATGTCCGGTATTGCATGTAAATGCAGATGATGTGGAAGCAGTTATCCATGCAGTACGATTTGCTTCGGATTACAGGAATACCTTTAATAAAGATGTTTTTATTGACCTTTTAGGTTATAGAAAATATGGACATAATGAGGGCGATGAACCTCGTTTTACACAGCCTCAATTATATAAAATAATTGAAAATCATCCGAATCCCAGAGAAATATATCGAGCAAAACTTGAAAAAGATGATATCATTACGCAAAAAATGGTGGCTGACGATGACGAAGAATACAGAAAGTTACTGGATAAAAATTTGGAAGATTCCAAAGAAATGGAACAAGCGACCGTTGAATTATTCATGCAGCAAGAATGGAAAGATTTTGAAAGAGTAGGAGCTGCCGAACTTTTAACACCCATAGATACAACCTTTCCATTGGAAAACTTGCGTACCATAGCGCATCAAATTACGGAAATACCAGAAGGAAAAAACCTCTTTAATAAAACCAAACGTTTATTGAAACAAAGGCGGGATATGATTGATGTTACCCAAACCATAGATTGGGGGATGGCAGAATTATTGGCTTACGGTTCGCTGTTAACGGAAGGACATCATGTCCGATTATCCGGAGAGGATGTTGAACGAGGAACTTTTTCACACCGTCATGCAGTAATTAAAACGGAAGACACAGAAGAAGAAATCATCTTATTAAACAGCTTGAATACCAAAGCTAAATTCTATGTTTATAATTCCTTGCTGTCAGAATATGGAGTTTTAGGATTTGAATATGGCTATGCCATGACTTCTCCTTTTTCGCTTACAATTTGGGAAGCACAATTTGGAGATTTTGCCAACGGAGCACAAATTGTAATTGATCAATATATTTCTGCTGCTGAAGATAAATGGAAAATGCAAAACGGATTGGTTATGTTGCTTCCGCATGGTTTTGAAGGACAAGGAGCAGAACATTCTTCGGCAAGGATCGAACGATTCTTATCTCTTTGTGCCAATGGAAATATGTATGTAGTAAATGCAACTACTCCGTCGAATTTATTCCATTCTTTAAGACGACAACTGAAAACTGATTATAGGAAACCGTTGATTGTTTTTTCTCCTAAAAGTTTACTAAGACATCCTCAAGTAGTGTCTACCCTGGAAGAATTAGCAGAAGGAGCCTTTGAAGAGGTTATCGATGATTCAAAAGCAACTAAGATAGAAAAAATAACTCGTGTCGTTTTATGTTCAGGTAAATTATTCTATGAATTGGATAAGAAAAGAGAAGAACTAAAAGAGGATCGAGTGGCATTGGTACGTATAGAACAACTCTATCCTTTACATTGGGATAAAATCCAACAAATATTACAAAAATATTCTTTTCAAAAAGAGTTAATTTGGGCACAAGAAGAACCCGAAAATATGGGAGCTTGGTGGTACATACTCAAAGAATTTAGAAAATTCAATATTGAAGGAATTTATACATCCGAAAGCGGTTCTCCTTCACCGGGTTCACACAAACGATACGATAAAATACAAAAAAAATTAATCAATTCTGTGTTTGAAAATATAAAATAAACCATTAAAAAATAAAATATTTGAACTTATGATACTTGAAATGAAAGTTCCCTCTCCCGGGGAATCAATAACAGAAGTAGAAATTTCAACCTGGTTGGTTAAAGAGGGAGATTATGTTGTAAAAGATCAGGCTATAGCGGAAATAGACAGCGATAAAGCCACTTTAGACCTTCCGGCAGAAGCTTCCGGCAAAATATCTTTGAAGGCTCAAGAGGGAGATACAGTTCAGGTAGGACATATTATATGTTTAATTGACACGGATGCTGTAAATCCAATTCATGATAAAAAAGAAATAGTAACCAACGAAACAGAAACAACTGTTCCTATTCAAACTACGGAAAATTCTCAAGCAATATCCGCCGATTCATATGTAAAAGGAACTTGTTCACCGGCAGCCAGAAAAATAGTTAAAGAAAAAAATATTTCTCCCGAAGATATTCAAGGAACCGGTAAAAATGGAAGAATAACAAAAAATGATGCCTTACAAGCAGTTCCATCTCTTGGTAATTCTACAGGAAATGGAGTCAGAACGTACCAATCAGTTAAATTATCGGCGCTTAGAAGAAAAGTAGCCGAAAGATTGGTAACCGTAAAAAATCAAACCGCCATGTTAACTACTTTTAATGAAGTGGACATGAGTGAAATTTATCGTATAAGGAATGAATATAAAGAGGCATTTAAAAATAAACACAATGTGAATTTAGGATTTATGTCTTTTTTTACCCTTGCTGTTGTAAGAGCTTTGCAACTGTTTCCCGATGTTAACTCTATGATCGACGGAGAGAATAAAATAACCTATGATTTTCAAGACATAAGCATAGCTGTGTCCGGACCTAAAGGATTAATGGTTCCTGTCCTTAGAAATGCGGAAACCATGACATTTAGAGGAGTAGAGCAAAATATAAAGATCCTTGCGGAAAAAGTGAGAGACGGAAGAATTACCGTGGATGAAATGACCGGAGGAACATTTACCATTACCAACGGTGGGGTTTTTGGTTCTATGTTATCTACCCCGATCATCAATCCACCACAAAGTGCAATTCTTGGAATGCACAACATAATTGAGCGACCCATCGCAAAAAATAAACAAATTGTTATTGCTCCCATGATGTATGTTGCCCTTTCTTATGATCATAGAATTATCGATGGAAAAGAATCGGTTAGCTTTTTAGTGGCTGTGAAAGAAGCACTTGAAAATCCATTGGAACTATTGATGAATAATAACATAAATAAAGCATTAGAATTATAAAAAACTATACAACCGCTTATAGCGGTTTTTTTTATGAACCAAAAACGTTTTTATACTAAGATTAAATCCATAAAATAAAGCATATATAATATTTTAATATGAAAAGAATACTCTTTGTCTTTACTCTATTATTTTCGTTTCTTATTTTATCAGCTCAAGAGTCAGACAGAAAAAAACTGGAAGAATTTCTTTCGAAACAGCAAGATATAACTTATGAAAGGATTGAAACTTATAAAGGAGGACCTTTACAATATAAGTTACAAATTAAACAACCTTTAGATTGGTCGGATAGCCATACCGGTTATTTTAATCAACAAGTCATTTTGACCCATACAGGCTTTGATCGGCCTATGCTCATGGAAACGCAAGGGTATGGGATGTATGATGTTAAAAATGAATTGCAGCAAATCTTAAATTCTAACGATTTAAATATTGAACATAGATATTTTGGAACTTCAATACCCGATTCGTCAATATTTAATTGGAAATATTTGACTCTTTATAATGCAGCTCATGATTTACACCATATAAATACTATTTTTAAAAAAATATACGGTAAAAAATGGATCAGTACAGGTATAAGCAAAGGAGGGCAAACAACTATATATTATCGATATTTTTTTCCTGAAGATGTAGATGTCTCCGTTCCATATGTGGCCCCGATAAATTATTCTTTGGAAGATTCGCGAATATACAGTTTTTTAAACTCGGTAGGATCGGAAACTTGCAGAAAGAAAATTAAAGAATTTCAACTGTTTATGCTGAAAAATGAAAAGGAAGCCTTAAAATATGTACAAGCCTATTCTGATATAAAAGGTCTTACCTATAAATATTTGGGATCCATAGGCAAAGCATTTGAATATACGGTATTGGAATATCCTTTTTCATTTTGGCAATGGGGATATTCTTGTGATTCCATTCCTCAATCAAACGAGGTTGCGAAGGGAGTGGATTATCTTATAAAAGCCGTTGATATAAGTTTTTTTAGTGATCAGGAAATTAAGCAATATGCACCACATTATTATCAAGCAGCCTTAGAAATGGGATATTACGGATATGATATTTCACCATTTAAAAATTATTTAAATTATTTTACTGAGAATCCTTTAGCAACATTTCCTCCTAAAGAAGCAGGAAAAATCACGTATAGTCCGAAACTCACTAAAAAATTAGAAAAATGGTTAGATACTCAGGGTACTAATTTTATATATATTTATGGGGAATTGGACACATGGAGCGCTACCAAAGTTATCCCTTCTTTAAAAACTAATTCCCTTAAATTGGAACTTCCCGGAGCAAACCATGCTTCAGCAAGAATCGCAAACATGGATCAAGTGATGAGAAATCAGTTGAGCGATTCCTTATATCAGTGGATAGGGATTAGACCTAATTATAGTTTATTAAATTAATTATTTTATATTTTTAAAAAGAAGTAACTAATAAATTTATTAAAATATAAATAGGAAACTAAATTTAAATTTTTATTTTATCTTGGAATAGAATTTGTATTTAAATGATTTAATTGTAGGATATTTCTTTTTTTTAATAAAAATAAAGATAAATATAGGGTTAATTAAAAATACTTTCGTTTTAATTAATATTTAATTAACAAGAATTCTATATATAAATTATAATTTTGTGTAATCATTAATGTACTAATAATACGGATTGAATTAATTATAAATTTAAAAGTAATAAATTTACAATTTTAAAACCTGGGTGTAAAAATGGAAAAAGGAAAGAAGAAGAATAGAATATTTAGAGATGCGTTTGGCCATTGGTTTATCTTAAAAAGATTTCTTATATTCACCTTTGGGGTTATATCATATAATAGATTCAACGGATTTAATAAATTAAAGCTTAAAGGAACTGAAAACCTGTTAAAGCTTCCCGATACCAATGTATTGTTCGTATCCAATCATCAAACCTATTTTGCGGATGTATTTGCCATGTATCATGTATTTTGTGCCGTAAAGCACGGATATATTGACACCATTAAAAATCCTGTTTATCTTTTAGATCCGAAAGTAGATTTATATTATGTGGCGGCAAAAGAAACCATGAATAAGGGATTATTAGCCAAATTATTTTCTTTAGCAGGAGCAATTACTGTTAAAAGAACTTGGAGAGATGCAGGAAAAGATGTCAATCGAAAAGTTGATATGAATGAAATAGATAATATTTTGCAAGCCTTGGATAGCGGATGGGTAGTTACCTTTCCACAAGGTACGGTAACTCCTTGGTCACCCGGTCGAAGAGGAGCGGCAAAAATTATCAAAAAAAATAAACCCATTGTAATACCTGTTGTAATCGATGGATTCAGAAGAGCTTTTGATCGTAAAGGCTTACTCGTTAAAAAAAGGGGAGTTGAACCCAAAATGACATTTAAAGCTCCTTTAGACATCGATTATGAGAACGAAGATTCAAATGAAATTTTAGCTAAAATCATGATAGCTATAGAACAAGATCCAAGTTTTTTAAAAGTCAAATCGGTTGAGGAACTGGAAGCAGAAAGGGAAGAAGAAAAGACCCGATCATTTTTTGAACTATAATTTATTACAGAGATAAAAAAAGGCAGTCGTATTTAGCTGTCTTTTTTAGTTTAAAAAAGTATCTTTGTTCTGAAAAATATCGGTAAATGAAAATACATTTTATAGCGATAGGTGGAAGTGCCATGCATAATTTGGCTTTGGCCTTGGCTCAAAAAGGCTACACTGTTACAGGTTCTGATGATGCAATTTTTGAACCTTCCCTCTCAAGATTAAAAAAACAAGGTATAGCACCCAATTCATTGGGGTGGTTTCCCGACAAGATTACTTCGGATATAGATGCAGTAATTTTGGGAATGCATGCTCATTCAGATAATCCCGAACTTCAAAAAGCAAAAGAATTAAATTTAAAAATTTATTCATATCCTGAATTTCTATACGAACAATCTAAAAATAAAACCCGAGTAGTTATCGCAGGTTCTCATGGTAAAACCACGATAACCTCCATGGTTCTTCATGTACTTAAGTATCATCAGGTAGATGTTGATTATATGGTTGGTGCTCAGTTGGAAGGTTTTGATACCATGGTGAAGCTCACAGATACTAATGAATTTATGATTTTAGAAGGGGATGAGTATTTATCTTCACCGATCGATTTACGTTCTAAATTTCTTTTGTATCAACCTAATATAGCTTTACTCAGCGGGATCGCCTGGGATCATATCAATGTGTTTCCAACTTTTGAGTCTTATAAGCAACCCTTCATAAATTTTGTAAATACGATAAGTCAAGGAGGTGCTTTAATTTATAATGAAGAAGATAAAGAAGTTGTTGAGGTAACAGAACAATCGAGTAACTATCTGAAAAAGTTTCCCTATCATACACCCAATTATGTAATTAAAGATGAAAAAGTATATCTTCAAACTTCTGAAGGAGAATTACAATTGTCGTTATTTGGTAGACATAATCTTTTGAATTTAGAAGGTGCACGATTGGTTTGTAATCAAATAGGTATACAAAATGAAGCGTTTTATGAAGCAATACTATCATTTAAAGGTGCTTCACGAAGACTGGAAAAAATATACGAAACAAATGAATATATAGTATATAAAGATTTTGCACATGCACCTTCTAAAGTAATGGCAACGGTTAAGGCGGTTAAAGAAAATTTTTCCAATAAACGACTGGTAGCTTGTTTAGAACTCCATACGTACAGTTCACTAAACCCTGAATTTTTAAAACAATACAAAAACACATTAGACAAAGCTGATGAGGCACTTGTTTTTTATAGTGAAGATGCTTTAAAGATCAAAAGGATGGAACCAATTTCAAAAGAACTGATAATAAATTCTTTCGAAAAAAATAATTTACAAGTTTTTACAGATCCTATTATATTAGAGAATTATTTAAAAGAAATTGATAAAAATAACAGTATTTTTTTAATGATGAGTTCCGGAAATTACGGTGGGATAAATTTGGACTCAATTTTTAAATAAAAACAAGATTCACTAACTCATAAAAATCTTTCTTTCGGAAAGATTTTTTTATACAATGAATTTTATAAGTTTTTTATAAAGGATAAATATTCATCTATGCTTTTATCCAAAGTACCATTATCGGCTGCATAATAAGAATTATATAACATATAATATCCCCTAAAATTTGAATTAACATAGGCTGCCGTGAGTTTAATAGGTAAAATTAAATCTTCCAAATTCAGATTTTTATTATCTTTAAGATCGTCTTCACTTATACCGGCAGACAATGCTAATGCAATTTTTTTATCTTTTAATTTATCTCCTTTAGATCCATATGCCCAGCCATAAGTAAATACCTCATCGATCCAACGTTTTATTAAACCGGGTACATTAAACCAATATATTGGATATTGTAAAATTAAGTTTTCATGTTTTTCAATTAACTTTTGTTCTTTTTGAACATCAATTTTATAATCCGGATATTCATAGCAAAGATTATGAATTGTAAAATCTTTCGGATATTTTTTTAATTCTTCGGACCATCTTTTATGAATTATCGATTGATCTAAATTTGGGTGACCATTGATGATTAATGTTTTCATCTTTTTTAATTTGATTATAGTTTTTCAAAATATATATTGTAATCATTGTAAATATATTAATTTAAAATCAAATTTAATATAATTATGTATCAATATTTGCTAAAAAATAAATAGTTGAATAATTTAGATTTCAATAATTATTAGTACTTAACCAATATAAAGAAATGTAATTTGAAAAATAAAGAAGTATAAATGATTATACTTAAAATAGTGTATATTTTAAACTTTTGAATAAAAAGGGAATCAGACTATATTTTTAGTATGTAAGGATTAATTCAAAATATGACTAAAAAAACTTGAAATTATTTCAATAACTCAATAGCTTGTTTTCTTGCGTTTTCTGTAATATCAGAACCGCTTATTAACTGAGCAATTTCCTCAATCCTTTCCTCATGATTCAGTAAACGTATTTGAGTTTGAGTTTCCCCCGATTTTTCCGTTTTTTCGACTTTAAATTGACTGTTTCCTTTTGCTGCAACTTGAGGCAAATGAGTAATGGCAATTAATTGCATGGTTGAAGACATTTGCTGCATTAATTTTCCCATTTCATTAGCAATTCGTCCTGAAACCCCCGTATCAATTTCATCAAGAATTAAAGTAGGTAATGCTTCTTTCTCAGACATAATTTTTTTTATTGCTAACATTACGCGTGATCGTTCACCTCCCGATATGGCTTTAGCTATAGGCTGTAAGGACATGCCGGCATTAGCGGAAAATAAAATATTGACGATATCTGTACCGTTTGCAGTAAATTGATCTGTTTTTTGTATGGAAATTTCAATTTTAGATTTTTCCATTCCTAAATGTGAAAGTATAGTGAGTATTTTGTTTTCTAATTCAGGAAGATGTGTCTTTCTTTTAGTATGAAGATCCTGAGCCCATTTAGTTAGTTCTGAAGAAAGTGTTTTGATAGTATCTTGACAGGCTTGGATTTGATTTTCCAAATTCATCAAATCAGAGGTATCTTTAGATAAAGAATCTCTAATTTGTTTTAATTCCTCTATAGTGGTTACTTTATGCTTCGCATATAAAGAATGAATTAAATCAACTTTTTGAGTAAGTTCTTCATAACGCAGCGGATTAAAGTCTAATTTTTCAAGGAAAAAGTCGGATTCTGCTGATATATCTTGTAATTCCAACTTAACGCTGCTGATTCTTTCAGATAATTTCATTAAATCCCCTGAATATTGCGAGCCTTTATCCATGCGCGAAGATACTTCTCGTAATTGATTTAAAATCCCTATCTCATCATTATCTAAGATTTGTTTAACTTCAGTTAAGATTTGAGCTAAATATTCTGAATTTTTCAACAAACTCAGTTCATTTTCCATTTCAACAAAATTGATGGAATCTAATTGAGCCGTATATAACTCTTCTAATAAATAGTTTTTATAATCAACTTCTTCATTACCTAAAAGTAATTTATCCTTTAACGAGGTAAGCCTCGAATTTTCAAATACGTATTTTTGATAAACATTTTGATACTCTTTCAAATCTAAAGTTGCACCGGAATAAGTATCCAATATATGTAATTGATATTTTTCATTCATCAGATCCGAAGTATCAAATTGAGAATGAATATCAATAAGTTTTTCAGTTAGCGAATGTAATACAGATAGGGTAATCGGAGTATCATTAATGAAAGCTCTAGATTTACCTGAAGGTAAAATTTCTCTTCTAATAATAGTAATAGGATCGAAATCCAATTCATTTTGAATAAAAAAGTCAGAAAATAGTTCGCGATCAAGAGTGAATTCCGCTTCAACAAAGCATTTTTCATCAGCATTTTTCAAAGATTTGTAATCTGCCCGCTCGCCTAAAACTAATTTTAATGCTCCCAGAATTATGGATTTACCGGCACCGGTTTCGCCTGTAACAGTTATCATACCGGAAGGAAAGTCAATATCCAGGATATCTATCAACGCATAATTACGAATTGATAAATGAGATAGCATAAATTTTTAATTTTTAATTTTATTCCAGTATTCGTTACTGTTGATTGGATTGATTTTTTGTAACAGAGTTTTCAATTCTGAGATGTTCATTGAAGTAACTGGAGTCCCGCCAGAAAATATATTGGCTATTTCTTCACGTTTTGCAGTTAAGAAAAGATCTAAAGGATAAAACTGATAATTGGAAGAATATTCATTTATTTTCATTAAATAAGTAGCAATGTGAGTTTTAGCTTGTAATTCATTCGAAGACATTACATCTAATCCTAAACGATGATAATTATAAGAAATATTTCTTAACATTTTTGCTTTATCATTTATAAGATCGGAAATAAGAGATCCTCGGGTTCTAGGACCGTCAAAAGTATTCCACCCGTTGTATCCTTGATTAATGGAATTATCTGCAATTTTTTGAGCTTTATCAAAATATTCATTTCCTCCGTATCGTGAAAATGTGTCAGCGTCATATCCTAAGATCATATAAATATAATAGGCAATAACATCAGTTAAATTTTTTCCGCTGAATCGGGTTTCATTAAATACTAAATTTTCGGATTCTAGATAATTAAAGGTAAAATCGGTGTCTTGATAATTTAACACCGGTGTGATATAAGAAGAATTATAAACCGGTCTGCTGGATTGAATTAATAAGGTAGCTTTAAATTTATCTGTTGAAATTCGTTCCTCAATAATAATTCCGAACGAACATTTAATTCGTTCCTGCACAGATAATTTTTTACCCTGAACCCAATCCGTATTGTTGATAAATTCTTTTAAATCTTTTTTCAAGGTAGTAAAAACTTGATTGTTTGATCCTTGAACTTTACTGAAATCGATATTAACATCAGCCAATAATTGTTGGCAAGCAGCAAACAAAGGTAAAAACAGCAATAGAGTAATTAAAGATATATGTTTCATAAATCAGGTTTTAATTCTTTCATGAATAGATTTTAAAATATTTTCAGCAACTTTTTCTTTGGTTTGAAGATCAAAATACTCTATACCTCCCTTGTTATCTAAAATAGTTATTTTATTGGTATCGTAAGAAAACCCTGCGCCTTTATCCTGTAAAGAATTTAAAACAATCATATTCAAATTCTTTTTGTTCAATTTAGTAAGAGCATTTTCTTCTTCATTATTCGTTTCAAGAGCAAATCCCACTAAAAATTGGTTACTTTTGGTTTTACCTAACTCTAAAAGTATATCTTTATTTTTTAATAAGGGTAAAGAAAATGATTCTTCATTTTTCTTAATTTTAGTTTTAGATACAGTTTCTGGTCTATAATCGGCTACAGCTGCGGCCATAATAACAATATCTGTACTCTGATAATGTTCCGTTACTTTTTGATACATTTCTTCAGAAGACATAACATCTATTCTTTTAATAGAAGAATAATGAGAGAGTTTTTGACAGGTAGGACCGGATACTAAGGTAACTTCAGCCCCTAATTTTTCAGCTGCTTTAGCTATTTCAAAACCCATTTTACCTGAAGAATGATTGCCTATAAAACGTACCGGATCAATAGGTTCATAGGTAGGACCGGCAGTAATCAATAGTTTCTTTTTATAAAAAATTAAATCTTTTCGTATATAATTTTCAATAAAGTCTAAAATTTCTTCCGGCTCTGCCATTCTTCCTTCACCTTCCAATCCACTGGCAAGTTCGCCCTTATTTGGAGGGATTAAAATATCTCCTTTTTGTTGAAGTTTCTTAATGTTTTCCTGATTGTATGGATTTTTATACATATCCAAATCCATTGCAGGAGCAAAAAAAACTGTGTTTTTTGCTGACAAATAAGTTGCTAAAGCTAGATTATCAGCTTCGGCACTGGCCATTTTAGACAATGTATTGGAGGTAGCAGGTGCTACCACTAAATAATCGGCATGTAAAGCTAAATCAACATGGTTGTTCCATTCTCCGGTGTTACCTTCAAAAAATTGAGTATATACCGGTTTTTTGGAAAGAGTCGATAAAGTTAAGGGAGTAATAAAATTATGGGCCTTAGGGGTCATAATTACCTGCACTTCACAACCTCTTTTCATGAAAAGCCTTACAAGGGAAGCAGTTTTATAAGCAGCTATGCCACCTGTAATAATTAAAACGATCTTTTTCCCTTCTAAAACCGACATTTGAAAAAATGGATATTAGGCGTCTGTTTTTCTAAAATAAACTTCGTTATCTAACCATTCTTGAATGGCAATTAACGTTGGTTTAGGTAATCTTTCGTAATATTTAGAAACTTCGATTTGTTCTCTGTTTTCGAATACTTCATCTAAAGAATCGCTATTAGAAGCAAATTCATCTAATTTTTGGTTTAAATCATTTTTAATAAAGGTATTGATTTGTTCAGCTCTTTTACCTATGATTACTATGGCTTCATAAATGTTACCTACTTTACTTTCAATTTGTTGTCTGTTGAAAGTAATGGTTGTGTTGGGTGCATTTAATTCTTTTAAATTCATATTTTGATGGTGTATAATTAGTTAACTTATTTTATTTTTTCGCTCTTTTTCTGCTGATTTTAGTTTATCTTCCGATTGATCTTTTGCTTCATTAATGCTTTTTTCTTTGTTCTGATACACTATTCTGGCATTTTCCAATCGATTATTCAATCTTTTAGCTTCGTCTAAATATTCAGATTTTGGAAATAATTTGCAAAAGTTGTTATATGAATTAACCGCATCATTAATCCGTTCATTTTGCAATCTATGAATGGAATTAACTGCTAATTCAGTTTTTGCTCTTAAAGAATAAATTAAGATATCCTCACGTAATTTAGTATCCGGAAAATCGCTTAATACATTATCAAAAGAAATAATTGCGGCTTTATATTCTGTTACTTTATATAAAGTTTTAGCATTTTCAAAGGCTTTCTTTTCCAACTTTCTTGTCAAATCGTCCATCATTCGGTTGCATTCTGCAATCTTATCCGAGTTTGGATACGTATCAATATAGAGTTGTAATTCTTTTAACGCATCACGAGTATTTGTTTGATCCAAATTATAATCAGGAGAATCTGCATAATAACAATAAGCAGCCATAAATGCAGCTTCATCTGCTCTTGAATCTTTAGGATACGACATTACAAAATTTTTAAACTGATGAGCCGCAAGTCTGTAGTTTTTATCCAGGTAGTTTAAATAAGCTGTTCGATAAGAAACTTCAGGAGCTTCATCTGTTCCTACTATAAATTTGTTTGCATACTCGTATAAGCTAATGGCTTGAGAATATTTTTTTCTTTGTTCATATTCTTCAGCAACCTTTAATATCAAGTCTTTATCAGTACTTTTCAAAGCTTGATTTAATCTTCTCTCACAACTAATTAAAAGGAGAAATGACAAACCTAGTAGAGGTATTTTTTTCATCTAACTACAAAATTACATCTTTTTATAATTTAAAACAAATAAATAACATTTATTGATATAAATGATACCTAAAAGTAAACAGCTAATAAATAGGTCGATAAACCCTTATTGCAATAAAATTTAAGCTAAGATGGATAGGTTCTCTAATTCTTTTTCTATTTTTTCAATGAGATTAGAAGACGCAAGAGTCAATGGTAAACGCGTATAGGGTTTACAAATTCCTTTAAGAGATAATAATGCTTTTATACCGGAAGGGTTACCTTCAGCAAAGATAAGTTCAAACAGTTTTTTAATTTTATAATGAATTTTATACGCATCATCGACTTTCCTTTCTAATGCCAGTTGCATCATTTGAGAAACTTCATGGGGAAGAGCTTGACCTAAAACAGATATAACTCCCAAACCACCTGCTAATACCATAGGTAAAGCCAATTCATCATCTCCGGAAATCACCATAAAATCCGATGGTTTATCTTTAATAATCTGTGTGGACTGTAAAAAGTTTGGGCTTGCTTCTTTAATTCCTAAAATATTTGAGCAGTCTTGAGCTAATCGTAGGGTTGTTGCAGCTTCAATGTTAGAGCCGGTTCTCCCGGGAACATTATATAGTAATATAGGTTTGTTGCTGTTTTCTGCTATGCTTTTATAGTGAAGGTAAATTCCTTCTTGGGAAGGTTTATTGTAATAAGGAGAAACGGAAAGTATTGCCGTAAAATCTTCCAGATCGGTTGTACGAACTTGATGTAATATATCTGCCGTATTATTTCCCCCTATACCCAAAACCAAAGGTAATCTCTTGTTGTTACTCTTTTTTACGCAATCAATTACCTGTTTTTTTTCTTCTGAGTTTAAAGTAGCATTTTCGGCAGTAGTACCCAAAATTACTAGGTAATTGGTACCGCCTTCAATATTGTAATTTACTAATTTTTCTAAGGATGGAAAATCAACCGTCCCATCTTCGCAAAAAGGTGTAATCAAGGCCACACCTAATCCTTGTAATGATTTCATAAGAGTAACAATTTTGTCTTTATACTATAAAAAGTAAAAATACTATTAATTATTGAAATATGTAAAAAAATGAATGATAGATATAACTATTTTATGGCCTTAAAAATAAGCATCTTACAAATTTGATAAGAAGTCTAAAGTATCAACGCCATCTGCATAATCATCTATTTTAGGATTTTGAGCCTGTCCGGGAGCTACTGTTTTAAATTGTTGATAAGGTTGGGCACTCACTACGCATTGTAGAGAATCTGCATGCTGAGAGATAAATTTTTCAAGTTCGGAATCATCCGAATACGTACTGTAATATAGAGTGCCTATAGGACTAAATAAATTTCGAGATTCTTTCAATAGTATAAAGTTATTGTCCCAAAACAGTTCTTGATTCATTAGATAAATCGCTTTATTATAATCGTAATTATTCGAATATTTGGTATGATTAATACAACCTTGATAGGAAATAAAAACTTCGAAGAGTTTATTAATATCATAATTCTCAGGAATGAAAAGTTGAGTAACACTTCTGCATCCTAAACCAAAATAAGAAAATACATCATCAGCCAGGCCGTGCAAATCTTCTTTCGATTCATTCCCATTAAGTATAGCGATTGATGTTCTATTTTTACGTATTATATGCGGTATATCTTTAAAATAATATTCAAAATACCTGGCAGTATTGGTAGTTCCGGTAGTAATAACTGCATCACAAGGAGGAAGTTTATCCACCCATTCAAATTCCAATTCTTCACAAAATTCTTTCCATAAGTTAAGTATAAAAGGGATAAGAACAGAGTCTTTAGATGATAATTTTATTTTTGCCTGATGCCCTGCCAGCAAAGTACTGATACAGTCGTGAAATCCAACCATAGGTATATTACCCGCTAATACCAATCCAATTTTTTTAGATTCTTCAGATTTTATTGTATAGTTAGATAACCATTGGGTTAGTATTTCTTCAGTAAGAACATTATTCCAATAAGTCAAAACCGAAAGAATGCTGTTTTCAGTAAACCAAGGGTTTTTTATCTCAGCAAGAGAGATACTATTTTTAAATTCGGAATATGTTGGGGATTCCGCCCGGTTTTTAGTAAGAAATTGATCTAAAATATTTCTTACGGCAGCTAACGACTTTATTCTTTGATTTAAACTCATTTTTACTTATGATAAATGTGAAAAAAATTGTATAATTTTGCACAAAAGTAAATTAAAATTAAATAATGGCTATAAAAATTACGGATGAATGTATAAATTGTGGAGCTTGTGAGCCGGAATGTCCTAATAATGCAATATATGAAGGAGCTGTTGACTGGAAACTGTCTGAAGGAACAGGTTTAACCGGTATGGTAGTTACGAAAAGTGGTCTTTCAATTGATGCGGATGCTCCTCAAAAACCTATATCTGACGATATTTATTATATAGTTGCTGACAAATGTACAGAATGCGTAGGGTTTCATGAAGAACCCCAGTGTGCTGCTGTATGTCCTGTCGATTGTTGTGTTCCGGATGATGCTCATGTTGAAAGTAATGAAGAACTACACGCTAAAAAAGATTTTTTACATCCTTCTTAAAAGAAGTTGTACGCATTTACTTTATTTCTCAATAAGATAAAAACATTATATTTATTAAATAATGAAAAAATATAACTTTAGTGCAGGACCTTCTACTTTACCGGAAGAAGTTATTCAACAAGCCTCTCAGGCTGTATTGGATTTTAATAATAACGGGATCTCTTTAATTGAAATATCTCATAGAAGTAAAGATTTTATAGCTATCATGGAAGAAGCTAGATCGCTAGCTAAGAAATTAATGAAGTTGGATGATAATCATGAAGTTTTATATTTACAAGGAGGAGCCAGTTTGCAATTTTCTATGGTTCCCTATAATCTGCTTAAGTCGAAAGCGGCTTATGTTGACAGCGGAAATTTTGCATCTATGGCAATTAAAGAAGCAGAAAAAATCGGTAATATAGAAGTTGTTGCCTCATCTAAACAAGATAAATATACCTATATTCCTAAAGATTATGTGATACCCTCTGATGCTGATTATTTACATATAACCACTAATAATACGGTTTACGGAACAGAAATAAAAACATTTCCTGATACTGATATACCTTTAGTATGTGATATGTCATCGGATATTTTAAGCAGGAATATCGATTACAATAAATTTGCTGTATTGTATGCAGGTGCTCAAAAAAATCTTGGTCCGGCAGGAGTTACCCTGGTTGTTGTAGATAAAAGATTATTAGGAAAAACAGGAAGAAATTTACCTTCTTATTTAGATTATGAAGTTCATATTGCCAAAGAAAGCATGGCTAATACTCCACCCGTTTTTGCAGTGTACACCACCTTATTAAATTTACGCTGGTTGGAGAAACAAGGAGGAATAGAAGGCATTGAGAAAAAAAATAAAGAAAAGGCGGAATTGTTATATAATGAAATCGATCGAAATCCGTTATTTAGAGGTGTTTGTGTGAAAGAAGACAGATCGCCTATGAATGTATGTTTCTTTTTGAACGATGAAGAAAAACATAAAGCCCGATTTGATCAAATGTGGAAAGATGCAAATATTGTAGGTGTGGGAGGATACAGAACAGTAGGAGGATACAGAGCCAGCATTTACAATGCCATGCCTTTAGAGGGGGTGCAAGTGTTAGTTAATGTTATGAAAGAACTTGAAAAAACCGCTTAAAAATTAATTTAAAAGTATTACAATGAAAATATTACCTAACGATGGCATTTCTTTATCTGCGATCGAATTTTTAGAAAAAGAAGGACATGAAGTTTTAAACCATAAAGTAGCTCAAGAACAATTAGCTAACTTTATAAATGATAACAACATTGATGTATTATTAGTTAGAAGTGCTACTCAGGTACGAAAAGAACTGATAGATCAGTGTCCGTCAATAAAAATTATTGGTAGAGGAGGAGTAGGCATGGACAATATAGATGTACAATATGCCAAAGAAAAAGGAATTCATGTAATTAATACTCCGGCTGCATCTTCCAGATCTGTCGCAGAATTGGTGTTTGCACATATGTTTAGCCTATACAGATATTTGCAAGATTCTAATCGTAACATGCCTTTAGAAGGAGACACGAATTTTGCAGCATTAAAAAAGTCTTATTCAGGAGCTATGGAGCTTGGAGGTAAAACTTTAGGGGTTATCGGTTTCGGACGAATCGGGGTGGAAGTTATCAAAATAGGATTGAGTTTAGGAATGAAAATATTGGTTTCTGATGTAAATGACATCACTAAAACTATTACATTGGATTTCTTTGACGGTCAACAAGTTCATTTTGAAATATCCACAGTTCCAATGGAAGAAGTCATTAAAAATTCTGATGTTATTTCTGTCCATATTCCTAAACAAAATAAATATATAATTGGCGAAGCAGAACTTAATAAAATGAAGCCTAATGCAATTATTGTGAATGCTTCAAGAGGGGGGATTATCGATGAAGTTGCCTTAATTAATGCCTTAAATGAAGATAAAATATTCGGAGCAGCATTAGATGTTTTTGAAAAAGAACCTAAACCGGAAATTACTTTATTAATGAACCCTAAACTATCTTTATCTCCACATATAGGAGGAAATACCAAAGAAGCTCAAGAAAGGGTAGGTATGGAATTAGCTGATCAAATTATTGAATTAGCAAAAAAATAGTATTGTAAATAATATACATTAAAAATTTTATTTAGTTCTTACATTGTTCTTAAATGGTCTTATATGTTAAGTTTTAAACCTTTTAAAGGAATACATGCTAAAGAGGAAGATATCAAAGATTTTCCCATGTATTCGCCGGATATATATTCTGATGAGCAAATAAGAATGAAACTAAGAGGCAAAACTCCTTCTTATATCGATCTTATTAAACCGATTTTTTTCAAAGGAGAAAGTCCTTTGGAAAATCGTTTAAAAAAGATAAGAAAAAGGTATGAGGATTATGTGAAAGACAATTTGCTCGATCATGATCCTGCCTCATTTTATATTTATGAGCAGAAAAAAAAATCCGGAGAAACCTTTAGAGGGGTTATAGGATTAATCTCTGTTGATGATTTTAATGGAAAAAATATAAAAGTACCTTCGCCTACTAATGAAACAAAAGTCAATGGATTTACCCAATTTTTAGATACCACCTATTTGCAAACTAATCCGATATTACTTTGTTATGAATCTAATTCCAAAATAGAGATATTAATGGATTTAGAAATGAAAAGTAAACCATTTATCCATTTTGAGGATGAAATGGAGGTTTCACATAGATTATGGAGAATAGATAACCGATTAAAGTTATCACAATTTAAAGACGTTGTTTCCAATTTGCCTTCTTTATATTTAGCCGATGGATATTACCGGTTGATGGGAGCTATAAATCACTCAGACAAGATTAAAGATAAGAGTAAAACTAAAAATTTCTTATTTGACCAAAACCATCAAGTATTATCTTTATTAGTTTCAGGTCAAAACTTAAAAATTATAGAATATAATAGATTAATAAAATCACTAAACGGGTTAACAAAAAAAGATATTTTCTCAAAACTGGAAGAACATTTTACTATTAATTATAAAGGCAAAGAACCCTATTTTCCCTCACATAAACATCATATAAGCATGTACATGGACGGAGAGTTTTTTGGTTTATACATTAAACATGAATTTAGGGGAATGAAGGAAGGATTAGGTACTATTGATACGTATTTATTTAATACCTTTATCTTAGAAAAGGTTTTTAATATAAAGGATTCCAAGCAAGAAATGAATTTAGTATCTTATATAAAAGGTTTCAACGGTATTGAAGGGATAAAAAAAATAAAAGAAGAAGTAGATACGGGTGATTTTACTATAGGATTTGGTTTTTATCCGCCTTCATTTTCCGACTTACAAAAAGTGTTGGAATTAGGAGAAAAATTACCCGATAAAATCACCTATATTGAACCTAAATTTCCTACGGGTTTGATTATGGTAAACATGAAATAAATAAATAATAATAAATTATTATAATCAAAATTCATATCCATTAGTCGATGGATAAAATTTTGTAATTATCCAAACTCAATTAATCTTTCATTGATTGTATTTGACCGGCATAAGGGGTGTCATCAATGATTTTCCAATTATTTAGTTTTACCATGTTATACAATTCTTTCAGATTGGAAATCAACTGTTTTTTAGCTAAAGATTGTATATTAGATTTTTGAACTTCTTTAGTTATATCTTTTTTCCCTTCTTCCATTACTTCATTAAGTTCAGATTTTGAAAAATCATTTAAAAAACCGGTTTCCATATTATAAATTTCAACATCGGGATATACATGTAATTCGGGATCGGGTATTGACAAAATATGTACTGTTTTATGAGCTGAATCTACCTCAATTTTCATCTTTTTCATATCATACGTTACTTGAGCCATAGCAGTAATGTACAAGACAATATTTTTATTTAGAAAATCAAAATATTTAGGATTAAAATTATTATACTTTTTAGTCTTAAATGAAGAATAATTTTGTTCAATAACAATCATTTTATTCAAACGCTGAATTTCATGATTTATAATTCTGGTTTCAGATTTTACATTTTCTTTACCCGATTGTCTTAAAATAAATATAAATAGTAATAAACCTAAGATTAAAAATACTATGGATATAAAATATTTTTTTAAAAATTTAAGGATTATCATTATATATTTTTTAGTGTTAATAATAGTGCATAAATCATGCAAAAAGATAATAAAATAAAAAAGAGTTTAAGGCGTGAATGGAATAATTTTTATGTAGGATTTTTATTTTATTTAAACAATAGTATATTAATATACTATTGTTTAAATTCTTTTCCTGTAAAAATTTTGTATAAATCTAATTCCAGGGATTCTTTTGGAGATTCAACTATTCTGCCAATTTCTATATCGCGACGTTTAGGGTTGTGATTGGCTTTATAGAGTATAAAAGTCGGTATACTAACTATATTTTTTTGATTTTGTTCGCCATACAAACTCTCTTTTTTACGATTTAAAGCATAAAGTTTTAATTTTCTTTGAGGATAATTGGTTACATCCAGGATTTTTAAAAATCGAGGAAGTTGCTCATGAGTGTCACTGCACCAAGTACCAAAATATATTTCAATGCTATAAATTTTTATTTTATTTTTTATTTTATTTATAACATTACGATCAGGAACATAAGAATTATATTCGTCCGTATACCATGAACTAAAATCAGATTGTTTCAAAGCATCTCGAGTTATTTGACCAAATAAAATAGTTTCGCCCTCGGAATCAGTTAGTTTTTTATTAACAATCATTTTATCGGATGTTCTACAACTTATAAGTATAGTTAAAATAAATATAAAAATAAGGGATTGTTTTAACTTCATATAAATATAATTTTGGTAAATATACAAATCTCCATCTATTATCTTAAAAAGAATAGTTCAAACATTTAATATATCATTATTCCACAAAATTTAATTTAAGAATATCAATAATATAAAATATATTATTTAAGTATTAAATTATTTATTCTTAAGCATTAAAATAAATAATAAAAGATAATGCTTGCTAGTTTATCGTAAATAATCTAATATATTGTTCTTATGCTATGTGCTGTAAATTCATGCTTTCCCGTTTAGATAGGGTATTAATAGAAGTTTATTCCAAAACAGCTATAGGAATTATCATTTCTTCAAGTGAAATTCCACCATGCTGGTAAGTATCCTTATAATAATTAACATAATGATTATAATTTTTAGGATAAGCAAAAAACTTATTTTCTTTAGCAAAAATATATTTTGAATTTAGGTTAACTTTTGGTAAAAAATAATCTTCCGGATCATTCACAGCAAAAACATCTTTTTCATCGTATTGTAAGTTTTTTCCTAATTTATATCTAAGGTTAGTGGATGATTCTTTATCGCCGATTACTTTACTAGGCTTTTTCACATAAATGGTCCCATGATCGGTGGTAATGATCAATTTAAATCCTTCCTCAGCGGCGGATTGAATAATTTTTAATATACTTGAATTTTCAAACCAGGTATAAGTTAATGATCGGAACGTTTTGTCATCCCTGATTAATTCATTGACAATATTATTATTGGTTTTTGCGTGAGAAAGAATATCTATAAAGTTATAAACGATAGTGATAAAATCAGCATTACTGCTGTGATGTTTAAATTCATCAGAAATTTTTTTCTCAAATTCTGCATTTAAAATTTTAAAATATTTATTTCTGATATTTTTTAGTCCTAAACGCTGAAGCTGAGCGGTTAATAATTCACTCTCATATTGATTCTTATGTTCTTCATCATTCTCGCCTATCCAATATTGAGGAAATTTTTTTTCAATCTCTAAAGGTAGTAAACCGGCAAAAAAAGAATTTCTTGCATATTGGGTAGCTGAAGGAAGAATGCTGAAATAGGATTTCTCAGTTATAGAATTATAATACTTAGAAAATAAAGGTTCAATAATTTTCCATTGATCATAACGCAAATTATCGATCATTAGAAGCAAAACCTTTTGATGATTATTAATCACCGGTCTAACGACATCATTGAATGCAGTATGAGTCATAATCGGTTTTTGTTCAGAATGCAACCAATCATGATAATTATTTTCTATAAACTTTGCAAACAAACTGTTTGCTTCATCCTTTTGATTACTTAAAATAGCACTCATTTCAACATCGGAAAGTTTATCAAAACTAATATCCCATTGAATAAGTTTTAAATAAAGTTGTATCCAATCTTCATACGATTGAGCATACATTAAGTCCATGGAGATCTTTCGAAATTCTTGTTGATAATTTTGAACCGTTTTTTTCTCGATTATCTCATCGCTTTTAAGTATTTTCTTTAAACTTATCAATACTTGATTGGGATTAACAGGCTTAAGGATATAATCTGTGATTTTTTCGCCAATGGCTTCTTCCATTATATCTTCAGCTTCATTTTTGGTTACCATAATTACAGGTAAATTCGATTTTATTTCCTTTATCTTTTGTAGAGCTTCTAAACCGCCAATTCCGGGCATATTTTCATCAAGCAGAACTGCATCAAAATTGTTTATGGGAATTAGTTCTAAGGCCTCAGCTGCATTGTTGACATAAATAACCTCATATCCTTTGTTTTTTAAAAAAATTATATGAGGTTCCAATAGTTCTATTTCGTCATCAATCCATAATATTTTTTTACCCATGCCTATATAGTTATTTATTTACATTAATTTTGCATTAATGTACAAAAAATATGCCTATTGGAAAAAATAAATAAGAGGAAAATTTTTAATGATCCGGTATTAGGATTTGTTTCCATATCCGATGAATTACTATTTGATATCATTGAACATCCCTATTTTCAGAGGTTACGACGGATATCTCAAACAGGCTTAAGCTATTATGTTTATCCCGGTTCTACTCATTCGAGATTCCTACATGCCTTAGGGTGTATCAATTTAATGCAAATTACCCATAAAGTCCTTAAAGATAAAGGCGTTAAAATTTCTAAGGAAGAAGAAAGAGCCTCTTTAATAGCTATATTATTACATGACATAGGACACGGACCCTTTTCTCATGCACTTGAATCAACATTGTTGGAAGGAATACATCACGAAAAACTTTCAATCACTTTTATGAAATTATTAAATGAGGAATTTAATAATGAATTATCACTAGCAATTGATATTTTTTTAAATAAATATCCTCGTAAATTTTTCCATCAGTTAATTTCAAGTCAAATAGATTTAGATCGATTGGATTATCTAAAAAGAGATAGTTTCTTCACCGGAGTTTCTGAAGGGAATGTAAATTCAGAAAGGATAATAACTATGATGAATGTAGTTAATGATGAGTTGGTAATTGATGGTAAAGGAATCTATTCAATAGAGAAATACTTGACATCAAGAATGTTTATGTATTGGCAGGTATATTTCCATAAAACATCGGTAACAGCTGAAATATATTTAATTGAAGCTTTAAAAAGAGCCAAACAATTGGTAAAAAAAGGTAAAAATGTCCCTTCATCCGATGTGTTGCAATATTTTTTGGAAAAATCTGACTTTGTTGAAATTAATAAAATGGACTTGGAGAAATTTGCTCAGCTTGATGATTCTGATGTAATTTCAGCCTTGAAATTATGGCAGTCTCATGAAGACAAAACATTGAGTTTATTAAGTCAATTCATTATTCAAAGAAAATTACCCTCTTCACTTATAATTTCAGAACCTATTTCAAATGAAAAAGTAGAACAAATAAAAAATGAAGTTAAAAAATTATATTCCATAGAAGATGCAGGGTATTTTGTACACCAAAAAGAATTAAGTGTATTAGCATACAACGATACCAAAGACCCGATCAAATTACTTTTAAAAAATGGGGAAATTTTGGAATTACAAAAAGCAGATAATCAAGTCTTAGTTAAAGATTTAAGAAAGAAAATAACTCGTTATCATTTATGTATACCCAGAGAAATTAGTGGTGTTAAATAAAGATTTTTATAATCATAATAAAATGTTTACATTTGCCAATCATGGAATTTAGCGCTGAACAAGTAGCAAATTTAGTAAATGGGGTTATAAAAGGTAACCCCCAGGAAAAAGTATCTTATATATCTAAAATAGAAGATGGTAAGCCTGGCACCATAACCTTTTTAGGAGGAGAAAAATATCAGGAATATTTAAGAGGTACCAAAGCTTCTATTGTTATTATATCAAAAGAACTATTACCGAAGGACATTTCCAATTTACCAACTATTATTGTTGTGGAAAATGCATATTCAGCTTTCAATAAATTATTGACTATTTATAATGAGATGAAAATAAAAAAACAGGGTATTGAAAGTCCTGTATTTATATCTCAATCTGCAAATTTATCGGAAGATGTTTATGTAGGGGCATTTGCTTATATATCAAATCATGTGAAAATAGGTAACAATACTAAAATTTACCCTCAGGTATTCATAGGTGAAAATGTTAGTATTGGAGATAATTGTTACTTAGGTCCCGGAGTTAAAATTTATGATGATTGTGTAATAGGAAATAATTGTTCTATTCATGCAGGAACTATAATAGGAGGAGACGGTTTTGGATTTCAGCCAACAAGCGAAGGATACGAAAAAGTACCCCAATTAGGTAATGTTATTATTGAAGATAATGTAGAAATAGGATCAAATTGTTCTATTGACCGAGCCACCATAGGATCAACAATTATCAAAAAAGGAGTTAAATTAGATAATTTAATACAAGTAGCACATAATGTAGTAATTGGAGAACATACAGTTATAGCAGCTCAGGCAGGTATAGCAGGTTCTTCAAAATTAGGAAAATGGAGTATGATCGGTGGACAGGTAGGAATTTCCGGACATCTAAATGTAGGAAATAGAGTTATAGTTCAAGCACAAAGCGGGATAACTAATGATGTAGAAGATGACCAAAGACTATTCGGTTCTCCTGCAATACAATATTTAAAATATCAAAAAAGTTTTATATACTTTAAAAAACTTCCTGAAATAGTCAATAGATTAGAGAAGTTAGAAAAAGGTAAAAAGTAAATCTTTAACTAGTAATTTATATAAAATGTCAGATAAGCAAAAGACACTTAAACAGGAGTTTACATTAAAAGGAAAAGGTTTGCATACAGGTAAAGAAGTTGTCATGACAATTAAACCTGCACCTGTAAACACAGGATTTATTTTTGTTAGGGTGGATTTGGAAGGGCAACCTACTATTGAAGCTGATGCAACCTATGTGACTTCTACTGAAAGAGGTACCGTTTTAGAAAAAAAAGGAGTAAAAATACATACTTGTGAACATGTATTAGCTGCATTAACCGGAATGGATTTAGACAATGCATACATTGAGATGGATAGTTCAGAACCTCCTATTATGGATGGCTCATCTAAATTTTTTGTAGAAGCTATTGAAAAAGCTGGTGTAGTTGAACAAGAAGCAAACAGAGAATACTTCACAATAAAAGAAATAATTTCTTACACAGATCCGGAAACAGGCTCAGAGATTACTGCAATACCTTCCGATCATTATGAAGTAGCAACTATGGTTGATTTTGGTACGAAAGTATTGGGAACACAAAATGCTACTATGAAAAGTATTCAAGATTTTAAATCTGATTTCGCCAATGCCAGGACCTTCAGTTTTCTTCATGAACTGGAAACTTTATTAGATTCTGGATTAATAAAGGGCGGAGACATAAATAATGCCATTGTTTATGTAGATAAAGAACTTTCTCCGGATACTCTGGATAAACTTAAAGTAGTATTTAATCAACCGGAAGTTAGTGTAAGACCTAACGGAATATTAGATAACGTGACCTTATACTATCCTAATGAAGCAGCCAGACATAAATTATTAGATGTCATTGGTGATTTAACCTTAGTAGGGGTTCGATTAAAAGCTAAAATCATAGCTACCAAGCCCGGACACCATTGCAATACACAGTTCGCAAAAAAATTAAATAAATTATATAAATTATTTAAAAGAAAAAATATACCGGAAATTGATTTGCAAAAAGAACCTGTATACGATATAAAAGATATTATGAGAATGCTTCCCCATCGTCCTCCTTTTTTATTGGTGGATAAAATAATGGAAGTTGATGATAAACATATAATCGGAGTTAAAAACGTAACTATTAATGAACCATTTTTTGTAGGTCACTTTCCTAATGAACCTGTGATGCCGGGAGTTTTACAAATTGAAGCTATGGCTCAAACAGGAGGTATTTTTGTGCTGGAAAATGTAGATGATCCTCAAAATTACTCTACCTACTTGATTAAATTAGATAATGTGAAGCACAAAAGAAAGGTGATACCTGGAGATACCTTAATTTTTAAAATTGACTTATTAGAACCTATACGAAGAGGAATTGTACATATGCAAGGATATGGATACTGTAATGGACAAATGGTTGTTGAAGCAGAAATGATGGCTCAAGTAGCGAAAACCAAAGAAGAGAAGGAATAGAAAAATGATTCAACCATTAGCTTTTGTGCATTCTGATGCTAAAATTGCAAAGAATGTAGTTATTGAACCTTTTTCATCAATTTATAAAGATGTTGAAATTGGAGAAGGAACATGGATAGGCTCTAATGTAATTATTATGGAGGGAGCTAGAATTGGAAAAAATTGTAAAATATTTCCCGGAGCAGTAATTTCAGCTGAACCTCAAGATTTAAAATATAAAGGTGAAAAATCATTAACGATTATTGGAGATAATACAGTACTGAGAGAATGCGTTACTATAAGTAGAGGAACTTCAGATAAAATGAAAACCGTTATAGGTGAAAATTGTCTGATTATGGCTTATTCCCATATCGCCCATGATTGCGAAGTTGGGAATAACTGTATATTCTCTAATAATACCACCTTGGCAGGACACATAACTGTAGGAGATTACGTTGTAATGGCAGGAATGACTGCCGTACATCAATTTTGTTCTATCGGTAATCATGCATTTGTAACCGGAGGATCACTTGTAAGGAAAGATATTCCCCCTTTTGTAAAAGTAGCCAGGGATCCATTGTCCTATGTTGGTATTAATTCTGTAGGACTAAGAAGGAGAGGTTTCAGTTCCGATAAAATTGCGGAAATACAAAACATATATCGAGTTATTTTTCAAAATAAATTGAATATCACACAGGCCTTATCAGTAGTAGAAGCTGAATTTGAGGCCACCCCCGAAAGAGATGAAATCATCCAATTTATACAATCAAGTATGAGAGGTGTAATGAGAGGATTTAACGCTCAAGGATTATAAAAATAATAGTAAAAAAATTTAAATTATATACATATGGCTGGAATGGGAGATATAAAAAAGGGACTTTGTATCAATTTTAATGATGACATCTATAAAGTAATTGAGTTTTTACATGTTAAACCGGGTAAAGGCCCTGCTTTTGTAAGAACTAAATTAAAATCTTTAACATCAGGAAAAGTTGTTGATAATACCTTTTCAGCAGGTAGTAAAATAGAAGATGTAAAAGTTATTACTCGCAAATATCAATATTTATATGATGATGATCATGGTTTTCATTTCATGAACAACGACGATTTTTCTCAAATTTATATAGATAAAAATTTGATTGAAAACGCTCAATTTATGAAAGCAGGAGAGGAGGTTATGATTATCCTGAAAGAAGAAGATGAAACACCATTGTCAGCAGAATTACCGGCAAGTGTTATCATGGAAGTAATAGAAGCAGAACCCGGCGTTAAAGGAAATACAGCTACCAATGCGCTTAAAAATGCAATCATTGAAACCGGAGCTAAGGTTTTAGTGCCCCTATTTATTGAGGCCGGTGAAAAAATAAAAATTAATACAGATGACGGCTCTTATATCGAAAGAGTAAAAGATTAGAAAAGATTAAATATATTCGTATATTTACCTATCATTTTTATTTAATATCATGAAATTTCCAAAATCATTTACACTAAAAAACATTGCATCAATTATAGGATGTGAATATATTGGAAAAGATGACTTTCCAATTTATGGAACTAACGAAATTCACCGCGTAAAAGAAGGAGAAATAGTTTTTGTAGACCATCCCAAATATTATGACAAAGCATTACGCAGCGAAGCAAGTGTAATTTTGATTAATAAAAAGGTTGAATGTCCGAAAAATAAAGCACTCCTTTTATCTGATGATCCTTTTAGAGATTTTAATAAAATCAATGATTATTTTGTAAAATTTACGCCTCAAAATAAGTTAATTTCCGATGATGTTCAAATTGGTACAAACACCGTTATACAACCGGGAGTTTACATTGGTAAACATGTAAAAATTGGCAATGATTGTGTAATTTTTCCAAATGTTACCATACATGATTATACTGAAATAGGTAATAATGTCGTTATACAATCAGGAACGGTACTTGGAGGTGATGGCTTTTATTATAAAAACCGCGGAAGTTATTATGATCGATTGAAATCTGTAGGTAATGTTATAATAGAAGATAATGTTGAAATTGGTTCGAATTGTACTATCGACCGAGGAGTTACGGCTTCTACCATAATCGGTGAAGGTTCAAAATTGGATAATCTCATACAAGTGGGACATGATACCGTTATTGGAAGAAAATGTTTAATAGCATCTCAAGTAGGTATTGCCGGTTGTTGTAATATTCAAGATGAAGTGAGCATATGGGGACAAGCAGGATTTGCCTCTTCACTTACCGTGGGAGAAAAAGCTGTGATATTGGCACAATCGGGAGTTTCTAAAAATTTGGAAGCAGGAAAAACTTATTTTGGTTACCCTGCCGAAGAAGCTAAAAAGAAATTAAAAGAAATGGCTACACTCAAAAGATTAGCCAAATAAAAATTGAATTAATTATTCATCTTTAAATTATAGATATGTCTGTTTTGGTTGATAAAAATTCCAAAGTAATTGTTCAAGGATTTACAGGTAAAGAAGGTTCTTTTCATGCAGAACAAATGATTGAATACGGAACCCAAGTGGTTGGAGGAGTAACTCCGGGAAAAGGAGGAACTACCCATTTGGATAGACCTGTTTTCAATACAGTTAAGGAAGCCATCGACCAGACAGGGGCTAATACCTCCATCATATTTGTTCCCCCTGCGTTTGCTTCAGATTCGATAATGGAAGCAGCACAAGCCGGAATAAAAGTGATTATATGCATTACAGAAGGTATTCCCGTTGAAGACATGGTTCAAGTTAAAAATTATCTCAAATCGTACCATTGCACATTAATAGGCCCTAATTGTCCGGGAATTATTTCAGCGGAAGAAGCAAAAGTTGGAATCATGCCCGGTTTTATTTTTAAAAAAGGAAAAGTCGGTATAGTTTCTAAATCTGGTACGCTAACCTATGAAGCTGCTGACCAAGTGGTTAAAGCCGGGTATGGCATTTCAACCGCAATTGGAATTGGTGGAGATCCTATCGTAGGAACATCTATTAAAGATGCCTTGCAACTACTTATTGAAGATAAAGATACAGAATGTATTGTTATGATAGGGGAAATAGGAGGTCAACTGGAAGTAGAAGCGGCATTATGGTATAAATCTAATAATATAACCAAACCTATTGTCGGATTTATTGCAGGATTTACTGCTCCTAAAGGAAGAACTATGGGGCATGCCGGGGCTATTGTTGGAGGAGAAAATGATACAGCACAATCAAAAATGAAAATTATGGCTGAATGCGGTATCCACGTAGTCAACTCTCCTGCAGATATAGGAAAAACGGTTGGCAAAATATTCGTTTAGATTTTTTAGCTTAATTAATAAAATCAATAATTATTTTATGAGAAAAAGTGTTCTTTTATTATTATTAATTCCGATTTTATCTTATTCACAACTAAGATTTGGGGTTAGAGGTACTTTACAAAATACAAGTATTTCGGAGATACATATAAATTCCAATAATAGATATGCAGGATCTATAGGTGTTTTAGCTCAAATACCATTAGATGTTTATAATAGATTTTATATACAACCTGAAATATCATATTCACTACAAGGAGAAAAAGATAAGTTTGATATGTATGGTCATAAAACCAATGCTAAATTTTTTCAAAATTATATAAATATACCAGTTTATTTTAGAGCATATTTTTCAGAATCCGAAAGTGAGTTTTTTAGCGAAATTGGACCACAAATAGGAATACTTGTTTATCAAAAAGATAAAGAATTAGAAAAAAAACGATATGGATCCAATCCTAAAAATCTTGATGCTTCTGTAGGAATTGGTTTGGGGTATAGTATAAATAGAAAATCAGAATTTTTTATTCGTTATAATTATGGTTTAATTGATATCTATGATAAATTTTATAAAAGGCAGAATACATCGGTAATTGCTTTAGGTTTTGCCTATATTTTTGATTAACAAAATAAAAAAAATATATTCATGGGATTAATTTTGTTTAATCCCATTTTTTTATGGTTATATACTTTCTGATTTTTAATACTATTATAATATAATTGGCTTTAGTATAAGTAAATTAAAACTATTAATATACTATTTTAAATTTCATACCATTTTAAAAAATTTTATCTAAAATACCGACAGCTTTAAGCTTTATCTATGAAAAATTGTCAGTTATAATATATGACATTTGTGACAGAAAATTTTCAGCTATTATTTTTTTTAAATTGCAACATTTATTTTTAAAATATGTATTATTTAAACTAAAGGACACTTTTTATAAAAATAATATTAATATTTTTATTTATAACAGTTCAATAATTTATATTTTAAACACAATAATTATCACTTTTATATATTGTCTGACCTATATAATAGTCAACTTAATAAAAATTATTGACGATAATAATCCAATAAACTAAGTGAAAAAATTATCTCAAATACTATAATAATTAGATTATAAATTGAAACTATTTGTATTAAATAGAAATAAAAAATGGGATTAAAAAATTTGGCTTGAAGTTTGATGTGTGGAAGGAAAAATTAATCATAATATAAATTTTACCTTATGTATTGGACCTTAGAATTAGCGTCTTATTTAAGTGATGCGCCGTGGCCCGCCACAAAAGATGAATTAATTGATTATGCTATAAGAACCGGCGCCCCTTTGGAAGTAGTTGAAAATCTACAGGCAATTGAAGATGAGGGCGAGATTTACGATAGCATTGAAGAAATATGGGCGGATTATCCGACTGATGATGATTTCCTCTGGAACGAAGATGAATACTAATTTATAAGCCCTAGCTCGTTTAGGGCTTTACTTTTCATAGTTCATACTAAAAAAGCTTTTTTTTAGTACATTTGTACGTACAAATTAATTACATATAATGAATATATTAAATTCAGTCCTCAAATTATTTATTGGGGATAAACATAAAAAAGATCTTGCACAATTAAATAAATATCTGGACAAAATTAAAAAGGAAGAAGAAAGTATTTCTTCTTTATCTTTTGATGATCTAAGATTTAAAACCATTGAGTTTAAAGAAAAAATATCTCAAGCAACTTTTGATCTTAAAAATAAAATTGCAGAATTAAAAGGACAAACTCAAAATGTTGATAATATTGACGAAAAAGAACTATTATACAGCGAGATTGAGAAATTTGAGAAGGAATCTTACGATGTAGAAGAAAGAATATTGGAAGAAATACTTCCACAAGCGTATGCTTTAATTAAAGAAACAGCTAGACGATTTGCTGAAAATAACACTATAACTGTTACAGCCACCGAGTTTGATAAAACATTGGCTTTAACTAAAGATTATGTTACCATTGAAGGAGATAAAGCACTATGGAGAAATTATTGGAATGCGGCGGGTAAAGAAGTAAAATGGGACATGATTCATTATGATGTTCAATATATAGGGGGAACAGTATTACATCAAGGAAAAATTGCTGAAATGGCTACCGGAGAGGGAAAAACCTTAGTAGGAACGCTTCCTATGTATTTGAATGCTCTACCGGGACGTGGAGTTCATGTAGTAACTGTTAATGACTATTTAGCAAAACGGGACTCCGCATGGATGGCACCTTTGTTTGAATTTCATGGATTAAAAGTAGATTGTATTGATAACCATCAACCCAATTCGGAATCTCGAAGACAAGCTTATCTTGCTGATATTACTTACGGAACTAATAATGAATTTGGATTCGATTATTTACGTGACAATATGGCAAATTCTCCAAACGACTTAGTTCAAAGAGAACTTAATTATGCCATTGTCGATGAGGTAGATTCCGTTCTAGTAGATGATGCACGTACGCCATTGATTATATCCGGTCCGGTACCTCAAGGAGATAAACAAGAATATCAGGAATTAAAACCGGTTGTTGAAACCATTTTTACGGCTCAAAAAAATGAAATTTTAAAATTATTTCAGGAAGCAAAACAATTAATAGCTTCAGGAGATAAAAAAGAAGGAGGTTATAAATTATATCAAGTATATAGAGGATTACCTAAACATAAGCTTTTAATTAAATACCTTTCAGAAGAAGGGAACAAAGCTATTTTGTTAAAAGCTGAAGCTTATTTTATATCGGATAATAACCGAATGATGCCAGAGGCAGATAAAGATTTATATTTTTCAATTGATGAAAAAAATAATCAGGTGGAACTTACCGATAAAGGAATTGAATTTTTGTCAAAAGGAAATTCCGATCCTAACTTTTTTGTATTAGAAGATTTAGGAACTGTATTTGCCGATATTGAAAATAAAAACTTATCCAAAGAAGAAGAACATAAAGAAAAAGAAGAATTCTTACGATACTTTGCTATCAAATCCGAACGTATTCATTCTTTAAGTCAATTGCTCAAGGCATATACTTTGTTTGAGAAAGATGTAGAATATGTTGTAATTGACGGACAAGTTAAAATTGTTGACGAACAGACCGGACGTATTATGGAAGGGCGTCGTTATTCTGATGGATTGCATCAAGCTTTAGAAGCTAAAGAAAATGTAAAAGTGGAAGCAGCAACACAAACATTTGCTACAATTACTTTACAGAATTACTTTAGAATGTATAATAAATTGGCAGGTATGACCGGTACTGCCGAAACGGAAGCCGGAGAATTTTGGGAAATATATAAATTAGATGTAGTGGTTATTCCTACCAATAAACCTGTAATTAGAAACGACCAACAAGATTTAGTTTATAAAACCAACAGAGAAAAATTCAATGCCGTTTTAAATGAGGTGATACGTTTATCTCAAGAAGATAAAAGACCGGTATTAGTGGGAACTACTTCTGTAGAAATTTCCGAATTATTAAGCAAAGCTTTAAAATTAAGAAAAATACCGCATAATGTATTGAATGCAAAATTACATAAAAAAGAAGCAGACATTGTTGCAGAAGCGGGAAATCCGGGAGTAGTAACTATTGCTACCAATATGGCAGGAAGGGGTACCGACATTAAGTTAACGGATGAAGTTAAAGCCGCAGGAGGGTTAGCTATTATTGGTACGGAAAGACATGATTCTAGACGGGTAGACAGACAGTTAAGAGGTCGTGCCGGTCGTCAGGGAGATCCGGGGTCTTCTCAATTTTATGTTTCTCTAGAGGATAACTTAATGCGTTTATTCGGTTCTGATCGAATAGCTAAAATGATGGATCGATTAGGGCATAAGGAAGGAGATGTAATTCAACATTCTATGATCACTAACTCTATTGAAAGAGCTCAGAAAAAAGTTGAAGAAAATAACTTTGGAATTCGTAAAAGATTGTTGGAATATGACGATGTAATGAATAAACAAAGGGAAGTAATTTACAGCAGACGTAAAAATGCTCTTTTTGGTGAGAAGTTAAGTATCGATATCGCTAACATGATTTATGATACGGCTGCTTTATTAGTAAGAGATAATAAACAAGATAAAAACTATAAAAATTTTGAATTTGAGTTAGCAACAGTGTTTGCTATGGATACTCCTGTAGATGAAGCAGAGTTTAACAGATTATCTGAAAAAGAACTTGTTGATAAAGTTTTTGAACAAGCAGAAGCTTATTATAAAGAAAAATTAGAAAATACGGCACAACAGTTGTATCCTATCATATCTAACGTCTTTTTAGCAAGAGGAAACACATTTAAAAATATTTCCGTTCCTTTTACTGACGGCACAAAAGTATTAAATGTAACCACCAATTTAGAAGATGCTTATAACTCTGAAGGAAAAGCTTTATTAAAAGACTTTGAAAAAGGAATTACTTTAGCATTAATAGACGAAAATTGGAAAGAACATTTAAGAGAGATGGATGAATTAAGAAAGTCTGTACAATCAGCCGTTTACGAACAAAAAGATCCGTTGGTTATTTATAAACAAGAATCCTTTGCTTTATTTAGGGATATGTTAGATAAAACCAATAAAGAAATTATCTCTTTCTTGTTCAAAGGAGGTTTACCATCTGAACCTGAAGAATCAAAAATAGAACAAGCTCATGAAGTAAAACAAAAAGTGGTTGAGAGCAGAGAATTTGTTGAAAATGATGAAAAACAGACTCAAGAAAAGCCGGTTTCCGAACCATTACGTGTAAACAAGATCGGAAGAAATGAAATGGTACATGTGCGTAATTTGAGAACCGGAGAAGTTAAATCTTTGAAATTTAAACAAGCGCAAAGTCTTATAGAGGAGGGAAGTTGGATATTGGTTGATCAAGAGGATGAATAACCTCTAAAAAATATTAGAACATTGAGCCGGAATAGTAATTTTTTATTATTCCGGTTTTTTATAAAAAAATTAAAACCTAAATGCATTTAGCATGAAATCATTAGCAGAAATTAGAAACGAGTTTATTAAAAATCTTTCTTCGCAATATACTCTTAAAGAAATAGATATTATTTTTTATGCGTTGGCAGAAACTTATTTGCATAAAGATAAAATTACCTTAAAATTAGGATTGGATGAAATGCAAGAAGATTCTCAAATAAAACCTACACTTTTTCAAACAGCCTTATTTCATTTAATTAGCGGTATGCCTTACCAATATGTGGTAGGTTATACGGAATTTTACGGCTGTAAAATTTCTGTAAATCCCCATGTTTTGATTCCCAGACCGGAAACAGAAGAATTGGTATCTTGGATTTGTAATGACTTTGAAAATAAAAATGAGGAATTGAATATCATCGATTTATGTTCCGGAAGTGGATGTATTGCTATTGCATTAGCTAAAAACTTAAAAGCAAAAGTATCTGCTCTTGAAATTGACGAAAAGGCTATATATTTGGCCAAAAAAAATGCAGAAAGTAATCAAGTTCAGGTAGATTTTATACAGGCTGATTTACTTAATACGGGGCACCTAATAAAGAATACTGAAAAGTATGATATTATTGTATCCAATCCTCCTTATATCAGAGAATATGAAAAAGAAGATATGGAAAGTAGGGTAGTCAATCATGAACCATCCAAGGCCTTGTTTGTACCGGACGATGATCCATTGGTTTTTTACAGGAGTATAATAGATTTTTCACTAAAAAACATGAAACCACAAGGAAGAGTATATGTTGAAATTAATCAAGATTTAGGAGAAAAAACCAGACAACTGTTTTTGGAATACTTTAATTACGTAGAATTAAAACAAGATATATCCGGTAATTTTAGGATGATTAAGGCTAAAGAAATAGCTTCCTAAACAAGTAATTTTTATGAAATGAATTATTGCTTTAGAAATAAAAAAAATAAAATTTAAGATAAAAAATAAGATTTATTTTATAAAATAATACTTCCTAAACGAGAAAATTTCAATTTTTTATCGGTAACATACGTTCCTTCTAATTTAATTCCGCTACAGTTACGGGCGCATATACTGGATTCATTTCCATTTAAAGACCTGCGATAGGTATATATAAAATCATGTGAATTAGGTATATTAATTGAAAATCTTTTATCTTTATAAACGTTTGGTATAAAGGTAATTTTTCCACTTTCAAATGCTTTAGTTAATTCAAATAAATTTAAAAGCGTATGGTTGGTTTCGGAATTATTGCTGTAATGATCATCAAAATAATTTTTATCCTTAGTTGCATCTTTAAATAAGTGATTACTTCTAAAATCAAAGTCAAAAGTACAAGTATATTCTTCTTTACCAATTTTAATTTTTCTCTCCAATGTATAATCAGAATCTTCCATAATTTTTATATTTTTATAAATATAAGCATATTAATTGAAATATAAATATATATATTTAAAAATTTATATTTATTATTTTTTATCAATATATATTAATGCTTAATTAATAAATGTTTAATAATGTGTGAATTTATTTAATTCAACAAAGGGATTATGAATAGTTAGATTTTATCTTTCATGATGTTTCTTAAAATTTAAATTAATTGTGATCATTTGAATGGAATTATCCGTAAAATAATTTACTAGTAGTCTATTTTTTCCGACATTACCCTCCGCTTTGAGCTATTTCAAACATAGAATTAACTTTATCAAATAATGATTGTTTCTTAGCTACTTTTCATTTTTGGAAAAATTCATCTCCATTGTCTGCAATATATAAGGTATTCGCTTTCCACTACTTTTATTGTTTTTGAATATGTCTATTACTTATATTCATTAATACTATTATCTTAAATTTTACATTATCAAATCTTGATTTTTTGGAATATTTTTGAGTATAGTATTGTAAAATTTCGGCTATTTATATAATAAACAACCTTATCAAAAGCAATTGAATACTTTTTAGCCTGTGAAAGAATTTTTTGTTGTTATGTAATGGTAATTTGTTTATTTTCAATTAAACTATTTAGATTTAGTTATAATTTAGATTAATATTTTACATAGTAGGCTTCTATTATTAGGTTCTTATCATTTATATCGGCGAAGTAGTCTGATATTCCATTTATTTCCTTATCCCCAACCTAACATTTGAAGCCCGTCTTTTGTTTAAGAATTTAGGTTAGAATAACCAAATTTGCTTTATCAATTACGTATTTAGGCTGTGGGGTGGTGTTATCTTAAGTTTCGTCAATACTTTTTCTTTATTTATCATCTAATCCTGTAGGGGGCATTATCGCCTATGCGTTTTAGATTGTATCCATTGTCTTTTGAAATTTGTTGTTTATTAAGTGATCACGTGAACCTATTTCGCCTAATAAATACCCCCACCTTTTTTGTTTTTCTCTTTTTTCAATGTCTATGCCGTAAAGTCTAAAATTAAGATTTTAGCAATAGGCTGTCCATAGTTCTTCTTTTGATTTTACATTGTTATTTGTTGTATTTTTTGCTTATGTATATCTTATATATATTTTTTTATAGTTTTTCGGAATTATTTTTTTCATTAATACCCGACAAGGTTTTGTATCTTTTGGGAGATGTTTGTAATTGTTCTTGGTATAATGATTCTGTTATTAAAGAATAGGTAAGTTTGGTATATAGACTCTGATCGGCTCTTTCAATTCTGTTTATTTCTGCTCTAATTAATTTACCTGTTTGGGTATCAATTTGATATTTACCTTTTTCATTTATTTTTGTAAAAAGTTTAGATATATCGATCTTTTCAGCAAATGAAGCATATGCTTTTTTATAAAAATCGGCAGGTAACATATATATGGGTTCTGATTTTAAATCTAAAAAAATAGAATTTGAAGTGGATTTTTCGGATATTTTTGCTGATGTAACCCATTCTATATAAGCCGTGTTAAAGAAATTGGGTTTTATGCTTTTATTTTCAAATGGTAATTTATTTCCATAAATATGATTAAAATAAAAAGATAAAAATTCATTAGCTTGTATAGCCTGAATGATTTTTGTTGAATTAGTGAAAATAGAATCATTTAAGGATATTAATTTTTTAACATCTTCATTTTGTGAAGTCGCAGAAAGCATATCTTGTTTTACTCTTGACCATTTTTCTAAAATTATAGGTAAGTTTATTACCTCTATTACTTCACCTTTTGTGGTTATTTTGAAATGTAATTCTTTAAACATTTGATTGAAAGCAGTAGTAACATCCGCAATCTCTTTTACTAATGGGTTGCTCGCTTTACTTAATGAGCGGTCAAGTTGTATCAATCTGCATTCAAAAAATGATTCTGTTATCTTTAAAATATGAAAATCGTACCGTATTTCGATTGTTGATTCTAAAAATGAGTCTACTAATAGACTTTCCATATTTATTATTAAACGATACTGTTCTTGAAATGGGCATTTTATTGCTATTTCTTGATTTGTCATTTTTCTTTTTTTATTTTTTGTGGCTTTCTAGTAATTCTATTATGGGTTTGTAACCAACTTTTTTTGCAAAGTCTAAGGGGCTTCCACCTGGTTTAGTTTTAAAATCAGGGTCTGCACCATATTCAAGTAATAATTTAACAATCGGCAGTTCATTTTCTTTTCCTTTACCTAGTGCATTATATACAATGCGCCATAAAGGTTGTGCGCCGTCTACGTCAGTGATATTGACATCTGCTCCGTTATCCAGCAGTAGTTTTGCGACCTGTAAGCGGTTTTCCGCTGTTGCGCTCGGTACGGGGCTTGGGTCTCCGATGTAATAAAGCGGCGGCCTGCCATAAACATCTAACGCATTTACATTTGCCCCATATTTTATAAGCAGTTTTGCGGTTTCAACTGCACCTCCTAAAACAGAAAAAAAGATTGGAGTAAATAGTAACCCTTTCTCCGGTTCATTAATCTGTGATACTGTGCATTTACTTAATTCTTCCTCTAATTTCTCGCAATTATTTCTAAAAGCAAGTTTATTTAATTTGTCTTCCATAATTAATTATTTTAATTTTTTAAGTGTATTTATTATAACGTAAGATAAGAAATAATATTGAAAATTATTCATCAAAATCATATATAGAAGTGTTTGACTCATGCTCATGCGAATGGCTGGTGGCTGGTGTTTCCGGTCTATAATATTGCGGGTCATTATAATATTCTAAAAATTGTTCTCTGGTTATTCTTCCTTCGTTATACGCTTTGAGTAAATGCCTATACTCATAACCGGGTTTATGTCCCATGTGCCAGTTGCGAGGCTCGCCCGGACTCCATGATATTTCCTTTCCGTCGGGGGCTGGATCGAATACTTTTCCGTCAGCACTTTTATTTGCTTCAAATACTTGTTCAATTATACTTTTTTTATGAGACGGGCGGTGATTTTCATAGGGTTTACCGTTTCTGGCTTTGGGGATGGCCCTGGGATTTAATTCTTCAGCGGCTAAACTACCCGCTCTTTTATTCCAAGGGTTGTTGCGTTGGTATCTTACTACACCATTCAGGTCTCTGTATATTCCTTTAGGGTCTACTTTTAAATTTAATAAATATAATAGAAATAGGGTATCCGTCCATTGCAATCCGCTCAACCCGTTTTGTTTTACTCTTAGGTAAAGGTCATATTCGGGCAGTGCACCTTGTAGAAATGAGTCTTCGGGCGTGGATTCATGTCCGGCTTTATTTATTCCATCGGTACTATGGGTATATTGTGCATTTTCTGCTCCCATTATGATTCTTGCCATGCCTCCTATCGGACCAAACGACATGCTTATATTTTTTAATACGCTTGTTATGGTGGGTTTGGCTAATGTCATGGCTCTACCTGCAAAATTTACTCCTGTACCTGTTAATCCGCCTACGTTAGCTTTTGCGCCTACGCCTACAAGTGATCCTAACATCCCTATGCCTGCGCCTGCAAACGTGCACATCATCATTTCATTGGTATAACTTAAGTCGGCGTAATTTAATGCATCTGTCCAGTTTTTAATGTTGGGTGCATATCGTATGATGCCTCCGGCTTTACATTGCATTTCACAGCTGCCGGTTATGACTTCTATGCCTTGCAATTTTAAATTGGATTTACTATTTAACCACTTTCTGGCATGGCCCATTTTTTGTCCGCAGAGTAAAGTGCCTGCAACTGCACCTATCCAACCACCTACCATGCCGGCTACGGCTCCCATTGCAATTAACGCTACTCCGCCGGTGGCAACTGTTGCTATACTTACTGCAACAAAGGTAACAACTCCGACTGCAACTAATATTGCGGAAAGTAGCATATATTTTTTACACTTGAAATCACCCCAACTTAGCGTGCAGGTATCTTCTTTAGTTATATATTTTTTATCATCTAGGTTGTGCAAACTTTCTCTGCTTCCTTGTAAAGGAACCGGCATGGCACCTAATGTACATACCCAAAAGTCTTCTTCGGTTATTATTTTATTTCCCATACTTTATGTTTTTAATTGATAAATACATCTCCTCCGTCTATTTTGGTGATACCTTCAATATGGTTGTTTTTAGCGGTAATTTCCACGTTATTACCTCCATTTACGCTAAAGAAGGTATTGGCGGTTGTTGTAATTTTATCTCCAGTAAAGGTTATAGTGCCATCTTCGTTAATAGTTATTGAATTTTCTCCTACTTTAAGAGTAATATTAGTTTTTCCTTCTAGACTGATATTACCGTCTTTGTCCATTTTCAATAAAGCCTCCTTACAACCTCCAACCGTAATGACTTGAGTAGAGGAAGCGCCTATGGAAGAATTTCCACTACCATCAAATTTCATATTTACAGAACCGGGAGTATCGGTCAATAAAGTACTTCCATCTTTATCATTCAATAATAATTTATTTCCTTTTACTGTTTGCAAACCTTTCATATAATTACCTGCTCCCCCGTGTCCGGATTTACCTCCTCCATTAAACATAGCCCCTAAGCTTACCGGCTTTTCTGCATTTCCGTTCTCAAAACTTACGATTACTTCTTCCCCTATCTCAGGCACTACATGCATTCCTTTGCCTTTTCCTGCATACGGGGTAATTGAACGAATCCAGGGAGTCGTACCGTTAAAAGGCTTTTGCCAAGGAAACTGTACCCGAATTCGAGACATTCCTTCCGGATCGTTATTATCCGTAACCGTAGCCGATTGCTCTTCACACATAGGAATAGCATCCTCATCCATATACTCAGGAACCATATTGTCCATAGGTACGCCCACCAATTCATTATAATATCCTTCGGTAATGTCTTGAGAATGCGTGATTTCTATAATTTTATATCGTTCCAAAGGAACTTCCCCGTCTTTAAAAAGCCCGCTTTTAGGCATCCAGCCTTTAAGCTTTACAATATCTCCCAATCTTAAATTAGGATTATTGGTTTTAGCTTCTAAAAACAGTACATGTTGACGTCTAAGCTTTTGCCTTTCCACGGCTTGGGTTACCTCAATAGAACCTTTTTCCAATAAAGATTGATTGTATAAGGATAAAGGCACCTTAGTATATATTTTTTCCGAAGCAGTGATAGCATGTTGTTGAAAAGGATTAACAATACTCCATTTAGGAGGAATACTGTCAGAGTCTACCGTATGGTTTTGAGCCCTTTTCGCATCATAACCAACATAGCTGAATTTTTGAGGAACTAATCTCATTTTCAGCTCATAACTGTAGACATCTTTTTCTTCCACCAATTCGACGGTTTTACCTCCCGCTCCTCCAAAGACAATTTGTTGCCCGTTATAATAGAGCCATTCCCCATACCTTGTAGCTAAACGTTTAATAAACTCCCAATCCGATTCACGATATTGTACCGTATAAAGTAGAGTATCTTTTAACATAGGACGTAAGTCCCAGCTGAGCAAATCCGATTGATATTCTGAAGTGGCCTGTTGAATAATAGCGTCTAAACTTTGATTTTCAAAACTTTGACAATCCAGCCCGTTTTCCAATAAAATAGTAGGAGCATGGCCCTTGATAAAAAGCTTATTATAGCCATCCACCTTTTTATTGGAAAGCTCGGTAACAATACCCGAAAAAATATAAGCGGTTTGTCCGTATTGTTTGAGTTGAATAGAAATTTTCTTACCTAAAAGCTCACGAGAATTGGTCATCGGATAAGAATCCCTGTCACCGAATGCTTCCGCATAACAAGAAATTTCAAAATGGTCATGGTCCGCCATTTTTTGGTTTAGCGTAAGAGTAAAATGACTGTCTCGTAATACTTCGTTACCATCAATAGAAATAGCTGCATAAACAATATGAGAATTTTTAAGTTGAGAAGCTAAATCCCCTCCATATTTAGCAAAAAATTGAGAAGCCATATCTTTAATTTTCTTTTCCAGAGCACCCGGAGGAGTTACACTAAAACAATCAGGAGGTTTAATGGCATCTTCAAGTTTAATGGATCTATCACTACCGGCAACTATATTTTTTTTAAGCAAATCAAGCTTATCCGAATGATCGGAAGCAGAAGCTGTAAACGAATTAATTTTTTGATTTACCTTATCGGTAATTCCGGAAGAATCAACTATATTTTTAGTCAAATCTTTAGTGTTAAGATTCACCGAATTCTTTTTATCCAAAGGATTCATGGGATTTTAATTTAATTAAGTTAAAAAATAAAAACTAATATTTATAAAAAATATGGAGTAAATATAGTTATTTTATTTATTTATTAATAATTAAATATTAAAAAATATCTTAAATAAATACATAAAACAATAAATATATATCTATAAAAGCTAATAAAATTAAATAATAGAGTAGATTTATGAGTTTTGAATATTTTATTAATATCTATACTATAATTATAACATAGATGAAATAATAACTTATAATGTAATATATTGGAGATGAAGTTTTTAATAGTAAATACGATTCTTTAATTTAAAATCAACATAAACATAGGATTTAATTCTACTAATTAATCTGTATTTCATTAAATATTTTAAATTAGTAATTAATATACGTTACTATTGTTATTATAACTATTTGGCACAATTATTTTATTTACAGTACATAAGGTTAAAAACTAAATCTTTGTCATTACTATTTAAATACAAAAGTGTAGTTTTTATCTGAAAAAATTTATTGTAAATTTGAATTGTGAAAAATCAGATTAACATTGCCGATATTCCCGGAATTTCTCAATTAATTAAAGATTATGTAACTAAGGAGGAAAAAACAGCATCTCTTTATGGAAGAAATTTATCGCCTGAATCTTTACTTCTACAGGCTAGAGAAAAAATTACCAATTATAAACACAGGGAAAAGTTAGTTGATGAATTGCAAAGACAGCTAAAAAATTTACAATTGTCTGAAAAGCAAACAATCAATCTAAAAAATCTTAGTTTAGCGAATTCAATAACTATCACAACCGGGCATCAACTAAATTTAATGACCGGTCCATTGTATTTCATCTATAAAATTTTACAGGTAATAAAATTATGTGATACGATGAATAAAAGACAAGAGGAATTTAAATTTATTCCAATTTTCTGGATGGCTACGGAAGATCATGATTTTGAGGAAATAAATCATTTTAATTTTAATAGGGAATTTATAAGTTGGAATGAGAAACATCATGATTATGTAGGTGAAATTTCAACCGGTGGATTAAAAACTGTCCTATCCGATTTTTATGAAGAATTGAAATATTATCCTTTTGGAAAGGAATTAAGAAAGATTATTGAAAAATCCTATTATACCGCGGATAATCTTTCAGATGCCACTCGAATTTTAGTTCATGAATTGTTTAAAGAATATGGTCTATTGTTTATAGATGGTAATACAGAGTCTTTAAAAAAATTGTTTATACCGTTTATTAAAGATGATATCAAGGAAAAAAAATCTTTCCGAATCATTTCAAAAACAATCGAAAAATTAAAATCGAATCATTATAAAATACAAGTAAATCCAAGAAAAATTAATTTTTTTTATCATAAAAATAAAGAAAGAAACCGTATAGATGAAACCAATGGTAAATATTATATTTTAGGAAGCTGTAAAAATTTTAGTGAAGTTGAAATACTGGAAGAAATAGATAAACATCCCGAAAATTTCAGTCCCAATGCATTGATGAGACCGGTGTATCAGGAAGTCATATTGCCTAACGTTGCCTATATTGGTGGAAATGCAGAAATTGCATATTGGATGGAACTTAAAGATTATTTTTCTGAACAAAAAATTCCTTTTCCTATATTGGTGCCAAGAAATTCTTTTTTATTGATTAATGACAATCAAGAAAAAAGAATGAAAAGACTTTCTTTGAATATCAATCATTTATTTCTTCCAAAAGAACAAACAATTAATACCCTAGTAACTCAAAATTCATCTTATATATTTGATTTTACAAAGTACGAAAGACGTTTAAAAGAAATTTTCGATGATTTATTCAAAGAATCTGCTAATACAGATCCTAGTTGGGAAAATATGATTATGGCTCAAAAGAAAAAGCAACTCAATGGGTTGGAAAAAATAAACAAACGTTTTTATAAAGCAAATAGATTAAAACATAAAGAAATTGTGTACAATTTTGAAAAATTATATGAAGAATTATTTCCTGAAGGTAGTTGGCAGGAAAGGGTCTATAATTTTTCATTTTATTATGCGACAATGGGATCTGAATTTTTAGCTCGAATATACAATGAAATCAATGAATTTCAAAATATTGTAACAGTATTTAATTTAGAAAAAGGGAAATAAATAATTTAATTACATTTGCAACAAAGTTATTTAGAAATGAAAAAGCAATTTAATACGCTGCTATTATTATTTATAAGTTCCTTGATGCTTTCGCAACAGCAAAAACATACTGTTATGGCGAAAGAAACGCTTTATGGGTTAAGTAAAAAATACAATGTTTCTATTGATGATTTAAAAAAAGTAAATCCTCAATTAAACAGCCGTACGCTTCAGATAGGGGAAATACTTAATATACCGGATAAAAAAGCTTCTTCTAAAGCGAATGAATATTTAACTTCCAACACTGCTAATAACACCCAAAATATAGAAAATTCAAAAAATTTAGATTATTTTTATATTACCGTTGAGCCTAAACAAACGTTATACGGATTAAGTAAAAAGTATCATACTACAATTAAAAGCATAATAGCTCTTAATCCGGCTATGGATAAGAACGGTCCCAAAATTGGTGAAATTTTAAAAATTCCTGCCAATTCCTCATTGGAAAATTCAAATGCTTATAATCATGTTTATAGTGATGATAAAAAGGATCAGGAAGAATTAAAAATAAATAATTCAGATTTAAAAGAAGAAATCAACATAAAAGATAACAAAGAGTTAACTTCGGCAAAAGAAGATCCAATAGAAACTAATAAAAAAGAAAATATTGAAAATCAGAATGATAAAGAATCTGATATCTTAAGTAAGAATAAATTACCTGAAAATGGTTTACATAATGATGCTAAAAATCAATCATCAAGTCAAGCCGACAGTGAATTTAGAAAAGACGGAGTAAATGTGGTTTTATTTTTACCTTTCCATGCCGGAGAATCGTCCGTTAATGCGGAAAGGCGTATAGCAACCCAATTTTATTCAGGTGTTAAACTTGCACTGGATTCTTTGACCAATAGAGGAAAAAGAGTTCATGTAAAGATATTTGACACAAGTAATGATAATAAATTCAGAGAAATTGTTAATACCTTTGATTTTTCGAATACCAATCTTATAATAGGACCTTTATTTAAATCGAACTTATTGACTCTAGCAGATAAAATTAAAAAAATTCCGATAATTTCTCCATTTTCTTCCAGCGATGACCTAGATAAACACGAAAATTTAATTTTATATAATACAAAAGATCAAATATTAGCTGAGAAAGTAACTGATGAAATGTTAAAAAAATATTCCAACGAAAAAATATATATAGTATATGATGAGGAACATTTTAAAACGGCTCAGTTTATTCAATCAATAATTAAAGATAGAAAAAATAATGCGGAAGTAATTTTAACTAAAAATGCAGAAGATATTAAACCGGATCAGAATTTAGTTACTGATGAATATAATAAAATTTATGCCCTATTAATTTCAAATCAAGATCCGGTAATAAATAAATATTTGGATACGATAACTAGTTTTGAAAACAATCAAATACAACCTATTTCTTTATTTTACTCTTCTTTATTTGATAATAAAAAATATGAAGAAAAACTTATAAATTTCGGATTGTTATATTTAGATACTAATTATGTGAATGAATTTGGTTTTAATGAACAAAAAATGATGAATTTATATAAGAAAAAATATTGTCATATGCCGGATAGATACGCAATTACCGGTTTTGATGTAACCTATGATATTTTAAGTCGTGTTGATGAAAAAGGGAATTTATCTAACGCAATTATGAAAGCTGAAAGCAAACAAGTCAGCAATAAATATTCTTTTAGAAGAATAAATAAAAATGGAGCTTGGGTTAATCAAGAAGCTAGAATTATTCAATTATTAAAATAACTTAGAACAAACAAAATTACATATAACAATAAAATACTTAATATTAAAAAAAATTAATGAATTCATTAGTATTTCCCGGACAGGGTTCTCAGTTCCCAGGCATGGGAAAAGAAATATATGAGAGCAGAGCTGATATTAAAGAAATGATGAACTCTGCTAATGATATATTAGGGTTTAATATCATTGATATCATGTTTAAGGGAACCGAAGAACAACTAAAACAAACAAAAGTAACTCAACCTGCGATTTTTATCTATTCCATAGCTTCTGCTAAAGTTAATGAAAATGCCCGAATTGAAATGGTAGCAGGGCATTCCTTAGGAGAATTTTCTGCATTAGTTGGAAATGGAGTCCTGTCTTTTGATAACGGTTTAAAATTAGTTTACGAAAGAGCCTTGGCGATGCAAGAAGCTTGTGAAGAAAATCCTTCTTCGATGGCAGCGGTTATAGGTTTAGATGATGAATCTGTCGAAAAGGTATGTCAGGAGATATCCTCTGAAAATAATATTGTAGTTCCGGCAAATTATAATTGTCCGGGGCAATTGGTAATATCAGGTCATACAGAAGCAGTTAAACAAGCTTGTGAAATTTTAAAAGAAAAAGGGGCTAAAAGAGCAATTTTGCTGCCTGTTAGCGGGGCTTTCCATTCACCACTTATGAAAAGTGCCGAGAAAAGATTAGAAGAAGTTATTCTTAAAACTAAATTTAATACACCTAGTGTCCCAATATATCAGAATTATACCAGTAAAGCTGTTACCAATATTGAAGAAATAAAAGAAAATCTTATTAAACAATTGACCTATCCGGTAAACTGGACAAAAATAATTCGTAACATGATACAAGATAATTGTTCGGTATTTACAGAAACCGGTCCTGGAAAGGTTTTACAAGGATTAATTAAAAAAATTGACAGTTCCGTTGAAGTTTCCTCACTCTCCAACTAAAAAAATTTAATAGAATACAAAAAAGAGATCTTATATAAGATCTCTTTTTTTATGACGAATATTTTTTAATGATAAATCATTAACTTTTTTTAAACAAAAAGATTTTAAATCTGTATATAATATCACCATTTAGAATTTATGTTTATAAAAATTTTTAAAAACAGATTAAACAAAAATTCATTAAAGGTTTATACGGATATAATTAATTTGCTTTAATAAAAGCTATAAATAAACATTAAATTTAATTTATCGATCATTTTTAGTTTATATAGAATGTTAAACATATATTAAATAAACTGTTTCGATTTTGCGGTAATCTGTAACATTTAGTAGTTAAATTATACAAATTAGTAACTACAATTGCAAACGACATGATTTCATTGAAAAACATACATAAGTATTATGACATAGGTCATAATAAATTACATGTATTAAAAGGAATTAATCTGGAAATAGGAGAAGGAGAAATGGTTGCTATTATGGGGTCTTCCGGATCAGGTAAATCTACCTTGTTAAATATTCTTGGAATATTGGATTACGCTGACGAAGGAGAATATCTCTTGGATGGGGTTAAAATTGAAAAAGATTTAAGCGAATCAAAAGCAGCAGATTACAGAAATAAATTTTTAGGCTTTGTTTTTCAGTCCTTTAACTTGATAAGCTTTAAAAATGCTATGGAAAATGTCGCACTTCCTTTATATTATCAAAAAGTAAAACGTTCTCAAAGAAATTCCAGGGCTATGGAATATTTAAAAATGGTAGGATTGGATGATAGAGCAGATCATATGCCCAATGAACTGTCAGGTGGACAAAAACAAAGGGTGGCAATTGCTCGCGCATTGGTAACACATCCTAAAGTTATTTTAGCCGATGAACCTACAGGAGCGCTTGACAGTCAAACCACTTATGACGTAATAAAATTTTTACAAAAAATTAATAACGAAGGAAAAACTATTTTAATAGTTACACATGAACCCGATGTGGCAAAACAATGCAAAAGGGTAGTTCATTTAAAAGATGGTATAATTGAAAGGGATGAATTTATTAATCAAGAAGTTTTAGTATAATTTATTAACTATGTTTAATATAGATCGCTGGCAGGAAATATTTTATTCCATCAAGCAAAATAAATTAAGAACTTTTCTTTCGGGTTTTACAATATCATTAGGATTATTTATCTTCATTATACTTTTCGGTTTTGGAAATGGTTTAAAAAATGGCTTTTCACAAGCCTTCATATTGGATTCCTCCAGTACAATTAATATAATTCCGGGAAAAGCAACCGAAGCATATTTAGGTTTACAACAAAACAGGGATGTAACTCTTAAAAATGAAGATCTTGAACTTGTAAAGAAAGAATTTGATGAAAATTTAGAGTTTAAAACAGCTACCATCACACAGCCTGAAAATGTTACTTACAGAACATCCTCAGGAATCTATACAGTTCAGGCAACTTACCCGGATAAGCAATATATTGAAAAAGCCATTATTACATCAGGACGTTTTTTAAATCAATCAGATATAATAAACAAAACTAAATTTGCCGTTATAGGTCGATTGGTTGAAAAAGATCTTTTTAAAAATGAAAAAGCCTTAGGTAAATATATAAATATAGGCGGAATCAATTATAAAGTGGTTGGTATATTCTACGATGAAGGAGGGGATAATGATGAAAGAATAATTTACATCCCTATATCCACTTTACAAAGTCTCAAAAAAAGTACGGATCATGTAAGCCAGATAGATGTTGCTTATTTATCGGATATGAAACCTAGTGTAGCTGTGAAATTAGGAGATGAGATTGAGAGAACTTTACGTTCTAAACTTAAAATTTCTCCTACGGATAAAACCGGTTTGGTTATTCGAAACAGAGCCCAAAATATGGAAGATACCTACTCGTTTTTCACGGTGATTTCTTCTTTGGTTATGTTTATAGGATTTGGTACCATAATGGCCGGAATTATCGGTATTAGTAATATTATGGTTTATATTGTAAAAGAAAGGACAAAAGAAATAGGAATTAGAAAAGCTTTAGGAGCAAAACCGTTCAGTATTGTTTGGCTTATATTGCAAGAATCTATTTTCATTACAGTTATTTCCGGTATTTCAGGGGTTATTTTAGGTAGTCTGGCTCTTTATTTTATAGGTAATAACCTTTCCACCTATCTTATAGTAGATCCTTCGGTAAGTAAAGAATTATTAATTTTTGCAACGGTATCCTTAATAACTTTTGGTACGGTAGCAGGATTTATTCCGGCAAGAAAAGCTGCAAAAATAAAACCTATAGAAGCCTTAAGTTCAGATTAAACTATTTATTGAAATTTAATATCTTATACAAATGCAAATTTTAGATAGAGAAACATGGGTTGAAATTTACCATACTCTCAGCAAAAATAAGTTGCGCACCATTTTAACAATGATCGGTGTGGCATGGGGAATGTTTTTGTATGTATTTCTTTTAGGAGCTGCTAAAGGTGCTGAAAATGGTTTTTATAAAATATTTGATGGATATGCAACCAACAGTATATTTCTTTGGGGTGGATCTACAGGTGAACCCTATAAAGGATACCCGAGAGGAAGGGAGTTAGCTATACATTTGGATGATGTAGAATATTTGAAAAAACAAGTTCCTGAAATTGATTTTGTAGTACCTAGAAATGCTGCTTCCTCAGAACAAAGTGTTATAAACAGAAAAAATAAAAGTAAAAACTTCACCGTATTTGGTGATTTTGCTTCGGTATCCAAAGTACAAAAGAAACAATTGATTACAGGAAGATTACTAAATGAAGAAGATGATGTTCAGAAAAAAAAGGTTGCGATAATCGGTAAAGAGGTTTATGAACAATTATTCAATAATAAAGAAAATGCTATAGGTGAATATATCAAAATTAACGGAATTTATTTTCAAGTAGTAGGAGTTTACAGAAATCCAAATTCTGGGTTTTTACCGGAAGATGTGGTATATATTCCTTTCAATACCTATCAGAAAATCTACAATCAAGGAGATAAAGTAAATTGGATGGTAATTTCCATTAAACCTCAATACAATGTTAATGTGGTCGAAGAAAAGATCAAAACAGCTTTAAGAAAAAAATACGATGTAGCCCCCACAGATGAAAAGGCTTTCGGTGCTTGGAATTTCGCTGAGAACTTTAGAAAATTAACCAATTTCTTAAAAGGATTGCAAATCCTTACTTGGTTTGTGGGAGGATTAACCATTCTTGCCGGAGTAGTTGCTATTTCCAATATTTTATTAATAACGGTGAAAGAAAGAACCCTGGAAATAGGTATTCGAAGAGCATTAGGTGCCAAACCGGGTGAGATAAGATCACAAATACTTATGGAAAGTGTGTTTTTAACTGTCTTTTCCGGTTTACTCGGTTTCATATTAGGAGTATTACTTTTAATAGGAATGAGTTCATTTATGGGCGATGCCAATCCTAAATTTCCGTTCTATAATCCAACCGTAAATATTTGGAACGTATTAGCAGCCTTGTTTTTAATGGTAAGTTTAGGTTTGTTTATTGGACTTATACCGGCCCAAAGAGCAGTGCAAATAAAACCGATTGAGGCTTTGCGAACAGAATAATAGTCATATAAATTAGTTTAATTTTGGAAATTATGACTTTATCTAAAAAATCAGATAAGTGATAAGACACAAAAGCAAATGCAATAGGATTTTCAAATTTTGAAAATCCTATTTTTATATCTAGTAATATAATTTTTTTAAAAAATTTTAATAAAATATTACCTTTGTAGTCATTCTCAAAAAATAAGAATACATGTCAGAAATTACAGCAAAATATTCTCCTAAAAACGTTGAAGATAAATGGTATAAATTTTGGATGGATAACCACTTTTTTCATTCAGAACCGAATGAGAAAAAACCGTATACTATTGTAATTCCTCCCCCTAATGTAACCGGTGTATTACACATGGGACATATGCTTAATAATACAATTCAGGATGTATTAATAAGACGTGCCCGAATGTTGGGATATAATGCTTGCTGGGTTCCCGGAACAGATCATGCTTCCATAGCCACTGAGGCCAAAGTAGTTAACAAGCTAAAAGAACAGGGAATTAGTAAATTTGACATAGGAAGAGAAAAGTTTTTAGAACATGCATGGGAATGGACTCACACACATGGTGGTATCATATTAGAACAATTAAAAAAATTAGGTTGTTCTTGTGATTGGGATCGTACAAAATTCACCCTTGACGGCGATCTATATAATTCAGTAATTAAATGTTTTGTGGATCTTTATAATAGAGGGTATATTTATAAAGGGAACAAGATGATTAATTGGGATCCGGAAGCGAAAACCAATATATCCGATGAAGAAGTAATTTATAAAGAACATAACGGAAAACTATATTTTTTGAGATATAAAGTAGCTCATGAAGACCATTATGTAATCGTAGCTACTACAAGGCCGGAAACTATATTCGGTGACACCGCTCTTTGTATAAATCCCAATGATGAGCGTTATCAATTTTTAAAAGGAAAGAAAGTTATAGTACCGATCTGTAACAGAGAAATACCGGTCATTGAGGATGAATACGTAGATATGGAATTTGGAACGGGAGTTTTAAAAATAACTCCTGCTCATGATGTCAATGATTATAACTTGGGCAAGAAGCACCAATTAGCTACCATTGATATTTTTAATGATAATGCAACACTAAATGATAATGGATTGCATTATAAAGGGAAAGACAGATTCATAGTTCGTAAGGAAATAACTAAAGAGCTTAAAGAAAAAAATCTTCTTGAAAAAGAAGAAAATTATGTAAATAAAGTGGGAACTTCTGAACGAACCGGAGCAGTTATTGAGCCTAAAATATCGGTACAGTGGTTTATGAAAATGAAGGATTTTGCTAAACCGGCTCTTGATGCAGTATTAAATGAAGAGCTTAAACTGTATCCGGATAAGTTCGTTACTACTTACAAAAATTGGTTAGAAGACATTCATGATTGGAATATCTCACGTCAGCTTTGGTGGGGACATAGAATACCTGCTTATTATTATGGAGAAGGCGAAAACGATTTTGTAATTGCAGAAACAAAAGAAGAGGCTCTAAAGTTAGCTCAAGAAAAAAACTCATCCATCACATCTGAAACCTTACGACAAGAAGAAGACGTATTAGATACCTGGTTTTCTTCCTGGTTATGGCCTATTTCAGTTTTCAACGGAATCAATGAACCGGACAATAAAGAAATTAATTATTATTATCCTACCCAAGATTTAGTTACCGGACCGGATATTATATTTTTCTGGGTTGCCAGAATGGTAATGGCAGGATATGCTTTCAGAAATGAAAAACCATTTTCTAACGTTTATTTCACCGGAATTGTACGAGATAAATTAAGAAGGAAAATGTCTAAGCAGCTAGGAAATTCTCCGGATCCTTTAAAATTGATTGAAGAATACGGAGCAGATGGTGTACGAGTAGGGGTATTATTAAGTTCATCTGCCGGAAATGATCTTATGTTTGATGAAGATTTATGTTTACAAGGGAGAAATTTTTCAAATAAAATTTGGAATTCTTTCCGTTTAGTACAATCTTGGAATGTAGATTCATCAAAACCTCAAACCATTGAAAGTAAAGAAGCTATATCTTGGCTAAAAAATAAAATAGCTAAAACAGTTACTTTAATAAATGGAGATTTTGAAAAATATCGAATTTCCGACGCTTTAATGAATATTTATAAACTCATTTGGGACGACTATTGCTCTTGGTATTTAGAAGCTGTTAAACCCTCATTTGGTGAAGATATTGATGAAAAAACTTATATAGAAACAATAGCGATTTTAGAAGACCTGTTAAAATTGATTCATCCATTCATGCCATTTATTTCTGAAGAGATTTGGCAAACAATTAAAAAAAGAGAAATACAAGAAAGCCTTATTATCACTTCCACAGTCTCTGAAAACGCATATAATGAATCCATTATATCCAATTTTGAAGTAACCAAAGAAATTATTTCAAGTATTAGAAATTTCCGTTCTGAAAAAGGCCTTTCACCCAAAGAATCGTTAACGCTTATAGTTAAATCATCCGATAAATTGGAAAATATTGCTACCATAAAAAAATTAGCTAATATTTCACAAATAAAGGATCAACTGAATGAAAATGAGCCATCATATACATTTTTAGTTGGTAAATTGGAATTTGCCATACCTTTTACACAAACAATCGATACAGAAGCAGAAAAAGCAAAAATATTGGAAGATATAGCTTATTTAGAAGGATTTTTAAAAAGCGTAAATGCAAAACTGTCTAATGAAAAATTTGTGAATGGAGCTCCTCAAAAAGTAGTCGAAATGGAAAGAAAGAAGCAATCTGATACACTGGAAAAATTAACTATTTTAAAAGAGAGCTTAAAAAAGTTATAAGACTAGCTATTTTTATCAAATTTTAGTTTACAGAAAGAAATAAAACTATTGAAACATTTATAAATGATTTATTTGAATTAATAAGTAAATAGGACAAATCCTATCAATTAAATACTGAGAACGTATGATGAAGCTACTTAGCCTTATTTTTTGTTTAGTTTCAATAGTTTTATATAGTCAGGTAGAAAAAAATATATTAGACTTATCCGAATATCCCGAAAAATATATATTGTCGTCTAAAATCAATGAAACTTCTGCACTTGAGTTTTATAATGATTTCCTATATACCTGTAACGACAGCGGAGGAGAATCCGAAATATATAAATTAAGCACCCTGGATGGAAAAATAGTAGAAACGATAAAAATCAAAGGAGTTAAAAATGTTGATTGGGAAGAATTGGCACGTAAAGGAGATACTCTTTTTATTGGTGATTTTGGAAATAATTTAGGCATTCGCAAAGATTTAACTGTATATCAAGTAGTTTTACCAACCAATGCAACAAATTTAAAAGAAATAACTATAGTCGATCAGTTTCAATTTACGTTCGAAGATCAAAGAGATTATGAATACAAAGGAAACTTTAAGACAAACTTTGATTGCGAAGCATTTATTTATTATAAAAATAAGCTTCATTTATTTACTAAACGATGGGGAGATTTTCATACCGCTCATTACGAAATAGATTTAACTTCTGTATCAAAATCTAAAATTGCAAAAAAGATAGAAACTTTTAATACGGAATGTTTAATAACCGGAGCAGACATACACCATGATACATTATATTTGATAGGATATACCAAAGAAGCAGCCTATGTATGGAAATTTTATGATTTTGAAGATCATAATTTTTTTAATGGTAAATCCAAACAAACCTTGATCGGTTTAACCGCTGCTATCGGTCAAACAGAAGGTATTGCCGTAACAGATTCCAAAATATATATAACCGCTGAAGAAATGAATTATTCGCTCTTTCATGTTAACCCCACACTATATATTCTCAACAAAGATGAACTTTAGTTTATAAATGATATTTTTTTGATCTAAATTTTAATTGGTAGTATGTTTTATTGAACATCATTTTATAATCCATAATTTTATATCTTTTAGATTAAATAGGAGGTTACTAATGCTCAAATTTAGCATCCTTAAAATTATTACTTTATAAAAAAATAAATGTTTCAATCTGCATTTATCCTTGTAATTTTTTTTATTTTATAGTAAAAATAGAATCTAATATTATGCTTAGTGAAAATAAATACCTTTACTTTTTAAGTAAGAGAAGATAAAAAGTAAAAATATATACTTTATTTTAAAAATTATTTTATCTTTGCTTATAAATCACAAAAATTAATACTATGGCTAAAGAAAAAAAAATAGTAAGGTACAGAGATGCCGAAACTGGACACTACACTACAAAAAAATATGCTGAAGAAAATCCTAAGACTACGGTAAGGGAGACTGATCGGGTTAAGCCCAGAACTAAGAAAAAATAATTGTTAATTTAACCTTTATCTTTGTTGTTATCTAAATTAATAAATTATACACATGCACATTTATTAAATAAAAATATTTGTGTTTTCGGTAGTAATAGGGAAAAATCAAATAGCTATTTATTGAATTTTATCTGATTATTATTTGAATTTCATTGCATAAATTTTAATGATATAACAATAGATAAAATAAAAATTAGAGATATTCAGATATTATAACCTTTTAATTTTAAAATCCAGTAATAGTACAGTTAAAGCTCACATTTACTAATGTGAGTTATTTTGTTATTGTTACCAATATTAAAAAAATGAGTATTTCTTATATTAAATATGTTATGTAACAATTCTTTTTGCAAATTTTATTTACATATTTATAGTTTTGGAATTAATTAAATTCAATCAATGAAATTATAAATTATAAATTAAGCGATCGCTTTAAAAATAAATTTTACGTAAATTAACTATTTATAAAATGCAAGAAAAATTCAGTAAAAATCTATTGATATAATTAAACAAAAAAAATTCAAGCTTAAACTGTCATAGAAAACAATTTAGTTTGAGGTGCATTTTTCATCATTCTCAGATCAAAAGCCATACAAATATTACGAATAAACGATCGACCATTTTCTTTTATAACTAAAGAATTTCCCGATAATTCAATAAGATCGTCTGCTTCAAACTCTCGTAATCTTTCGATGATTTCAGGATAATTTTTTTGAATAATTCCATCTTCCCAACGGGTTTCCAACAAACACATTAAATTCAGTATGTGTCTTCTAATAAATAAATCTTCCTTATTTAAAATATGCCCTCTAAAAACAGGAAGTTCTTGATTATTAACTTTTTGGTAGTATTCTTCTATAGTTTTTACATTTTGAGCGAATGCATACCAATTGTCTGAAATGGAAGAAACTCCTAATCCGATCATTACTTGAGTGGAAGAGGAGGTATATCCCATAAAATTTCTATGTATTTTTCTATTTAGCATGGATTGATACAAAGAATCTGATTTTAAGGAAAAATGATCCATTCCGATTTCAAAATATCCCATATTTTCCAATAATTCTTTACCTTTTTCATACAATTCTCTTTTTTCCTCACCGTTTGGCAAATCTTCATCTTTGAAACCTCTTTGTCCAACACCTTTAATCCACGGAACATGGGCATAAGAATAAAATGCAATTCTGTCGGGTTGCATTACTTCTGTCATTTTGATGGTGTGCTTCACTTTATTTAAATCTTGAAAAGGCAGCCCAAAGATTAAATCGTGGCTTATACTTTCATATCCTATTTCTCGAGCAATATCAGTTACTTTTTTAACGTTTTCAAGGGGTTGAATACGGTGTATCGCTTGTTGTACTTTAGGATCGTAATCTTGAACTCCAAAACTTACTCTTCTAAATCCGAGATTGTATAAGGATTGAAGATGTTCACGTGTGGTATTATTCGGATGCCCTTCAAAACTAAATTCTTTTTCCGAATGAATTTCTGCTTTTGAGAAAATATTTTCTAATAAATACGTTAGATTTTCAGGAGAAAAAAACGAAGGAGTTCCACCTCCTAAATGTAATTCTTTTATAATGGGTTTTTCAGGCAGTAAAGCTAGATACAACTGCCATTCTTTTAAAAGAGTTTCTATATATACTAACTCAACATTATGCTGTTTAGTAATACGCTTATTGCACGCACAAAAAGTACATAAACTTTCACAAAAAGGAAGGTGAATATACAAACTAATGCCTTCTCTTTTATTACTTTCTAAAAAAGATTTTTGTAGCGTTTGAATCCATTTTTCAGAAGAAAAATTTTTTTCATCCCAGTAGGGTACCGTAGGGTAGCTGGTATATCTGGGACCGGGTACATTATATTTTTGTATAAGAGTATTATTTTGCATATTTCGTTTCGTTACTGCAAATTTATTGATAACAAAATATATGACTTACATAATTCAATTACTTTGAATTATATATTTATAAATCAAACCAATAAAGATTTTTTAAAATAGTTAACTCTGGATAAAAATATTAAGTAATAAAAAAGTCAATAAAGAACTTGAAACGATTAGATTATTTTGAATTAAATGAAATCATTTCAACTAATGTACTAATTGATAGCTCCTCTTATTTTCACTAATTTTTCCAACAAGATTTCCAGTAAATCCAGTTTTAACATATTAGCCCCATCGGAAAGGGCAATTTCAGGATTCGGATGAGTTTCAATGAAAATTCCATCAGCACCAACGGCGATACCTGCTTTAGCAATAGTTTCAATCATATCGGGTCTTCCTCCCGTTACACCGGTTGTTTGATTGGGTTGTTGTAACGAATGCGTAACATCTAATATTACAGGAGCATAGTTCCTCATAGTAGGTATTCCTCTATAATCTACAATTAAATCATGATATCCAAAAGAAGTTCCTCTATCAATAATTGCATAGTTGGAATTTCCTGAATCTTTTATTTTTTGAGCGGCAAATTGCATGGCTTCAGGAGACAAAAATTGACCTTTTTTTAAGGTAATATACTTTCCGGTTTTTGCAGCGGCAACTAACAAATCAGTTTGTCTAACCAAAAAAGCAGGAATTTGTAATACATCCACATATTTTGCAGCCCATTGAGCATGTTCGTTTTCATGAATATCGGTAGTGGTGGGTATTGAAAACGTATCACCAACTTTTTTTAATATTTCTAAAGATTTTTGCTCTCCAATCGTTGTGAAGCTGTCGACCCTTGATCGATTTGCTTTTTTAAAAGAACCTTTAAAAATATAAGGAATACCTAATTTATCTGTTATTTCAATAATTTTTCCGGCAATATCCATAGCCATTTGCTCACCTTCAATAATACAAGGTCCTGCAATTAAAGTAAAATTATTAGTATTTGTATTTTTTATTTTAGGAATTAAATATAAGCTGTTTATCATGAGGAATCTTTTTTACAAATTTACTATATATTTATTACCAATGAAAATTACCTATTAACTGCATACCAAATGTTTGAAATAGAGCTAGGAAATAAATAATATTTAATGTAATTTGATTGCATTTGGTGAGTATAATTAAGAAAAAAGGGTATATAAATAAACATGCTCTTGCAGTTTCACCGGTAGCATATGCACCCGTAACTAACATAGCTAAAAAAGTGAAGATAGCAGAGTAAAATAATTGAACATTAATTTTATTAGAATTTGGAGATAATAGGATATTTAAATACTTTCTATTAGCATTCAATATTACAGCAGCATATCCAAATGATAAAAATAATAAAACTTCTGATATATCTTCTATTCTTGTATTAATATATACTTTAGGTTGGTAAAAACCTCTAAAACCATTTTTGTTTTCTAAATAAGAGGCAATCTGAAAAGTTTTTATGTGATTATAATTTAATATAAAGTATAATGCAACAAAATATATAAATAATAAAATGCAAGTAATTATTAAAAGTTTTAAAATTAAAGTGCTTTTATTTTTGAAAAGTTGAAAAAAAGAGAATAAGCCAAATGTACCTAATAAGAAGGTTGATCCAAAAGTAAAACTGCTCATAACAGCTAAGCCAACAAAAGTAAGTAATGTGGATTTAAATGTAATTTTATTATCTATGGCAGTTTTAATTATTCCCCATAAAGACATAGTAGCAAAAGATAAAATTATACCGTCAACAGAAACTATTGTATAAATATTCACTGAAGGGATGATGGAAAATAATAAAGTTAGAATATTGATACGATATAAATACTCTTTACCTAAAAATAATAAAAGAATTTTTCTTATGAAAATAAATGATAAGGTTGATAATAAAGAAAAACATATTGATAAGAATAAAATATTATTACAAAGAAATAGAATAAAATAATGAAATAAAGTAATAAATGGGGGATGAGTTTTAGTATGGATCAACAAATTGGGTTGATTTTCATTAAAATGATCAAGCCAATACTTCCAATCATTTATTAAAATTGCATCGGAATAATATTCATATCCTTTAATATAAAAAGATTCAACCATTGCAAGATGAATATTTCCCTGTCCTAAATTTCCGAATAATATTAATAAAGTACAAAAAATGTAACAACTGAATGCATTAAATTTACTTGCATTATAAAAACTATAATATCCAATGCATAAAAAAATTAATAAATATATTGGCCCGGTAATAGTAAAATGAGAAGGGTATAAAACTGAAATTGGGAACAAATATCCTAAACCTGTATAAATACCCGATTGCATAGCCACATAATTTAGTAAAGCCAGAACAATCCAGATAATTATAATTAATAAAAATGTTCTTAAAGGAAAATTTTCTTTAATTTCTTTATATAAATACATTCTAAAAAGTTTATAAAGATTAATTATGGGAAATATAATTTCTCCATTTTTCAATCACCTGTTTCATATCCTCAGGTAATTTAGTTTCAAAAAACATTTCTTTTTTTGTTCTTGGATGAACGAAACCTAAGGTACGAGCATGCAAAGCTTGTCGCGGAAGAACTTGAAAGCAATTTTCAACGAATTGTTTATATTTTGTGAAAGTAGTTCCTTTTAGAACAATGTTACCTCCGTATCTTTCATCATTAAAAAGAATATGCCCTAAGTATTTCATGTGAGCCCTAATTTGGTGAGTTCTTCCGGTCTCAAGTTGACATTCAACCAGTGTAACATAACGGAATCTTTCTAAAACCTTGTAATGGGTTACCGCATGTTTACCATGAGAGCCATCAGGGAAAACAGCCATTTGCATACGGTCTTTCAAATCGCGTCCTATATGACCAATTATAGTTCCTTCATCTTCCTCAAAATTACCCCAAACTAATGCATTATACACCCTTTTAGTAGTCTTATTAAAAAATTGCTTAGCTAAATGATTCATCGCAAATTCATTTTTAGCAATTACCAATAATCCCGAAGTATCTTTATCAATCCTGTGAACTAGTCCGGGACGTTTATCTAAGTCTGTTTGAAAATAGGGGAGAGTACCAAAATGGTAAGCCAAAGCATTAACTAGGGTGCCTTCAAAATTTCCAAATCCGGGATGAACCACCATTCCGGCTTTCTTATTAACCACCAACAAATCTTCATCTTCATAGATAATATCTATAGGAATATTTTCCGGTACAATGCTCGTATCACGTGGAGGATGTGCTAAAACAATGGAAACAATATCATTAGGTTTAACCTTATAGTTAGATTTTACAGGTATATTATTAACTAAAACATTACCGGCAAGAGCTGCCTTTTGAATTTTATTTCTTGTAGAATTTTCTATTAAATTTACAAGATATTTATCAATACGTACGGAACCTTGACCTTTATCTACAGTGATTTTAAAATGTTCATATAATTCATCCGCATCATTATTCTGATCAGTATCTAATAAATCTTTTTTCTCCATAAAAATTATAAATCTGTTCTAACTATACTATTCCAATATTAATCTTTTAGGTTTTTTCGAAGTATTATCTTCAGGAAGTTGAATGGGGTGAGACGAATTCTCGTGAGTATTAGAATTATTAGTAGTAGTTTCGTTAGAAGAAGGAATGTTTTGATGATTTATAGTAGGTTTACTAAAATCATGAGAATAATTAACAGCGTTCAAAGAATCGGAATATTTATGAATGTTAAATGTTTGATCCAATTCTTTAATTTTTTCACGTAAGCTACTCAAAGGCTTGTTACTAAGATATAAATCTATGGGTTGGCCTTGATCATAAACAAGTAAAGGAGCAGGCACTTGATAATAAACATGATTATTTTCTGTTTTGGCAGGATCATCATAGGTTATATTACCAATAGAAAACAAGTTTTCTGTAATCAGTTTTTTAGCTGTTTCTTCGTTTAATCCAATAAAATTAGGTACGGAAACATTTTTGGCAAGACTTTTTGCCAATACAATGGTTAAAGGAGAAAAACGGGGTAAAGTTAAACCCGGCTGCACTTCTTTGCCTTTATATAATAATTTTAAAACAGTATTTGTTGCCAAACTTGGTTCATAAATCGTATCGGTGATTTTTAATCCGACTAAGTCTAATTGACTGAAAGCTAAATATTTATATTTTCCGATAACATTAGGTACCGTTACAGGTTTCCATGTTTTGGCATTGGCTCGAATAAATATTCTTCTGCCTTTTTTAACATGCGAACCTATTAGAGGATATATATCTAAAATTTGATATGATTTATATTTAGGATCATACTTAGAAGTATCAATCTCATATTCCAAGTCATTATCTTCAAGCTTAACTACTGCTTGATCCAGAGTTAAATTATTTAAATTAGGAACTTCCACTTGAACACCGTGATTTGTGTAAGCATTCAACCATAGAAAGGTTCCTTGTAAAAGTCCAAAAAATATTACTATAGCTAGAATAATGCTGACCCAAAATTGCCAAGATACTAACAGTTTTAAGAATTTCATACTTACATTTTACAAAGCAAATATATAAATAATAAAAATATTATGGTTTATTAGTTAAAAATATGTTTAATTTTGTACGTTCTAACTCTAAATAACAATAAATAATTAATTACTATTATAATAATTGAAATTTTATGATGACAGTCGGAATTGTAATGGGAGGCTATTCTGAAGAAAGTAACGTTTCTTTAAAAAGCGGTGATTATTTTTATTCTCAAATAAATAAATCAAAATATACTGTCTTTAAAATAACCATTTTAAAAGACGGATGGAATGTCATTATAAATGATCAATCATATCGTATAAATAAAGGAGATTTTAGTTTTCAGTTAAATGAAAAAAAAATCCATTTTGATGTGTTGTTAAATACAATACATGGAAATCCGGGTGAAAACGGATTGATGCAAGCTTATTGGGAATTGCTGAATATTCCCTATTCAGGATGCTCTTTTTATAATTCTGCATTAACATTTAACAAAAGAGATACTTTATCCGTACTTAAAAAATTTAATGTTTCGGTAGCCAACTCAGTTTATTTAAATCAAGGAGATCATATAGATGTTGATTCTATTATTGAAGAAGTAGGTTTGCCTTGTTTTGTAAAACCCAATCAGTCGGGGTCTAGTTTAGGAGTATCAAAAGTGAAAAAAAAGGAAGATTTCTTAACAGCCTTAGATTTTGCATTTAAAGAAGATAAAGCCGTATTGATAGAAAGTTATTTAGAAGGTAGAGAAGTTCAAGTAGGAGTATTTAAAAATCAAGGAGAAGTGGTTGTAGTAAATACAACCGAAATAATTTCAAAAAATGAATTTTTTGATTACGAAGCCAAATATTTGGGAGCATCAGAAGAAATAACTCCCGCCCCTCTTTCAGACGAAGAAGATAAACGAATAAGAGAGGCTGCGGCCCATATTTACAGATCTTTAGATATGACCGGATTTTCAAGATTAGATTTCATAATAGTTAATGGAACTCCCTATTTCTTAGAAATTAATACAACTCCTGGATGCTCACCGGCCAGTATATTTCCACAACAAGTTAAACAAGCAGGGTTGGATTTTTCGGAATTATTAGACAACGAAATTTCAATTGCATTACAAAGATTTGAAAATAAATAAACATGGAAAGAGTAGCAGTATTTCCTGGTTCTTTTGATCCAATTACCTTAGGACATTCAAATATAATTGAAAGAGCTGTCCCATTATTTGATAAAATTATTGTTGCCATAGGAAATAATTCCAATAAACAATATATGTTTCCCTTAGAAAAAAGAATGGAATGGATACGTGAGACAGTTAAAATATTTCCTAATGTAGAAGTTGACTCTTTTGATGGGCTTACGATTGATTATTGTGCAAAAAGAAAAGCTCCTTATATTATTAGAGGTCTTAGAAATCCAGCAGATTTTGAGTTTGAAAAAGCAATAGCACATACCAATCGCACATTGGCAAAAAAATCTGTAGAAACCGTATTCTTTTTAACATCATCCGGAAAATCTTTCATAAGTTCAAGCATTGTAAGAGAAATAATGAGATATAACGGAGATTATGAAATATTAGTGCCAAAAGCAGTTAGAATATGAATTTATTATTAAAATAATATATAACTAAGAACGGCTGCTAAGATTTTTTGTGAAATCAATATTCTTAAAATAAATATAGTTCGATTAATGAAGGAGGAATGTTAATAATATCTAGTAAAACTTAGATAAAAATTATTGCTTAGTTAATTTTTTTGTATTTATTTTACGTGATATTTTTACGAATAGTTAAAAAATTAATTTATATATCAGATGGAAAAACAACAATTAACCCAAACAAATTCAAAGACTAGAGTAGGAGGATTAAATCCTTTTATTACGATCATTATTTTAATAGCTATAGGAGAATGCATTTATCACTTTGTACTAGGTGCACCTTCAAATTTTAAAGGTGATACTACCGATAGCGACCCTAAAACATTTATGGGTATTATCCATAAAGGGGGTGTGATTGTTCCTTTTTTGATTTCCTTTTTACTTATGGTTATCGTATTTTCAATTGAAAGATTTTTTATCATTGGAAAAGCGGAAGGAACAGACAGCTTAAAAAAATTTGTAAATGATATCCGTGTATTATTAGATAAAAACGATATCAATAATGCCATTTCATTATGTGATAAACAAAAAGGTTCTATAGGAAATGTAGTAAAAGAAGGGTTAATTTCATATAGAGCATTAGCTAATGATACAACTTTAGATAAAGAACAAAAATTAGTTTCATTAAACAAAACATTAGAAGAAGCTACCTCATTGGAAATGCCAATGCTTGAGAAAAATATGACTATTTTAGCAACAATAGCATCAATCGGTACATTAGTTGCCTTAATGGGAACCGTAATCGGTATGATCAAAGCATTCTTTGCATTAGGTGAAGGAGGTGGGTCTCCGGATGCAGCTGCTTTATCAGTAGGTATATCTGAAGCCTTAGTAAATACTGCATTAGGTATTGGTACTTCAGCACTTGCTATAATTGCTTATAACTATTTTACATCAAGAATAGATACTTTAACTTTCAAAATTGATGAAATAGGTTTAAGTATTCAACAGTCTTTTTCTGCTCACCATTAATTAAGTTTCTAATTTTCTTTAAAGAGTAAAGAAAATTAAAAAGATAAGATTAAAAATTATTTTAAAAACTTAAAAAATAATATGGCAAGAGTTAAACCAAAAAGACACGGGATACACATAGATATGACGCCAATGAGTGATTTGGCGTGGTTGCTGTTAACGTTCTTTATCTTGACAACACAATTTAAGCCTAAAGAAACGGTAACCATTGATCCGCCTTCATCTATATCTCAAATTAAAGTCAGAGATCATGGAATGATGAAGATATCTATAACTTCAGATGGAAAATACTATTTCTCAATGGATGAGGAAAAATACAAAGTTCAATTGCTCGATGCAATGGGAAAGAAGTATGGCATCAATTTTACGGATAGAGAAAAAAGCGAATTTAAAAAATTAACGGATTTCGGGGTATCAATAACCGGTCTTAAGCAATATTTAAATATTCCGGAAGGACAAAGAGAATCTGTAAAAGTTCAGGGAATACCTGCAGACAGTGCAAAACCTGAAATTACCGATTGGGTTTTTGAAGCTAGAGAAATAGCTAAGAAAAATGGCGATTCATTAGACTTAGGGATCAAAGGTGATGTTAATACGCAATATCCTGTATTTAAAAATCTTTTATCTAGATTACAGGAGAAGAATATGAATAAATTTCAATTAATTACGTCAGCCGAAAGTAAACCGGAATAATGTAATTAAATTAACCCATTAACGAAAAAGAAAAATATGTCAGCAGGCGTAGATACAAGTAATAGTGGAAAAGGGGATGGAAAGGTAAGGGCTAAAAAAATGAACCTTAATGTGGATATGGCACCGATGTGTGATTTAGGTTTCCTTTTAATTACATTTTTCATGTTTACAACCACATTCAGTAAACCGAATATCATGCATTTAAACATGCCACCCAAGGTTGAAATCCCCCCTTCTAATATTCCTGAAATTAAAACAAAGAATTCGTTAACTATAATTTTAGGAAAAGACGATAAAATATATTGGCATCAACAGGAACAACAGGATTTAAATGCTTCCACTCTGATGGAATCCGACTATTCAAAAGAAGGAATACGTAAAGAAATATTACGAGCTCAGAAACAAGCAGATCAAAATAAATTCACTGTGATTATAAAACCTACCGATGATTCAAGTTATAAGAACTTGGTGGATATATTAGATGAAATGGAAATTACTAATTCTGATCGATACGGAATTAAAGAGCTTTCTTCAAAAGAAAAAGCAGTATATAAAGAAAAAGTTAATAACTAACGAAAAATTAAAAGAATGGCAGAAAATAATATGAAGTCCTTAGACGACATAGTTTTTGAACATAAAAATAAAGACTATGGAGCCTATTGGATAAGAAATACAGAAAGAAAATATCTGACAAGAGCATTTATTATAGGAACGGCTATCTTTATTGCATTCGTTTTGTTATTATATTTTTATAACAGATGGCAAGCTAACAGCGGAGAAGTACAAAAGGCGGTAAATATTGAATTAACGGATATACAAACTCCTGAAGAGGAAAAAGAAGAAATCTTTGAACCTAAAGATGAACCGCCACCGCCACCACCCGTACAGCAAGATGAAGTGGCTCAAGTAAAAATGGTTATCCCTGAACCTAAAAAGGTTGTGGTTAAAGAAGAAACCGTTCCTAAAGTTCAAGATACCAAAGACAAGGCAATTGGATTAGAAGATAAAGAGGGAAAAAATACAACAGATGCAGCCATATCTCATGGACCTAAAAATGATGTACCTCCGGCACCACCACCGCCAATCCCTCCAGCAGATCCTAACAAAGTATTTACTCAAGTAGATCAAGAAGCCGAATTTAAAGGAGGAGGATTGAAAGAAGTAAGTAAATTTATTGCCCGTTATATGGAATATACAGATCGAGCAATAGATAATGGAACTGAAGGGAAAATAACCGTACGTTTCGTGGTAGAAAAAGACGGTAGCGTAACCGATGTTCAGGTTGCCGGTAAAAAATTGGGTGACGGGTTAGATGAAGTAGCTATTGCAGCTATTAAGAAAACCAGTAAAATGTGGACTCCGGCCAAAGTAAATAATCAACCGGTAAGATCTTATTTTAGAGTACCCGTAGCATTCAGATTGCCACAATAATTTTATAATTATTTACAATAATAGTAAAACTATCTCTTTTAGAAAGAGATAGTTTTTTTGTTTTTATATACAATTATATACGGATGAAATAAATTATTTAGATGCATTCTAAAAGAACGAAAGGTGATATAAGTCATAACACACAGGGTTAGACGTTTTTTAAATTTGTATTCCAAAATTAAACATTAAAGTATTATGACAAGATTTTACTCTTCCTCCATAGGAAGAAAGTTTATGATGGCTTTAACAGGCTTTTTTCTCATGATTTTTTTACTGGTGCATTTAGGAATAAATTTAACTCTATTTGCAGGTAATACAGATAATGAAGGAAAATTATTGCCTAAAGAAGAAGTGATTTTTAATCAGGCGTCACATTTTATGGCAACTAATCCCTTAATCCAGATCATGCAATATGTACTGGCTTTTGGCTTTATCTATCACATCTTCTTAGGAATTATATTAACCTCCAGAAATCAAAAAGCAAGAGGAAAAGAACGTTATGCCGTAAATCAGTTTTCAGCAAACACTCCTTTTAATTCAAGAACTATGATTTATACAGGGTTGTTAATTTTAATATTTTTATTATTACACCTTTATAATTATTTTGTTCCCATTAAATTCGGTACGGTAGGAGATGATTATTTATTAGTGACAGAATTATTTAAAAGTCCGGTATATACCTTAATATACGTCTTGGCTTTTATATTTTTAGGTATGCATTTAAGTCACGGATTTGCATCTTCTTTCCAGTCAGTAGGATTTAATCATAAAATTTATACTCCTGTTATTAAAATACTGGGAAAAGCATATTTTATATTTATCGCAGTTGGATTTGCCGCAATTGCAATTTATTTTTACTTCAAAGGCAATGGTTTAATTTAAAATATTTTAAGAAAATACTATTATGGGTATAAAATTAGAATCAAAAATACCGGAAGGAGATATCCATGAAAAATGGAAAAATCATAAAGATCATATGCGTTTGGTTGCGCCCAATAACCGAGGAAAAATAGATATAATTGTAATAGGTACAGGATTAGCGGGAGGTGCAGCAGCAGCATCGTTAGCAGAGATGGGGTATAATGTAAAAGCTTTCTGTTATCAAGATTCTCCGCGACGTGCTCACTCCATTGCAGCTCAAGGAGGGATCAATGCAGCTAAAAATTATCAAAATGATGGCGACAGCGTTTACAGATTATTTTATGATACAATTAAAGGAGGAGATTACAGAGCGAGAGAAGCAAACGTATACAGACTAGCTGAAGTTTCCAATTCAATCATTGACCAATGTGTGGCACAAGGAGTACCTTTTGCAAGAGAATACGGAGGATTATTAGATAACCGATCATTCGGAGGTACACAGGTACAAAGAACCTTTTATGCAGCAGGACAAACCGGACAACAATTATTACTAGGTGCATATTCCGCAATGAACAGACAAATAGGTAAAGGGCGTTTACAAATGTTTAATAGACATGAAATGCTCGATCTGGTTGTGGTTGATGGAAAAGCTCGTGGAATTATAGCCAGAGATCTTGTAACCGGAGAAATACAAAGACACTCTGCTCATGCGGTTGTTATTGGTTCAGGAGGATATGGAAATGTATTTTTCTTATCAACCAACGCGATGGGATCGAATGGAACAGCAGTTTGGAAAATACATAAAAAAGGGGCAGCCTTTGGTAATCCTTGTTTTACACAAATTCACCCGACTTGTATTCCGGTTCATGGAGATCAACAATCCAAATTAACCTTAATGTCAGAATCTTTAAGAAATGACGGGCGAATTTGGGTACCTAAAAAAATTGAAGATTCACAAGCTATACGTGCAGGAAAATTGAAACCTACTGAAATAGCTGAAGAAGACAGGGATTACTATTTGGAAAGAAGATATCCGGCTTTTGGAAATTTAGTTCCAAGAGATGTGGCTTCACGTGCAGCAAAAGAACGATGTGATGCAGGATACGGAATCGAAAATAATGCTACAGGAGAAGGAGTTTATTTGGATTTTTCTTCATCTTTTGTAAAATACGGTAAAGAAAAAGCAAATGAGCTGGATATTCACAATCCATCACAAGAAGAAATTATTAAATTAGGAAAAAAAGTAGTTGAAGAAAAATATGGAAACTTATTTACCATGTATGAAAAAATTACAGGTGATAATCCATACGAAACTCCAATGAAAATATATCCTGCAGTGCACTATACTATGGGAGGAATTTGGGTTGATTATAACCTAATGAGTACCATTCCGGGTTGTTTTGTAACGGGTGAAGCTAATTTCTCTGATCATGGAGCTAACCGCTTAGGAGCGTCAGCCTTAATGCAAGGGTTAGCCGATGGGTATTTTGTTTTGCCGTACACTATTGCTGACTATTTAGCCGATGATATACGTACCGGACCGATATCAACAGACTTACCGGAATTCGTAGAAGCTGAAAAACAAGTCAAAGATAGAATTCAACATTTTCTAACCAATAAAGGAACTAAAACCGTTGATTATTTTCATAAAAAATTAGGTCGTGTCATGTGGAACAAAGTAGGTATGGCTCGGGATGAAAAAGGATTGAAAGAAGCAATCTCTGAAATAGAAGAAATCAGAAAAGAATTTTGGAGAGATGTTAAAGTACCGGGTTCCGATAATACAATTAATATGGAACTTGAAAAAGCGGGTAGAGTGGCAGATTTCCTAGAATTAGGTCAATTAATGGCCATGGATGCATTAAATAGAAATGAATCATGCGGAGGACATTTCCGAATTGAATACCAAACAGAAGACGGTGAAACGCTGCGTAATGATGAAGAATATTCTTATGTAGCCGTTTGGGAGTATAATGGTGAAGATTTAAATAAAGAAATTCTGCATAAGGAAGATCTAAATTACAAATACATTAAAATAGCAGCAAGAAATTATAAATAACCTGTAAATAAAAATAAAAAAATGGCAGGAAAATTATTAAACCTAACACTAAAAGTTTGGAAACAAGCAGGTAGGGGACAAAAAGGAAAATTTGAAGAATATAAATTAGAAGGAGTATCTACTGAAAGTTCATTTTTAGAAATGTTAGATATGCTAAATGAGCAATTAGTGGAACAAGATAAAGAACCCGTTGCTTTCGATCATGATTGTCGTGAAGGAATATGCGGAATGTGTTCACTATATATAAATGGAAGGGCTCATGGTCCGGATCGAGGAATAACCACTTGTCAATTACACATGAGAATGTTTAATGATGGTGACACTATTGTTATTGAACCTTGGAGATCAGCAGCTTTTCCTGTAATTAAGGATCTAATTGTTGATAGAACTGCATTTGACAGAATTCAACATGCCGGAGGATTTGTTTCTGTGAATACTTCAGGAAATACAATTGATGCTAATGCGATACCAATTGAAAAAGAAAAAGCAGATAAAGCATTTGCTGCAGCCGCTTGCATTGGTTGTGGAGCTTGTGTGGCTACTTGTAAAAATGGATCAGCCATGTTGTTTGTTTCTGCTAAAGTTTCTCAATATGCATTATTACCTCAAGGTAAAATAGAAGCTACCCGCAGGGTATTAAATATGGTTAGAAAAATGGATGAAGAAGGATTTGGTAACTGTACCAATACAGGTGCTTGTGAGGTTGAGTGTCCTAAAGGAATTTCTCTTGAAAATATAGCCAGAATGAACAGAGAATTTCTACATGCCAGTATTGTAAATGATATTAAGGCAGAATAATTGTCAAATATTTTTAAGTATAATTTACAGTTCGAAGCGTACGTTTCGAACTGTTTTTTTATTTTATAATCTCATCTACTATATTAATATTTTGTATCAGTATATAATCCGAAAACTATTTATCCCAAAAAAAATAAAGATATATTACGAGCTTAATTGATCCGTAAACGTTAATAATCTTTCATAATTATTATAATTCAGAATTACCTTTGGTAAAATTTCAAATAAATTGAAAATATTATATTTCCTTATAATATGTTTTCCTCCTTTTATGATTAATAGGATTATAATCTTTCCATAATAATTGAATACTTTTATTATCTGCTAATTCAGGATTAGTTTCCAAATATTTAACTCCTTTATTGTTAAATAAATCAAAGAATTCTTTCAAAACAATGGCAGTAATTCCTTTCTTTTGATAATCGGGATGGATGCCTATCAAATAAAAATTAGCCCATTCATTATTTTTGGAAGCTCTAAGCAAATGATACCATCCGAAGGGAAATAATTTCCCTTTCGCTTTTTGTAAGGCTACGGAATAGGAAGGCATGGTTATGGCAAAACCCACTAAATTATTACTTTCATCTGCAATACAGATTACATAATCCTTGTTTATAAATGGAATGTATTTTTCCTTATAATATTGTATTTGCTTATCTGAAAAGGGAACATAAGTAGGTAAAACCTTATACGTATCTTCTAACAATTTAAAAATTTCATCCGCTCGCTCAATTAATTCATTTTTCGTTTTAAACTGTAAAGATTTTAATTTATATTTTTGCTTTAATAAGTCGGAGAACCGAATAACTTTATCCGGTAATTCTTTAACAACTTCAATGTAAAATTCAACCCATTCATTAGCTTCAGTAAAACCTAATTTTTTAAAATGATCATGATAATAAGGAAAATTATAAATACCAATCATAGTTGCTAATTTATCATATCCTTTACTTAAAAATCCCGCCTTATCAAGATTAGTAAAACCAACCGGTCCTTCAACTCGTTGAATACCCTTTTCCTCAGCCATTTCATAAGCTTTATCTAAAAGTCTTTTGGTAACTTCAAGATCATCTATAACATCAAACCAACCGAATCGTAGTTTCTTTATTCCGGAAAATTTTTCCTCATTTTTATTGATAATCAAAGCAATTCTTCCAACGATTTCATTATCCCTGTAGGCAAGAAATTTTTTACATGTTGAAAATTCAAAAACAGGATTTTTAGTTTCGTCGAAAATTGCCATTTCTTCAGAAATTAGCGCTGGTACATAATAAGGATTATTCTTATAGAGTTTAGTTGGAAATTTTACAAAATTTTTTAAATCTGATTTCGTAATAACCTCGTTAATACTAATTTTGTTCATGTACTGTTAGATTTACAAGTCTTTTTGGTTTTACAACTAAAAAGTTATAATTTTAGCAAATATACTTAGTATAAATTAATTTTAAAATTTACAATATTAATAAGTCTATAAAGAATTTAAACAATTATGGTAAACGATCCCATTTATTTATTAATAACAGCAATTATTTTCATAGTAAGTACGATTGTTCAAGGACAATTAAAATCAAAATTTGAAAAATACTCCAAAACAAGGTTATCCAATGGGTTGAGCGGAAAAGAAATTGCAGAAAAGATGTTACGAGATAATGGAATAACCGATGTTAAAGTTACATCAACTCCCGGAATGTTAACAGATCATTACAATCCGGTAAATAAAACTGTCAATTTATCTGAAGGTGTTTATAACCAGCGGTCTACAGCCGCAGCAGCGGTTGCTGCTCATGAATGCGGACATGCCGTACAGCATGCCGTTGGATATTCCATGTTACAATTACGTTCCCAATTAGTTCCCATAGTTAGTATTAGTTCTAAATTTCTACAATGGGTATTATTAGCAGGGTTAGCTATTATGGTGTTTTCAGGAAATACGATTGTATTAGGGGTTGGAATAGGTTTATTTGCCATAACTACCCTTTTTGCATTTATCACCTTACCGGTAGAATATGATGCCAGTAACAGAGCATTAAAGTGGTTAGAAAATAATCATGTCGTTCAACCCGGTGAATATGATGAATGTAAAGATGCTTTGAAATGGGCAGCAAGAACTTATTTAGTATCAGCTGCCGGGTCTTTAGCTCAATTAATTTATTTCGTCATGATATTTTTAGGAAATAATCGAAGAAATGACTAACTAATAAGCTAATCATAACGAGTTATGAATTTTATAAATCCTATATATTACGGAGTTGAAGGAATCAAAGAAATCAATAAGTATATTCAAAGCTATCAACCTTCCAAAATAGTTTTTTTGGTGGATGAAAATACGCATGAGCTATGCTACCCGAAAATTATTACTGAAATTGAAAGTTCTGCTGAAATTGAAATTTTGGAAATTGATTCAGGAGAACATAATAAAAATTTATATATATGTATAAATTTATGGGAGGCTTTAACAGAACTCAAAATAGATAGAAAAGCCTTGCTGATAAATGTTGGAGGGGGAGTACTTACGGATATGGGAGGATTTGTAGCAAACTGTTACAAGAGAGGAATTCCTTTCATAAATATTCCAACCACACTTTTAGCAATGGTGGATGCCTCCATTGGAGGAAAAACGGGCGTTGATTTAGGCAGTCATAAAAATCAAATAGGTAACTTTGTTTTACCTCAATTAGTCCACGTAGATGTTGGTTTCCTTACTACGCTTCCTACCGAGCAAATTTTAAGCGGTTTTGCAGAAATTATTAAGCACGGACTAATTGCAGATAAAAAATACTGGGAAGAAATAATTCGCTTAGATGATAGAAATCCCGATTATTTAGAACCATTGATAAAATCCAGTATTGAAATAAAAAAGAAAGTAGTTTCAAATGATTTTACCGAATCAGGATTAAGGAAAATATTAAATTTTGGTCATACCGTAGGTCATGCAGTAGAAAGTTTCTTTTTAGAAAATAATACCCCTATTTTGCATGGAGAAGGGGTAGCCATGGGAATGATTGTAGAAAGTTATATTTCCATGAAAAAAGGCTTTCTTTCTTATCCCGAATACGAAGAGATTAAGCTATATATTTCCTCCTTGTATCCTAAATTAAATCTGAAGAAAGACTATTTTGATGATATTTTTTCATTCATGCAAAACGATAAAAAAAATGTGAACCGGGAAATTAAATTTGTTTTATTGGAAAAAATAGGACAAGCAGTTTATGATATTTCTGTGGAAAAAGAACTTATTAAAGAGGCAATTTATTTATATATAGAGTAAGAAGGTTGAATATGGTTTAATTAACCAATTGAGAAAATATTATGAAATTAGCTAACTCTAATAGGTATCACTTTTTTCGATCCATATATGTAGATTTCATTTTGCAAAACCAATAAAAATCTATATATTTGCACTTCGAAAAAAATAATTAAAAAATTTTGATCTATGAATCATTACGAAACTGTTTTCATTTTAACTCCCGTTCTGTCTGATTCTCAGGTAGAGGAAGCAGTTAAATCATTTGAGGCTTTACTCAAAGAAAACAATGCAACTATTGTAAACCAGGAAAACTGGGGATTAAAAAAATTAGCATATCCAATTCAACTTAAAAGAAATGGATTTTACAATCTGATTGAGTTTCAAGCTCCCGGAGAAATTGTTAATACATTAGAATTAGCATTCAAGAGAGATGAAAGAGTACTAAGATTCTTAACTGTGAAATTAGACAAGCACGGGGTAGAATGGGCTAGAAAAAGAGAAGAAAAAGTTAAATCATTAAAAAAATAAGACATGGCAATTGATGAATTAGCAAAACAGGCAGCAGGAGGAAATGTCAGTGAAGTAAAATTCTTAAGTCAATTAGATATTGAGACTAAGACAGAAAAAAAATATTGCCGTTTTAAAAAATACGGTATAAAATACGTTGATTATAAAGATCCTGATTTCTTATTGAAATTTGTAAATGAGCAAGGTAAAATCCTTCCAAGAAGACTTACCGGAACATCTTTAAAATTTCAAAGAAAAGTATCTCAAGCAATTAAAAGAGCAAGACATTTAGCATTATTGCCATATGTTGGAGATCAATTAAAACCTTAATTTAAAGAAAAAAAGAGATCATGGAAGTAATTCTTAAACAAGACGTTGAAAATTTAGGACTAGAGTTTGACGTGGTTAGCGTAAAACCGGGTTATGCTCGTAACTTTTTAATACCTAAAGGATTTGCTTTATTAGCAACTCCTAAAAATAAAGCAGCATTAGAAGCTACTTTAAAAGAAAGAGAAGCAGAAGAAGCAGCTCAAGTTAAAGCAGCTAACGATATCGTTGCAAAATTAAAAGAAGTAGTAGTTTCTATTCCTGCAAAAGTAGGTGCCGGAGATAAATTGTTCGGTTCTATTAACAATTCTGACTTAGCAGAAGCATTAGCAAAAGCCGGAGTTAATGTAGATAAAAAATACATTAAAATTCCTGGAAATACTATTAAAAGACTAGGAAAATATACAGCAAAAATTCGTTTACACAGAACCGTTGAATATGACTATTCCTTTGATGTAGTTTCCGATGGAATTGCTGCAGAAGAATAATATACTTGTAAAAAGTAAATACAATACAAAAAACTGTCAGTTTAACTGACAGTTTTTTTATTGCTTAAATTCTTGGCTTATTTTATTTCTTATCTTATCTTTGATAAGAAAAATTATTTAAAATATGAAAGTAGCAGATGTTGCAGAACTTTTAAAACAACTGGCGCCTGAGTCCAATGCAGAAAACTTTGATAATGTTGGTTTATTAGTTGGAGACCTTCAAGCTGAAATATCAAGCATTTTAATAACCCTGGATTGTCTAGATGAAGTAGTAGACGAAGCAATTCAAAAAAATTGCAATATGATTGTTACCTTTCATCCCATAATTTTTTCGGGTATGAAATCAATTACCGGTAAAAATTACGTTGAAAAAGCAGTTATTAAAGCCATCAAAAATGATATAGCAATCTATGCCATTCATACGAATTTAGATATAGCTAAAGAAGGTGTTAATTATGAAATATGTAAGCGTTTACATATTAAAAACAGTAAACCGTTAATTCCTAAAATTAGAAGCATTAAAAAGCTGCAAACATTTGTTCCTTTGACACATTTTACCCAAGTGCAACAAGCATTATTTAAATCCGGGGCAGGAGAAGTAGGGAATTATAAAAATTGCAGTTTTAGAGTTGAAGGAACCGGTACATTTTTACCAACTGAAAATTCTAATCCTTTTATTGGCAAAAAAAACGTAATTGAAGAAGTACAAGAGGTATTGATTAGTGTAATATTTGAGGATTTTAAACAAGCAACCGTTTTAGAAGCATTACGAAGATCTCATCCTTACGAAGAAATTGCTTATGAAATTTTCACTTTAGATAATGTAAATCAAGAATTAGGAATGGGTAGAATAGGAGAATTGGAAACCTCATTATCTCAAGAACAATTTTTATCTTATCTTAAAGAAAATTTGCCTACCTCATGTATTCGCCATACCAATTTAAAAAATAAACAAGTCAAAAAGGTAGCAGTTCTAGGGGGAGCAGGTAGCTTTGCAATAAAAAATGCGTTAAATGCCGGAGCAGATGTTTTTGTGACGGCAGATATAAAATATCATGAGTTTTTCCAAGCAGAAGGAAAAATTCTTCTGGCAGATATCGGACATTATGAAAGCGAGCAGTTCACTAAAAATTTATTGCATAATTATTTACGTGAAAAATTAAATAATATCGATATTTTACTCTCTGAAATAAATACAAATCCGATAAACTATTACTTTAAATAATAGTTGAGTTTTAAAACTCCTTTTTATAAAATTGTGACAATTAATTTAGATCTATCATAAAATATGATATTACAAGATTAATCAACTATATTGTAAATAATAGATGCTAAAAGACTAATTTTTTTCCTTAAGCATATTTTTAATATAAAGAAACTATATTAAATAATAAATTAATAATTTAACTAACCAATGAATGTTCGTTAAGCAAATACCTCATGCTATTGAAACATATTATAAAATTTAGTAACTTTGTAAACTTTAATAAGATATAAAAACATAAATTCCAAAAATAATTATAATCAACCCTATGATAAAGAAAAAAGCAGATAATACTACTGTTGAAGAAAAGTTGAGAGCATTATATGATTTACAAATCATAGATTCCCGCCTGGATGAATTGAGAAACTTAAGAGGAGAATTACCTATTGAAGTGGAAGATTTAGAAAACGATATAGCCGGATTGGAGAAACGAATAGGGAAAATGGAAGATGAAGTAGTTCATCTGAATAATGAGATTAAAGTAAAAAATGAATTAAACAAAAATTCAGAAGCTCAAATAAAAAAATATAAAGTACAGCAAGATAATGTACGTAACAATCGTGAATTTGAAGCATTAACAAAAGAAATTGAGTATCAAGAATTGGAAATTCAATTACAAAATAAAAAAATAAAAGAAATCAATGCTAAAATTGAGTTTAAAAAAACTCAGATAGAAGAACAACGTACCAAATTATCTAATTTCCAAGAACATCTTAAATTTAAAAATTCCGAATTGTCCAATTTGATAAAAGAAACTGAAAAAGAAGAAAATTTCTTATTGGAAAAATCGGAAGAATTTGCTTCTAAAATTGACGAAAGATTATTAAATAGCTATCGTCGTATTAGAAAAAGTTCTAAAAACGGTTTAGCTATAACCAGCATTGATCGTGGTGCTGTAGTAGGATCATTCTTTACCGTTCCTCCTCAAAAACAAGTTGAAATTGCTTCCAGAAAAAAAATTATTTTGGATGAACACAGCGGAAAGATTCTTGTAGATGAATATTTAGCAGGAGAAGAACAACAAAAAATGAAAGACTTATTAAAATAAGATACCAATATCTTTTAAATAAAAAGGCCTATTTCAATTGAAATAGGCCTTTTTTTATTTTAGATAAAGTTTTAATTGAAAGAGATTAAAATGTAAAGAAAATAATATTTAAACATAAAATAATAAATATTTAAACATTAAATCTTATTTTATATTTTATTTATAAAATATATTGGTCTACTATTTGACAATAATTAAATATTATAAAAAAAATAAAATAGGTTTTAAAATATTTTTATAGATTTGTTTATCGCAATAATAGGATAGCAAAGATTTATTTAAGGTTCTCTTTCATAAATCAACTATAATCCAAAAATAGTCATGAAAAAGAAAATAAATGAACTTATTGATCGATTAGAACTTCATCCAATCTGTTTGCCTATAAATAAAAAAGAATTAGAGCAGGTAGTAAAAATACTATTTTCCAAAATGTTTCCGGTCTGTGAGAGAAAAAATCGACGTAAAATAGAGCAAGAGCTTACATCCGTTTATAATATCTTATTGGAAAATATTTCCAAAATTATTAATACTAAGGCCTCAGAATCAATAGTAAATACTTTTTTTGATAAAATTCCTTCGATTCAGGAAGCACTATATAAGGATGCAAATGCCTTTTATAAGAATGATCCGGCAGCAGATTCATTGGAAGAAGTCGTATTAGCATATCCCGGTTTTTTTGCGTTGGCAGCTTATCGTATTGCTCATGAATTTCATAGATTGGAGGTTCCTATAATACCTCGTATCTTTTCTGAATATGCACATGCAAAAGTAGGTATAGATATCCATCCCGGAGCTCAAATAGGAGAGAGTTTTTTTTTAGATCATGGTACGGGAACAGTCATTGGAGAAACAACCATTATCGGAAACAACGTTAAAATATATCAGGGAGTAACTTTAGGAGCTTTGTATGTAACCAAGAATCTGTCTAAAGTTAAAAGACATCCTACCGTTGAAGATAATGTAGTGATTTATGCAGGAGCTACCATTTTAGGAGGAGATACAGTTATAGGTCATGATTCAATTATTGGAGGTAATGTATGGATAACAAAATCCATACTTCCTTACACATTGGTGTATTATTCTTCAGAAATGAAAATTAAAACCGTGAAGGATTTCAAAGAACCTATTAATTACGTAATTTAAAACTTATAATAACCATAAAATTTAAAAGCAAATCGTCATGAAAATAAATAGTATTTTAGAAGCCATAGGAAATACTCCCCATGTGAGATTACCCAAAATATTTCCCGATCATGAAGTATACATTAAACTAGAAAAACAAAACCCCGGAGGGAGTATCAAGGACAGAATTGCTTTAGCAATGATAGAAGATGCTGAAAAAAGAGGAATTCTTAAACCCGGTGGAACCATTATAGAACCGACTTCGGGAAATACAGGAGTGGGATTAGCATGGGTTGGAACTGTTAAAGGGTATAAAGTAATACTGGTTATGCCGGAATCCATGTCTATTGAACGCAGAAGACTTGCAGCCGCTTATGGTGCTGAATTGGTATTGACTCCCAGAGAAAAAGGAATGAAAGGAGCTATTGAAAAAGCGGAAGAGTTACAAAAAAATACACCAAATTCATTTGTTCCTCAGCAATTTAAAAATCAAGCCAATCCTAAAATACATGCACAAACAACCGCTAAAGAAATTGTTCAGGATTTTCCGGATGGAATAGATGTTCTAATTACCGGAGTGGGAACAGGAGGACATATAACCGGAGTAGGCGAAGTATTAAAACAAAAATTTCCTTCTGTAAAAATCTTTGCTGTAGAACCTACTGAATCTCCTGTAATTGCAGGAGGAAATCCCGGACCTCATGCAATTCAAGGAATTGGTGCAGGATTTATACCGGAAACTTTAGATACAAAAATTCTTGACGGTTCCATACAAATTACAAAAGATGAAGCGTTTAATTATGCAAAGCTTTTAGCTAAAAAAGAAGGAATTTTAGGTGGTATATCCACCGGAGCTTCTTTGGCTGCTGTTGCTAAAAAAATACAAGAATTGAATCTTCCTTCAAATGCTAAAATTTTAACATTCAATTACGATACCGGAGAAAGATATTTTTCTGTAGAAGGTTTATTTTAAAACATTTTAATCAAAAATATAAATGCAAAAAAAATTCCGATAAATACTTATCGGAATTTTTATTTAGATTTTTTATTTTTCTAAAAATTCTTTAATCTTTTGAATTTTATTTTGAGCATGGCTCAGTTTGCTTTCAAATTCATCTTTATAAGATAACGTATCTTGCACTGAGAAATAGAATTTAATTTTCGGTTCAGTTCCTGAAGGTCTACAAGCTAATTTAGTTCCTTTATCTGTGTAGAAAATTAATACGTTTGATTTTGGAATATCGATTGGTGTTTTTTCACCCGTAATCAAATTTAAAGAGGTGGAAGATTGATAATCATCTAGTTTAACAATTTTTTCATCTACTAATTCTTTAGGAGGATTACTTCTAAATTCTTCCATCATTTTCGCGATTTGTTCTGCTCCATCTTTACCTTTTTTAACGATTGAAACCAATTCTTCATAATAGTATCCTACTTTGGTGTAAATTTCAATCAATTTATCAAATAAAGTTTTACCTTCATTTTTAGCTTCCTGAGCCGCTTCACAAGCAACTAAAATTGATGAAATGGAATCTTTATCACGAACATAGTCACTTGGCATAAAACCAAAACTTTCCTCACCGCCGCAAATAAATTTTTCTTTACCTTCAGCTTTTCTAATCAAATCGGCAATCCATTTAAAACCGGTTAAACCTACTTTACATTCTACACCATAATATTTAGCTAAAGGAAAAAATATGTCAGAAGTAACAATAGTTGAACCGATAAATTGTTTACCGTCTATTTTACCGTTTTCTTTCCATTTTCCTAAAATATAGTCAGTAATAACCGTGTTGGTTTGATTACCATTTAAAAGTACTAATTTACCGTCTAAACCGCGTACGGCTACTCCTAAACGGTCTGCATCGGGGTCGGTACCAAATACGATATCAGCATTTTGTTCTTCGGCATATTTTAAAGCTAATGATAAAGCTTCCGGTTCTTCCGGATTTGGGGATTTTACAGTAGGAAAATCTCCATCGGGATTTTTTTGTTCCGGTACAATAAATACATTTTCAAAACCTGCTTCGGCCAAAGCATCAGGCAATATTTTTATGGAAGTTCCGTGTAAGGAAGTATAAACAATTTTTAAGTCTTTTTTACCTTTTAAATAGGAAGTATTTTCAACTGCGGCATGGATAAATTTTTTATCTTCTTCTTCCCCTAAATAGGTAATTTTGGAATCATCACCGTCAAATTTAATATCGGCAAAATCAACCGAACGAACTTCTTTTATAATAGCAGAATCATGAGGAGGAACAATTTGAGCTCCGTCATTCCAATATACTTTATAACCGTTATATTCCGGTGGATTATGAGAAGCTGTCAATACAATCCCCGCATCGCATTTTAAATTACGCACGGTGAAGGACAGTTCCGGTGTGGGACGAAATTCTTTATATAAGTAAACATATATACCATTGGCAGTAAGAACATCAGCTACCAATTTAGCAAACGTGTCGCTGTTATGTCTCACGTCAAAAGCTATGGCTACTGTAATTTTTTTATCAGGAAATTGCTGATGCAGGTAGTTAGCCAAACCTTGGGTTGCTTGACCATAGGTATATTTATTCAACCGATTTGTACCTATACCCATAATTCCACGCATTCCTCCCGTTCCAAATTCGAGGTTTTTATAAAAAGCATCATCCAATTCTTTTGGATTAGAATTAATTAAGTTTTGTACAGCCTTTTGAGTTTCTTCATCAAAAGGAGGTTGTAACCATGTTTTTGCAATTTCTAATGAATTCATATAATAATAATGTTAATTTTATAATTATTTAAAATTGATAACCGCGAGATCTTTTTGTTGAATGTTCTTAGCGGGATTACCAATTACGGTTATTTTCGTATTGTCGGATATTCTTCCAACCAATTTGCTTTTTACATTTATTTCTGCAGTGGCAACATCGGAAAGCTCAACATTTGCTTCAGATACTTCTAAAAACGGCGCAGTAAAGTCACTTGTATCACTGGCAGTTAAATGTAATGTATTACTCGTCCCTTTTAAATTTATCTTGGAAACATCGCTCACATTTACATTCAATTCATCGGTAATCACTGTGTTGGCTATAAGTTTAGAAACATCATTTAAATTAATGGATAATTTTGAAACTCGTAATTGAGAGTTTATGTCAACATTAACAAGATCATGAATGTCAAATGTTTCGATCTGAGGATTGTAAACATATACATTATAGAGATCAGGATCTTTAACGTTATCAATTTCAGAGATAGTTAATTTTCCGTTGGAATCATCAATTTTTAAGTTATCGATCAAGTTCTTATAAGATTCTATTACAATTCTCGGATTATTGCTGTCATATAAATAAATCAATCTATAGGAGCCATTAGCTAAAATTTCTTTTACAGGACTAATTTTAAGTTCCTTGGTAGTTACTTCTCCTTCTCCTTTAATAGAACGAGAACAAGAAAGTAAAACGATAGATAGTATACATAAAATGCTATAATGTACTAATTTTTTCATGTTAATTAATATTTAGATATTGTGAAACCGTATAATCATCTTTTTTTCCTCGTTTTAATTGTACGATTAATTCTCCTAAAAATCCGGCAATAAATAACAAAGTACCTAAAATCATCATAGTTAAAGCTATGTAAAACAAAGGATCATTAGTAACCAGTTGAGCAGGAATTTTTTTCCATACTTTTATCAATTTATTGATGCCTATCCAAGCGGAGGATATAAAACCGATAATAAACATTAAAGTACCAATAAAACCAAAAAAATGCATAGGTCTTGTTCCAAAGGTGGACATAAACCAAACGGTAATTAAATCTAAAAATCCGCGTACGAATCGATTGGCACCAAATTTTGATTTTCCATATAGTCGCGCTTGATGAGGTACTTCCTTTTCAGTTATTTTAGTAAATCCCTCATTTTTCGCCAATACAGGTATGTAACGATGCATATCGCCGTGTACGTCGATGGCTTTAGCTACTTCATTTCTATAAGCTTTTAACCCATTATTAAAATCATGCAATTTGACCCCTGAAGTTATTTGAGCGGCTTTATTAAATAATTTAGAAGGAAGGTTTTTTGTTAGAACATTGTCGTATCTTTTCTTCTTCCAACCGGAAACCAGGTCAAATCCATCTTCAACAATCATTTTCCTAAGTGCAGGAATTTCTTCGGGAAAATCTTGTAAATCGGCATCCATAGTTATGATTACTTCTCCTTTCACTACTTTAAAAGCAGCATTTAAAGCTTGAGATTTTCCGTAATTTTTAGCAAATTTAATACCTTTTACTTCCGCATATTGTTGGCTGAATTCTGAAATGATTTTCCAGGATAAGTCGGTGCTTCCATCATCTACGAAAATGATTTCATAAGTATAGTTTTCTTTTTCACATACGGCTTGTATGCGATTCAATAATTCTTGCAATGATTCTGCTTCATTGAGCAGGGGAATGACTATAGATAGTTGCATTAGGTTTTCTGGTTCTAAAAAATATTGACAAAAGTACGGATATTATAAAGTAAAAAAAGTATAGTACACTTAAAATAATGCAGGAATTTTTGATCGTGAAAAAAGATTCCTTTTCAGTTATTCTTGTTTGAATATTGTTTACGTATTCCTTATATTTTAACGTAATTTCTTCAGTTGGGTGTTCAATGGATGCATATTCGGAAGTAAGATTTTCCAACATTTTATTTAATCCTTGATTTTGCAAAAGTTGTTGCGCATCTTGATCTATATAATTGAAAAATAAAGCTATAAAAAGGAAGGAAAGAGTACCTCCTATAAACATCGTCGTAAATGAATATTGTAAACACGTTAGAAAAGAAAGTTTTTCATAATTAGTCAGTTTATATAGCAAAAGTATCGATGCTAACGTATAAACAGCAGGAAGAACAAAAAAATTTACCTGAATACTAATTATATAATAATTAAATCCTATAAAGTATAAATATACAGCAAAAAATAAAATAAGAGTAATTGCTGCCAATAATAATCCGTAATGCGTAGGTTTATTTTTCATATCGATATGAAAGCAAATTTAACGTTTTTTGCCATAATCGAAAAAATATCCTTTATTTATGCTTATAAATCGATTAGATTCCAAAGAATAAAAAATATACACCTGCAGAAACTTTTCAATGAAATTTTTTAAAATTTAAACAGGTGTAATAAAAAATAATCAGCCGAATTGAAAAAAAGTGGTATTTATCGTGTTAACGGATAATATTTATCATGGATGTATTTATCAATCCAAGAGTAAAAATTAATTAATTCTTTAGTATTAATTTTACCCTCATTTCTCCATTCATTAAGAAGTACGCCCGATTGTTCCAATATTTCATTTTCAATCGATATAAGTTTAGGATAAACCGATACTAAAGTAGGAACATGAATATAATCTGATCCTTCTCCTTTTTGTATGGGAAATAATTTCTTTTTTATTGTAGTGGCCCATTCATCCATTGGTGTCGAATTGTTTGAATCAGCAGTTAAAACTTTGGGAAATATTTGATTGGAATTTAACCATAAAGGAATGCTAACAGAGCCCAGCGAAGAACCTAAAATAGTCCAGGCAGTAGTAAGTAAAGGCGTTTCATTAGGTTTAACTCCCTGAATAACTACCACGGATGCAGTATAATAACGAGGTATAAAATCTCTGAAAGCTGAAAATTGCTCAGGACATTTGGTCAAGTCAACTTTGGTCAAACCATGAACTAAGGATCTGGAAACATTTTGTAAAAAGTATTTCGGAGTAAGAGAATTAGTAAGAGAAGCCGAATATAACAATTCCTGTGCGCGAAGGAATCTACTATATCCTTTACCATTTTCAGGTTTGCCTGAAAAAGAATAATTCGTACGAATCAAATATCCAAAGGGTGCTACATCAGGATTATTAGCGTCGTATTTAACAAATCCCTGATTTCCTGTTTCATAATAAGCAGCACCACCGTGTGCGTCAATAACTCCGAAATTGGAACTTAAGCGCAAAGGCTTTGGAAGATGAGAAAGTAAGTTTTCAAAGTCTTCAAGAGTGGAACAAGTTTCCAGTGCAAGTCTCATTATTTCTCCATCTTGTCTTTGATCCTCTTTCAATTCAGGATAATTGAGGTTATAGCTGTCAGAATTCATGATAGCAAATCCGGCACTATTATGTCCGTTTAGTATATTTTTATTGTCTTTATCCTCGGGATTAGTCATTCCTATAAAAGAATATTTTCCACGATTGGAATAAACCATTCGACTATGTAGGGTGGTAGTGTCCCTGTTTTTATATAATAAAGGTCTTCCGTCAGGGGTGGCTTTACCGGATATCACGGCAGTAGTACAGCCGGATCCTATTGCCATTGAAAAAATTAAAATAGTTATAAGAAAATATTCTTTCATAGGTAAGATTTTAATTAATTAATTTTTCAATACTTTGTATAAGATCTTCTTCATCGATCAATCCTACTTTTTCCCATTGCGTTTTTTGGTTTTTATAAGCTATTAATTTTGGAAAACCATCTTTAATATAGGGTTTAGCTAAATTTTTATTTTCATCGCTGTTAATTTTGATAATTTTCACTTTGTTTCTATATTTTTCAGCTAAATTTTTAAACATAGGTTCCATTTTCAAACAAGGTCCGCACCACGGAGCATAAAAATCAATTAAAACTATGCGATCAGAAGAAATCATTTTTTTAAATTCTTCTTTAGATATTTTGTCTTCGGCTTCACCTACCACCGGTAGATTTTCAGTTTTCCAAGCATTGATTCCCCCTTTAAGGTCGTATAGATGAGTAAACCCTAAGTTTTTTAGAGAGTCAACTGTTGAAGCGGAACGTTTTCCTGATCTACAATAGATCATGTATGTTTTAGAAGTATCCAGCTTACGAATTTTATCACTAAAAGAAGCATTTCTGTAATCTAAGTCGATAGCATTTTTGATATGTCCGGTTTCAAATTCTTCAGGTGTGCGGACATCAATCAATATACTATTTGAATTTTTTAATTTTTGTAAAAAATCTTTGGGCTCTAAAACCGAATTCACTTGTGCGGATATATACCATCCGAAAAGTAAGTTAATGGTTAAAATAATTTTTTTCATGGTTTTATTATAATTATAGATTAAAATTTAATCGAGTAAAAATATAACGACCATTAAAACCAAATTGACTGACATATCGAGAATAAACGAATTGTCCTTGATTACTATTGGCTTTTTTGGCTACTTTTTCGGGGTAGCAATTAAACAAATTATTTGCTCCTACGGTAAGTTTTAAAAAATCTGTTAATTTATAGGCTATAGAAACATCCGTAATCCATCTTGGATTATAATATTGTTGATTTGAAAGTTTATTAGAGGGTTCCGTTACGCCTCCAAAATAATTATTTCGTAAAAATAAGTTCCATTTTTGGATAGCATAAGTAAGTGAGATGTTAAATTTCTGGTTAGGAATTACATTTTCTAAATACACTTTACTTGAGTTGCTGAAATATATATCTTTTTTATCTTTTAATAAACGGGAAGTATGAATCGAACCCACTTGTTGTGTATAGGAGATCGTTCCGGCTAAATCTATAAACAGTTTTCCATTTCCTAAAAGAGTATTATAGGAGAGGACAGCATCTATACCTTTAGTTTCCGTGTCAACAGCATTGGCAAAAAATCTAGCTTTTTGAGCTCCTGCTTGTTGCAATATTTGATAGATTTCTTTTTCTGAAGAGGAACCGTTGGGATCTCCGCTAAACAAATCAGTATATACAATTTTATCATTAATTCGAGTAAAATAGCCGTCAAGGCTGAAATGGAATCTTCCAACCTTAGCCGAAAGTCCCGCACTCAAACTCCTGGATTTTTCCGGTTTGAGCTTGGGTATACCCATAAGTTGAGCTACTTTACTGTCATTCGTAAAAGTTCCTACCTCATACATATTTCCGTTTACATATGAAGTCCCCGTACTGGAATAGTAACGTTGTTGTAAGGACGGAGCACGAAATCCGGTACTTCCCGAACCTCTGAAATTAAAAGAATTGGAAATTTTATAACGAAGAGCTATTTTACCGTTAACGGTCGATCCGAAATCATTGTAATATTCATATCTTCCGGCCAAGTCCACCAGGAATGATTGGTTGAAATTGATTTCAACATCTGTATAAGCGGCGAGAGAGTTTCTTTGAGAGTCCGTTGCATTTTGCGGAGAAAATCCTGCATTTCCTTGTGCTCCTCCCGGTATCGGTGTTTTACCGTCCGGTCCGAACTTCATAGGTATAGTACCATTAATATCGGGTACGAGGGAAATACTGCCATCGGGATTGACTATTTCTCTGCCCATAGCATAATTGGCATAAGAAGCTTCTTCGCCGGCAATAATTTGGTATCTTTCATATCTGTATTCACCTCCCCATGCTATTCCTACTTCGGAAAGCCAATTAAATTTTTTAGACATATCTACATTGACCACGTTTTGTGTAAATTGTAATTTTCCCCCACGGAAGGAGGTTGGAGACTGTTCGCCTAAAGAAGCATTTAACGTGTTTTTCGCTTTATTAGTAAATGTGTTTTGTCCGAAAGTATTGCTTACTTCCATTTTCCATCCTATGAACATTCCTTTTACCCCGAGAGTGGCAGATCTGTCATAAATGCTTACTTCTGCTTGGGGTCTAAAACCTAAGGGGTATATGGAAGGTACATTATTTTCAGAATTTGGATATCTGTAAAATTGAGAAGCAGTGCTGTTTCTATATCCGAAAATTCCAAAAGAATATACTTCCGTTTGAGTATTTAAGGGTAAAGAAGCATTATAAGCAACTTGCCCGTTTAATGCTTTAGATTGGCCGATAATTAAACTATAATCGCGACGATTGGTATGCGTAGTTTCTAAAAATTCATCGGTTTTATCTACAGGTGCACCCGATGTATACTCTTTATAAATACTACCTTGATACTTTCCGCCTCTGTTTGTCGGGTTTCTTCGGTCGAATGTTGCCGAAAAGTTGATATATCCTCCTTTTTCACTCAATGGAATACCATAATTTAAACCCACCTGTACGGCTTCTCCATCTTTGGAAGTTTTACCTTGAGCGCTATTTTTACTTATATATTCTCCACCTGTAATTGTTGCACTAAATCTATTAATAGAAGTTTTTAGGATAATGTTAATCACTCCCGCTACGGCATCACTCCCGTATTGAGCAGCAGCTGCGTCTCTCAATATTTCGATTCGATCAATTGATGAAACGGGAATTGAATTTAAGTCAGTACCTACAGTACCCTTACCAAAAGTTCCGTTGACATTCAATAAAGCAGAATTATATCTACGTTTGCCGTTTACTAAAACTAATACCTGATCAGGAGTTAAACCTCGTAAGGATATGGGATCAGTCATATCCGTTCCGCCTCCTAAGGATTGAGTGGTAGAGGTAAATGAAGGTGCTACATAATTTAATATTTGATTGACACTAACTTGTGCTCCGGTTTCTGCTATTTTTTTAACATCAATAATGTCCACAGGAGTAGGGGATTCCAATAATGTTCTAGGTTTAGAGCGTGTACCCGTTACCACAACATTCTCAATCGTAAAAGTTTTTATGATAAAATCAACAATTTTTTGTTTTTCATTATTGATAGGTATTATTTCCGAAATTTCATCATGATCGGGCGTGGTAATAATAAATTTATATTTACCATTCGGAAGGGTGATTTCATACCTTCCATGATCATCAGTTGATGTTTCCATACCTATTTCTTCCACATTAATTTGTGCTCCTTTTATTTTTTCTTTTTTATCATTTTGTACCGTTCCTTTAACAAGGGTTTGCGCAGATAGAAACGAATAAAAGATACTAATAACCGCTACCAAAGTCTTACTAGTTAATTTTTTTTTCATGAAAAATTAAAATAATTACTACACTAAAAATATTTCCTACTTAACAGGTAGGAATAATGTCAAATGTAAAAAATTTATTTTATATTATTATAGCTTTATAATTAAAATTTTATATTATTTTATTATTATTGATATATATATCTGATAATCAGTATAATAAAATTATTTAGAAATACTATTATTCATTTAAATAATTTAAGTTTAAATATTTGTAAAAAATATAATTATAGTATGTATTTATGGTAATATTAAATATTTAAATAATTTTATTCTTTTATTTAAACATGATATCCTTCCTGAAAAAATGAGTATAATAAAGGAGTTGAAAATTTTATATTCTTTTTTTATATCTGATGATACGAAATTTTTAAAGTAAACGAATGTTTACGGTTTCGCATTATTAATAATTAATTTGAGAGAGTAATAAAAGTATCTGATTTATGAAATCTGTGGTAACGATTTTTATATACTATTTTTTTAATTACTTAAAGGTAATGGTTGTGATACTTAGGAAGAAATATTTAATCCTTACCGGGTTTCAATAACTAAAGGAAGAATTTTAGAATCAAATTTGGTGTATACATAAAGAATCAAGGAATAAAAAAAGAATACTCAATTTAAATAAAAAATCCGGTTACGATCTAACCGGATTGATTTATAAAAAAAGATTTTTTTATTTAGCTTTCACAAGTTCAACTTTGAAAATAAGCCAAGCATTCGGAGGAATAACTCCACCACCGGCACCTTGAGCTCCATAACCTAAAGAAGGTGGAATTAAAAAAGTAGCTTTATCACCTTCATTTAATAATGAAATACCTTCTTCCCAACCTTTAATTACCATTCCTTTGCCCAAAGGAAATTCAATAGGTTCATTTCTTGCAAAAGAAGAATCAAATACACTTCCATTAGCTAAAGATCCTTCATAATGTACGGAAACAGTATCACCCGATTTTGCTTTTGCTCCTGAGCCTTTTTCATTAATTTTATAAAATAATCCACTAGGCGTTTCAGTCATATCGGCTTTTAATTCATCCAACTTGGCTGCAATCTGTTTTTGTTTTTCTTCCAGATATTTTTTATTTCTTTCGGAAATTAAATCTTTATTATCTTTAAAAAATTGTGCAGCATCATAATTTTTATACTCGTCCCCTTTGGTAATTATAGAAACTTTTTCCATAATTACAGGATCAATCGGTTTATCTTGAGCTCCGGTTTTAACACTTGCAATAACGTTAACGGTTTCTAAACCTTTAATAACTTCTCCAAAAATAGTATGTCGTCCATCCAACCACGGGGTAGGGACTTCTGTTATAAAAAACTGGCTTCCGTTGGTATTAGGGCCGGAATTAGCCATTGATAAAATTCCTGTTCCGGTATGCTTTAAATCATTTTTCTCGTCTTCAAATCTGTATCCCGGGCCTCCCATTCCTGTTCCCTGAGGATCTCCGGTTTGAATCATAAAATCTTTAATGACTCTGTGAAATATAATTCCGTCATAGAAGGGTTCTCCCGGTTTTTTAGCTTCGTTAGGAATTTTACCTTCTGCTAATCCTATAAAGTTAGCGACAGTAACCGGAGATTCATGATCAAAAAATTTAACCAACATATCTCCTTTATTGGTTTTAATATTTGCATATAAACCGCTTTGCAGCCCGTCATACGTTTGTTTGTCTATTTCCAATGTTTTACAATTTATAAAGGTTAGTATTAATAAACAATATAGTACGATTTTATGTATCTTACGTATTCTGTTATTTAGAAAATTCAAATTTACTAAATTAATTAGTATCTTATGTTTTAAAGTTGATAGGAACGGAAATTCTTCAGCCATATGTATGAATTCAATACATTATTTATTTATATAAACGGCTATATTAACAAATTTTATTTTATACGATATTTTTTTTCGATCAATTAAACACATAAAGTAATTGAAAAACAATATAGATAAGTTAAATTTCTATGTAGTCATTGACTGTAAAAAAACAAATTGTTTAGAAAAATAAACATTTTGCTATATGAAAATAGAAATATAATAATATAAAATTACTTTATTGTCATAAATTTATAGTAATATTGATATAATTGATATTTTAATTAAATAATTTTTAAAAATTAAAAATAATAAAATAGGATAAAACCAGATAAATGGTATGGTGTTTGTTTATTGGTACAATGATTACAAACACACTAAAATAGTTTATATTAAAAAAGGCATTATTTTAATGTTTATTTAGTTTTTATTTCTTTAAAAACCTTGGCCTCTGTAAAAGGAGGCTTTTTTATTGAATTTACTTTCTGTTTAATTGATCTAAAATTATTTATGATATCTTTTATTTAAATTAATAATAGTATTTTTGTTTTATTATTTTTGCAAGAAGATAAAAATCTTTATAAAATAGAAAATATTAAAGATAACTAATGATTAATACTATCAAAAAATATTTAGAAGAAGTAGAATCTTTTACTTCTCAAAAAACTGAGGATGTTGAACAGTTTAGAATCAAGTATTTAGGTAAAAAAGGAATTTTAAACGATCTGTTTCAAAAATTTAAAGAAGTACCTAATGAAAATAAAAAAGAATTTGGACAACTGATCAATAATTTAAAACAGTCGGTTGCTCAAAAAATAAATACGTTAAAAGAGAATGTCGGCGAGTCTGCAAATGCCGGTTTGCAAGAAGATTTAACCCGTCCGGGACTAGCCTTGAATTTAGGAAGCAGACATCCTATTAACATTGTTAAGCATAAGATCATAAACATATTTAAAAAAATAGGTTTTTCAGTAGCTGATGGCCCTGAAATTGAAGATGATTGGCATAATTTCACCGCCTTAAATATGTCTGAGTATCACCCTGCAAGGGATATGCAAGATACTTTTTTCATAGAGAAAAATCCGGATAGAGTATTGAGAACTCACACTTCTTCTGTACAAATACGATATATGGAGCAAAATGAACCTCCCATTCGTATATTGTCTCCCGGACGAGTTTACAGGAATGAAGATATATCGTCTCGATCTCATTGCATGTTCCACCAAATAGAGGGGTTATATATTGATACTGACGTATCCTTTGCAGATTTAAAACAAACCTTACAATATTTTACTTCAGAATTATTCGGTAAATCCGAAATTCGAATGAGACCTTCATATTTTCCCTTTACAGAACCCAGTGCAGAAGTAGATGTATATTGGGGATTGGAGACAGAAACCGATTATCGCATCACTAAAGGAACGGGTTGGTTGGAAATTCTAGGATGCGGAATGGTTGATCCCAATGTTCTAAAAAATGTTAATATAAATCCTGAAAAATACAGCGGTTTTGCATTTGGTATGGGTATCGAAAGAATTGTCATGCTGATGTACCAAATTGGCGACATTCGAATGTTTACTGAAAATGATATACGAATGCTACAGCAATTTAAATATGAATTTTAAATTAAGCTAAATTTATAACTATTTGTAGATGTATCATATAAATAATAATTTTTAAATTTATTAATAAAGTATATTTACCTGGAACAAATTTTGAGCATTCAGTATCTAAATATACTTTATAAATTTAAAAATTATTATGGAAAAAAAAGTAGCAGATCAATTAGTTGAAATACTAGTTGATGCCGGTATAAAAAGGATTTATGCTGTAACAGGCGATAGTTTAAATGAGCTTAACAGGGCCATTAAAAAAAACGGAAAAATACAATGGATCCATGTTAGGAATGAAGAAGCCGGAGCCTTTGCTGCCGCAGCCGAAGCTGAATTGGAAGGCATTGCTTGTTGTGCCGGTAGTTCCGGCCCCGGGCATGTACATTTAATTAATGGATTGTATGAAGCAAACAGGGCAAATGTACCTGTTATCGCTATTGCCTCCACGTGTGGAACAAGAGAATTTGGTACAGATTATTTTCAAGAAACTAATATAACCAAACTATTTGATGATTGCAGTGTATACAACCAAATTGCAACATTACCGGAACAAGCCCCTAGAATGTTACAAAGAGCAATTCAAAATGCTATATCTAAAAAAGGCGTAGCCGTTTTCGGGTTACCCGGTGATTTAGAATCAAAACCGGCGGAAGATATTTTGAGTTCTTTAAAAGTTTATCAAAACGAACCCATTTTAAGACCATCCGATAAAGAATTACAAAAGTTGGCAGATGTTCTTAATGAACATGATAAAGTTACCATTTATTGCGGTATCGGTGCTTCTAAAGCTCACGAAGACTTGGTAAAACTTGCAGGTAAATTGAAAGCTCCTGTAGGATATTCTTTTAGAGGTAAAATGGGTATACAATATGATAATCCTTATGAAGTGGGCATGACCGGATTATTAGGGTTGCCTTCTGCATTCCAAAGTATGCACGAAGCGGATGTAGTACTACTTTTGGGTACAGATTTTCCGTATGCGAATTTTATGCCTTCCAATAAAAAAATAGTTCAGATTGACGAAAGGGCAGACCGTTTAGGCAGAAGAGCTAAAGTAGATATGGGATTGTGCGGAAAAATTGAAGATACTTTATCTGTATTATTGCCTTTGATTGAAGATAAACAAGATGATTCTTTTCTTAAAAAACAGCTGAAAAAATACGATAAAGTTAAAGAAGATTTAGATGTATATGTTAAAGATCCGGGAAAAGAAAATTTAATTCATCCCGAATATGTAGCCTCAGTTATCAATAATCTAGCAGCTAAAGATGCCATATTTACCGTAGATACCGGTATGTGCTGTGTATGGGGGGCGCGATATATTCATGCCACAGGAGAAAGAAAAATGTTAGGTTCTTTCAGTCACGGTACGATGGCTAATGCCATGCCGATGTCCATAGGAGCATCGTTATCTCATCCTGACAGACAAATTATAGCTTTTTGCGGAGATGGTGGTATTTCAATGCTTTTAGGGGATTTAGCCACTATATATCAATATAAATTGCCTGTCAAATTATTTGTGTTTAATAATCGATCATTAGGAATGGTAAAACTTGAAATGGAAGTGGATGGTATCCCTGACAATGAAACCGATATGGTAAATCCTGATTTTGCCATGATAGCAATGGCTATGGGCTTTAAAGGAATAAATGTAAATAAGCCTGAAGAGGTTGAAGGATCTGTAAAAGAAGCATTTTCAACGGAAGGACCGGTTTTAGTTAATGTAATGACCGATCCAAATTCACTTGCTTTACCGCCTAAAATTGAATGGAGCCAAATTAAAGGTATGACAACTTCCATGACTAAAATGATGCTTGGAGGAAATATTAAAGAAGTGGTTGACACAATTCAAAGCAATATTAAACATATAAAATCCTTAATTTAAAGGATAAGCAACCGAATATCTTAATGAAACAGAAAATCTAATTTAGATTTTCTGTTTTTATAATTAACGCTAGGTATACATTTACTTTATTTCTTACATTTGTAAGCATATGTTCAACGAATTCGGTAAATTTATTAAGCTTACTACCTTTGGTGAAAGTCATGGACCGGCACTGGGAGGCGTAATTGATGGTTTTCCAGCTGGATTATCCGTTAATTTTGATGAAATACAAAAAGAATTGGATCGAAGAAAACCCGGACAATCGAAAATTGTAACTCAACGAAAAGAAGACGATAAGGTAGAATTTCTTTCCGGCATTTTTGAAGGAAAAACAACAGGACAAGCTATTGGATTTGTTATTAAAAATACCAATCAAAAATCCAATGATTACGATCATAATACCGGTATTTTCAGACCTTCACATGCAGACTTCACTTATTTTCAAAAATATGGAATCAGAGACCATCGAGGCGGGGGAAGAACCTCAGCAAGGGAAACAGCTAACTGGGTTGTTGCCGGAGCTTTAGCTAAACAATTACTATCCTCAATATCTATTCATGCATTTGTTTCTTCAGTAGGGAAAATTACTTTGAAAAAGAATATACATGAACTGGATTTAAGCCAAACGGAATTTAATATAGTCCGATGTCCTGATTGGGAAACTGCTGATCAAATGATTCAGAAAATAGCTGAAATTAAAAAGGATGGAGATACTATTGGCGGAGTCATAACCTGTATGATTAAAAATGTTCCAATGGGTTTAGGCGAACCGATTTTTGATAAATTATCTGCCAGATTGGCTCAAGGAATGATGAGTATAAATGCAGCTAAAGGTTTTGAAATTGGCAGCGGCTTTGCAGGTACTCGGTTAAAAGGTTCCGAACATAATGATATTTTTACTCAAGGAGGAAAAACACTGACGAATAATTCAGGAGGTATACAAGGGGGAATATCCAACGGTATGGATATTGTTTTTAAAGTTGCCTTTAAGCCGGTTGCTACCATTATGAAAGAGCAACAAACGATAGATGAAAACGGAAATGTATGTTCAATTAAAGGGAAGGGAAGACATGATCCTTGTGTGGTTCCCAGGGCGGTTCCTGTTGTAGAAGCTATTGCAGCTTTTATTTTGGCTGACTTTTGGTTAATGAATAAAGTTAGAAAAATGTAATTTTTAATTTTAAAATAAACCTTTACATACAATTGGCAGAAATTATCCTTTACCAGTTGAAATACTATTTGAAGATATCTTTCGTTTAACAAACCAAGAATATACATAACTATATTTTCAATTTATCGGTTAAATAAAGAATATATCAAATTATGTATTTGAAAACATGTAATTTTATAATTAATAAAGATTACCAAACTTTATAATGGTAACAGTTAATAAATATACGATGGATTCAATAAAATTAGAAAACTATTGGGACAAAGGAGTGTCTTACAATGAATATAAAGATATTATAGAGATTCAAGCAAAAGAAGGTTTACTTTCTAAAAATGAAGATATTAAAAAACTTGCTGAATACACACGTTTAAATTTGAGCCGAATCCATAGGAATGATAAAACGCTCGTATTGGATGAATCAGTGAGTAAAGGTTTGAAGAAAATTAGTCGTAAAATTCATATATTAGTCATATCCGAAGGATGGTGTGGAGATGCAGCGCAAATAGTGCCGGTAGTCAATAAAATTTGCGAATCATCCGAGAGGCTGGACATGAGAATTTTTTTTAGAGATCAAGATGAATTATTGATTAATCAATATCTAACTAATGGAGGAAAGGCAATTCCCATTGTAATTTTTATTGATGCGGAAACTTCCGAAGAAATTGCTCATTGGGGGCCTAGACCTAAACCTTGTGCACCTTTCCTAAAAAAATATAAAACAGATCCTGAAAACTATACCCATGATGATTTTGCAAAGGATATTCAAGGATTCTATAATAAGGATAAAGGCCGAACCATTTCAGAAGAATTGTTGGAAAAGATTTTACAGTAAAAATGTTTAATTTTTTCGAAAATCTATAGTATTCTTTATATAAGTTATTATAAATCTTTATTTTTTTAATTTGGCAAAAGATCTTATCTAATGCTATCCTTTCTGTGTATAATATTTATTTCAGCAATGTTTTAGTAGAATACTAGTTTTTTCATATACACAAATTTTGATTTAAATAGCCTGTTCTTAGGCTAAATTATAATTTTATATATTTGTCACAAATTTTTCGAGTATGAAATGTGGAATTGTTGGTCTACCCAATGTAGGGAAATCTACTTTATTTAATTGTTTATCTAATGCAAAAGCACAATCGGCTAATTATCCGTTCTGTACCATCGAACCGAATGTAGGTACAGTTTCTGTGCCTGATTTAAGGTTAAATAAACTTGAAGAATTAGTAGTGCCGGAAAGGGTAGTGCCTGCCGTAGTGGAAATAGTAGATATTGCCGGTTTAGTTAAAGGTGCCAGTAAAGGAGAAGGTTTGGGAAATCAATTTTTAGCTAATATCAGAGAAACCCATGCAATAATCCATGTGTTGCGTTGTTTTCAAAATGATAATATTACCCATGTTGAAGGAACTATAGATCCGGTTAGAGATAAAGAAATTATTGATATTGAGCTGCAACTTAAAGATTTGGAAACCATTGAAAAAAAATTGGATAAATCCAAAAGAGCAGCTAAAGCAGGAAATAAAGAAGAGCAGCAAATTGTGTCTGTGTTGGAAAAGTTGAGAGCTTTTATTGAAGAAGGTAAAAATGCACGAGAATTCGAAACAGATTCGATTTCAGAGCCGATTATTGCAGAATTACAACTCTTGACCTTTAAACCTATCATGTATGTGTGTAATGTAGATGAAAAATCAGCAAAAGAGGGCAATGAATTTGTTGAAAAAGTAAAAGAAAAGGTAAAAAACGAAAAGGCGGAAGTGATCGTATTAGCGGCTCAAATTGAGGCAGACATTTCTGAATTAGAAACCTATGAAGAGCGTAAAATATTTTTAGAAGAATTAAATTTAGAAGAACCGGGAGTAAATCGCTTGATTCGCCAAGCATACAAACTCTTAAATTTACAAACTTATTTTACTGCCGGAGTTAAAGAAGTTAGAGCTTGGACAATTGAAAAAGGATGGACAGCTCCTCAAGCTGCCGGAGTAATACATTCTGATTTTGAAAAAGGATTTATTAGAGCTGAAGTTATTTCCTATCAAGATTTTGTAACTTACGGATCGGAAGCTAAGGTTAAAGAAGCCGGAAAATTATCAGTTGAAGGTAAAGAGTATATCGTTAACGATGGAGATATTATTCATTTCCGATTTAATGTTTAAGCTATTTTAATGTCAATAGTTTAGTTTTAACTATATTTTTAAAACACGTCTCCTTTATTTAGCATAGATTATAAATAAAGGAATTCGTATTTGAATACATTATAAAATTATTCAGCTATTTGTTATAAAACTTTTTAGTATTCAAAAGAATTTTAAATTTACGTATAGTATTTGTGCAATTAAATTAGAATTATTAATTTTGCACCCAATTGATTAACCTCTGACGAAAGACGTGAATGTTATTCAATTTTATAACTGTTATATTTTTTAAATGGAACCATTAATTAAGTACGTACAGGATAAGTACATCGCAAAAAAAGAATTTCCAAAATTTGGAGCCGGGGATACCCTAACTGTTTATTACGAAATTAAAGAAGGTAATAAAACAAGAACCCAGTATTTTAAAGGGGTAGTTATTCAGGTTAAAGGAACCGGAGCAACCAAAACATTCACTATCAGAAAAATGAGCGGTGATGTAGGTGTTGAAAGAGTTTTTCCTATTAATATGCCAGCGCTTCAAAATATTGAAGTTAACAGAAGAGGAAAAGTACGTAGAGCAAGAATTTACTATTTTAGAGATCTACGTGGTAAAAAAGCAAGAATTAAAGATGCTAGAGTTAAATAATATTACATTTAGCATTTATTTTAAAATAAAAGAGGAAAATTTAAATTTTCCTCTTTTTTTTGGTTTTTACTTTCCTTTTAAAAATTAATTTTCGAATACTTCAAACGTATGATCTTCGTATATAATTAAGATTTTTTCTATTTTTTTCTTGTTATTTTTCGTTTTCTGCAGGATTGAATTTTTAATTATTTGATCTTCTGTCTGAGAATTTTCATTTACGCGATTCTCAGGCGCTTGAATAGTATTATCATTATTAGAGTGTGAAGAATCTTTTTGTTTTTGATCCATTTCATCTAAAGAAAAGAGTGTAGGGGATGGTTGTTCCTGAACCGTCTTATTTTCTAAATCTAAACTTTCCTTTTTATTATTTTCCAATTGAGATTTCAAAGGTTTTCCTTTTCCTAAAATAAGCCATTCAGAATTTATTTCAGGAAAAACAGATAGAGTTCTTTCTAAAAAATCTAATGAAGGTTTATTTCGAGCAGAAGTGATATGCGAAATGCTCGATCGTTGGACATTTATCTTATCTGCAAATTCTCCTGATGTTAAACCTAATATTTCTATGAGTGTAGCTATTCTTTTATCAATTTCCATGATTTACAAATGTTAACTATTTACATATGTGAAATAGAGTAATAAATACAAAGTTACTAAAAATACCATTGATTCTGTCAAAAAATAACTTAAAGTTAACTTTAATAAAAACATTAAATAAATATATATAAAATACTGGTAAATAAATAATTAAATATTTTTTAATAAGAAATTAAATAAAATAACTCATAATTAAATGACACAATATTAGAACGGATAAATTATGGAAGAAGATGTTTTTACAAATGTAAATTACAAATGTAAATCAAGAAAACTGTGTATAATTGAATATCTTTGTAAAAAATATAATTATGTCTGCAGAGTTTAAAATCTTTGATTTAAATGAAAATTTAAGTATCGAAGAAAATTTTAAAAATAGATATGTAAACCCTTCGGAGCTTTCCGATTTTTTAATGAAAAATTATAAAAGCTTACTTACAGAAATTGGAAGATCGGAACTTAATAAACCTATATATAAATTGACCTTAGGAAAAGGACCTAAAAATATATTACTATGGACCCAAATGCACGGAAATGAAACAACGGGTACCTTAAGTTGTCTAGATTTGCTTAAATTTTTTGAAAGTGAAAATAATTGCTCACATGAAATTCTCAGCAAGTTTACCCTCGATATTATTTTCATGTTAAATCCGGATGGAGCTGAAATTTGGACACGAAGAAATCGTTTAGGAATTGATATTAATCGGGATTTTTTAACCGCTTCATCAATTGAAATGCAAGTATTAAAAAAAACTGCATGTGCAAAAAAATATGATTTAGCGTTTAATCTACACGATCAAAGAACTATATTCGGAGTAGAAGGAAAAAAAGAACCGGCCACCCTGGCTTTTTTATCGCCATCGGAATCGGTTGACAGAAAGGTGACTGAAACCCGAAAAAAATCGATGGGATTAATAGCTGATATTTATCAAGAAATTTCAAAACTTCTACCTAATAAGATATCAAGGTTTACCGATGAATTTTATCCAAGATCCGTCGGAGATAATTTTCAAAAATTAGGAATTCCTACTATACTGTTTGAAGGCGGGCATTTTCCCAAAGATTATTATCGTCAAAAAACCAGACGATATTTTACATTATCGTTGATTACTGCTCTATATTATGCCTCTGTTAAGGATGAATGGCAAAAGGGGTATGAATTATATAATGAAATACCTAATAATTCTTTATCATTTTTTGATATTATATTTAGAAATGTACGCATACGTGAAGATAAAAAAGAAACAGTTGATATTGGTATACAATATGTAGAAAAGATTACTAAGGGAGAAAATGAACTCTCATTTATTGCCAAGATAGAAGACATTGGTGACCTTTCATTCATGTATGGACATGAAGAAATTGATGCAGAAGGAAGATGTATCGTTTTCGCGGACTCTGCCATACAGTTTCCTAAAATAGGCATTTTGGCTGATTTTAAGTTAGATGAGTGGATTATTGTAAATGGAAAAAAATTGGATTCATTTGCTTAGTAGTTACTTAACAATATATTCAAACATGATAATTTATTTCTAATATTAGCGGAAAAAATTGCTTAATACTTGAAATAATTCATTTACCGTTCTTTTAGATAGTAAATCATAATAGTATTATATAGAGTTTACATATGCTTACACACAGTCTCAAAGATAAATTTAGTAACTTTGCCCGGTTAATTATATATGATAAAGATGACAGAAAACACAGATATATTAGAAACTATTATTATAGGTTCCGGCCCTGCAGGTTTTACGGCAGCAATTTATGCTGCCAGAGCCGAAATGAATCCGCTTATGATCACCGGTTTAGAATTAGGAGGACAGCTAACGACTACCACCGAAGTTGAAAATTTTCCCGGATATCCCGACGGGATTACCGGTCCTGAAATGATGATTCAGTTACAAAAACAAGCCGAAAAATTCGGTACACAAGTTATCATCGATACCGTATCAGAGGTTGAATTAGGAAAAAATATAGGAGACATACATATTGTAAAAACTATATCGGGAAAAGAATTTAAAACTAAAACTATTATCATTTCAACGGGTGCAAGTGCAAAATATTTAGGTAAAGATTTTGAAAAAACCTATAGAGGAGGCGGAGTTTCTGCTTGTGCCACTTGTGACGGATTTTTTTACAGAGGTAAAAATGTGGTAGTTGTAGGAGGCGGAGATACGGCAGCAGAAGAAGCAACGTACTTAGCAAAAATATGTAAGACTGTTTATATGCTTGTACGTAAAGATTATTTAAAAGCTTCTAAAATTATGCAAGAACGTGTAGACCTTACCACTAATATTGTACTTATGTATAATACCGAATTGCAAGATTTAAAAGGCGATAATAACTTGGTTTCTCAAGCCGTGGTTATTGATAATTTAAACAACGAAGAAAAAGTACTGGATGTAGACGGAATATTTATTGCTATCGGACATAAACCCAATACCGAGATATTTAAAGGTAAATTGGAAATGGACGAAACCGGATATTTACATGTTAAGCCATTTAGTACAGAAACAAATATTCCGGGAGTATTTGCGGCGGGGGACGTTGCCGATAAAAAATACAGACAAGCAATTACTGCCGCAGGAGCAGGTTGTATGGCCGCTTTGGATGCAGAAAAATATGTATCGTCCCTAGATCATCATTAAATTTAAGCAGGTCTTGATGATTGTATGAATTATCCCAGCAAAATATTAGAAAAAGCAGTTGAAGAAATTTCACAACTTCCGGGTATTGGTAGGAGGACGGCCCTACGTCTAGCCTTGCATTTATTGGATATACCTGAAATTCAGGCAGATAATTTATCAAAATCAATTAGTCAGTTAGTACATGAAATAAAGCACTGTAAACTGTGCAACAATCTATCGGATACTGAGATCTGTACCATCTGTGCAAATCCATATCGAAATGAAAAAATTATCTGTGTGGTTGAAGATGTAAGAGATGTAATGGCAATAGAAAGTACCCAACAGTTCAATGGGAAATATCATGTATTGGGGGGAAGAATTTCCCCTATGGAAGGAGTCAGCGCAACCGATTTGTGTATCAATCCGCTAATTGAAAGAGTTAAAGAGCAGGGAACAGAGGAAATTATATTTGCATTAAGTGCTACTATAGAAGGAGACACAACCATGTTTTATTTATATAAGGTATTGAATGATTCTCATATAAAATTCACGGCAATAGCAAGAGGAATAGGAGTCGGTGATGAACTTGAATATACGGATGAGTTAACTTTAATACGCTCCATACAAAACAGAGTACCTTATAAACAAGGAATTAAGTAGTTCTTAAAGTAATTAAAAAATAATTAATGAATTTGAAACAACTTTCAATTATTATTGTTAATTATAATGTAAAAGATCTTTTAAAAAATTGCATTCAAAGTTGTTTACATGCAATAAAAACAATTGATGCAGAAATTATTATTGTAGACAATAATTCCAATGACGGAAGCAAAGAATTTATAACGCGACTATTTCCTCAAGTTAAATGGATTCAAAACTCGGCAAATTTAGGTTTCTCTAAAGCAAATAATATAGGTGTAACGTATTCAAAGGGAAACTATTTACTAATTCTCAATCCCGATACTATTGTTAAGCCGGATGTTTTTGAAAAAATTATACCTTTTGCCGAACATGCAAAAAAATTTGGAGCCTTAGGGGTTCGAATTACCGATGAACACAACCATTATCGACCGGAATCAAAAAGAAATTATCCGAATCCTAAAAATACATTTGATAAGTTATTCAGCCAATTATTTTTTAGTAAATCAACAAAATCTAAAGGCTATTATAATACGGAATTGGGTGAATATGATATTGGAAATGTGGAAATTTTAACAGGATGCTTTTTCTTTACTACCAAAAAAATATATACTGAAGTAGGAGGTTTCGATGAATCTTATTTTATGTATGGTGAAGATATCGATCTAAGTTATACTATTTTAAAAGCCGGTTATCAAAATTATTATTACGGAAAAACTTCTATAATACATTATAAAGGAGCAGCTACTAAAATAGATAAATTGTATTACAAAAATTTCTATAATGCTATGGAAATTTTTGTAAGAAAATACTTTAAAAAGCCTTTTATAATGTATATTTTCCTATTGTTCGGATTAAAAATAAGATATTATTTAGCTTTATTAATATTTAGCATGCAAAGAAAAAAATAACACAATATTTATAAAAAAATGCTCATAAATTTGAATAAATTTATGAGCATTTTTTTTTGGAAAACTACTTATTTTAATCTTTGAAAACTTTTAAATTAGAAGAAAGTATAAAAATACAAATTCCAAAAATACCTATTAAAGCAAAGGAAAATCTAAGATTAAGAGCTTCGGATATGTAACCTATTACCGGAGGACCTAATAAAAAACCTATAAATCCTATGCTGGAAACTATAGTCAATGCCATGCCGGTTGGAATTTTAGTTTTCTGTCCTGATAAGCTGTAAATAGTGGGTATTATGCTGGATACCCCTAAACCGATAATCATAAAAGACAAAGTAGTAATAATCAGATTAGGAAAGGCAACAGAAATAAATAAGCCCAATGATATCAGTATACCACTTAGTTGAACTACACGTTTTCTTCCCCATTTTTGTATGGCATGATCAGCAATAAAACGACCACTTGCCATCATAATCATAAACGAGGTAAAACCTAAAGGAGCCCAATTTTTGGAAGCTTTAACGATTTCTTCAAAATATATCCCACTCCAATCAAACATGGCACCTTCGGAAGCCATACCACAAAAAGCAGTAATTCCCAAAAGAAATAAAAATTTTTCAGGTTTTTGCTTCTCTTTTTTACTTTTTGTTTCTGAATTTTTATCAGAAATATTTTTTGCGTCTATTTGTAGATATTTGAAATTAAACAAAATAAGTACCCCTACTGTAAAAAGAATAAACAAATAATGTTGAAAAGGCGATAATCCTAAGTTTACCATTACTAAACCTATTAAAGAACCGGTAAATCCGGCTATGCTCCAGCCTCCATGAAAAGAAGACATGATGGATTTTTTGTATAGATTTTCAACAAGTATTCCTTGAGTATTAACGGAAATATTACAAAAATTACCAAAAAAGCCAAACAAAATTAAAGTAAGAATTAACATTAATTCGGTTTGTGAACATCCGATTAATAATAAACTTAAGGCATAGCAAGGAAGAGAAGCTATCAATATTTTTTTACTTCCCATCTTAGATATTAAAAATCCCGATAGGGTCATCCCTAAAATTTGACCAACCGGCAGCATTAATAAAATAGTTCCCCAGGAAGCATCCCCTAATTTCAAAAAGTTTTTAATATCGGGAATCCTGCTGGCCCAGCTGGAAAAACAGATTCCTTGTGAAAAGTAAAAAGCAAATACCCCCAAACGGATTCTTTTGGGCGATAGATTGTTAGGCTTCGAATCAATAGCGTTAGTCATGAATAAAATTTTGTTTTTTTTTGAAAATTAGCTGCAAATTTAATTCGCAAGTTTGTAAAATCATAAAATATTATGTAAAGCACTTAAATGAGGACATTTTGTTTTAAATTAAACTAATTAACAAAAATTTAACATTTATATTGTTTCGTGGTTCTATAATTTTGTGCTAAATTATAATAGATAAAACAATGAAAAAAGTATTTTTATTTTTAAGTATACTTGCTGCAAGTATGAGCTATTCTCAAAATCATCATTGGGGATATGAAGGAGAATCTTCTCCGGAACATTGGGGAGAATTGGAAGAAGGAAAACAATGCGGTACAGGTAAATTTCAATCGCCAATTAACATTTCAAAATCTAACTATAAAAAAGATTTATCGCCTATACAATTTAATTACGGATCCGGAGAAATCGAGGATATCGAAGACAATGGGCATTCTCTTCAATTTGATTTTAAATCGGGAAGCACCATTACGTACAACAAAAAAGTTTATACCTTAGTTCAATTCCACGCTCATGAAGAATCTGAACATACCATTGATAGAGTGAGATACCCGTTGGAATTACATTTTGTTCATAAAGCAGAAGATGGTTCAGTATTGGTAATTGGTGTTATGGTAAAAGAGGGCAATTTAAATTCTTATTTTGAAAAACTCGAAATTTTTAAAACATTAAAAGGGTTAGGAAAAATTAATACAGTTATAAAATTCAACCCTGAAAATTTATATCCAAAAGATAAATCCTATTACACATATTTAGGATCTTTGACTACCCCTCCTTGTGCAGAAAATGTTACTTGGATCGTATTTAAAAATCCAATAACTATGAGCGAAGAAGAAATTGATGAAATAAAATATCACTTACCAAAATCAAATAATAGACCTCTTCAACCTTTAAACGGTAGAAAAATATTTAATAATTAAAAAAATACAGTCATAACTTAAATTCCCTGATTATACTTTTAATAATCAGGGAATTTTAATAAAATCATAAAAATTATTTAATACTAATTATATTAATTTCAGTAAATAAATTAAATACGTAATTTTGCACTATGCTAAACGAAATCAGGAAATCCGTAGCTTTTCATACCATAGGATGTAAATTAAATTTTGCTGAAACTTCTACAATTGCTCGACAATTAATAGAGGAAGGATTTGTAAAGGTATCTTTTGAAGAAACAGCAGATGTTTATATTATTAACACATGTTCGGTAACCGATAATGCCGATAAAGAGTGTAAAACTATCGTTAAAAGAGCGTTACATTTAAATCCTGATGCTCTGATTTGTATTATTGGATGTTATGCTCAATTAAAACCGCATGAAATCAGTAAGATTGACGGGGTAGATTTAGTTTTGGGTGCAAAAGAAAAGTTTAATATCCACAAGTATATTATGGATCTTAAAAAAGATTCTGAAGTAAAAGTTCATTCTTGTGAGGTTGATCAAGCTGATTTTTTTGTAGGTTCCTATTCAATTGGAGACAGAACACGTGCTTTTTTAAAAGTACAGGATGGTTGTGATTATAAATGTACGTATTGTACTATTCCTTTAGCAAGAGGAATTTCACGTTCTGCAGAGCTTGAAACCATTATTAAACAAGCCGAAGAAATTTCTGAGAAAGGAATTAAAGAAATTGTACTTACAGGAGTGAATATAGGTGATTATGGAAAAGGTGAATTTGGAAATAAAAAACATCAACATACTTTTTTAGAATTAATACAGAATTTAGATAGGGTAGAAGCCATAGAACGCATACGAATATCTTCAATTGAACCAAATTTGCTTAAGGATGAGATTATTGATTATGTTGCTGATTCGAATATTTTCGTTCCTCATTTCCATATTCCTTTACAATCCGGCTGCGATGATTTGTTGAAGAAAATGAAGAGAAGATATCTGACTCATTTATACAGCGATAGAATCCATAAGATACATTCTGTAATCAAAGATGCTTGCATAGGAGTTGATGTAATTGTAGGTTTTCCAGGAGAAACAGAAGAAAAGTTCTTAGAAACGTATAATTTTTTACAAAATTTGCCGATTAGTTATTTACATGTTTTCACTTATTCGGAGAGGGATAATACAGAAGCTGTTCATATGGAAGACAGGGTACCATATTCTGAGCGCAAGAAAAGGAATAAAATGTTAAAAATCCTTTCTGAAAAAAAACGCCATGCATTTTATGAATCTCAATTAGGCAAAGTTAAAACGGTTCTTTGGGAGCATGAGAACAAAAATGGGATGATGTACGGATATACTGAAAATTACGTACGCGTTAGTCAACCTTATAATCCTAAACTTATTAACCAATTAGAAGAAGTTTACCTGGATAAACTTGATTCTTTTGGAAATGTGCTGGTAAGATCTACCATTGCAGCTTACTAATTTAAGTATTAAAATTAGTACACATAAACCGTCGGTTTACGTTTAATTTAACTTTACAATCAAATGTTAAGAAATAGACGTCATTTCAATATCTTCGGAAGAATCTTTATATCCTAAGAAATATAAAATTCCATCTAATCCGATGGTAGATAAGGAATGATTCGCATTTTGTTTGACTGTTGGCTTCGCATGAAATGCAATTCCGAGTCCGGCTATGGATAACATAGGTAAATCATTTGCTCCATCGCCAACCGCAACAGTTTGTTGTATATCTATATTTTCAAAAGTTGAAATTAATTTTAAATATTCGGCTTTCTTTTTGCCATCCACAATATCTCCAATGTAATTACCTGTTAACTTTCCATCAATAATTTCCAATTTATTGGCAAATACATAATCAAAACCGAATTTTTCTTTGAGGTAGTCTCCGAAATAGGTAAATCCTCCGGATATAATTGCTGTTTTAAATCCACTTTTCTTTAGAACTCCCATTAATCGTTCGAGACCTTCAGTAATAGGTAAATTTTCTGCTATCTCTTTCAAAACGTTTTCATTCAAGCCTTTTAATAACTTTATTCTTTTTTTAAAACTTTCGGAAAAATCTATTTCTCCGTTCATGGCAGACTCAGTGATGGCTCTAACTTCATTTCCAACTCCGGCTTTTTCTGCAAGTTCATCGATAACTTCAGTTTGAATTAAGGTTGAATCCATATCGAAGCAAATCAGGCGTCTCATTCTTCGGTACCTGTTTTCCTCCTGTAAGGCAATATCAATATTTAAATCAGATGATAAGGATAAGAATTTATTTTGTATTTCTTTAAGGTTAGATAAATTTCCTCTTACAGCAAATTCAAAGCAGGTTCGATCAATATTTCGATCTAAAGGTATGCGTTCAGTTAAACGTATAATCCGTTCGATATTAAGTTTAAAATCCAATAAAACTTTAGAAACTTCAGAAATTTGGTTAGCACTGATTTCTTTACCTAAAATATTTATTATGTATCTGTTTTTACCCTGAACTTTAACCCAATTACTGTATTCTTCTTTGGTTAAGGCTGAAAATCTAACATTAATTTCTAATGAATTGGCTTTAAATAAAATTTCTTTTAAAATATTTCCGGAACTTCCGTTTTCAGACATGAAAATAATAGCTAAGGATAAAGAATGATGTATATTGGCTTGACCAATATCAAGTATTTTTGCATTATATTTTCCTAAGATATGAGTGATTGCTGTTGTTATTCCCGGTTTATCAACTCCTGATATGCTGACTAAAATTATTTCTGATGAATTTTTCATGTGAAAATTAATTTTTTTAAATCATTTAATTATTAATTTAACATTTTCCACAGTTTAATCATTTGTTTTGCTTCTTTTACATCATGAACACGCAAAATATGAGCACTTTTTTGTAAGGCGTACAAATTTAATGCGGACGTACCTATCAATGCTTCTTCAGCAGAAGTTTCTAAACATTTATAAATCATACTCTTTCTGGATATTCCTATATATAAAGGAAGATTAAATATTTTGAATTTATCTATATTTTTCAGCAAATCGTAATTTTGTTGTAAAGTCTTACTGAATCCAAATCCCGGATCTAATAAAATATCATTGACTCCAAATTTTCGTAATTCACTAATTTTTTTAGAAAAGTAATAATTAATATCGGTAATTATATTTTCATAATCTGTATAATTTCCCATAGTTTGAGGAGTTCCTCTCATATGCATTAAAACATAAGGAACGTTGAGTTTTCCCATAGTTTCAAACATTTTATTATCTAAAGTACCTCCCGAAATATCATTTATCATTCCCACTCCTTCATTGACACTTTCAATGGCAACTTTAGACCAAAAGGTATCGATCGATAATTTTACCCGAGGAAATTCTTTTTTAATAGCTTTAATTACTGGAATTACTATGCTTAGTTCTGTTTCATCAGATAAAAATTCGGAATCCGGACGAGTGGATTGTCCGCCAATATCAATGAAATCAGCGCCTTCATCTATTAATTTTTCTGTTTGTTTTAAAGCTTTATCAATAGTGGAATACCTACCACCATCAAAGAAAGAATCCGGAGTAACGTTTAGTATTCCGGCTACTTTAGGTTCATTACAATCGACCAAATCACCATTAATATTAATTGTCATATATCGTATTTGAAGCTGTAAATTTAAAAAAATAAATAAAGTTTAAAATAAATATTGACATACGGTTTAATATCATCCGTTTTTTATATTAATGAGGTTTAGTTATAAATCATATCTATAATTAAGTATAAATATTTTAAAATATAAATGGTTATGAAATTACTTTCCAGTATTTTATTATTATTATATTATTTATATTTTTGTACTTGAAAAAATAATTACTATTATATTAATTTTTAAAATAATTAATTTAATTAAAAAAGGATAGATCTTTATATAATTATTAAAATAGTATAATAAACTATATTGTAACAATTTAATGAAATGATAGACCAATAGATATCAAAATTTAATCTTAAAATTAAGAGATAAAATGTATTCAGATCTTATCTGTCATGCAACTAACAATATAGTCAATTAGTAAACAACTATAAATAAAAAGATATAGTAAGTAAAATTAATTTATTTTTGCGCTCTTAAAACTAGGATTAAATGAAAAAATCTGTGAATAAAAATAATATCATATGGATTGATAATCTTAGGGCTGTTTCGGCAATAGGAATTATTTTATTGCATGTGGCTGCCAGAATGTGCCATCAGTATGGAAGTATTCCTAATAAAAGTTGGTGGATATCAAACTTTTATATTAATATAGCCCGGTTTGGTGTACCGGTTTTTGTTATGATGACCGGTTTATTATCTTTGGGAAAGCAATACACATTTAAACATTTTACCAAAAAATTATCGAGAATATTAATACCTTTTTTATTTTGGAGTTTAATATATATTTTCTTTAAAATACTAGGTATTCATTATAAAGATCATGTGGATCTGGGATTTAGATTTGTTATAGATTATACCTATCTAGAATTGGTTTCGGGAGCGAGTTACCATATGTGGTATATTTATATGATTATAAGAATTTATCTATTATATCCGATTATCAATCAATGGATTTTAGATAGTAATCCAAAACAACAATTATATTTTATAGTTGTTTGTTTTTTAATATTTTTAATTTTCTATACGTTCTTTAGTACCGTTTATTTAGTTAACTATATAAAACTATATTCCGAATTCTTGGGATATTTAGTTTTAGGATATTATTTAATAAGAAGAAAATATGAATATAATGTTAAATATTATGTTTATGTATGTTTAACTATTTATTTATTGTCCTATTTTGGTATTTGCTTTGATACCTATATAACGTCAAAAATGAACAATTTTTATATAGAGCAATATAAGCCGTGGGATTTATTTCAAGCTCTTTCTGTTTTTCTACTTTTCTTCTTAGTTCCGGTGTTCAATAAAAAAAGTAAAATATTATCTTTTATAAGTAAATACAGTTACGGAATTTACCTAATACATGTGTTAGTTATGGCCTTAGTTGAACAATTGGGACTAAGCGCATTTTCTTTTAATCCTTTATTTTCTATTCCGATTACTACCTTACTCACTTTACTAATATCTATTATCATATTATATACTTTAGACAAGATACCTTTAGGAAAATATATAGTTAAATAGTACATTTGTAGGTATTAATGGAATAATGGAAAAAACATCAGAACAATTTGATTCAGTAATTTCAGTTTGTAAGGAATTATTTATAAAAAAAATGATTGATTACGGATCGGCTTGGAGAATATTACGATTGCCTTCCTTAACAGATCAGATATATATCAAAGCCAATCGAATTAGAACTATTCAGGAAAAAGGAAATCAAAAAATTTCAGAGGGAATCGACGAAGAATTTTTAGCTATAGTTAATTATTCTATTATGGCATTGATTCAATTGGAAAAAGGAATTGCAGAAAATCCTGATTTAAATTTAGAAGAGGCTGTACAGCTTTACGATGAAAAGGTTAGCCAGGCTAAAAACTTAATGATGCGTAAGAACCATGACTATGGAGAAGCTTGGAGAGATCTGAGAATAAGTTCGATCACAGATTTAATTTTGCAAAAATTATTGCGTATAAAACAAATTGAAAATAATGAAGGCAAAACATTAGTTTCCGAAGGTTTAGACGCCAATTATTTTGATATACTAAATTATTCTGTATTTGCTTTAATTCTTCATCAGGAAATTAATTAATTGTTGTTACATGAAATTTTTAACTCAATTTTTTAGAATACTTGTTGGAGTAGTTTTCATAATTTCCGGCTATGTTAAAACTATTGATCCCATTGGATTTTCATATAAATTGGAAGAATATTTTGGAGAAAGTGTGTTTAATCTGCCGAGCTTACATCACTTAGCGCTTCCGTTGTCTATTTTTTTTGTAGTTTTTGAAGTCATGTTGGGGGTATTTCTTTTATTGGGAGTTTGGAAAAAATTTACACTTTCTTCTTTAGTTTTATTAATAATTTTCTTTTCATTTTTAACTTTTTATTCTGCATATTTCCACAAAGTAACTGATTGTGGTTGCTTTGGAGATGCCCTTAAATTATCACCGTGGACTTCATTTGGAAAAGATATTGTTCTTTTGGTAATGATTTTAATCTTAGTTTACGGTTCAAAATACATCCGTTCTGTATTTTCTGTAAAAATTAATTGGATAATCGTTAGTGTCTCTTTTGCTATCTGTATATGGACTGTTTATCAAGGCATTGCCCATTTACCCATTATTGATTTTAGACCTTATGCTGTGGGAAAAAATCTTAAAGAAGGTATGAATGACGGTGAACCGGAGCAAAATATAATTATATATACACTCAAGAATACATCTAATGAGATTAAAAAAATGAATTCCGAGGAATATATCAGTTCCGGAATTTGGAAAGACACCCTAACGTGGAAGATCAACGATACTTCGGTTAAAATTTTAAAAGGGGCAAAATTACCTTCTGTTCACGATTTTACAGTAGAATGTTTAGGAAATGATATAACGCAAGATATTTTAGATCAAGAAAAAATAGTAATAATTACTGTGCCTTTTGCAAAAAAACTTAGTATTATTGAACGAGCTAAATTGAGAAAAATCACTTTTCAATTTAACGAGAAAAAACTTAATTTTGTTATTTTAACGAATGATCCACAATATTTGAATCCTTTATCTTCATGCATTACAGATCAAACAACATTAAAAACAATTAATAGAAGCAATCCCGGGGTACTAATATTAAAAAGAGGAATAGTTGTTGCCAAATACAATGGTAACGATTTTCCAACCGTGAATGAAATAGAAAAATTATAAACTTAATAAACATACATATGAGAAAAAAAATTGTAGCCGGAAATTGGAAAATGAATAAAACATTGCCTGAAGCTAAAGCTTTATTAGCAGAAATTGACTCATTTATTCAATCGAATTCTCCTAAATGTGAAGTTGTTGTAGGAATACCTTTTATATATTTAGAAAATGCCAAAGCAAATCATAAAAATGTACAAGTTTTTTCTGAAGATATTTCCGAACACAAGTCGGGAGCATATACTGGAGAAATTTCCGCAGAAATGCTTACCTCTATTCAGGTAGACGGTTCAATCATTGGCCATTCTGAAAGAAGACAATATCATAAAGAAACAGACGAACAAATAGGAGCTAAAGTTAAAATTGCATTAGATAATGGTTTAACCCCTATTTTTTGTAATGGAGAATTATTAGAAGAAAGAAAAGCAGGTAAACATTTTGAAGTAGTTAAAAGACAAACCGAAATAGCTTTGTTTAACTTATCAGCTGAAGAAATCGTTAAAGTGGTAATTGCTTATGAACCGGTTTGGGCTATTGGTACCGGCGAAACAGCTACTCCGGAACAAGCGCAAGAAATACATGCATATATCCGTTCATTAATTGCTGATAAATATGGAAAAGAGGTTGCTGATTCAATATCCATTCTATATGGAGGAAGTGTGAAACCGGATAATGCTAAAGAAATTTTCTCAAAACCGGATGTTGACGGTGGATTAATCGGCGGGGCTTCTTTAAATGTTAAAGACTTTGGATCATTAATCAATACATACAAAGAAATTTAATTACATTATAAAATTAGATTTAGAAAAAACAGATTCATTTATTCGAATCTGTTTTTTTATTTGGTTTTATAGAGTATGAAATACCTTAAATACTAGTAAATATCAATATTTTTACGTATATTTGTAAGCATTTCTTGAAATAAATTAACGATTAAAAAATGAGTGAACAAAAATATACTGCAGATAGTATTCAAGCGCTTGAAGGAATTGAACATGTACGTATGCGTCCCTCCATGTATATTGGGGATGTGGGAGTTAGAGGATTACATCATTTAGTATATGAGGTAGTTGACAATTCCATTGATGAGGCTTTAGCCGGGTATTGCGATACTATTAATGTAAGTATAGGAAAAGATAATTCTATAACGGTAAAAGATAACGGTCGAGGTATTCCTGTAGATACCAATAAACAGACAGGATTGTCTGCCTTAGAATTGGTTATGACTAAAATTGGAGCAGGAGGGAAATTTGATAAAGATTCATATAAAGTTTCTGGTGGATTGCATGGAGTGGGAGTGTCCTGTGTCAATGCATTATCTACTGAATTGATTGCTACCGTTAACAGAGACGGTAAACAATACCAGCAAAAATACTCTAAAGGGGTTGCATTAACTTCTGTTGAAATTGTTGGGGTTTCCACCCATACAGGAACTACAGTAACATTTATTCCCGACAGTTCAATTTTTACCGAAACTATTTATAATTACGATACATTAGCCACTCGTCTTCGTGAACTTTCATTTTTGAACAAAGGAATTACTATTACTTTATCAGATGAACGTGAAGTAGATGAAGAAGGCAACATTAGATCGGAAGAATTTTATTCTGAAAGAGGATTAGAGGAATTTGTCGAATTTATAGATGAGAACAGAGAACCCTTAATGGATGAAATCATCCATATGGAGGGAGAGATTGATGAAATACCGGTTGAAGTTGCTATGAGGTATAATACTTCGTATACGGAAAATATTCATTCATATGTAAATAATATTAATACCCATGAAGGGGGAACACATTTAACCGGGTTTAGAAGGGCGTTAACCAGAACCTTGAAAAAATATGCCGATGAAAATATTAATTTGGCAAAAGAAAAGGTTGAAATTACCGGTGACGATTTTCGTGAAGGTTTGACTGCTGTTGTTTCCGTTAAAGTCATGGAACCTCAGTTTGAAGGACAAACTAAAACTAAATTAGGTAATTCGGAAGTTAGTTCTGCTGTAGATAAAATAGTTGCAGAAATGTTAACTAATTATCTGGAAGAACATCCTAATGAAGCAAAACAAATTGTTCAAAAAGTTCTTCTTGCAGCAAAAGCGCGACAAGCGGCTAAAAAAGCAAGAGAACTCGTACAAAGAAAATCTCCGTTAGGAGGAAGCGGTTTGCCGGGAAAATTAGCTGATTGTTCTTCACGTAAAGCAGAGGAAAGTGAATTATTCTTAGTCGAAGGAGATTCAGCAGGGGGGACAGCCAAACAAGGTAGAGACAGAAACTTTCAAGCGATCCTTCCATTGAGAGGTAAAATACTTAATGTAGAAAAAGCTGTTAGCTATAAAGTATTTGAAAGTGATGAAATAAAAAATATTTATACCGCCTTAGGGGTATCTGTAGGTACGGAAGAAGATTCCAAAGAATTAAACCTTTCTAAGCTAAGATATCATAAAGTGGTAATTATGACCGATGCGGATGTAGACGGTTCTCACATTACAACTTTAATATTAACCTTTTTCTTTCGTTACATGAAAGAAATGATTGAAAAAGGATATATTTATATTGCAACCCCTCCTTTATATTTATTGAAAAAAGGAAATAAAGAATATTATGCCTGGGATGATAAACATAGAGAGGAAATAGCTTCACAATTAGGTAATGCTCAAGGTAAAGGTTTTACCGTTCAAAGGTATAAAGGTTTAGGAGAAATGAATGCTGAACAGCTTTGGGATACGACTATGAATCCTGAAAAAAGAACGTTGAGACAAGTTACTATCAATAATGCATCTGAGGCTGATCGAATATTCTCCATGTTAATGGGAGATGATGTACCGCCTCGTAGAGAATTTATTGAAAAAAATGCTGTTTATGCAAATATTGATGCTTAAAATATTATAACATTATATATAAAAAAGCCTATTTAATAAAAATAGGCTTTTTTAATTAGTAATATTTTAGATTAAACTTGGTACACTTCAGAATGTATTAACTTTATAACATTTATTTCATCTTTATCTAGTTGTATTTCACGAAGAGACATTAATTTCATTGGGTAACTTTTACCATCCTGATGATAGGAAGGTTGTTTATATTCAATTTCATTCCATAATTTGAATCCTAATCGTTCATAAAAATTAATTCGACGTATATCCCAATGTGAAGTAGGAGGTTCCACTTCAAGTACAATAGGTTGTGAAATTTTTTCTATGAATAGTTGCATAATCTTACTTCCATATCCTTTTTGTCTATAAACAGAAGAAATCGCAAAATGTTCAATAAATGTAAAAGTATTTAATTTCCAGTAAGTAATGAAACCAATTCTTTCGTTGTCTTTTATACATAATAAGATTTTAAATTTATCTTTATAATCTTCATAAAGTTTAAACATTTGATCCGTAGGCCTCCTTTCTTCAACAGGAAAAGATTTTATATAATTATTTTCGACAAATGTAATTTCATTTTGATCTAAAAGATTTAATTTTTCAAGTTTCATATTAATTTATGGAATTTTATTTAAAATTGAGAGTAAACACTTTTATTAAAAAATTGAATATAATTTATTTCAAAACGATCAAATTTATTAATGATTATCAAAATAATCTGAAGAATGATAATCTTTTTCTTGATCAGTTGTATTTAAATTTTCATTGTTATCAGTACTAATGGTAGCAGAATTATTATAATTAATATTCGGTTCACTTTCAGTTGAAATATTATTTTCACTCTGACCTTCAGTAGAAACTTTACCTTCTAGAGTGTCTAATTTGTTTTGGAAACCTTGAATGACCAATGTTTGAGAATTTAATTCTTGATCAATGTCTTTATTACGGTTTTTTAAAGTTTGTAACTCCGCTTCATTTAAAATTATCCTTTCTTTAATTTTAGTTAGATTATCTTGTTCTTTGTCGGAAATTTTGGAGTTGGCTTTTAAGTCAATTTTATTGTAATCGTCACGAATAATTTTTTCTAAATATAAAATTCTATCGGAATTACGAACTTTTTCTTTAGTAAGCTTTATGGTAAAACTTTTCGCATTCGTTAAATCATCAATTACACAAGATTTTTGAATGTCTAACTTAAATTCTTCAAGAATTGGGATTGCTAATTCTTTTTCAGTAGTATTTGAATTGATGAAAGTATTGGATAAATTATGAAAAGAAGTGAATATCGTCATACTTTTATCATCATTATATTCATATGCAAAATTTCCTAACCATCTTTCACCATTTGGTGAAAATTTAATATCCGAACCATACACTTTATTAACAATTCCACCTTTCACTTTACCTCCTTGTTTTTTGATAAAATTCTTCCAAGTATTTACTAGGACTTCCTTATTACAAATTGGTAATGTAAAACTTAAGGATTCCATAATCTTGTTTTTTTCTGTATATGAAGATTCTTCAATAGTTTGAGAATGTGCAAAAGCACAGATAAAACTTAAAAGTATAATAGGTGTTTTATTCATCGTTTTAAAGATTTAATATAATGGGCTGCAATTTCCTCACCTGAACTAACCGATTTTATAGCCCATTTTATTTTTAAATTAAGTTTTTGAATTTCAGTTAACTGCCAATTTAAATGACTATCTTCCAATTTCTTTCTCATTTCATAAAAACATATTCCGGCTGCTACAGAAACATTAAGACTTTCTGTAAAACCTAACATTGGAATTTTAATACACGCATCAGCATAATTTAAAGTTTCTTCATTTATACCTTTAAATTCAGTACCGAAAATTAAAGCTGTTGGCTGAGTTAGTTGAAAATCATAAATATCTATAGCATTTTTTTCAGGAGAAACTGCTACCAATTGATACCCATTTTCTTTAATCTCTTTTAAAGATTCCAGATTTGAAGATTTATAAGAGATATCAATCCATTTATCGGCTCCCCTTGCTACGGTACTTTCCGGCTTAAATTCATTTCTGTTTTCCAGGGCAATCAATGATTGAAACCCAAAAGCTTCCATACTTCTAACTATGGCACCGGCATTACGATATTGATACAGATCTTCAAGTATGGGAAGTACATAATTTGATCTGTAATTAACTAAATTTTCTATTTTTTCAAATTTTTCTTTTGATATAAAATCTGTTAAATAGTTATATAAATCCAAATTATTCAAAAATTCTTTTGAAATCATGTTTCAAAAATAACAATTAAAGCTGTTAATATTTTCATAAATTGCAATTTAAAACCGAGAAATATAAATGAAACGTAAGATTTTATTAATTTATACAGGAGGAACTATAGGAATGATCAAAGAGTATAGCACAGGTACATTAAAACCTTTTGATTTTAATGCGCTATTAAAGCATATACCCGAGATAGAACTAATTGATGCAGATATAGATATCAACGTATTTGAAAAACCTATTGATTCTTCAGACATAGATATTCATGATTGGATTACATTAGGCAATATACTTGAAAATTCTTATTTCAAATATGACGGATTTGTAATATTGCACGGTACGGATACGATGTCCTATACTGCTTCTATGATGAGTTTTATGTTACAAGGATTGAAAAAACCTGTAGTATTTACGGGATCTCAATTGCCAATTGGTGAATTACGAACAGATGCCAAAGAAAATTTGATAACTTCAATTTATTATGCTTCTTTATATGAGAATGATAAGCCTGTTATCAACGAAGTGTGTATTTATTTTGAATATAAATTATATAGAGCAAACAGAACAACCAAATTCTCAGCAGAACATTTTGATGCTTATATTTCACCTAATTATCCTAAATTAGGAGAGTCCGGCGTTAATCTTGGAGTTTTTAAAGAATATCTTTTAAAACCTGGTCATACAGATTTTAAGGTAAATAAAAATCTAGTTAATAAAATTGATATATTCACATTTTTTCCGGGAAAAAATAAGTATTTATTAGATCGAATGGTTTCAGACAATGATCTAGAAGGGATTATCTTAAGAACCTTCGGTTCGGGAAATATTCCTTCCGACAAAGAAACATTAAGAGCCTTACATAAAGCCAAGGAATTAGGAAAAGAAATTATAGTTATTACACAGTGTGTAAGAGGAAATGTAAATTTTGGGAAATATCATAATAGCCTTATATTTAAAGATTTAGGAGTAATATGTGGTTATGATATAACAGTAGAAGCTGCCACAACTAAACTAATGTATTTACTCGGACAAAATTTAAAAGGAAATGTACTCAAAAAACAGTTTGAGGAAAATTTATCCGGTGAAATAACTCAAAAATATAAATAAATTGTCAATATATTATATATTTTAAATTAATAGGAAGTAACAAATTTAAGCATTTTAACAGAGCAATAAAATAAAGTTAAAGCTAAAAATAATAAAGAATTTTCCAAATTAAGTAATGAAATAAATCGTTTAAATTTCATGGCGTATGCTTTTCTTAGTGTTAATTTCCGCAAATATATAAATTTTTACATAATTAAAATATAAGTTCAACTCTTTTTTAGATTGAGAATATCTATTTTTATTATGAATTGTAAAAAAATATATCACTCAATTTTAATATAAATTATATTTAAAATTTAACAATATTAATAACAATAATTTTGATGTATATATTTAATTATAAACAATAATTTTATCATAAAATAAATATATATTTAAAATAAATTATATAGAAAATATTTTAAAATAATATTTTTATAATAAAATAATATTTTATAAATTTAATTATAAAATGAAATTATTTTAAAATCTATTTTTTTTATTAATACTATAAAAAAATAGGGAATTAAAATTTTTAAGATTAAATCAAATTATTGTAGTAAGTTGAATATTCATATATATTTATATTATTTGAAAATATAAATGGCTTAAAATTTGAAAAATTAAATATTATATATGATATTATAATTGTGGTCAAATAAATAAAATTCCATTTTTATTTTCAGTTTTATTTTCAGAAACTAATTATTACCTTTGGCAAAAAAATTGAGAATATTAAATTTAAGAATATATTTTTATAAGATTTATAAGTATTAATAAAAAATAATAAAAAACTGTATGATAAGAAATATACCATTTATTTATATAACTATTTTGTTATTAAATTTTTCTATTTTAAAATCACAAGTTCAATACGGTGTTAAGGGAAGCTTGCAATTTACTAATGTTAGAAATATCCATAGACATTCCGAAACACGTATTTTTGCTCCTGCTATTGGCTTATTTGCACAAATTCCTTTTAATGATTTTAATGATGCTTGGTTTTTTAAACCCGAAATAGTTTACTCTGAACAAGGGGAAAAAGACGGAAAAGAAATGAATACTAAATTTTTTCAAACATATATAAATGTTCCATTAATGGTAAAATACTATTTTGGTGACTTTATATTTCCGCCATGTTGTAGAGGTAAAGAAACTCACGAATTATTTATCGAAGTAGGTCCTCAATTGGGGTATTTAATTAAAGAAAAAAATAAAGGAAGGGATAAAAGATGGTATGGAGGGGCTTCAAAATTTGATATTTCTGCAGGTCTAGGTGGAGGCGTAAGCTTTTTAAGAAAACATGAAGTGGGGCTTAGGTACAATTTTGGATTAAATGATATTTATAAAGATAATAATGGATATTCAAAACATGGGAAATGGTATAAGTCTCATAATACATCAAATCTTGCGGTATCATATTTTTACTTTTTTTAACTTATTAACTAATTATTAATATTAGTAATTTGTAGTTTTTTAAGTAGTGATTTTAATTTAAACTAATATTAAGCTTAACTATAAATAAATTCCAAAAATATAATTTTCCAAAATAATTGATTTGGTGTTTAAATAAAATTATTTTTATTTATAAAATATTTTTAGTATTCTATTTTATATTAATTTTTTATTAGTTATTAAATACTTATAAGTATATAATATTTATTTTGTTAAAATCTTATTTAATATTTACTATATAAATTTTAATAATCTAAAATTTATTTTTATAAAATAAATATGAAAACTTAATTGAAAATGTGATTAGTAAAAATCAGTTGAAAATCAAATAATTATACAAGTACTTAGAAAATATTGATAAAGAATACTTCGCTTAAGTAATTATTTTCATTTTGTATTTATAAAAAAGTTAAGTTTTGCTAGGTAATTTGATAAATATTTAAAAACACTAAATTGAATAAATTTAAATTTATTATAGTTTTATTAAATATATATCAAATATCTTTAATTTCATATATGTGTTTATTATAAACTACATATAGCTTTAACTTCAGGTATATTTAATTATCTATGTATTTATAAAATCTTATCCTAAATATTGATCATACTAAAAATTGTAACAAAAATTTTGTTACAAATTTAAATTATGTTACAAAAAAATTGGCAGAAAATGGCAGAAAATGGCATAGATAAAAAAACGTAAAAAATGTTTATAAACCGCGTAAACAAAAGAAAACCCGCTTAAATAGCGGGTTTATTAGCAGAGAAGATGGGATTCGAACATTAATTTAATACCAACAACTTATAGTTACTGGTATCAAAAAGTATTAATTAAGGTTGTTAAAGCTATTTTTTAAAAAATAATAACACATTTTAGAGGTATCAACTTGTTTCCAATCGTAAAAGTTGAAATTTTGATTTTTAGATAGTACCTTTTCAAAATAACCTATAGAAAAAATTAATAGTTCTAAGATTACTGTATTATTGTTTTTTAACCAGTTAAATTTTTCATTAGATATTAGGCCTTTTTTATTAAGGTATAACATGATCTTAAGCAGTTCCTTTTCTTCATTTTTTTTTAAGTTCTTAGTGTAAACGCAATTTATAAAAAAAACGGTATAACATCCATATGTTAAATATCATGTATCAAACTATTCATATAAAATTTTAGAGCTAACTATGTAATAATCAAATGTTAACAAATGATAAGTGCTTTATAAAATATTTTTTAAAAAATTAGAATGGTTATCTTGTGCTAATATTTTAATAAATAAATTTGAAAGTTCATTTTTAAGTCCTTATATTCCAACTATATAAGGGGGTATTTACTCTTTTGATGATTTAGTATTCCCAAATATTTTAGCGGTATTTTTTTACAGGTTCGTTTTCAAGTTTCTTGTCAGGTACATAATTATTAAAAAAAATAAAAGTAAGAAACAAAAAAAGAAATTTTAATTTTTAAGCAAAAAATATTTTATAAATATTAAAAATTAAATCATGAAAAAAGGGAATTTTCTTAATAAAATTATCAAAAAACTAAAAAAACTATTTAATTTTGGTAAAATACGTATCACAAAAAGATATCAAGTATATAGTATAACATTATGGGATGATACTAAAAACAAAACTAAAGATAGTTTTTCACATAGTGTAACCTTAGGCAAAAAATCAAAAAGTAAAATAGATGGTTGGAAATCTAATAGTGTAACCTTAGGCAAAAAATCAAAAAGCAAAACAGATGGTTGGAATTCACATAGTATAACCCTAGGTAAAAAATCAAAAAGTAAAACTAAAGGGCCTCAGTCATTTAGCTTAACTTTAGAGGATTACTCAAAAAGCATAACTCAAAGGAATTATTCACACAGTATGGCTTTTGGAGGTAACTCAAAAAGCCACACCGAAGGAGATGATGCATTTAGCGTGGCTATGGGGTATAACTCCCTATGCACAACGAAAGGTAAAAACACTATAGCATTTGCATTAGGTTATAGATCTAAGTTTAAGGCAAAAAACGGATTTGTTGTTATAGCTGAATATGACAAGGATGGATATTTTATAGATTTACATAAATCAAAAGTAGGAGGGAAGATTTTAAATGTAATCATTGAGCCTGATAAATATTACGGATTTGATGATGAAGGAACTTTCAGAATGTTTACGAAGAAAGAAGTTTTAAAATAATAAAATTATAAAAAGAATTAATTATTAAAGAAATATGTTAATAAATACACATGCTAGACAATATATATAAGGTAGAATAAAAAAAATTAAATATTGGAAATTATATAATACTTGATGCCAGTTGTGAACCAGCAATGATGTGGTTTAACAAAATTGATTCATAAGTAATATATATGATTTTCGCAATAATTAATTGATAACATGCGACGTAAGATGTAAAATAATTAAACCCGATGTTATAGGCGATTTTAGAAAAATGCCATTTGAAGATAATACTTTTAAAATAGTAGTATTTGAGATCCATAGTTTTTAATAAACTTGGTGATAATTCTTTTTTATGTCAAAAAAGTTAAAATATTTTCTTTATGAGTAGACGATTTAAAATAAGGATTGGATTAATGTATGAGACTTTTACAAAATAAATGTTTAATAATTTTTAAATGGGATAAATATCAAATACCCCTATCCAAAATAATTGAAATCTTAAATATTCCTAAATATCCAATGAGCCTTAGCGGTTATAGCAGATGGATTAGGATGGTTTTTACAAGTAAATCCGTTTTTGGATGTAAATTCAGATGGTTTTAATCTAATACCTGTAGATATAAATATACGGTTTATGGTTTTGTTCTGCCTGACTTCAATGTGTAATAGCCCTGTTTCTTTACCTTTATTCTTAATTTCATTTTTCCTGTCGAATATAAAGCGTAATGATAAGCTATCCATGTAATTATAAATTTGATTAAAGGTATCAAAAAATTTGATACTTTTTTAAAAAAAGGTATCAAAAAATTGGCAGAATATGGCAGAATATGGCACAGGTTAAAAAACGTAAAAAAGGGCTATAAACCGCGTAAACACAAGAAAACCCGCTATTTAAGCGGGTTTATTAGCAGAGAGGATGGGATTCGAACCCACGATACGGTTACCCGTATACTACCTTTCCAGGGTAGCCTCTTCAACCACTCGAGCACCTCTCTGTTTAGTAGAGCGCAAATATAGAAATATTTTTAAATTGAACCAACTATAATATAATCTTTGTTAAAATTAAATCTTATCGGGATGAACGTTTAAATTTATATTTCATTAAGAAATTAATAATATAGATATAAAACTCAAATTGTATTAAAACTCTTTTTCTGATTACACTAATTATAAAATAAAAAAACAACTAAGATAATCTTAGTTGTTTTTTTATAATAATAAGAATTTATTTACTATTAACTATACATATCATCGATTAGAAATTTAAATTTTTCCAATACAATTTTACGTCTAACTTTTAAAGTAGGAGTGATCTCACCTGAATCCATGTTAAAATCCATAGGAAGCAATTGAAATTTTTTAATTTTTTCAAATCCTGCTAAATGTTGCTGAATATGATTAATTCTCGCAGTGAACAAATCTTTTATTTTTTGATGAGATATAAGCTCCTCAAAAGAATTAAAATGAATATTTAAATTTTCTGCAAAATGTTTCAACGCTTCAAAATTAGGTACTAATAAGGCAGTTACATACGGTTTATTATCACCCACAACCACAGCTTTCTCAATATAATTATCATTGGTTAAAAGATTTTCAATCGGCTGCGGACAAATATATTTACCGTTAGACGTTTTCATTAAATCTTTAATGCGATCAATAATAATTAAATTTCCGTTTTCGTCAAATTTTCCTGCATCACCGGTTTTGAACCATCCATCGGCAGTAAATGCATCTTTAGTCTCTTTTTCCTTCTTATAATAACCTTTAAAAACCCCGTATCCTTTAATTAAAATTTCATTCTCATCGCCTATACGTATTTGTACTCCTGTCATGGGCTTACCAACCGAATTATAGTCATAGTTTTTCAACGGAAAAGCTGCCACAGTCGCAGTGGTTTCAGTTAAGCCATATCCCACGCATAAATGAATTCCAATACAATCCAAAAATTCTGTTATTTCTGGACTGATCGAAGCTCCTCCCACAGGAATAAATCTAAGATTACCTCCCAATTGTTTCTTAACTTTTTTGAAAAACAGTGTATCAACGATTTTATACTTAAGGGCTAAAAACCAAGGGATTTTTTTGTCGTTTCTTTTTAGATTGGAGTATTTTTGACCAATTTTCAAAGAGGATGTAAATAATTTCTTTAAAAATTTGGGACTGCTTTGGATTTTTTCATTAACAGAAATATAAATCTTTTGGAAAAGGCGAGGAACCGAACACATGGTTGTTGGTTTCACTTCTAAAAGAAATTGTGATATTTCTTTCGGATTTTCACAAAAGCTAAGCTGCCCACCACTTGACAGTACAAAAGAGCTCCAACATTTCTCGAATACATGACTTAATGGTAAAAACACTAATGAATTTTCATATTTAGGAGTAAAACCAAAGAAACTTTCATGAGCTTTACAAGCTTCGATAAAATTTCCGTGAGAAAGCATTACGCCTTTAGGTTCTCCGGTTGTTCCGGAAGTATATATTATAGAAGCGATATCGTCTTTATCTTTAGAAACCACTTCACAGTCTGTTGACTGATCTTTAATCAAATCATAAAAATGATAGGAATATTTACTTTGTAATTCAATAAAATTCTTAGCAACTAAAATATGTTCAAGAGAAGTTCCTTTAGAATAGATCTTTAAACAATTCGTATATTGTTTTTCATTTCCGGCAAGAATAATTTTAACATTAGCATCATCTATGATGTATTCAGCTTGTTCAGAAGTTAGAGTAGCAAAAATCGGTACAGTAACAGCACCAATAGTAAGAATCGCTAAATCTAAAATTATCCATTGCGGCATATTATCAGCATATATGGCAATCTTGTCATCAGGTTTAGCACCTAAAGACTTTAGAGCATTGGCTGTTTGTTTAACTAAATTTGTAAACTCTAACCAAGTATACGATTTCCATTCATGATTTTCTTTAAAATTTAAGGCTACTTTAGAAGATAATACTTTATTATCAAGTATGATTTGCGAAAAATTCATATATAATTTTTTTTATCGAAATTTAGAATAAGATAAGCCTAAATCTCGAAATGTAAAGTTAAGAATAATATAATTCTTATGAAATTAAGGTATGTTAATTATTTCAAAAATTAGTTAATTTTTGGCTAGATTTAGTAATATATGTACTTTTATATCCTAAAATTAGTAAAGAAATGGTATCAGGAATTGTAAATACCTTTATCCAGTGGTATGTAAAGAAAAGGGTTAAGCAAATGGAAGTGTTCATTAATAATCCTGAAGATACCCAAAATGCCGTATTAACAGCTCTTTTATATAAGGCAAAAGATACCGAATACGGGAAAAAATATAAGTTTAATCAAATAACTTCTTATAAGGATTTCAAAAATCAAGTTCCATTAGTACATTATGAAGATTTCGAACCTTATATAACGAGAGCAAGAAAAGGCGAAAAAAATGTTATATGGCCCGGAATAATTCAATGGTTTGCTAAATCATCCGGTACAACCAATGCTAAAAGTAAATTTATTCCAATTACTGAAGATAGCTTGCAAGAATGTCATTACAAGGCCGGAAAAGATTTATTTTCAATGTATGCTTTCCATAATCCAAATACAAAGATTTTTCAATGTAAAAATTTAAGGTTGGGAGGAACCCGAGAAAATTACGCCGGTTTCGATTCGAAATATGGAGATTTATCTGCCGTTTTAATAGATAATCTACCCTTTTGGGCAGAATGGAAAAGCACTCCAAATAAAGAAGTATCTCTTTTAAAAGATTGGGAAATCAAATTACCGGCAATTGTGGAACAAGTCATTACGCAAGATGTGGGAAGTTTTACCGGAGTTCCTTCCTGGATGATGGTATTATTAAGAAAAGTATTGGAAGCTACAGATAAAAAATACATTGATGAAGTATGGCCGAATGTTGAATGTTTCTTTCATGGGGGAATAAGTTTCACTCCTTATGTTGAGCAGTATGCATCCATATTTTCCAAATCGATTAATTATTATGAAATTTATAATGCTTCCGAAGGGTATTTTGCCATGCAAGATACCAATGAAAGTAAAGATATGCTCTTAATGCTCGATTATGGTATATTTTATGAGTTTATACCTATGGATGAGTTTTATTCGGATAATCCGACAGTTTTATCCATTGAAGATGTAAAGTTAGATACCAATTATGCATTGGTTATAACAACGAATGGCGGATTGTGGAGATACATTATAGGAGATACGGTAAAGTTTGTTTCTAAAAATCCGTATCGAATAAGAGTTACGGGAAGAACCAAATTTTATATTAATGCATTTGGTGAAGAATTGATGGTTGAAAATGCTGAAAAAGCCTTAAAAGAGGCGGAAAAAGAAACCCAAGCGATAATATCCGAATATACGGCCGGGCCGATATTTATGAAAGGAAAAGAAAAAGGTTCGCATGAGTGGATTATAGAATTTGCGTGTCAACCGAATTCTCTGGAAAAATTTACGGAAATTTTAGATAATGAATTGCAGAAATTAAATTCCGATTACGAAGCCAAAAGATATAATAATATGACATTAACAATGCCCAAAGTACATTTAGCAAGACCTCAACTTTTCTATGACTGGATGAAGCAAAGAGGTAAATTGGGTGGTCAAAATAAAATACCCCGTTTAGCTAATGACAGGGAATATTTGGATTCATTGCTGAACTTAAACCATAAATAATCTAAAAACTTTAATAATGAAACAATTTTTTTTAATTTTAGGAACTACTTTAAGCTTACTTGCCTGTTCATCTAAAAATAATACCCATTCGGTCATTGTAGGAAATGATGCAGACGAACACGGGTGTAAAAGATCTACCGGTTCTCAATGGTCGCAAATTAAAAGAGATTGCGTTCAACCGTTTAGTGTAGGAATTAAATTAAAACCTGTTTCTACAACCTCTACTCAAGCAGCTTATATACTTGTAGATAAAGATCGTATAGAAATATTTTCATCAGAGATACCCGGTTCAGTGATCGCACAAAAGATAAATGATACTGAATGGAAAAATGGAAATTGGGTAGTAAAAAAAATTAATGATATCTATGAATTAGAAAAAGAGGGCAAAACGCTTTACAAAAATAATTAATAAGGATTTCTTTTCAATAATAAAATTAGTTTACGAAAAATTATATGGTAAAACTACAGAAACTTTAGGTAACTCTATTTTTATAAAGTAGGATTTTTTTAAAGTTTTAAATTCAAATATGTATAGCATATATACACTAGAAAATGTGAAAATTTATTGCCTTTAAATAATAAAATTTGAAAATAAATAATTACATTTAGAAACAGTATTAATAAATAAGAGGATGATCCAGTCACCTTTAGCAGAAAGAATGCGTCCGAAAACCCTTGAGGACTATCAATATCAAAATCATTTAATTGGAAAAGACGGTCCCATTAAACGAATGGTGGAAAGTGGAAATCTGGCTTCCATGATTTTTTGGGGTCCTCCGGGAACAGGAAAAACAACTCTCGCAGAAATAATAGCCCATGAATCTCAAAGAGACTATTATACACTTAGTGCGGTAAGCTCCGGAGTTAAAGAAGTAAGAGAAGTAATAGAAAAGGCTAAAAATCAAAATTTATTTACCGGAAAAAGTCCTATTTTGTTTATTGATGAAATCCACCGATTCAACAAGTCGCAGCAAGACAGTTTATTACAAGCCGTTGAGAAAGGATGGGTCGTATTAATCGGAGCAACCACGGAAAATCCCAGTTTTGAAGTTGTATCAGCACTATTATCCAGGTGTCAGGTATATACCCTTTATCACTTAGATAAAAAAGCGTTGTCCAATTTATTGCACAGAGCTATAACAGAAGATGAAATTTTGTCCCAAAAGAAGGTAATTATAGATGAAGAAGAGGCCTTATTGCAATATTCAGGAGGCGATGCCAGAAAACTGTTAAACAGCTTGGATTTAGTAGTACAACAATTCAGTGATCAGGATGAAATTCATATCAATAATGAAGAAATAAAAAAAGTCATTCAACAAAATATGGCTTTGTATGATAAAGGAGGAGAACAACATTACGATATCATTTCCGCCTTTATAAAGTCGATTCGAGGTTCAGATCCCAATGCAGCCGTATATTGGTTAGCCCGAATGCTGGATGGGGGAGAAGACATTAAATTTATAGCCCGAAGGATGGTTATTTCCGCTTCAGAAGATATAGGTATGGCCAATCCTACAGCTTTAATATTAGCAAATAATACCTTTCAAGCGGTAAATGTCATTGGAAATCCCGAAGCAAGAATTTTATTAAGTCAGTGTGCTATTTATTTAGCAACCTCTCCTAAATCAAATGCTTCCTATTTAGCAATAAATACAGCCTTAGCATATGTTAAAGAAACAGGAAATTTGCCCGTTCCTCTACCAATAAGAAATGCACCCACTCAATTAATGAAAGAGCTGAATTACGGTTCAGGATATAAATATGCCCATGATTATCCGGGAAATTTTGTATATCAAGAATTTTTACCCGATCAAGCTTCTCATCAAAGTTTTTATCAACCCGGTAATAATCCGAGAGAAAACAAACTCAGAGATTATCTTAAAAATTTGTGGATGGATAAATACAATTTTTAATATGATCACAGAATTGACTAAAATTCAGTGATGTAAAAGATGTAGTAAAAATAGAATAAATCTTCCTTTTAGTCTTATTTTAATATTTCCAATATTGCCTTTCAATGGTTGCAACTAAGATAAGAATCTTAGTTCGTCTCTATTTTTGAATCATTAATTAATTTAGTTATACGTATTTTTGTATAGGAAATTTCAGTAACAGATATGTCATTAGAACTTCAGTTAAAAACATTACCTAACAAACCGGGAATTTATCAGTTTTTTGATGAAAACCAGAAAATTTTATATGTTGGAAAAGCTAAAAACTTAAAAAAAAGGGTTTCATCCTATTTCAACAAAGAACATGTAGGTAAAACTAAAGTTTTAGTTTCAAAAATTAAAAATTTAAAAATTACGATTGTTGATACTGAATACGATGCCTTATTGTTGGAAAATAATCTGATTAAAGAATTTCAGCCGCGATATAATATTCGTTTAAAGGATGATAAAACCTATCCTTGTATATGCATTAAAAATGAACCCTTTCCAAGAGTTTTTTTAACCAGAAAACTAATAAAAGACGGTTCTGAATACTATGGACCCTATAGTTCCGTTGTAGTTGCCAAAGCACTGTTAGAGTTAATAAAAAGTATCTATCCCTTACGAAGTTGTAATTTAGATTTAACTCAAGAAAAAATTGAATCACATAAATTTTCCGTTTGTCTGGAATATCATATCCATAATTGTTTAGGTCCCTGTGAGGAATATCAAACGCTTGAAGATTATTTAGAAAATATCAAAGAAATACGGGATATTATCAAAGGTAATATATCCGAGCCCTTAGCATCCTTACGAAAAAAAATGATGCAGTATTCTGATAAAATGGAATACGAAAAAGCACAGCAAATAAAAGAAAAACTAGATATTTTAGAAAAATATCAAGCGAAATCAACTGTTATTTCACCCACTATATCCAATGTGGATGTATTCGGAATAACTTCCGATGAATCGGCTGCTTATGTTAATTATTTTAAAATTGTAAAAGGTAGAATCATTCAATCCTATACAACTGAAATAAAAAAACAATTGGATGAATCCGATGAAGAAATACTACAAAAAAGTATAATTGAAATACGAGAAAAATTCAATTCAGTATCTAGAATCATTTATATTCCTTTTCCTGTAGATATAAAAATACCGGATGTAAAATTATATATTCCTAAAATAGGGGATAAAAAGAAAATATTAGATTTATCTGAAAGAAATGCCAAAGAGTATAGGTTAGAAATGCTAAAACAGGTTAAAATTGTAGATCCCGAACGACATTCCAACCGAATTATGGCTGAAATGAAAACGCTTTTACATTTACCGGAAGAACCACGATTAATTGAAGGTTTTGATAATTCAAATATACAAGGAACCAATCCGGTTTCTGCCTGTGTTGTCTTCCGCAACGGCAGACCGAGTAAAAAAGAGTATCGTATTTTTAATGTTAAAACAGTAGAAGGACCTAATGACTTTGCTACTATGGAAGAGGTAATATATCGCAGATACAAAAGGCAATTAGAAGAAAATAACGAATTACCTCAACTTATACTAATTGACGGAGGAAAAGGTCAGTTAAGCTCTGCCTATAAATCATTGGAATTACTGGGATTGGCGGGAAAAATACCTATTATCGGGATCGCCAAAAGGTTGGAAGAACTCTATTTTCCCCATGATTCCATCCCTTTATATTTGGATAAAACTTCAGAAACCCTAAAAGTGCTGCAAAAAGTTCGAGATGAGGCGCACAGGTATGGTATAACGAGGCACAGAAATAAAAGAAGTAAAAAAACATTCACGACTGAACTGGAAACAATACCCGGAATTGGAAAAAAAACCATTGAAATACTTTTAAATCATTTTAAATCCGTATCAGCCATAAGACAGGCTAGCGAAGATGAAATTCAAAAGCTTATTGGAGATAAAAGAACTTCAATAATCGTAAATTATTTTAAAACGGATAAATAAGATTTTCAAAACTTCTAAAACTCGATAAAAAAGTTAATCGGATAAAATCGTTACTATAATTAAAAGATAATAGTATTTTTGCTTGTTATTTTTAATTATAAAAATTTATGAATTATACATTTTATTCAAAAATTGGATTGCTTTTTATTTTTATATTGAGTTTTCAACTATGTATCTGTCAAAAAAGATCAACCAATCATTTAGCCGTCTTACATGCCGTAAAAAAAATTTTAACTGCCAGTACCAATCAAAGTTTTTCCGTACTAAAAGATACAGGATCATTTCTAATCAATACGAAAATGGAAGAAGCCTTACCTGATGAACTTAAGGATATTAATACGAAACTCGAAACCTTAGGCTTATCCAGTATTGTTGAAAGTGAAAAGCAAAACATCGGTAAAGCAGCTCAATCTTCAGTTAATTTATTTAAACCTATCATTAATTCTGCAATTAAAGATATCACGCCTTTAGAGGCTGCTAAAATTATAGCAGGTGGAAAGGGAGCAGCTACTCAATTTTTGAAAAAGAAAACGGAAGCGAAACTTTTTGAAGCAATACAACCTGAGGTTGAAAATGAATTAAACAGCAGTGGAGTAACCGCATTGGTTAATTCTGCATTAAACAACAAAACAATTCAAAATGCCTTAGCCATGATTACGGGAAACCCTGCTTCAACAACTGAAAACGGAGCTAATTCGATTGCAAAGTACGCAACTAGTCAAATTGTTAATGGATTTTTTCAAGTAGCAGAAGAATATGAAGTAAAAAATTCCAATCTTTCTACAGATCTTATTAAATCGTTAGTTAAATAAGCTAATAAGAAAGCTATTTTTGAATTAAACAGTATCTATCACTTAATTTTAGTCATTCGGAAAAAAGTAAAGAAATGGTTAAAATAGAGGATTAGATAACTAAAATAAGTTTTATTAAAATAAAATTAAAAAAAGCCATTCTGATTAGAATGGCTTTTAATGTATCAAAGATAATTTATTACTTTATCATTTCGTAACTTCTCTTAATAAAATCAGTAAGATCTTTACCTTTTAGTATATTTTGAGAAAGTTTAGCTAAGTCTAAAGCTTGTTTAATAATGGAAGCTTTTTCGTCTTTGTTTTCCTTCTTTAAGATCTCGGAAGCAATAGGATTATTGGTATTTACGACAAGATTATAAGATTCAGGGAAATTACCCATCATGCCGTACATTCCACCGCCCACTTGTTGCATATCTTTCATTCTTCTCATAAATTCCGGCTGTGTCAAAATAAAAGGAGCGTCATCCTTACTTAAATTTTCTAACGAAATAGTATACGTTTTAGAATCTACATTTTCCTCAATCTCTTTTTTAAGAGTTTCTTTTTCTTCATCGGTTAAAACAGATACGGTGTTTTCGTCCTTCTTGATAAGATTGTTAATATGATCTGCATCTACTCGTACAAAAGAAATATTTTCTTTAGAAGTTTCCAATTTTTGAATTAAATGAGGAACTATTGGAGAATCCAATAATAAAACTTCATAGCCTTTTTGTTTAGCCGTTTGAATGTATTGATCTTGCTCATCTAAATTGGTAGCATATAAGATCACTAATTTACCATCTTTGTCGGTTTGGTGATCTTTAATCTTATCTTTTAACTCGTCGAACGTATAATATACATGATCTACCGTAGGATAAAGCGCGAATTTATCTGATTTTTCATAGAATTTTTCTTCGGAAATCATTCCGTATTCTATTACTATTTTAATATCATTCCATTTCTTTTCAAAATCCTCGCGGTTTTCATTAATTAATGAAACCATCTTATCAGCCACTTTTTTAGTGATGTAAGAAGAAATTTTCTTAACAGCGCCGTCAGCTTGTAAATAAGAACGAGAAACGTTTAACGGAATATCGGGAGAATCAATAACCCCTCTCAATAACATTAAGAAATCGGGAACGATGCCTTTAACCTCATCGGTAACAAAAACTTGATTTTGGTACAATTGGATTTTGTCTTTATCTAAATTCAGGTTATTGGCTAATTTAGGAAAAAATAAAATTCCGGTTAAATGAAACGGATAATCTACATTCAAATGAATGTAAAATAAAGGTTCATCAAATTGCATCGGATACAGCTCATGGTAAAATGCTTTATAATCCTCATCTTTCAATTCAGAAGGAGACTTTGTCCATGCCGGATTAGGATTATTGATGATATCATCAACGATTACTTTTTCTGGTTTGGCATCTTTATCAGCACCCTCAGGTAGCGGTAACATTTCTTCCTTAGTTCCGAATTTAATCGGAATAGGCATGAATCGATTGTATTTTAACAGCAGCTCGCGAATTTTGTAGTCTTCTAAAAATTCAGAAGAATCTTCGGCAATGTGCAAAATAATTTCAGTACCGCGATCTTTTTTATCCGCAGGACCTAAATCGAATTGAGGACTTCCGTCGCAAACCCATTGCACGGCCGGAGCATCTGTATAAGATTTAGTTATGATTTCCACTTTATCGGCAACCATAAAAGCAGAATAGAAGCCTAAACCGAAATGACCTATAATGCCTTCTTTTTCAGCATCTTTGTGTTTGGAAATAAAGTCTTCAGCTCCGGAAAACGCTACTTCATTAATATATTTTTGTACTTCTTCTTCTGTCATACCGATCCCTTGATCGATAATATGAAGGGTTTTATCTTCTTTGTTTATTTTAATTTCAATAATTGGACTGCCGTATTCAACGTTAGCTTCTCCAATATTCGATAAATGTTTAAGTTTTAAAGTAGCATCAGTAGCATTAGATACCAGCTCACGTAAAAATATTTCGTGATCGTTATATAAAAACTTTTTAATCAGTGGAAAAATATTTTCAACCGATACATTAATATTTCCTTTTGCCATATATTTTTTTTATTTTTTTTCGTTTTATTAATGAAAATTAATTTTCAAAAGTCAAAAAAAGTACCAATGAAAATCTTATGACAAAATGACGGGCAACAAAGGTAAAAGGTTTATCAGCATTAGATAATTTTTATTTTCTAAAATAAGATAAATTTATTATAATTTTTTATCTTTAATAGTTTAAATTAAAATTTTTATAAACTTAATTTTAAATGTAAATAAAATGATAAGAAAAGCAGTTAAAGGAGATTGTAAAAGATTAATGGAATTAATACAAGAATTAGCCGATTTTGAAAAAGCACCGGGTGAAGTTACCGTAAATCTATCCCATTTTGAAGAAAGCGGATTTGGAAATCATCCTGTTTGGTGGGCGTTGGTAGCTGAAGATGAGAAATCTAAAACCCTTATAGGTTTTGCATTATACTATGTGCGATATTCGACATGGAAGGGGCAACGCCTGTATCTTGAAGATCTTTATGTATGTCCCGATTGGAGAGGAAAGGGAATAGGAAGTCAACTTTTTGAGGCTGTGATCAAAGAAACTAAAGATAAACAATTAAACGGGATGGTATGGCAGGTATTGGAATGGAACGAAACGGCGATAGAATTTTATAAAAAGTATAATGCAAAATTTGATGCAGAATGGATAAATTGCAGTATCGATTTATAGTTTCAAGCGTTAAAAAAATGTATCAATTGGTTTATCTTATACAGCAAAGTATATAATTTACATTTTTTAGTGTTGAATCTTTAGTTTTAGTTGTGATTTGGTAAAAAATCATTGTTAATTTAGGAATAGATTTATCGAAAATGTAAGATTTTAACAGATATATATCATTAAAAAAACAGTTATCTTTCGAATTTCATTATATTTGTAAAATTTATTAAATTCCGTATAAAATAAGATAAATTTTATCTGAAATTATATATTATTTGAAAATAGAGCAAAAATAATTACAATTTTTTATACTAATACTAAATTACTAACTGTAAAGAATTAATTTTGAAGAATTTAAAGTCTGATAGAACAAAGAAAGAATTAAAAAGAGGATTATCTAATCGACATATACAACTTATCGCTTTAGGCGGCTCCATAGGCACCGGATTATTTTTAGGAATCGGACCGGCCGCTGTTATGGCAGGACCATCTGTTATTTTAGGTTATACCATTGCCGGATTTATAGCATTTATGATTATGAGGCAATTGGGAGAAATGGTGGTTGAAGAACCGGTATCGGGAAGTTTTAGCCATTTTGCCAACAAATATTGGGGGCCTTTTGCAGGTTTTGCTTCCGGTTGGAACTATTGGTTGTTATACACGTTAGTAAGCATGACGGAATTAACCGCCATAGGAACGTATGTACATTTTTGGTGGCCTGAAATTCCACTATGGGTATCTAGTTTATTCTTTTTTGTGGTTATTAATTTAATTAACCTGGCTAATGTAAAGATTTACGGAGAAGCAGAATTTTGGTTTTCAATCATAAAAGTTATTGCAATCATTGCTATGATTGTTTTTGGAAGCTATCTTTTGATAAGTGGTTCGGGAGGCCCCAAAGCTTCCATAACTAATTTATGGAACGACGGTGGTTTTTTTCCTAAAGGCTTATTTAATTCAGATGGAGCAGGAGGTTATCAAGGGTTACTTGCTGCAATGGCTTTCATTATGTTCTCTTTCGGAGGCTTAGAGCTGATCGGGATCACAGCTTCTGAAGCAGAAAATCCTGAAGTAACTATACCTAAAGCAACGAATCAGGTAATATACAGAATCCTTATTTTTTATACCGGAGCTCTACTGATTTTATTTTCACTTTCTCCGTGGAGAGAAATAACAACCGGAAGCAGTCCGTTTGTAACCGTTTTTGATACCCTTAACGGTTTTAGTTTTACATTATTAGGTCATACTTTTTATTTTACAAGCATCATTGCAAATGTTCTGAATGTGGTGGTTTTAACTGCAGCCCTATCTGTTTATAATAGCAGCGTGTACAGTAACAGCAGGATGTTATATGGTTTGTCCGTTCAAGGAAATGCTCCTAAATTTTTATCGAAACTGAATGCCAATCATGTACCGGTAATGGCCATATTGGTTTCCGCCTTATTTGCTGCTGTTTGTGTTATTGTAAACAAAGTAATGCCGAAAGAAGCTCTCAATTATTTAATGTCGTTAGTAGTTTCTTCTCTAATCATCAATTGGATAATCATCAGTTTAACCCATTTTTATTTTAAAAGAAGTAAAAATAAAGAAGGAGTGTTTAAAACTAAATTTCCTTCTTTATGGTTTCCGCTGGGAAATATTATTTGTTTGATATTCTTAGTTGGAATTTTACCCATTATGTGGTTTACCGGTATGGAATTATCTATTGAGCTGATTCCTGTATGGTTGTTTGTTCTGTATTTCTGTTATAGATTTCCTAAATATAAATGGATCTTATTAATTATATTTTTAGCCTATTTTCTCTGGAGAATTTACTGCTTAATTTAGTGGGTTATTATATTTTCAACCATACAATGATTAAGAAAATAGATTTGGGTTCTAATTAATTTAAAAAAAATTAATTAGAACTTGTAAGCTTTTCTAAAGCATATTGTATCATTTTATCTACAGAGGAATACGGATCTTTACTAAAAGTACCTGCATAACGGTTAGCTACAATAGTGTTTAATGATAAAGCACGATGACCCATCAATTGAGATAAACCGTAAATGGCTGAAGTTTCCATTTCAAAATTGGTAATTCTGTGATTTTTATATTCGAATCGATTAAGTTTTTCGTTCATCTTTTCATCATCTAAGTCCAAACGTAAAATTCTTCCCTGTGGACCGTAAAAACCAATAGCGGTTGCAGTGATACCGGCTCTGACGGCTGAATTTTCACACATAAGGTCCAATAATTCTTGAGAGCCGTCTACAACATAAGGAGCTGCTCTTTTTTTATTCCAGTTGGTTTGCGATGTAAACGCTTCTGCTATTTCATTAGTGTAAAAATTTTCAGTATTTGCGTAAAAGCTCATTAAACCGTCAAATCCTAATCCTTTAGTTGAGGCAACCATCGTATCTACCGGAATATCAGACTGCAAAGAACCGGAGGTTCCTAATCGAACAAAAGTAAGTCGGGTAGGGGTAGATTTAATTTTCTTATTAACTAATTCAATATTGGCAAGAGCATCCAACTCATTCAAAACGATATCAATATTATCGGTACCCATACCTGTGGATATTACAGTAAGCCTTTTTCCGTTAAGTGTTCCCGTGTGAGTAACAATTTCTCGTTTTTGAGACGTAACTTCAACGGAATCGAAATATTGTGACACTTTAGGTACTCGTCCCGGATCTCCAACCAGTATAATGGTATCTGCCAGCTCTTCGGGTTTGATATTGCAATGATAAATACTCCCGTCGGGATTTAATACTAATTCTGAATTTGATAATTTAGAAGCCATAGTTTGTAAAGCTAATTTTTTTAAACTTGATATCTTTAATTTATCCGCCCACTCGTTTTACGGAAAATCCTTTTTCTTTTAAAATATCCATTATTTTATCTCGATAATTTCCCTGAATAACAATAATTCCGTCTTTGGCAGATCCGCCCACCCCTAATTGGGATTTTAGTTCTTTGGCAAGTTGTTTTAAATCTTCATCTGCTCCGTTATAATTTTCCAAGATAGTAACGGGCTTTCCATTTCTCCCTTTTTTTTCATATTTACAAATAATTGGTTCCTCCTGCATAAACAATTCTTTTTCCGGGGTGGAAAATGATTCTTCAGGTTCTTCAAACTGATGATTCGGAAATAATTTCTTAAGCTGATCTTGCAAATCCATGGTATTGCTTTATATATACAATTACGAAATTAGTAATTTTTTATTGTAAGGAATTGATTTTACTTATCTATAGTTTGAAATTATTGTAAGGAATTGTTTCAATTGATAAAAAATCTATACGATAGTGTATGAATAGTAATTTTAGTTTAATTTTGAATTTAAAAGAATTCAGGTAAAATGCTAGAGATACGAAGAATAAGTGAAAGAGATATAGAATCACTGGTTTATATAAGTTATAAAACGTTTGTTGAAACTTTTGGAAGTTCAAATACCCAGGAAAATATGGATCGTTATTTGGAGGAACATGTAAATTCAGATCAATTGAAATCCGAGTTAGCTGATTCCAATTCTGAATTTTATTTTGCCGAAATCGATCAAAATCCTGTAGGTTATTTTAAAATTAATTTTGGAGAAGCTCAAACGGAAATTAAAGAAAATGAGGGAATGGAAATTGAACGGATATATGTTCTTATGGATTTTCAAAAACAATTTATAGGACAACAATTATTTAATCAGGCCATTGCCATAGCTAAAGAAAAAAATTGCACTTATGTTTGGTTAGGAGTTTGGGAGAAAAACATTAAGGCCATAAAATTTTATCAGAAAAATGGACTCAAGGTTTTTGATACGCATTTTTTTGTATTAGGAGAAGACAAGCAAACGGATCTTATGATGAAATTGGAATTTTAATATACGTATTTGATCAAGTATCATTTATTTAAAAAATATCTTGAATTAAATACGTTGAAGCATATAAACAAAAAAAATACTATTTAAACATTAAATAGTATTTTTTTTAAACTTTTTATTCTAATTACATTGATTTTATAATCTTGTCCATTTCCAATCTGGATTTTGGAGTTTTAGAAGGTTGATTATTGTCATCCGGATTTCTATATCCAATGGCTACAGCGAAAAGGGTTGTATAATCGTTGAGTTTCAATATTTCATTATATTTTTTAGGTTCAATTCCTTCCATAGGAGTACTGTCAATACCTAAGGCGGCACAGGCACTTAAAAAGAATCCTAAGGATAGATATACTTGTTTTTGAAACCAAGATTTTATTTCAAATTCTGATTGCGGTTTTAGTACTTGATTATAATAAACCATGCTTCCTTCAGGTAAATAGTTTGGCATTTCCTCTTCAAATTTTTTAACATTATCCAGAGCAGTAAACACTATGATATGGCTGCAATCTTTTATTTTTTGTGAATTAAATTCAGAAGCTCCCGCTAATTGATCTTTAAGTGACGGATCTGATATAAAATAAAATTTCCAAGGTTGGCTGTCGATGGAAGAGGGACTAAGCCTCAAGATTTCTTTTAATTTTTGAATATTTTCTTCAGATACTTTTTTAGTGGGATCGTATAATTTAGTAGTATACCTGGTTTTTGCTAATTCCAAAAAATCCATATTTTCTATTTTTAAAATTTAAATAATTATTTATTCTGTTACTAAGTTATGAAGATATGACGAATTAATAAAATTATAGGGTTAATACAGAGATATTTTTTACTATTTATTTAAAATCTTACAATAACAAAAAATTTTATTTAGCATTATTTTAAATGCTTTTTAAAAAATCGTTCCAATGTATCAAAAGGGATGATTGTTACGTTATCATATAAATCCACATGAACAGCATTTGGAATTAGTAGTAATTCTTTAGGTTCTGAAGCCGATTGATAGGCATCTTCACTGAAATATCGTGAATGTGCATTTTCTCCGGCAATTAATAATATTGGTCGGGAAGATATTTCTTTAATATAGGTTAAGATAGGCATATTCATAAAGGAGAGGGGATTGGTAGCATTCCAAGCTCCCGTTGAATTCAAAGAACGTTCATGAAATCCTCTGGGTGTTCGATAGTAATCGTAATAATCTTTTACAAATTGCGGTTCATCCCCATTTAATTTTACAGGATTTAATAAAGGGCCTGCATGAAATATGCCATCTTCTGCATCCTTCCATCGTTGCTCACTCAATTGCTTTAAAATGTTCGTTCGTTCTTCTAAAGTCATTTTATCAAAATATCCTTTGGACATCACCCGGGACATATCATACATACTTGTTGTGGCAACAGCTTTTACCCGTTTGTCCACCGCCACAGCGTTTAGGGCAAATCCTGCCCATCCGCAAATACCAATAATTCCAATTTTATTTTTATCTACATTTTTTTGAATTCCAAGAAAATCAATGGCTGCACTAAAATCTTCAGTATTAATATCGGGAGATGCTACATTGCGAGGTTCCCCGCCGCTTTCTCCTGTATAAGAAGGATCAAAAGCCAAAGCAATAAAACCTCGTTCTGCCATTTGATTGGCATACAATCCCGAAGCTTGTTCTTTAACGGCTCCAAAAGGTCCACACACAGCAAGTGCGGGTAGGGGTATGTTAGTGTGTTTTTTAGGGATATATAAATCTCCGATAAGAGTAATTCCGTAGCGATTTTTAAATGTAACTTTCTGTCTTATTACCTTATCGCTTAACGTGAATGTGTAATGTTCGGTTTGTTTTGTCTGATTCATTTCTACTTGATGTTTATTTTGCTGACCTGCTGCCCAAATAACTAGGTTCATTGCCAGTAATAGGGTTATTTTTTTCATTCGTTGAGGATTGATGGTGTTAATAAAATCATTATTTCAACCTTATTAATGATATAATTGTATGGTTTGAATGATATATATTATTTTCAAGTAAAAATATAATGGGATTTCTTTTTTTATTTTGTTATACGGTTCATTTTAATATTCTGTATGGCTCAATTGTAGAAACGAAATATACGTATCAAGTTTATTTAAATACAAAACAATACTAATATCAAAAATTTAATTAGTATTTATAGTTCTAAAATAGTCGTCAATTTAAAATTGATAGATTTAATTATATATTATTTTTTTATATCAATATAATTTTTTGAAAATATGATTAAATAAATCTGTGGAATTTAAATATTAGATAAAATATTTAGATTTTTGTTATATTTGCAAGATAATATAAAATTTAATACTATGAATAAAAATTTTACAATTTTTTTATTTTCATTTGCATTAATTTCTTGCTCAAATCCTTTGGAAAGAGAATATAATGCAATAAATTTAGATAGAGATATAATTGCTATCGAAAAGATTGAGAATATGAACCAAGAGGATAAAAATATTCTTAAGGAATGGTTAAGGAGTTCAAATTTAAAACATGATTTAACAGGTAAAACATATCATCAAATTTTAGAAGATGCTAAAAAATTTGCTGAAATGGATGAACAGTTTTCACAAGATAAAATTAATAACGATGATGAAAAAGAAGAAGATAAAGTAAATAAAGCTTTAAATATATCTATTAATGATTATAATCATAAACCTGCTAATATTAATGATTATCAATTTAATTCTTATCATATATTTAAATATACTATACATAACAATTCGGATAAAGAAATTAAAGCTATCAAATTCGGTTTTCATATTTACAATGCTTTAGGAGATGAAATTGGAGATGGCTATATGAAAACTTTTACTGATAAAAGAATTAAGCCTTATGGGACATATAAAGGAACGATGAGTTTTGATGCAGAAAATGATATTAATGACCTGAAATTGGTGAATTCAAATTTTGACGATTTAATATTCAATTTTACAGTTAACAAAATTGTTTATACAGATGGAACTGAATTGATGTAAATGATAGGATTAAATTATATTATTAATTAAAATACAAAAAAAAAATGATTAAAGTTTTATAAATTTTATTTAAATAATTTCAATTAAAAATTTAAAAATTAATTTTAAGTCTGATATAAAAAATATCAGACTTTTATTTACAAAAAATTAATTTTAAAAAAATTCATACAATGCTTTTTTCCTTGCAAAATATATTATAAGGGAACATGCCCTAATAATTCTTAATGTGCGCCACAATGTGCCTAACCAGCAAAATAGAATATAACTCCAACAAATATTTGGATGGTGGGTGGGCTTGAGTTCTTTGATTATCGGCTAAGCCGCATAATACTGTTTTTAATGAGCAGTAGATTTTCGTCATCTTCTGTTGATCAACGTTCATAAGCGTTTTTATGAGCCTGTTGCTTCTCTGCTTTGGTATAAGTTTTTTTACTCCCTCTTTTTCCTTTTAAGTTATAACAGGGCTGAAATTTGTCATAAAGTTTTTCTTCCAATTCCTTTCTTCCTAAATCAACTAAGATGTATGATAGCTTCAAATGTTTTGTGATAAATTCATTTAAAAGAACTTCAATATCATCAGGAAAACTTTTGCGGGAGCTTGCTTTTTCAAAGTTGGGATGATCTGCAAAATGTGAGCTTCCTAAATTTCTTCTGAAAGTATGATTTTTTGTATTCAGAATATCATTCATCCTGCCTCTCAAACTACCAGTTTCGCCAACATAACAAAACATATCATCTTCCCTGAAAATATATACTGCAGCTTCATCAGGAAACTGACCAGCCCATGATCTGCTTAATTTAATAGGAATTTGCTCTGAATTGTTCAACAATTCATCCTCAAGCATGCTTAAATATTGATTGATGTCTTCTTTTGTCATGATAATATTCATAAAATAGTGGTGTTTACAGGCTATCTTCCTGTTTTTAAAAGCTAACTATTTGCAAACATAAATAAATATAATTATATAACTAAATGTCTTTGAGGATATTTAAACGATGTTATTCCACTTCAAAAGTAACGGTTACAAATAAGCGTTGGCAAAGTGCGGTTGCATATATTGTCCTATAATTTATATTATGTTAAATAGAATATTTAAGTAAGATTGCATTTATTTTAGCTATAGCTTTTTGTGATCTAAAGTTAGTAGAACCTATATGAAAATAAATTTTGTCAACATATTTGAATACGTCTTCTTTCCAACGATTATGACAAGGATGTTGTTCCCAGATTTTTTTATCTTTTACTACTTGATACAAACTCTCAAAATCGTTGATTTCTAAGGGTAATATTTGTACATAATCATTTTCTAAATTGGGTTGAATTGAAAAATTCATTGTATTAATTCTTAAGGTTTAGTTTTTTATAAATTTTTTTAGGAATGGCTTTTTTGTTTACTAAAATTGCGGTGGTTTTAAATTGTACGTAATTTTTTGTGACGTATAAATATCCTTGATAATCATTACTAATTCCCCAAGAATTTTTAACTAAATAATATTCCTTTCCGTTTTGGTCTTTAGCCAAGCCCACTATATGCATGGCATGATCATCTGTTGTAGTTTTATTGTTAAAGGCTTCCTGACGCAATTCTTCAGTGATAACCTTTTCCGGCTTGGGATAATTGAATAAATTTGCTTTTTCTTCGGAAGAAATGGAATAAATATTCGTATCGGGAACATAAGCGATACCATTTTTCCAACTGAAATACGGCTCGCTAACATCGCTGGCCCATCCAATCGTATATCCCGTTGATAAAGCATGATCTATAATTTCAGTCAATTCCTTCATGGGAACATTGTACATTTTGTCACCACTCCAATTATCAGGTAATGGCGGATAAAATAGTGTATAATATTCGTAATCTTTAAAAGATGAAATTTCTATATAATCCTTTGGATCTAAATCAACAATTTCTTCTGCAAATGTTTTAGGTGTATATTCTTTACCCTTATAAATAAATGTTTCAGGAACTTTTCCAATGTATTTATCTAAAATAGATGAAAAATTTTGCGTCCATTGGGTGTTAATAGGTGCTTTTTGAGATTTTACCGTATCTAGATACTCTTTAAGTTCTTGCTGCATTTTACTGAAATTATTCTTTATAGCACCATTAATTAGTCCGGTATAGGCTTCCTGAGGAACCATTCCATATTTTTTGTACATATTAATAACATCGTGTAAAGAACCTCCATCACCATAATTAACGTAACCGTCCATTAAAATATAATTTTTGGCTTTATCCTCGTAAGTTTTTCTGGCAGTGTATATTTCTGCTATATCTAATACCCGATGATGTTTTTTATATATTTCAGATTCTAAAAAAGAATTTCCTGCATAACTCCAGCAAGTCCCTGAAGATCCTTGATTTTTTACGGAAGTATTATCCAGTTGTTTTATGATAGTAAAACGAAAATCGGTATGGGTTGATTTATTATCTTTAATTTTATTGATTAAATCATCTTGAGCATAACTTATTGAAGGTAAGATCCATAATGCTATTACAAAAAAGATGGTTTTCTTCATAATTTGATAATTATTTTTTATCGCTTGCTTTCTTTTTCTTTTTATTAAAGTAATCGTATGCAAAATATCCTCCTAACAATAAGATAAATACAGGTATATAATTAGTTTTATCTTTAAGCGGAACATTTGTGTTAACGGTACGAAACATTCTATTCCATCTTATTTTAAATTTGGCAGGATGCCCGAAAGGATCATTTTCGAATAAACCTTGAATGCTTAACCAGGTAAAAATAGGAGTTCCAATAATATGATCTTCCGGTACGTATCCGAAATAACGGCTGTCTAAAGAATTATCTCGGTTGTCCCCCATCATCCAATAATAATTTTGTTGGATGGTATAGGTGTTAGTTTCCTTACCGTTTATGTAAAATTTGCCTTCCTTTTCCTTCAAATCATTATATTCATAATTTTTAATGATTCTTCTATATTGATCTATATTTTGACGGGTCAACGTAATAATATCCCCTTTTTTAGGTATCATGAGAGGACCATATTGAGAGCCGTTCCAACCACTATGAAGGGGAAAAATGGAATTAGTTGTATCAATTTTTGTTTTTGCTATATCTCTATAATGGATGCCCTCCTCTCCTTTATTTGCATATAAAATCTGAATAGAGTCTACCGTATCAAAATTTTTTATTTTGTTTGCATTTTCTTGGGTAAGCCCTTTGAAATAATAAATAGTATTACCCTGTTCGTTCATTCCTTCTTGATATGTGGCATATCCCAATAGATCTTCAATTTTTCTTTGACTGATTCCGGCTTGGGTTGTATATACTAAATAGTCTCTTTGTTGTTCTTCATCTTTTTTTATTTCTTCGGGTTTTCCATTGATAAATAAATTTCCATCAATCAATTGAATTTTATCTCCCGGTAAACCCACACAGCGCTTAACATAAGGATCTTTCCTATCTATGGCAGTATGCAGAGAATCTGTAGGATAATTAAAAACAACGATATCATATCTGTTAACCTTTGTCCAACCGGGAAGTCTCATATACGGCAAACGAATTTTATCCACATAAGAATTTATTTGATTTTGAGGTTGTTGATTGTTTCCCAACGGAATTTTATTTTGTAAAAAAGGCAACGCTACCGGAGTCATCGGAATTCTTATTCCGTAATTCAACTTACTGACAAAAAGGAAATCTCCTACCAGCAAGGTTCTTTCCATAGAAGCTGTTGGAATGGTAAATGGTTGAATGACAAAAGCATGGATGACTGTGGCAAATATAACGGCAAACAATACGGCAGATATAAATGTTTCTTTTCGTTCTTGTTTACCACTGTATTGTGTTTCAGGTGAATAGTTTATATATGCTAAAAAAATAAATGAGAAGAATAAAACTAAAACGGCATCTAAGTATGAACGACGATTGTAATGTCTTATAAAATCTACTAGTATAATAGCTCCCATAATTGGACCGACAATCGGGATAAATACTATAATAAACCACCACCAAGGTCGATGAATAATTTTTAAAGTAACTAAAATATTATAAAAAGGAACTAAGGATTCCCATGCTTTTCTACCTGCTTTTTGAAATAATTTCCAAGCAGTCAGGAAATAAAATATATTTGAAAGTAAAGCGAATAGTAAATAATAAGTTAAATAATGCATGAGATAATCTTTAAATCTTTTTAATATTTAGTTATTTAGTAGCCTAAAATAAAATAGTTTTTGTCTAAAAGCCTAATACATCTTTCATGGTGAATACCCCTTTTTTTCCGATAAGCCATTGGGCTGCAATTAATGCTCCCATAGCAAATCCTTTTCTAGAATGGGCTACATGTTTCAGTTCAATATCGTCTATAGGCGAATTATAAATCACAGTATGTGTTCCGGGAACATCATGAACTCTCTTAGCTTCAATTCCCAATAAATTATTATTGGTTTTATAGGATAAATTCCATCCGTCAAAACCATAAATCGGTATGATTTCATCGGCAAGCGTTATGGCAGTACCACTGGGTGCATCTTTTTTTTCTGTATGATGAATTTCTTCAATGTGAACCGTATATTCACGGAACTTCTGCATTATTTCAGCCGCTCTTTTATTTATTTCGAAAAATAAATTAACGCCTAAACTGTAATTGGAAGAATAAATAAATCCCCCGTTATGCTTTGCGCAATATTCTTTTACTTGAGGAAGCTTATCTAACCAGGCAGTTGTTCCACAAACAACAGGTATACCCAATTCTAAACAAGCAATTACATTTTCATAAGCAGTAGAAGGAGTTGAAAATTCAATAGCTACATCCGCACCATTTAAATTTTTTTGAGTTGGTTTTTCTTCTAATCGGGCTACAATTTCGTGATTATGATTTTTAGCTATTTCTTCAATGGCTTTACCCATTTTACCATAACCTACTAAAGCTATTTTCATAAGAATATATATTATTTTTTATAAACATTAATCATTTTAAAAAGACAAGCAAAATGAAAGTCCAACTTTTTGATTAGTAAACCAGGTATCGGCGTCTTCCATAATAACAGGTCGTACAGCAAGATCTTTATCTTTATCGAATATTGATAGATGAGCATCAACGGTGGCATCAACAATATTTAAAAGATAAGCCAGAGAAGTCAGCACAATCGCATAATCTCTGTTTCTCCTTTCCGAATCTTGAGCGTTAGCTAAAACTTTAGGACTGATTCCCGCTACATCTGAAAATTGATGCTTTTGTCCGCTAAGTTCCGCTAAATAGGCTTTGTGATATTTATTATATCGATTGTCGTAATATTTTATAAAACCGATCCCCGCACCAATAACCCCTAGCACAATAGGAGCTTTAATATATTTTTTATTGTACAATTGTCCTAAACCGGGAAGTATGGCAGAGTATAAAGAAGCTTTCAGAGGGCTTCTCAACATGGTTTGAGTAAGTGAATCTGTATGATTAATATTGCGTATTATAACGCCATCATCACTAATGGTGGCATGGTTTGTTTCTTGATTTTGCGCTAAAATAAAACAAGTAAGAAATAATGAAAGTATAACCAATATTTTCTTTTGTATCATTCTAATAATTTCTGAATTCTTTCAAATTCTTCCGTGGAATCAAAATTAATGATAATTTTTCCTTTTCCTTTTTCTGTAGCCTTTATTTCAATAGTTGTTTCGAAATAATCCTCAAAATTTTTCAAACCCTTTTTTAAATGATTGGGTAATTCTTTTTCTTTGGAAACTTTTTTGCTTTTAGGATTTTTAAACGTTCGAATGAAACTTTCGGTTTGTCTTACGGATAATTGTTCTCGTACAATTTTTTCATAAACAAATAATTGTTTCTCTTGCTCTTCCAAGGATATGAGCGCTCTTCCATGTCCCATGGAAATTATCCCGTCTCGGATTCCCGTTTGGATAATCGGAGAAAGTTTTAAAAGTCTTAAATAATTGGTTATGGTGCTTCTGTCCTTCCCTACTCTGTTACTCAAATTTTCTTGAGTTATATTGATTTCTTCAATTAATTTTTCAAAGCTTAAGGCAATTTCGATAGGATCCAGATCTTTTCGTTGAATATTTTCAACTAAAGCCATTTCTAAAAGTTCCTGATCGTTAGCTAATCGAACAAATGCAGGTAATTTTTTTAAACCGGCCTGTTTGGAAGCGCGATATCTCCTTTCTCCCGAAATTAAATCGAATTTGTCTCCATTTTTACGAACAGTTATTGGTTGTATTAATCCTAACTGTTTAATAGAAATGGATAATTCATCTAATGCTTTTTGATCAAAATTAGTTCTGGGTTGATTGGGATTGGTTATAATATCATCAAGTGAAATTTCCAAAATGTTACCTACTAATTCTTCTGCTCCTTTTTCTTCGGCAGAATTAACTTTTTTAGAATTCTCACTTAAGATTGCGGATAGACCTCTACCCATAGCTCTTTTTTTGTCTATAGCCATAATTTATTTAACTTCAGCCTTGTTTTTATTTAATACTTCTTCAGCAAGTAAGATATAGTTTATAGCACCTTTGCTTTCTGCGTCATATTTTAATATGGATTCGCCAAAACTCGGAGCTTCACTTAATCGCACATTTCTTTGTATGAGACTGTCAAACACCATATCCGGAAAATGAGTTTTGACTTCTTCTACCACTTGGTTCGATAAACGTAAACGGGCATCATACATAGTTAATAATAACCCTTCAATAGTTAGATCCGGATTGTGCAATTTTTGCACGCTGTTTATCGTATTAAGGAGTTTTCCTAAACCTTCTAAGGCGAAATATTCACATTGGATGGGAATTATTACAGAATCGGCAGCAGTTAAAGCATTTAAAGTAATTAATCCTAATGACGGGGCACAATCAATGATTATGAAGTCATATTCATCTTTTATATCTTTTAAAGCTTCTTTTAACATGTATTCTCTATTGACCTTGTCAACCAATTCAATTTCGGCAGCAACAAGATCTATATGAGCCGGTATTAATTCCACATTTGGGGAAGTAGAAGGTTGTATGGCATCTTTGGCAGAAGCACTGTGTTCCAACACTTCATAGGTACCATATTCTACTTCTTCGATATTAATACCTAATCCGGAACTGGCATTTGCCTGAGGGTCTGCATCGATGAGTAAAACTTTTTTTTCAAGCACCCCTATGGCCGCAGCCAAATTGACGGCTGTGGTGGTCTTTCCAACTCCTCCTTTTTGATTAGCTATAGCAATAATTTTTCCCATCAGTATAATAAAATTTCAAGCTGTAAAAATACAATTTTTAAACGGTATATTCAGAAAAAATTATCAACATTAGAGGGATTTATAGCAGGTTATTGACTATTTTTTTGGTATTATTATGCTGTTTTTTCTCTCTAATTTAATTATTTTACTTTGAACTTTATTTTAATTTTATTTGGTTTTAAACATTCATCGCAAAAGTATTACAAGTTAAAAAGGTTTCTCTTTATTATATATTAAAAAAATAGTTTAGAATATATAAGTTTAAATTAAACCTTTTAAAATATGATTTGTCAATAAAGTTGTAAATCTAAAGTTATATGAAAAAAATAATTTTTGTAGGAGCATTAGTATTTTCCTCTACTTTTGCTTTTACACAATCTAAATGTGAGGATCCTAAGGATCATGATAAAAAAGAAGAAAAAGTGAAAGAGATGAGGGATAGGATGGCTAAAGAACTTAATTTAACGGAAGATCAAATTAAAAAGATTAATTTAATTGAGGATAAATATAAAAGCCGCGAAGATGAGTTGAGGAAAAAATCAGAAGAATTGCGTCAACAAATTCATCAATTAAAGGAAGATAAAAAATCTGAAATAAATAAAGTTTTTACTGAAGAACAAAGACAAAAGCTTAAGAAAATTAAAGAGGATATGCATAATAAAAAGCATTTACATAAACAGGGTAAAAAATTTCGTTCCTAAAGAAAATAGTATATAATACAATTCTTATTTCAATTAAAAAGAGCTTCTATCTAATAGAAGCTCTTTTTAATTTTATAGTATATATATTATTATCAAAAAGTTAAGAAAAATTTTGCATGTCAATTAATTTTTTATAAATACCATTTTTCTCCAATAATTCAGCATGAGTTCCTTGTTCCATTATTTTTCCTTTATCCATCACCACAATCATATCTGCATTGACAATGGTTGATAATCTATGAGCTATAACCAGGGATGTTCTGTTAGACATAAGATTATCTAAAGCATCTTGTACCAATCGTTCACTTTGAGTATCTAAGGCAGAAGTTGCTTCATCTAAAATCATGATAGGTGGATTTTTCAATATAGCTCTGGCGATAGCAATTCTTTGTTTTTGTCCACCCGATAATTTTCCGCCTCCTTCACCGATGGTTGTTTCGAAACCTTCCGGCATTTGCTCAATGAATTCCAGTGCATTGGCAACTTTAGCAGCTTCTATAACTTCATGCATGGATGCATTTGGATTGCTTAATTTAATATTATTGGCAATGGTATCATTGAATAATATGGATTCTTGGGTAACCATGCCCAATAATTTACGGTAAACTTTTAAATTTAAATCTCTTAAATCATGACCATCTACATAGATCACTCCGCTATCTACGTCATAAAACCGTGCAATTAAATTGGCTAAAGTAGTTTTACCGCTACCGCTTTGTCCCACTACTGCAATTGTTTTGCCTTTAGGTATAAATAAATTTACATCTTGAAGAATGGGATGTCCGTCAACATATTGGAAATTAATATTTTTCAGTTGAATTCCTTCTTTTATTTCGGATAATTCTATGGCATGTTCCGGTTCGTAAATCTGTATGCTGGTTTCTAATGTTTCCACCAAGCGATCTGTAGAGGCCGTACCTTTATGTAAATTCGTGATGGAAGTTGATAAGGTTTTGGCCGGTTCTAATAATTGAAAAAATAGAGCTATATAGACTAAAAAGGAAGGAAGATTTAAACCTTCACCGTCTAAAATAAGAACTCCGCCGTACCAGGTTATAAAAATCATGGCAACAGAACCTAAAAATTCAGAAGAGGGCGAAGCAAGTTCATATTTTTTCATCATATTTATGGATAGCCTTCTGAGATTAAGAACGCTATTCATAAATCTGTTTTTCATGGATTCTTCGGCATTGAAAATTTTGATTATTTTAGTTCCGTTTAGCGTTTCATCAATTACTGAAAGTACATTACCCGATTCGGCTAATCCCTTTTTAGCATCTTTTTTCAAACTTTTTCCAATTGCGGAAATAATCCACGCCATAAAAGGCAGAACAATAAATGCTATTAAAGTTAACGAAGGGCTGATGGTTATCAAAGCGATAAGAGTAAAAAGAATGGAAAAAGGCGTCCTCCAAAGCTCTAAAATAGAAGTTAAAATATTGCCTTCCACCTCTCCTACATCTCCGGAAAGTCGTATCATAATATCCCCTTTTTTTCGATCAGTGAAATAAGAAACAGGAAGCGTAAGGATTTTATCATACATGGCAACCCGCAAATCTTTGGAAACTCCGCTTCGTAACAGTACAATAAAATATTGAGCTAAATATCTGAAAATATTTCTAAATAAAAATAAAACTATAACAGTAACACAAAGATAAGCTAAAATCGTTTTAGGATTGGTTCCTTCAAGGGAATGATCTAAAAATACATAAAATTTATATTTCAGCTCAGCCATCATACCCGTTGAGGCTTGCATTTCTTTTTTCGTTTGTTCAATTAAAATTTGATTTTTTCCTCCTAAAAGCATTTCCAAAATGGGCATAATGGAAAAAACGGAAACTATTGAAAATAAAGAATATAGAACGTTAAATAGAATTCCTAATATAAATTCTTTTCTGTAGGGAGAGGCAAATTTTTTTAGTATTTTTTTTAATGATTTCATGCTACCTTGAGATTAATACAAAGGTAAACAAAAATTCGATTCTTTTTTGTCAAAAAGTAGCTTGTATTCCAATATGAATTTTAGAATCTGAAAAATTTACAGGTTCAGAATCGTATTTACCAACGGCATAGTTCAATGAAAAAATCCCGAAACGTGTTAAAAAGCTAATTCCTACTCCGGTTCCCAATAAAAAGGGTTTTGTATTTTGATTTTTATTCTCAATCCATGCAACATCTGTAAATAAACTTAAATACAGTTCTTCAAACGGAACGTATCTGTATTCTAAACTTCCGATGATATACGCATTGGCATAAATAGATTGTTCATTGAATCCACGAATAGTTTTCAAACCACCGATTTTAAATAATTCATTTACTGTCAACGTATCCGAAAGTAAGGTTGAAGCATTTATTTTCGGTTTTAGATAATGAGAAGCAGATAATTTTATTAATTTCTCTAGGGAAGCACTTACATTATATTCAGTTAAATTTTTTCGATCTTCCGGTATATTCCTATATGCAATTCCTTTTATGGAGTATAAATTTTTAGGACCTAAAATTTCGTTTTCATTTCTTTCTTTGTATTGATAACTTATGCCTAATCCTGTTTTGGAAAAGTTGTTATTATTATCTAATTCCGATACATATCGTGAGTTTTCATATAATCCTTCTATACCTAACCGTTGATTTACGGTGTATTGATAATATATATGTTCATTTAGGCGAATGGTTGCATAGGTGCTGTCTTGTTTAAATATAGTTAACGATGTTTCTGATCCGAATTTAGATTTAAAAAGATAGGGTACGTTGACTTGAACTTCAAAGTTTTGAGATTTATCCGGTGTGGATAACCAATTTAAGTTAATGGTTTCAAATGAATTCAATACATTGCCTAAAGAAAGTTGCAATTGACCGTTGACTTTGAATTTACCTTTTTCGTCATTTCCAAAGCCTACCATGCCATCCAATGAACTGGCTTTTCTTTTTTTCAAATATAAATAAATCTTGGTAGAATCGGGGGTGAATAATACTTGCGGATTTTTTTCTTCAGCTATAAATGCTGTTCCTTGTAACATAGCTGAAATTTCTTTAAGTCGCTTGTCTGTATAGGTTTTACCAAGAAATCCATATTCTAATTCTTTTATTATTCCTCGAGGGATTTTGGTATATCCGTTTAAAACAAATGAATTGATGAGTCTTTTTTGGTGAAGTTCAACATGTATGGATGCTTCTAATGGTTCATTTGCAAGGAATAATTGTGTGTGGACTTGGTTAAATGCATATCCTTTTTTTATATAATAATAATGGATTACTCCTGCTAAAGAATCAATATTATCTGTTTGAAAATGATTTTTGTTAGTAATTGCCGCTTGTGAAAGAGAGTCTAATTGTACCCATACTTTTTTGTAAAATTTTCCTCTGTTAATATAAACTAAGGTTTCTTTTTTATCTTTTTTTAAAGAATCCAGTTTTAAGGTATAAAAACCTAGATGTACTAAAGAATCTAAAATCGAACCTACTTTATTTTCAGAATAGGTTTTTGAAAACCATAGTTTTTGATTATTATATATCTTAATGAAATTTTTTTCTACTTGGCCATGAAGCAAAATGGGTAAAATAATTATATAAATATAGAGCAGCTTAAATTTCATAAGTTGTACTAACAAAAAAGCTCAATGGTAAGGTACAAATTTAAAACTAAATTATTTTATATTTTTATTTAATAAAATTCTTTAGTTTTTTGTAGGCGTCAATGTAAATGATGCTATTAATGGGAAAATTACAGATATTTTAGTATAATCGTCATGTAATAAACTATATAAATACTTATATACTTTCTAATTAATTATAGTTTTGTATGCATTTCCATTAAATAGATTGTAAAATAGTTTGTAAATTTTTTTATTAACTAAAATTTGAAATAAAATATAAGTAGTTATATATCAAAATTTTAAGATTTAAGGTTATTTGAGTTAATAATTTCTAACATATGCTCTTTACCTATAGTATGGGCTGCTTTAAGTGATAGAATCCATTGGATGGTATGATCCAACTTTTCTTGTTTTTTTATACTGTCTTTTTGATTGATATAATGAAGAAGCATAAATAGTATAGAAAAAAGAAGTAAAATAATAGTCAATGCAAACGCAGGATTAAATTGTTGATAGGCGGAAGGTGATGGATTTACATCATAGATCCAATTAACTAATAAAACAAGGGTGGAAATTATAAACAATCCAATAGCTGTCATATAATTAAGCAATGATAATTGTCTTACTTGCTTTATTTTTTGTTCAGAACTTGCTATCCATAATTTAAATTCTTCTTCCAAATTTTTCCAAGAATCAGAAGTATTGTTTTGTTCTTTATTAATGAGCGTAAATTCATCGGTAGTGAAATGAGTGAATACCCAATATTCCCATCCCAAGCCTAAAGCCAAAACAATTACAATAAAAATTATAGAAAGAAAACTGTAAAATATCTCTTGGATGATATGATAATAAAATCCTAAACCTACTAAGACTAACACTAATAGGGTAACTAAAAAATACTTTAAGGATCCTGAATTTTTTTTCTTCTTTTGATCATTATCTTTTTTATCGATATTATCAATAGTATTTCCTATATTTTGTTTATCTGATATATTTTTATCCATTTTATAAATTTATTAACAAAATTATATAATATTTTAATAAATTCATAAAAAATTAACGTAAAATACCACCGGTTACCATTCTACCGGAATTTATGGTTTGCCTTCTTGCCGAAAAAAATAAATTAGGTTGATTAACCGTACATAAATTTTTTATTTCTATATGTTGAGCGAGACAACCTGCTTGTTCCAGTAGCAACTGATTTGCTTTTCTAAGATCAATATGATATTTTCGGGTTTCTTTATTTTTAAAACTAATTAGATTACTATCAAAACCTTCTTTAATAAAATCTTCAATGACATGATCTCCTACTTCAAAACAGTTCGCGCAAATGCACGGACCAATTCCTACTCTGATATTTTCAGGTTTGCAACTAAAATGACGTACCATTTCCGACAGAGTATTTAAAGCAATTTTGCTAATGGTTCCTCTCCATCCTGCATGGATGGCTGCCAAAGTGCGGGTTAAAGGATCATAAAATATTATAGGTACACAATCGGCTGTAGTTATTCCTATGCAAATTTCCTTTTCTTGAGTCAGTAAAGCATCTTTATTTTGAAGAATTTCAGATTGTTTATCACTTGTTAAATCTAAAAAATTTCGGTCAATAAGTAACACGTGATTGCTGTGAGTTTGAACAGGTATAAATAATTTATGGGTTGAAATACCTATCTCATTACAGAGTCTTTTTCTGTTTTCAATCACATTTTTCGGATCATCCCCGGAGGTTGTTCCTAAATTGAACGATGCATACTTCCCGACACTTACTCCGCCTTCGATTGTAGTTGTAAAATGGGTTAATTCTCTGTATGCAGATAAATTATCAAATGTCAGGAGATTCATATAGTTAAAAGAGAATATTTATAAACTCATCAATTCTAGAGTGTTCTATATAAATTCTTAATGGGCTTCAAGCCAATTGGGACCCACTCCAACATCTACTATTAAAGGAACTTCCATACGTACGGAGTTTTCCATTGTATTTTTTATGAGTGTCGATACTTCCTTAATTTCTTCATCAGGAGCATCGAAAACCAATTCATCGTGCACTTGTAACAAAAGTTTGGTTTGAAATTTTCTTTCCTGCAACAGTTCATGAATGTGTATCATGGCTATTTTAATTACGTCTGCTGCTGTTCCCTGAATAGGCGCATTTACTGCATTCCTTTCTGCATGAGAACGCACTACGCTATTTCCGGAATGGATGTCCGGCAAATACCTTCTTCTTCCCAATAAGGTTTCTACATATCCGTTTTTTCGTGCTATCTGTACTTGTTCCGAAATGTATTCTTTTAAAACGGGATAAGCCTGATAATAAGCATCAATCAAACTTTTTGATTCGGATCTAGATAAACCGGTTTGCTCACTTAATCCAAATGCAGATACTCCGTAAATGATACCAAAGTTAACCGTTTTCGCTTGAGAGCGCTGCTCTTTAGTCACTTGATCCATAGGTACATGAAATACTTTTGATGCAGTAGCCCTATGGAAGTCCTCACCGTTTTTAAAGGAAGTGATCATGGTGGGATCCTTACTCATGGCTGCAATGATTCTCAATTCAATTTGGGAATAATCGGCAGAAATTATTTTATGTTTAGAATCCTTTGCTATAAAGGCTTTACGTACTTCTTGCCCTCTTTCGGTTCTAATAGGAATATTTTGAAGATTGGGATTATTAGAAGCTAAACGACCGGTAGCTGCTACAGTTTGTGCAAAGGTTGTGTGTACTCTTCCCGTTAGTGGATTTACCTCATTGGGCAGGGCATCAACATAGGTAGATTTTAATTTTTGCAGCTGTCTGTATTCTAATAATAAATCTATAATTTTATGTTTATGCGCCAGCTTTAATAAAACATCTTCGCCGGTTGCATATTGACCTGTTTTGGTTTTTCTGGGCTTAGTACCTAATTTTAATTTATCAAATATAATATCTCCTAATTGTTTGGGTGAACTGATATTAAATTCCTCTCCGGCTAAAGAATAAATTTCTTTTTCCAACATAGACAGGTCTTCAACTAATTCTTTAGACATTTCGCCTAATGCTTTGATATCTAAATTGATACCTTCCCATTCCATGTCTTCCAACACCTTCATTAAGGGCATTTCTATGTCATCAAAAAGCTTTTTAAGATTATCATGTTTGAGTTGAGGTTCAAATTTGTCTTTAAGCTGTAAGGTAATATCAGAATCTTCAACCGCATATTCTTTTTGCAATTCAATAGGAACGGAAGAAAACAATTTTTGATTTTTTCCTTTTTTTCCGATTAAAGATTCTATGGGAACAGGCTTGTAATTAAGCTCTGTTTCAGCCAATAGGTCCATATTATGTCTTGCATCGGGGTTGATTAAGTAATGCGCAATCATGGTATCAAAAAGTACCCCTTTAACTTCTACCTTATATTTTCTTAAAACTTTACAATCATACTTCAAGTTTTGGCCTACTTTAACTATATTTTCATCTTCGAAAACCGGTCGGAGCAGTTCTATAAATTCTTGTGTTTTTTCTTTGTCCTTAGTACTAAAAGGTACATAGTACCCTTTTGCATTTTCATATGAAAATGAAATACCGACTAATTCCGCGATCATGGAATCAGTTGAAGTAGTTTCCGTATCAAAGCATACAATTTTTTGCTTTAAAAGTTTATCTACCAACAATTTTACTGCCACAGGAGTTTCTGTCAGTTGATAGAGATGATCAGTATTTTCAATAGTTTTCCAGTTGGCGCTTTCTTTCATTTCAATGTCCTGATCGGTTGTATCAAACAACGATCTTTGTCCATTTACCGGAGCTTTACCGGAAGAATTTTTTTCTAAATTAGATTCACTTTCAGAAATAATATGATACGTTTTCTGAAAATTTGTAATCATATTTCTAAACTCTAATTCTTCAAAAATTTTAATGACCTCTTCAACATTCGGCTGATCCACCGTTAAACTTTCATAATTAAATTCGATAGGAACATGAGTATCAATGGTTGCCAATTTTTTTGATAAAAGGCCTAATTCCTCATTTGCTTCCACTTTTTCTCTCATTTTTCCTTTTAATTCAGAAGAATGAGCAAATAAGTTTTCAATGCTTCCGTATTCTTTAATAAATTGTCTAGCCGTTTTTTCGCCTACACCGGGTATTCCGGGTATATTGTCTACACTGTCTCCCATCATACCCAAAAGGTCAATAACTTGAGACGGATTTTTAACTTCGAATTTTTCTTTAACAGATTCTACATCCCAAATTTCAATATCGTTTCCTCTGGATGCCGGTTTAAAAACAAAGATATTTTCGGAAACTAATTGCGCATAGTCTTTATCCGATGTCATCATATAGGTAGTATATCCCTCTTTTTCCGCTTTTTTTGCCAAAGTTCCTATCACATCATCGGCCTCGTACCCTTCTTTCCAAAGACAAGGAATATGTAATGCTTCCATCAGTTTATGGATATAAGGAACAGCTATCCGTATAGCTTCCGGTGTTTCTTGCCGATTGGCTTTGTATTCTTTATAGACCTGATGACGGAACGTTTCTCCCACATCAAAAACTACAGCCAAATGTGATGGCTTTTCTTTTTTCATTAAATCGAAAAGCGTATTGGTAAATCCGAAAATAGCGGAAGTATTTAACCCTTTTGAATTAATTCTTGGGTTTTTTATAAAGGCATAATAAGCTCTGAATATAAGAGCATAGGCATCAATCAGAAATAGTTTTTTATCGCAATCTTGACTGGTCATTCTTTAGGGTTATCTGTGTTTTTATTTTCAAATATAAGATATTTGAAGTTAACACTTGTTGCAAAATGTAAAAAGAAAAACCTTTAAGATATTAATTGAAAAAATGTTTATATTGATTTTAAAGTAGTAAATCCTGAAGAATTCTAAAATATCAATGATTTATACCGATAGTAATTTTAACACGTAAAGGATTTATTTAACAGATAAATAGAACTTTATAGAGTAGTATCTTTTTAAAATGATTTATAAATAATAAACTTTATATAATTCATTAAGATAAAATGGTAGTTAATAGCGAATTATATAAAGCTTATTATGTAAGAATTTAGTCTTCTTGACCTTTTAGTTTTTCTGCATTTTCGGCAATTTTTACCGCTTCAATCATTTCATCAATATCTCCATTCATAAAGTTATCTAAATTATAGATGGATTTATTAATACGATGATCCGTTACACGACCTTGCGGGTAATTATAGGTACGAATTTTAGCCGAACGGTCTCCGGTGGATACCATCGTTTTTCTGTGTGCTGAAATTTTATCAAGATGCTCTTGCAACTTCATATCGTATAATTTGTTACGAAGCATTTGTAACGCCATCTCTCTATTGGCATGTTGTGAACGTGCTACCTGACATTGAATCATTATTCCGGTGGGCTTATGCGTAAGCTGAACTTTGGTTTCTACTTTATTAACGTTCTGTCCTCCTGCTCCACTAGATCGAGCGGTTTGATATTCTAAATCTGCCGGATTAATTTCAACATCTACTTCTTCAGCTTCGGGTAAAACGGCTACGGTTATGGCTGAAGTATGTACTCTTCCTTGTGATTCGGTTTCGGGAACCCTTTGAACTCGGTGTACTCCCGATTCAAATTTCATGGTTCCGTAAGCTCCTTCTCCACTAACATTAATAATCATTTCCTTATATCCTTTAACGCTACCTTCCGTAGCGTCTACTACTTCAAAGTTCCAACCCTTTTGTCTCCAATACATGGTATACATTCGGAAAATGTCTTCCACAAAAATAGCCGATTCATCACCCCCCGTTCCGGCTCTTAATTCAACGGTGATATTTTTGTCGTCTTCAGGATCTTTTGGAATTAACATATATTTTATGTTTTCTTCCATTTCAGGAATTTTGGCTAAGGCATCATTTTTTTCTTCTTTTGCCAATTCAACCATATCAGGATCAATGCCTTCTTTAATAATTTCATCGGCATCGGAAACTGTATTAAGTAAGGATTTGTATTGATGATAGATTTCTACTATTTTGTTTAAGTCTTTATATTCTTTGTTTAGTTGAGCATATCTTTTTTGGTCTGAGATAACATCCGGTTGAATAATTAAATCTGATACTTCATCAAATCTTTGTTTTATAGCCTCTAATTTTGATACTAAATCTGACATATATACTGATGGTTTAAGTTTGCAAATGTACAACTTTGATAGAATATTTTCAGCTTCTTGCTTTTATATATATTTTTTTAAAATTATTTTTGAAAGTAATAAGTAAGTAATTAAAATCATTAATACTTTAAAAGTCGATTAGATTGGAAGTTCAGTCGTATTATTAATTATTCTGAATATATTTTTTTGTTTAATTTTCTGTTATTTGATGTATAGAATTCCTTTATTTAGCAACTGAAAACTACTATTTTTTAGATGTATGGTAAAAACGTGAATTTTCAATTACCGCATCTTTAATTACACTAAAATCAACGGTATTTTCATTTACCGGATTTAATTTTTTATCGACAACATCATACATTCCCGAGGAATAAACATTAATTATCATATTTTTTTCAATGATAGCATATTTTTGATTATACCCGCAGATAAACCATTTTCTATTCTTGCAATCATATAAATTTTGGCCTACGCTATAATCGTAATAGTGATTTGTAACTCCCAAAACGTTATTCATAAGCGTAGGAATAATATCATAATGTAAAGTTAAATGAGTATAAGTTTTTGCCGGTCTAGAAGCATCAAATACAATTAGAGGTGTGCCAATTTGATAATCTGAAAAATTTCCTCCGTGTTGCCAATATCCTTTTTTATTGTCATTAAATTCTTGTCCATGATCTCCTGTAATGACTACAATTGAAGAGTCTAAGAGCTTTTTCTCTTCTAATTTTTTCAATATGTTTCCGATGAGACTATCAATATAATTTAATGAATTTTTATATCTGTTATAAAAAGTGATTGGATTGTAATCATCATTTAAAGCTATATAATTTACTTCATCTAACGTCGGTTTAAATTTAACAGGAAAATCTGAAGGGTAATCAAAGCCATGAGCAGAATCAAAAAATAAGAAGCTAAAAAAGGGAGTATTTTCTTTTGAATCATAGCCGTTAATAAATTTTATCCATTCATTATAAATGTCTTTATCTCTTTCTGAAGGTGAATTTCCATTCGATTCCAGTCTCAAATTTTGAATTCCTGAAAATACATTTTTATTAAAAGGGGGATTTTCAAGCGTTGAGCTTGACAAAATTGATAATGTATAGCCTTGCTTGAGTATTTCATTGAAAAAAACCGGAGATACTTGTAATCCTGTAAAATTATCATAATAAGTAGCAGGTATGGCATAAAATAACGAAAATATACCTCCTGTGGTCATATTTGATCCGCTTTTATGGTTTTGAAATACTTGTGATTTTTTGGACAACTCAAAAATATGCGGAGTTATATTTTCGGTCATGCAATTGAATCTCCAAGAGTCTATAACGATAAAAATTATATTCTTTTTTTGGCTATTTTCAGATAGAATGGGCTTTAAAGGATAATTGATCAATGATTTTGAGTACGAGCGACTAAGTAAAGTATTTTTTTCAATTTCTTGTTTATTAATTAAATTAAGTTTGCGAAAAAGTGATTCAGAGGTTAACGGATAGAAGACAGGATATATATTTTTCATTTGAGCAATAGGCCTGTATCGACTCGCATCAGCCCAAGCATATATAAAGTTTGTACCAATTAATAAAAATCCTACTATCACTAAGATTAGCTTAATTTTTAAATTAGGTAATTTATTGGATAGTTTGGAAGAAAAATACAGTATTAGTATCTCAAGTAAAATAAGTCCAATTAGGTAAAGTATTGCAATGGTAGTATTTATAGTTGAAAAATGAAAAATATCTGTAGCTCTTTTTCCAAAGACTAATTTAAATACTATAGGAGATAAATGATACCTAAATTGGCTAAATACCAGTATATCTATTTGCAGATATAATATAATAAGAATAGAAAGTAAGCTAAAAATAAGTTTAGATAGTAATTTTGATTTGGTAAAAAATAAGAATAAAAGACTCAGTAACAGTGGAACACAATTAAGAATAAAAAAATGTGTAATAAGTGAAGAAAACATATAAAAATATGTAATGAATCCGCTTAAATTTTCGGTATATTTTAAATATTTAATCCCTAAAAAAATTACCAGTAAAAAATTAAAAAAATTGGCTAAACATAATTGTTTACTAAACAAATTAATTTTCATTATATATATTTAAAAACAACAGTTTTGAATAAAGATACAAAATTTAATAAATTAATAGAACAATTTTCTTCAGTTAATATATTTAAATAGTATAAAAAACAATAAATCATCATTATTAGTAAGAAATATTTTAAAGCACCCAATGCCATTCCTGCTAGTTGGTTAGTAAAACCTAAACCTAATTTTTTTAAAATTTTTTCAATGATTCGGGATAAAAATAGAATACTTATAAATAAAATGATGAAAACGCAGACATAGCTAACCCATGTCGATGTTTCTTCTGAAATTATTTTATTTTGTAATAAAATGTGATGCATTTGAGATAAAAACAGAGAAGAAAATAAATATCCGACCGTGAGTCCTGCGATTGAAGAAATTTGTTTTAGAAAGCCTTTAATATATCCTATAATTGCACCGATTAGAGTGCCTCCCAATAAAATATATTCATAGTTCATTTTTAAATTTTATCTTCCTTATACTCCCCTAAGATATGTAAAAAATTGGTATTATTTTTTATCTCTTCCAACGCCCTGCGGTAATTGTCATCATTTCCTCCGGGAGTAATAATATCCGCATGAAAAGAATATTGGAAAACCGATCCTGATAAAGGCACGGATTGTATTTTAGTGATATTCATTTGATGGTTTGCAAGAATATTTAAAACTTTTGCTAAACTACCCATTGTATGATCTGTAGTGAAGTATAAGGATGCTTTCGTAAAATTTTCAACTTTTTCCGTTTGAGGAGATAATAAATAAAAACGGGTGTAATTATCAGAAACATCATGAATATTTTCAGCCAATACTTGCAATTGATACATTTCTGCTGCCAATTTTGAGCCAATAGTCGCTATACCTTTCATTTTTTTACTGTGAATGTTGTATGCACAAGTTGCGGTATCGTCTTTAGATAATAATTTCCAATCAGGATATTTTTCAAGAAAGTTTTCACATTGTAATAAAGCCATAGGATGGGTTCTAACTTCAGAAATTGAATCTAATGTTTCTCCCGGTAATGCTAATAAATGATGTTTAATCGGTAAGACCACTTCACCGACTATGTGTAACCCGTGTTTGGTAATTAAACTATAATTGGGTAAAATAGCTCCCGCTATTGAATTTTCTATGGCCATCATTCCATAGTTTGCTTTCCCATTAATTACATCCCTTACTACGGTTTTAAATGTAGGACTATCAATTATTTCCACTTTTTCATTTTGAAAAAAACGGTTTACGGCTTCATGATGAAACGATCCTTTAATTCCTTGTATTGATATTGACTTCATAAATTAATGGTACTAAACACTCAATTTTTTTTATTTTTATTAATTATATTTACATAAATTTAATGGAACAGCTTTGTTCAAGCTAGAAATAAAATGTCTGTAAAAATACAAAATCTATCTAAACATTATAAAGGACAAATTGCTTTACATGCTATTTCTTTGGAAATAAAAAAAGGTGAGATTGTCGGCTTGTTAGGTCCTAATGGAGCAGGTAAAACAACCATGATGCGGTCAATTACAGGATCGTTATCTTTTGACCAGGGAAAAATTTGGATCAATGGTATGGATAATCAAGAGTTTCCATATAAAACCAAATCGTTAATTGGTTATCTTCCGGAAAATAATCCATTATATTTAGATATGTATGTTAAGGAGTATTTAAGCTTTGTTTCAGATATTCATCATACTCCCAAAAGCGAGATCTACGACATTATTGAAAAGGTTGGCCTACAAAAGGAACAAAATAAGAAAATCAGTCAATTATCTAAAGGATATAAACAACGAGTGGGACTGGCACAAGCAATTCTCTTTGATCCTGAAATTTTAATTTTAGATGAGCCGACTAATGGCTTGGATCCAAATCAAATTATTGAAATCAGGCAATTAATTCAGGAATTAGGTAAAAAGAAAACCGTTATTTTGTCTACTCACATTATGCAAGAGGTTGAAGCCTTATGTTCAAGAGTCATACTTTTAAATAAAGGATCTATTATTCAAGATAGAAGCATTGAGGATTTTAAAGGTAAATATTTAAGTTTGGAAGAAGCTTTTTTCGAATATACCCATCATTAATTATAGAAAAAATAACAACTTTACTTTTTCTAAAATAAAAAAAAACTATCCTGTGATGTTTCTTCATCGTATAAATTGGTAGTTTCTTCATTGGTAAAATACAAATCATAGATAACATTTGAAGAAGAAATCATCTCTTGTTCAATCATTTTATCTTTACTAGATTCCATTTTTTTTGAAATTTTTTTAGGTGAACTTTTAGGAATATTATTAGTGGTTATATGGATATTGGTCGTTGAACCGGAAGTTGATACAAACGAATCCGACGGTTTAGGTGCATATAAATTATCTGTTAGAGCTAAATGTTTTTGATTTTCTAAGTTAGCACTTGTTATCGAAGAATCAGTAGTGTATTGATTTTTAGTACTAATTATTCCCACCATTACAGCGAAAAATAAACAGGCTGCTGCCGGAATCCAATATATTTTTTTAGAAGATAAAGTAAAAATTTTTGGCTTATCAGGATTTATTTTTTCAATCGTATTTGATACAATTTTCTTGTCTAAATTTTCAAAATAGTTATTTGGAATTTTGTAGGGAGACTCTGAACGGTTATTAATTAACGATTTGGAAACAATTCGTTTCTCCAACTGAGCAAAATAATTTTCAGGGGTTTGGAAAGGAGTAGATTTATTTTTATTGACGTTATTCATATAAGGTTTTAAATAAACTATTTTTCAATATTGGCTAAAAGAAATTGTTCAACTTTTTTAGAAGCATGATGATAGGAAGACTTCAAAGCCCCTACAGATGTTTCAAGAATTTCAGACATATCTTCATATTTTATATCGTCAAAATACTTCATATTAAATACAATTCGTTGTTTTTCGGGTAATTCGGCTATGGCTTGTTGCAATTTGAATTGAATTTCATCTCCATCAAAAAAATTATCATCTTTGAGTTGAGAAGACAACTGAATGACTAATTCATCGCTTCTTATATTTTTTTTCTGAGCAGCGCTATTAATAAAATTTAACGATTCATTAGTTGCTATTTTGTATATCCAGGTTTTAAGGCTAGAATTTCTTTTAAATCCGGATAAATTTTGAAAAACTTTAATAAATACATTTTGAGTTATATCGTCTGCATCTGCATGAGTATAGACAATTTTACGTATATGCCAATATATGGGTTGACTATACCTTTTTACCAGTAGCCTGAATCCGCTATTAACATCTTTTTCTAAAAGAAGTAAAAGTTCTGTTTCGTCCATTTTTATTCCTTATTATTAAGACAATAAGAAATTAGAAAAGTTTAATTTCAATTTATAATTTCATGCATTATAATAAAAATATTCTTTATTAAAGGAATGTTATTTCAAAAAAATTAGAAATTATTTTTAAATATATAAAATAAATTATGGGATTAAACCAACGGCCTGTTATTTGATATAATAGTTTGATAACTAGCAGCATATTATTTTGTTATCGCAATTACAACGTTTACCGTTAAATACTAAAAAATGGAAGAAAAAGAAATTATACTAATAACAGGCGCCCACGGAGCGGTTGCCAACCAATTATCGACACTCTTAAAAAGTTACTCTCTCCGTTATCTTACCAGAAAAAAAACCAAACCGAATGAATATGAATGGGATATTGAAAAGCAATATTTGGATACCAACGCTTTGGAGGGAGTTAAACATATTTTTCATCTAGCCGGTGCAGGTATTGCCGATGAAAGATGGTCGGATGAAAGAAAAAAAGTTATACTTTCCAGCCGTGTAGATTCGGCCAAACTTATTCTAAAAACCCTAAAGGATAGGAATCAAAAAATACAAACTTTTATTAGTGGTTCGGCTTCCGGCTATTATGGCAATACCACTTCAGACAAGATATATAAAGAAACAGATTCTAAGGGTAATGATTTTTTAAGTGAGGTATGTTTTCAATGGGAATCAGCAGCTGATGAATTTTTATCAGAAGGCGTAGCCGACAGAGTCGTAAAAATAAGGACAGGTATATCTTTATCTAAAAATAAAAAAGGCGTTTTATATAAAATTAAAAAAATGGTAAACTATTATGTAGGTGCCTGTCTCGGTTCAGGAAAACAGTATATCCCATGGATACATATTGATGATTTATGTTCAATTTATAAATATGTTTTAGTAAATGAAGGTTTACAAGGCACTTACAATGCGGTGGCTCCTTCCTACACAACTAATAAAGATTTAACTGTTGCCATTGCCAAAAAGTTAAATAAACCCCTATTTTTACCTAATGTGCCCGGTTTTATATTGCGCTGGTTATTTGGTGAAGTTTCTACACTTTTATTGGAAGGCAGCAGAATTTCATCTGAGAAAATTCGCACAGTCGGGTTTACTTTTAAATATCCCGATTTAGATAGTGCTTTAGATTCTTTATTATAGTTCTAAGAATAACGTTTATAATAGATAAAAGTTTAAACGAAGTCGTAATCTTTTCATATAAAAAGTTTGTGATCAATTATAATTTTTTATAATTGAGCACAACACAAATTATTATTATTTATTTATTAATTTATTGTAAATAGTCTAAAGACTTTTTAATAGCAATTTCCAATCCTGATAAATCGCTTCCTCCTGCTGTGGCAAAAGAGGGTTGTCCTCCACCGCCGCCTTTTATTTCTTTAGATAAAGCTTTTATGATCGTTCCTGCATGTAAATTTTTAGCTTTGATTAAATCTTCAGAAATTCCTATGGAAAGTGTAGGTTTTTGATCTGTATGAGTACCTATAATAATAAACAAATTGGAAATTTCATTCTTTAGTTGAAAAATTAAATCTTTTACCGATGCAATACTTAAGTCCGTCTGTAATCCAAGGTAGTTTACTCCATTCACATGAGTAATAGAATTTTTCCAAAGTATTTTTTCATGATTTGCTTTTTCTTTGTTGAGTTGCTCAACTTGTTTTTTTAGTTGATCATTTTCCGAATATAATTTCTCAATGGATTTAATAGGATCATCCGGCTGTTTTAAAAAGCTTTTTAAACGATCATATTGACTGAATTGATCTTTTAGAAATGTTATTCCCGTTTCGCCGGTAATCGCCTCAATTCTTCGTACTCCTGCGGAACTGGAAGATTCACTCATAATTTTAAAAAATATGATTTCATGCGTATTTTTTACATGGGTTCCTCCACATAATTCAACCGAATTTCCAAATTTAATTACCCGTACTAAATCGCCATATTTTTCACCAAAAAGAGCCATAGCTCCCATATCAATAGCTTTTATAAATGGGACTGCCCTATTTTCGTCTAATTCGATTCTTTCATAAATTTTGGTGTTGACCATCATTTCAACTTTTTGTATTTCTTCCGGACTCATTTTGCTGAAATGGGAAAAGTCAAAACGTAAATAGTCCGGTCCTACATAAGATCCTTTTTGTTCCACATGTTTACCTAGTACTTCCCGCAATGCTTCATGTAAAAGGTGGGTCGCCGAGTGGTTTTTGGTTATTGCCTCTCTTCTTTTGCTGTCTACCTTTGCATTAAATGGAAATTCAGGGTATTTTGGAAGTTCTTTTACCGTATGAATAATTAAATTATTTTCCTTTTTAGTATTTAGAATTTCAATTTTTTCATTTAAATTTTCAATATACCCTATATCCCCTACTTGTCCTCCACTTTCGGCATAAAACGGGGTAATTTGAAATACTAATTGATAAAATTCTCCTTCTTTATTTTCTACCTTACGATATCTTGTTATTTTAACATGAGTTTCTAAAAAATCATAACCTACAAATTCTTCTACATCATCTTCTTGTAAGATAACCCAATCATAATTTTTAAAAGTGGAAGCAGATTTGGAACGAGCTTTTTGTTTGCTCATTTCTTCATTAAAACCATTTTCATCAATGGTTTTTCCATGATCCTCGGCAATTATTCGAGATAAATCTGAAGGAAAACCATAGGTATCGTATAATTCAAAAACAACATCTCCGGGTATGATTTCTAATTTCGGATTGTTTTCCATAAAATTAGCCAATCGTACCAATCCTTGATCCAGCGTTCTTAAAAATCCAATTTCTTCTTCTTTTATAATTTCTGATATAAGGCTTTCTTGTTTAGAAATTTCGGGAAAAAACTCTCCCATTTGAGTATTTAAAATCGGAACCAGCTTGTATAAAATAGGTTCTTTGATATGCAAAACACGGTATGCATAACCAATGGCCCGTCTCAAGATTCTTCGTATTACATATCCTGCTCCGGAATTAGAAGGTAACTGTCCGTCGGCTATAGAGAATGTGATGGCTCGTACGTGATCTGCCAAAACTCGCATGGCAATATCTACGTTAGTGTTTTCGCCGTATTTTAGTTCGGATATTTCTTCTATTTTTTTTATTAAGGGAGTAAATACATCGGTATCGTAATTAGAAATTTTGCCTTGTAATACCATACAAAGCCTTTCAAATCCCATTCCCGTATCTACATTTTTTTTAGGAAGTTTTTCTAAACTGCCGTCCGCTTTACGGAGAAATTCCATAAAAACCAGGTTCCAAACTTCAATGACTTGCGGATGGTCATGATTAACTAAATCTTTACCATCGATTTTTTTTCTTTCTTCATCCGAACGGATATCAACATGTATTTCCGAACAAGGCCCACAAGGTCCTGTTTCTCCCATTTCCCAAAAGTTGTCTTTTTTGTTACCGAGAAGTATTCGATCTTCTGAAATATGTTCTTTCCAAAAGTTGTAGGCTTCCCTATCTTTTTCTAAGCCTTCTTCTACATCTCCTTCAAATATGGTAACATAGAGCCTGTCTTTTGAAATTTGAAATACAGCAGTTAACAATTCCCAAGCCCATTCAATAGCTTCTTTTTTAAAATAGTCTCCAAAACTCCAGTTTCCAAGCATTTCAAACATAGTGTGATGATAGGTATCTTTACCTACATCATCCAAATCATTATGTTTTCCTGAAACCCGTAAACATTTTTGAGTGTCGGCCGTACGCTTATTTTTAGGTTCTTTATAGCCTAAAAAATAATCCTTAAACTGTGTCATTCCGGAATTGGAAAACATGAGTGTAGGATCATCTTTTAAAACAATCGGAGCAGACGGAACTATACTATGTTGTTTAGATTTAAAAAAATCCAGAAAAGTTTTTCGTATTTCTTTAGAAGTCATTTTTACTACTTGGTTTTTGGAGCTACAAAAATAAGAATTTTAAAATTTCGTTTAAAAAAATTAATTTATTTCTGCGTTTTGTTTAAAATTTATGATATCCTTTAAATCATTCATGGTGTATTGCATCCACTCTATTTGTTTTTTAATCTTTCCCTCTTTATCAAAATAGAACCATGAAGTGAATTTCATGGAATGTATTAATTTATCCTTATAATAATAGGGATTATATTGCCCACTAACTGCTACGATGCTATCATTCGAAACTATTTCTTTAATTGTTACGCTTTCGGGATAATCTTGATGTTTTTTAAAATTTTTGTCATTCCAACTGTTCTCATACATATCCAAAATTATATTTTTGCCTTCCAATAAAGATTGCGAAACGGCATCTACCCATTTAGGATTGTTGTCCGTATAAAAGCTCATAAGTTGTTTAGTGTCTTTTCTTTGAGCATATATTTTATAAAATTCTTCTACATTTTTTATATTTTTCTTTTTCTCAATTGAAGTACACGATAGTAAGACGAGGCATAAAAGAAAATAAGAAACAATTTTTTTCATTATATAATTACGTTTAGTTGTCAAAAATAATACTATTAATTTATATTCATTTATCAATAAAACATTTGTTTTTAGTAAAGTGAATTTCATTTATGATTAAAAGTGAAAAAAATTAACAAAATCAATATAATTTAACATTTTTTTAACTATCTCATTGAAACCCTTTATTTAAAATAAATATAGAAGTTTTCATATGTATGCTTACCATATGTGAAATGTATTTAAGAATATTTTAGATAATGAGATTGTAATTTTGCAGCACAAAAGAGTAAAACTAAAATATGAAGAAAGTAACTTTAGCATTGATGATTATTTTATTAGTGTCTTTATCATTTACATTTTTTCACAGTGAAGAATTGGTAAAAGCTCCTTCTCTTTCTCATGTATCCGGTGACACTATTAAAGTAAATTACCAAAATGACAGTTTGACAAGTAATGTTTCCAAAGAAGAGGTAGATAGTAATGAAAAATCCACTCTTTCCGGGCGTGTTTCTTGGTATGGAGGAAAGTTTCACGGTCGATTGACTTCAAGCGGAGAAAGATATAACATGAATGATTTTACTGCTGCACATAAAACATTACCATTTGGGACGAAAGTTAAAATTATAAATCCAAAAAATGGTAAAGAAGTTATTGTACGAATTACTGATCGTGGACCATTTGTACCTAAAAGAGAATTTGATTTAAGTAAAGCTGCTTTTGCAGAATTAACAAGCTTAAATGCAGGAGTCATAAAAGTTAATTATGAAATATTGTAATTTCATTGCTTAAAAAAATTTTAATTATAAACTCCGGTTATTGTTAACCGGAGTTTTTTTGTTTATAAATAGGGAATCTTTCTTTTAATTATTTTAAAATGAAATGGAGTAAATAAATTGTATTTTAAAAGTTATTTTTATTTGATAAGATTTCAATTGATTTTCTTTATTTACGTACAAGTTATTAGGTAGTTAATTGTTTAAATTTGAATATCCAATACTTATAAAAATTTTTAACTGATATTTCTATATTCATTAGGAGTAATACCTAATTGATTTTTAAAAAATCGGGTAAAATGTTGAGGATATTTAAATCCAAGTTCATAAGCGATTTCAGAAATATTTTTATTCAGATCTAAAATTTTTTCTTTAGCTAAATAAATAACTTTTTCTTGGATATATTCTTGTGCTGATTTTCCGGTTTCTTTTTTTACTAAATCTCCAAAATAGTTGGATGATAAATTTAATTGTGAAGCGCAAAAGGCTACCGAAGGTAAACCCAAATTTTTTGAATTATCAGAAGAAAAATATTCATAAAGTAGTTTTTCAAATTTTTCTAAGATTCCTTTATTAATATCTTTTCTTGTATCGAATTGACGATCAAAAAAACGAGAACTATAATTTAGTAGTAGTTCAATATTGGTAGTGATCAATGTATTGCTGTGTTTATCAATAGGTTGTTCAATTTCATATTGAATATTCTTAAAACACTCTAAAATCATTTGTTTTTCTTTGTCGGATAGATGTAATGCTTCGTTACTGTCATAAGAAAAAAATGAGTATTTTTTTATGTCTTTACCTAATTGAGTTCCAAGTAATAGGTCGGGATGGAACAATAATCCCCATCCTTTAGGTGCATAGGTGGTTACATTGGGCTCCACTTTCATAATTTGTCCGGGTGAAATAAAAACGAGAGAGCCTTCTTGGAAATCATACGTATTTCTTCCATATTTTAATTCACCGCATTTTAATTCTTTTAAAAATATGGCATATAAACCGTAATTGAATGTTTGAGCTGTTATCGGTTTAGTTTTTGATAAATCAAGTACGTTAACTAATGGATGAGTGGTTTCAACTCCTCGCATGGTATTATAGGTTTTAACACTATCTATAGAAATAATTTTTTCCATTTTAGATGATCATTAGATTCATTCAAATTTACATAAATCATGTTTTTACTCGTATAAGAAATTAATAATCAGTAAAATTGATAATAATTTCAGTAAATTATATAAAATTAAAGCTATCTTATAAAAGTATCTTTGTTGATATAAATTTACTATTAAATATTTTTAAATGAAAACAAGAATATTAGGAACAAATGGACTTGAAGTTTCCGAATTAGGTTTGGGTTGTATGGGATTAAGTTTTGGTTTAGGTCCGTCCACTGAAAAAAAAGAAGCAATAAAAGTAATACAAACTGCTTACGATTCCGGAATAACTTTTTTTGATACAGCTGAAGTGTATGGCCCCTTTACGAATGAAGAACTGTTAGGAGAAGCGGTAAAAGATTTTAGAAGTAAAATAAAAATAGCCTCCAAATTTGGATTTAAAGATGGAAATTCCTCCAATCCGCCTGACAGTAGACCCGAAAGTATCAGAAAAGCTCTGGAAGGCTCACTTAAAAGATTAAAAACCGATTATATTGATTTGTATTATCAACACCGAGTTGATAAAAATGTACCGATTGAAGAGGTGGCAGGAACAATAAAAGATTTAATGAAAGAAGGCAAAATTAAACATTGGGGATTATCGGAAGCAGGTCCTCAAACGATAAGAAAAGCCCATGCCATTCAACCGGTTACTGCTCTTCAAAGTGAATATTCATTATTTTATAGAGATCCTGAAAAAGAGATTATTCCTACACTGGAAGAATTAGGAATAGGATTTGTTACATTTAGTCCACTTGGTAAAGGTTTCTTAACCGGAACCATTAATGAAAATACCCGGTTTGACAAAAATGATTTTAGGAATATAGTTCCTCGTTTATCGGCTGAAAACAGGAAAAAAAACTTTGTATTAATTGATTTTATAAAATCTATCGGGACAGAACTCAATGCAACACCTGCCCAAGTTGCTATCGCTTGGTTATTAGCTCAAAAGCCGTGGATTGTTCCCATACCGGGTACTACTAAATTAAATCGTTTGCAAGAAAACATAGAAGCTACTTCTCTAAAATTAAGTCCTGAAGTTTTAAATCGAATCAATGAAGGATTGTCTAAAATTAATATTGTTGGAGATCGATATCCGGAAAATCTTAATAAAATGATTGATAAGAATTAAAAGAATTATAGTTGGATAGGGTTTTTAATGAGTTAAGATTTCTAAGCAATTTTATATGAGTTAATAAACGCCGAAAATCAATCAATTATATTATTTTTTTTTGCTTATTTGTGACAACCGTTGATTGTCATATAATTTAAGTAATTGTAACTTTATATAAGGGACTGATATAAATTATATATCAGTCCCATTTTTATTTTGTTTACCAATATGTAAAAGCAAATGCGTAAATAAGAATTTTTTTAATCAAATGAATAGATGATAAAAACGATTATTGATAACCGGCAAAATTTTAAATAAATAGTTTAACTAAATTAATTCGCCATAAAGGTCAAAATCTTCTGCACGATTAATTTTAACAGATACAAAGCTTCCTACGGATAAATATACATCATGGGCTGAAATTAAAACTTCATTGTCCACATCCGGTGAATCGTATTCAGTACGGGCAATATAATAATCTCCTTCTTTTCTATCTATAATACACTTATAGGTTTTACCGATCTTTTCTTGATTTAATTCCCACGAAATTTGAGACTGTATTTCCATGATTTCGTTTACTCGATTCATTTTTTCTTCTTCAGAAAGAGAGTCTTCTAATGAATAAGCGGACGTGTTTTCCTCATGGGAATAAGAGAAGCAACCTAAACGATCAAATCGTTGTTCTATAACCCAATTTTTTAATTCTTCAAAATGTTCTTGAGTTTCGCCCGGATAGCCTACAATTAAGGTTGTCCTAATTGCCATGTCGGGAACTTTGGAACGGAAATCATTCAATAATCGGTTGGTTTTTTCTTTGGTAGTTCCTCTTTTCATGGATTTTAATATATCGCTTGCAATATGTTGGAGAGGAATATCAATATAATTGCAAATTTTAGGTTCATTTTTCATAAGTTCCAGAACGTCCATAGGAAATCCTGTAGGGAAAGCATAATGCAGACGAATCCACTCAATACCTTCTACTTTGATAAGCTCTTTTAATAAATCTGCGAGAGCTCTTTTTTTGTATATGTCTAAACCGTAATAGGTTAAATCTTGAGCAATTAAAATTAATTCTTTGGTTCCACCTCGAGCCAACGATTGAGCTTCTTTTACCAGTTCTTCAATGGGAGTTGAAATATGCTTTCCACGGATTAAAGGAATTGCACAAAAGCTACACGGTCGATCGCAACCTTCCGAAATTTTTAAATAGGCATAATGTCTAGGAGTGGTAATTAATTTTTCTCCTACCAATTCATGTTTATAATCAGCACCTAAAGCTTTTAGTAATAAGGGCAATTCACGAGTACCGAAATATTGATCGACATTAGGAATTTCTTTTTCTAAATCGGGTTTATATCTTTCCGAAAGGCATCCGGTAACAAATATTTTTTCAATAGTTCCTTCTTCTTTTTGTTTGACACATTCTAAAATAGTATTAATACTTTCTTCTTTGGCATTATCTATAAATCCGCATGTATTAATTACTACAATGTCTCCATTTTGTTCATGAACAACCTCTTTGTTATTGGCTTTTAATTGATTGATGAGAACTTCAGAATCGTAAATATTTTTAGAACAGCCTAAAGTTATAACGTTAATTTTTTTTTTCCCAACAGATTTTGTTCGCATTCACTGTTATTTTTAATAAGGCAAATTTATTTATATTTTTATGAAATGTATAGGATAGATTACAATCAAATAGTATTTTTATCAATTTAATTCTAAAATTTGTTTAACCCATGTTTTAACATGGTATTTATTAAGTATATGATCCGGAACTTTCTCGTATTTAGAATATAAAAATTCATCCGGAATTTCAATATTTTCAGGGTCTATAATTAAAATGTTCGCAGGATTATAAAAATCGTAATTGATAATGTCTTTATTAGTAGTTATCAATTTTTTATGATGTCCTAAAGCTTCAAATACACGAAATGTCAAGCCTATCTGTTCAGGCCTTTGTATGTCAACCATGAGATTAGATCTTTTAATTTTTTCAAGGACTTCATCTCTGGAAACCATTTTATTTAAATATTTAATCTTGGTTTTGAATTTTTGAGTGTAAAAATTAAAATGGTTACGATTTACAACCAGAAATTCATAGGGATAATTTTTATTTTCTAAAATTTTTGCAATTTTTTCTAATATGGGAGTTCTATTATCTAATGATGAAATATTGAAAGCTATTTTTTGCTCATTAAGATTTATATCTTCCATTTGCTCATAAATATAATTGGATATAAATTTCAAATTATATTTTTTAGCATCATTTCTATCATAACTGTAAATTTTATCAAAATATTTAAAAGTTTCTGTAATAGAAGGCATACGCTGAATACCATCGTAATGGTAAGCAATCATTTCATTACTTTTATGTTTACAAAATTTTAAAGTTTCAGGGGATAACCATTCTGCATGAATAATAACGATCTTATCAAATTTATCGTTTTTAGATAAGGCATTTTTAATCAATTTTTCCAGGTGGGTTCTTTTGATGTTACTATTAAAAAATGATTTAGTAATTAAATTTTTTAATCGAACCCAAAGATTGGGATACCTATATCTGTTTGCATAAATATCAATATGAATAGCTTCTATATCTAATTCTTTCATTGCAGAAATAATATATTTATCATATCTATAATAATCTAAAGATATTAAAGCGATTTTCATAATTTACTATTATTATATAACCATTGGTAGTTATTAAAATATTGCAAATTTAACTGTATAAACTAAATTATTATATTATAATCAACAATTTTTACAAATTTTAACTAATTATCTTATCTTTTTACTTCCTTCATAAATATCGTATTGAAAAAAACGACATTCCAATTTCCCGTTATAAATTTTAATTTTTCTTGAGGGACGTAAGCCGATTTTTTTATAGGCTTCCAGATCTGAAGTAATGAACCAAGCTAATGTGTTTTTATAATTATTTTTTAAAGTATCGCCGATATTTTTATAAAAATGATCTGTTGTAATGGATAGTCTTTCATCGTAAGGAGGATTAAAAACAACTAATAAGGGAAATAGTTCTTTTTGTGAAGTAAAAAAATCCTGATTTTTTAATTCTATAAATTCTGATAAATCTGCTGCCTCAATATTATTTTTTGCTGAAACTAAAGCTTTATCAGAAATATCATATCCGATTATTTTACCTGAAAAATCCTTAATCCTGTTAATTCGAGTATCTTTTATTTTGTTAAATAACTCTAAATCGAAATTTTTCCAATTCATAAATCCAAATTGTTTTCGATGTAATTGTGGAGGCATATTTAAAGCGATCATGGCGGCTTCTACTAACAAAGTGCCCGAACCGCACATCGGGTCAAGAAAATTTCCTTTTCCATCCCATCCTGCTAAATTCAATAATCCGGCAGCTAATACTTCATTTATGGGAGCTTCAAAATGAGATTTTCTATAACCTCTTTTAAAGAGTGGATCTCCACTGCTGTCTAAAGATATGGTAACTTCTTGGTTACTGATATGTAAATGGAATTTTATATCCGGATTGTATCTTTCAATGTCGGGTCTTTTGCCAAATTTTTTTCTGAAACGATCAACGATTCCATCTTTCATTTTTAACATAATGTATTGAGAATGTTTAAAATAATCGGAATATACCGTTGCATCAATTGCAAAAGATTGCGAATTGAAAAAATAATTTTCCCATGGAATTTTATTTATTTCCTTTTCAAAAATAGTTTCATTTTTAGCTTTAAAATGGTGTATGGGCACCAAAATTTTCAGGGCTGTTCTTAACGAATAATTCGCTTTGTATAAAAATCCTAAATCTCCAAGGAATTCAACCGCTCTGTTTTTTTTAACAATTTGAGAAGCACCTAATTGTTTTAGTTCTTGTACAAGCACATCTTCTAAGCCATAAAAGGTTTTGGCTTGCATCGTAAAGGAATCGTTATTAGCAAACATTATAATATTTCAATTAAAATGAAGTTAAATGTGTTAATAGGAATTTATCAAATTTTATTTAAAATACTTTTTTAAGATTTTATAGATTCTTAAAATATTTTTCAAATATAGGATTACTTTTTCTAGAAATTGATAATTAAATGTTATTAATAATTGAACCGAAATAATTTTTAATCAATAGTTTTTTATTACAGATAAATTATTAAATACAATTGTATATACTAATAAAATAACAATTGAAGATTAGTTAAAAAAGTAAAGCCCTGTAAGACAGGGCTTTTTAACTAATAGTTTACTAATTATCTATTTTTATTTTGTAACCAATCGATAGAAAAGTTACATTTTTTATATTCATCTTGAACTGTTATAAAGGTTGAAGGAATTTGCGCTTCTACCCATTTTTCAATTACTTCGTTTTCTTTAGTTTTCTGAGCAAAACCTTTGATTCTGTTATAGTCAATTTCTAAATTCATTTTGTGAGCCGGAATAACATCGGTTATCTTCAATAGTTTCACTACCGTTCTGTTATTTTCTTTATCTTCAAATACTTCGGATAAATCTCCTTTTCCAAGTCCTGAAAGGTTATAAAGCACTTTAGTAGGTAGTTTTATTTTTTCAAATCTGTTATCACCGGTTTGAGAATTTGATAATAAACCGCCATTGTATTTAGTATATTTATCGTCAGAATATTTTAAAGCAGCTTGATTGAACGTTATTTTTTCTGATTTAATATCTTCCCTGATATCTTCCAGTTTTTTTATAGCTGTTTTAATTTCTTCTTGATTAGGAACAGACATTAATAATATATGTCTTAAATCAATCACTTGACCTTTCTTTTTTTCAAGATAAACAATATGGAATCCATATTCAGTTTCAAATGGTTCGGATATTTGTCCTTCTTCCAATCCAAAAGCAACCGCATCGAACTCTTTTACCATTTGTTCTCTTCTAACATTTAAAATTTGCCCACCATTAGCGGCTGAACCTGGATCTTGTGAATATTTTTTAGCCATATCAGCAAAACTGGCTCCTTCTTCAATTTGTTTTTTTATAGATTTTAATTGATCAATCAATTCTTGTTTATGGCTTTCTGTTAATTTAGGGTACATATAGATTTGCCCATATTCGATTTCTTCATTTAAAGTAGGAAATTCTGATTCATGAGCTTTGTAAAAATCTTTTAAATATTCTGGAGAAACGTCTACATTTTTGGTGATGTCAGCCATTTTCCTTTGGGTATACATTTGATTTTTAATCATTGTTTCGAGTAAACTTCTTAGCTCACCCATAGTTTTAAATTTGAAATTGGTTAGAATATTAGCATCTGATCCAAAATAATTTCTATATCCTTCAATTCGTGATTCAGCCTCTCTTGCTACTTCATCTTTATTAACAGTTATTAGAGTATCTTGTTTTGCTTTATATAAAATAATTTTTTCTTTCATCATATTTTCTATAAAGCTGCATCGATCAGTTACGGTTTGTCCTTCAGATCGAGCGTAATTTTCACCTTCTTTAACATCAGTTTCTGTAATAATTTCATTTCCCACGACAGCTACAATTCCATCAATTTTTGTTTCTTGGGCAAAAATGAAGGTAGCCATAAAAAAGGTTACAACTATAAATAATCTATTCATTTTAATTTTTATATTCTGCAAATTTAAAATTCTTTTATGAGTAATTAGTGTTTATATTAGTTTTTAATGTTATCAATTATAAATCTCTTTTAATCTTTTTACTTGATTTGAATCTATTGTGACAACAGCTTTCTCTTTCAATAAATTAATTGTTTGTGACGTTTTATAATCAATATATTCATTTAAATAATATTTTTGAAGATCTTCTAAACTCATTTTATCATTTTTAATGATTTTTTTAATATTAATTATCAATCTTCTATTTTTACTATCAACGACATATAATCCTCTGTTTAATTTTATATTTGCAGGCAAATTAAGAGATTCTCGAGTCTTTTTACCTTCTTCAATTATTAATTCTTCACGATTATCTTCAAATTGATTTTTTATAAAGTTTACTGACTTTTTATTTTTTAACCAGTTAAGGACTTTAGTTTCTATATCTGAATTGAGACAATAATAAAAAGTACCTTCAATTCTTTCCTTCCAGGTCAATCGAGCAGCTTCATCATGTAAAAATTTTTTTTGACCGATTTTATCATTTTGAGCTTCGTAAGCAATTAAATTAAGCGCATATTTAATAAGAAGTTGATTTTTTAAATTTTCATAATCCTCTTTAGTTGTGTTCAATTCGAAAAAGTGTGCCGTATAAAACTCTAAAATATACTCTTTTTCCCAATTATTTAAATAATCATATATCAAATGATTTCTTTCAGAATAATTTTCAGAATTTAAATATTTTTTAAGGTATACCAGTATATCATTGAAGGTAAGTGTATAGGAATCACCAATAGTAATAATTGTCTCATTATTTGGAATAGTAAAATCATTAAATTGATTGTAAGATTGAGGTAAAGAAGAAATAAAATTACTTAGATGGATAAAATATTCTTTATAGTAAGATTGGTTTTTTAATCTTAAAACTAATAAATCGTTTAATCGGTTGATTTCTTCAGATTTTTTTAATCGGTTATAAATTTTTTTTCTAGCGATCGAATATGAATCATAATTATCATTAAAATAATATTCACAAATAACATAACCATCTTTTAATTTAATGGGTTGAGAATAATCGGGGATATTATTAGGTTCGGATTTAATTTGATTAACCACATATGTGTATACTTCTTCATTCGAAAGGATATTATTTTTATTTAAAACATTATAATTTTTAAAAACTTTATCTTTAATTTTAGAAAAGCTTTCTCCTTGTTTAAGTTCTTTATAAACTTTATCGATCTTAATTTTACCTAATCGAGAAGTATCCGGAATATATATTTGACCTAAAGATACTTCACCTAAGTATTTTCTTTCATTGGAAACCAAAATAAGATATATATTATCATTTTCATCTACATACGTAGTTAACTGATTTAGCGCTGCATTATATATTGCATCCAATACATTTTTATTTAATGCGAATATATTTAAATAAGAAGGTTTTTTAAAATCCGTAAGTATAGAATACTTTGATATGGCTTTTTCAAAGCGTAAGGGATCGTTATCGATGCTATCAATAATTGACTTTAAAAATTTGTTTTTATAGGTTTCGTTTTTATTGGTTAAATATTCATTTTTAAAAACTAACAATTGAAATTTTTTTTCAACAACGATTTTTTTATAATAATCTTGCAGCATCGGTTCGAGTAAATCAGAAGGATAGAATAAGCTGTCTTTTAATTGGTTTGCTCCTTTTGCTAATTCTGTCTTAAAACCTATCGAATTTTCTAAATTTTTTGTAAGTGCATATTGTTTAAGAAGATTAAAGTCTATATAATTATCTATAGTCTTATCCGTTCCCAGTAGTTCTAAACTTTTTCGGTAATTATTTTCAAAATTATCGGTATCAATTTTTTCATTATTTATGGTCATTAAAACCGATTGAGAAAATACAATACAGGTAAAAAAATATAAACAAACACTTATGGATTTTTTCACTTTTACTTATTTTATATGACACAAAAATATATAAAGAATTAGGACTCTGAAAATATTTTTAAGTATTTAGACAATGAAATAATTTGATTATAATTATTTTAGTATTTTATACTAACAAAGGTATAAGTTAAAAGGTAAGATTTTCAAGATATTCATATACAATATGTGTTGGTAATCCCATAATAGTAAAAAATGAACCTTTTATTTTACCTATTTTAGCCAATCCAATCCAGTCTTGAATTCCATAAGAACCTGATTTATCATAAGGTTTGAAATGAGATATATAAAATTCAATTTCTTTTTCATTCATAGGTAAAAAATGAACTTCTGTACAATCCGTAAAAACCTTAAAATCGTTTTTGGTTGAAAATCCTACAGAAGTATATACTTTATGTGAATTTCCTGATAATTCAAACAACATTTTTTTTGCTTGTTCGAAATTTTCAGGTTTTTCCAATGCATGATCTTTCATCCAAACAATGGTATCCGCTGTGATCACAACCGTGTGATCATCTACTTCTCCATAATGTTTCGATTTCTGCTCTGCTAAATATTCGGTAATTTGATTTTCTCTTAATAAAGGAGAATAACTTTCATCTATATTTAAATGTAAGGTCTCAAATTTGTAATTTAAACTTTTTAAAAGTTCTTGTCTTCGTGGAGATTGAGAAGCTAAAATAATTTTAAATGTATTCATATAGTTGTAATTCGATAATCAATAAGTTAAAAAATAAAAGACTATCTTATGAATAGATAGTCTTTTATTTTAAAATTATGTTTTATATCCATTATATATTTATTTAAATAGATTAATAATTCATACTATCTATTTAAACAGAACTATATAATTAAACAATATTATAAATCGATTGCTTCTCCATATGCTGCCTCTGTTGCACCTTTAAATGCTTCTGAAATAGTAGGATGTGGATGCACAGTAGTTAAAATTTCATGTGAAGTAGCTTCTAATCTTCTGACAGCTACAGCTTCCGCAATCATATCAGTAACTCCGTTACCAACCATATGACAACCTAATAACTCACCGTATTTGGCATCATAAATAACTTTTATAAAACCATCAGTATCACCGTTAGCAGTTGCTTTACCTGATGCTACAAAAGGAAATTTACCCACTTTAATATCATAACCTGCTTCTTTGGCTTTTTTCTCTGTCATTCCCACAGAAGCGATTTCAGGAGAACAATAAGTACATCCCGGAATATTTCCATAATCAATAGGTTCAACATTCATACCTTTAATTTTTTCAACACAAAGAATTCCTTCTGCTGAAGCTACATGGGCTAAAGCAGGGCCGGGAATAACATCACCAATGGCATAATAGCCTGGAATGTTAGTATTATAAAAACTGTCAACAAGGATTCTTCCTTTATCAGTAGATATTCCTACCTCTTCTAATCCTATATTTTCAATATTTGCAGTAATACCAACTGCAGATAAAATAATATCAGCTTCTAAAGTTATTTCCCCGTTCGCTGTTTTAACAAAAGCTTTAACTCCGTCTCCCTGAGTTTCAACTCTTTCAACTGAAGAATTAACCATAACTTCTATACCATGTTTTTTAATAGATTTTTCAACATGTTTGGAAACTTCTTCATCTTCAACAGGGACAATATTAGGTAAAAATTCAACAACGGTTACTTTAGCTCCCATGGTTGCATAGAAATATGCAAATTCAATACCTATAGCTCCCGAACCAACTACAATCATAGATTTAGGCATAGTTGGAAGAGTAAGGGCTTCTCTATAACCGATTATTTTTTTACCATCTTGAGGTAAATTAGGTAATACTCTTGATCTTGCACCGGTAGCAATAATAATGTGAGATGCTGAATATTCTGTTACTTTACCCTCTTTATCAGTAACCTCTATTTTTTTTCCGGGCTTAACTTTGGCATTTCCGTTAATTACATCAATTTTATTTTTTTTCATAAGGAAGCCAACCCCTTTATTCATTTTATCGGCTACCCCCCTACTACGTTTAATAACATTAGAAAAATCAAAAGATGATTCGGTTTTATTCAATCCAAATTCTTCAGCAAGATTTATTTCTTCATATACGTGAGCACTTTTAATAAGAGCTTTAGTTGGTATACATCCCCAGTTTAAACAAATTCCTCCTAGATTTTCTCGCTCTACTACAGCTGTTTTAAAACCTAATTGAGCGGCTCTAATAGCAGCAACATATCCACCGGGCCCGCTACCTATAACTATAATATCATAATTCATGGTACAGATTATTTTGTTGACAAAAATACTATTTTTTTTCCAAAAAGAAGATTTATATATATAAACCAAAAAAATGCATAATATTTGATTATAATTAAAAAAAATTTATAAGTTTACTTTTTTATCAGTATTTAATATAAAAACATAAATATACTAATTATGCAAGAGACAAATCAAATTAATAATATTAATAATGATGACTATGAATTATCGAAAGATCAAATTAGAATATGTAATATTAAAAAATTAATAGCCGGAATTTTTGCCATTCTTTTGGGAAGTCTAGGTATTCATAAATTTTATTTAGGATATATTAGACAGGGTATAATTACACTTATTATTTCATTTTTTTGTTGTGGCATAGGAGCTATAATTATGAGCACTATAGGCATGATAGAAGGAATTATTTATATTACTCAATCAGATAAAGAATTTTATAATACTTATGTTAAAAATCGCAAAGGATGGTTTTAATAAATCATAATAACTAACTCTATTTTATTTCTGAGAGCCAATGGTTTTTGCACTAATTGAATCCTTTTTATCCTTTATAATTTCTTTTTTCTTTTTCTTTTTACTAAACAAATCACTGAATTTATTAAAAGATTTTTTGTAAACAATTCCCCCGCCATACGATTGATTATTTGCCCCTGTAGTGGATAATACCGATGTTTCCAACCCAAAAGTGGATGGTTTTGAAAAACCATTGATAATTAGCGATTTATCATTGTTTTTTGATATATCATAATTAATTTTTGCACCATAGGTCCACACGTCGGCAGCACTTTTTTGTTCCAGTGGCATATTAACTGATCCAACTATGGATAACCTTTGATTCACTTTAAATGTAGGGTCTAAAGAGATCCGGTCACTAGTATCATCGACTCTTGAACCGGCATTAAAATTAGCATCTAGAGAAAATACACCACTTATGTTATTTATTGCAGAAGTTAATTGTTTCAATACTACATCATAAGCAGAAGAAGCATAACTGCTGCCTCCCATCTTATCGGATAAAAAGCTTCCAAAAACAACAATTCCGGCTACTTGATTGTATTTTTCCCCTTCATTATTATTTAGTTTAGTATTGAGTTGATCACGAACCGAAGAAGAAGCATCTGCTTGTATATCAAAAGTTAAACTTGGTTTGGATAAATATCCGGTTAATAATGCCGAAACAGTTACATTAGAAGCGGGTACTGTAGATATACCCAAATAATCGCCAATATTACTTACTAATCTGGTATAGGAAGCGCGAATATTTAAATCGGCTTCGGTAGGACCACGATTTTCCCATCGGATAGTACTTCCGGGAATAATAGTAAAATCCTTATTAACAAACATATTATAGTAATATTTACTATCTCCGGTTATTGTGTAAGTACCGTCCATAGAAATCACTCCTGCTTTGGACATATCAAATTTTAGATGTTTTGCATCTCCCCGAACCACTATTTTATCTCCGGTTTCTTGACTAATAATTAGATTAACTACAGATTTATTGTCTGCTGTAACATCTGCACGTATGGATAATCCCATTGGTGGTTTAGTTTCTTTTTCATCTCCTTCTTTATGTTGTTCAGGAATGAATTTGATAAATTGAATGTCGGTAGCATTAGTTGTACTACTGCTGTTTATTGTGAGGCTGCTTCCCTCAAGAGCCATGGCAGTTGCTGAAATATCAATACCTTTATCCGTAGTTCCTGTTATGGAAAAATTACCTGAAGCATAAATAGTTCCATAAAAAAGATCATTTTCTTTCATGGTAGTATTCAACACTAAAAGTTTATCCGAAGTAAAGTCTAGGTTCATTCCCCATTCAGAAAAATTTTTAGTCATTAAAGGTCCGAAAACTACTCCCTTAGTTTTTCTTTGAGTATCCATCAACTCAATATTATCAAATAAAAATATTCCGTCAGATATTTGTAAGTCTTGATCTTTAGTAAGTTGATAATCAACCCCTAAAAAGTTAACTTTAAATCCAACTTTAGACATTGTAAGGGAACCTTGATATTTAGGCGAAGTTATATCTCCTGAAATTTGAACATTTCCTGTGGCAGTTCCTCTGAAATTTGAGAAGATACTTTGTAAAAAAGTCCCTATAGGAGCAATGTTCATTTGATTGGCTTGTAAATCTATATTCAATTGAGAAGGCTTACCATTTTGATTGGCTATATATCCGTCAGCTAAAAAACGATCTTGTCCGGAATCTTCTAATTTACTTTGTAGTAAATATCGGTTGGTTTTAGCATCGTAGATTGCTCTCATGGCCAAATTCCCTAAATTTTGACCATTAAATTTCAATTGATCGATATAAAGATCTACAAGCGGTTTAAGTTCGCTTGAATTTTTAAGTACTTTGGCAGATCCATTGGCAACACCCTCAAAAGACATATCTTTAAGTAAGCTGTGAGGTAATATTTTTTCTAATTTAACATCTTTTAAATTCAGATCAAAAGTATATTCATTTTTGGTGGTATATTCTCCAGACAATAAAATTTCAGAATTTTCAGATGTTAATTCAATTTTTTGTAAAACTAATTTGTTAGTTAATAAATTATATTTCGCTATGGCTTCATCCGATTTAAAATTAGGATTCAGTTTCCATTTTGCTTGTGCCAAATTAATATTAGAAGGTTTAAATCCAATAATAATATCATTATTTTTTTGAGTTTGATATAAATTTAAATCAAAATTAGTTTGTTTTTCTTTATATTTTCCATGATAAAAATTCGTGGAAACAAAAAGGGAATCATTTTTATTATATCCGGAAAAATTGATTTTTTCAATATTCGTATTGTCTATATTTAGAGAAGATAAAGATCCCATAAATTGTCGTAAGGTATCTTCTGTATTTAAAAATATATTCGGATTGGTTAGTTTGATATTTTTATAATATATATATTCTGAAATCATTTGTGCCTGTAACTTATTTCCATTGCCAACATACCTTCCTGTAATAGTCGTTCCCGGAGATAAGTTAACATCCATCATTAATAAATCAAATAAATCCTTTTGTATATCCAGAATAAATGAAAACTCTTGATTGTCAAATCGTTTAATAGTTTTAAAATTAGCTACCAGGTTCCCAATTCCTTTCTGTAACATATCAGGAATATCTTCTAATTTGTATTTACCATAAATATTGGCCGTAATCATGTTCGGAGAAAAAATATCTAAATTTCGATTTCCTTCCTCAAAACTTGTTTTAATTTGAATATCATTATAATTGGTAGTTTTACCATTATCTTCAATAGAAATTGAATTAACGTTGATTTGTCCAATCAAATCATCAATGGAGCTGAATTCAATATCTGCTTTGACTATTCCTTTAAATGATTTATTTTTATCGGCTAGAGAAGTAAAATAGCCTAAATTTAATGATTTAATATCTGCATCAAAGTTGGTTTTAATATATTTTTGAGCAAAATTTATTGTACCATTAAAGTCAAAATTAGCGTATTTGTCATCGGAAATAATTTTACCTTCAAAAATTTTATCTCTTAAATTACCCACAGCTGAAATATCATTAATCGCTTTACCATTAATAACTAAACTATTCAGTTTTGCATCAAATTTAGTATCCATATGGTCCAGATTAAATCCGCTGCCGTCAAATTGCATTTTAGCGGATATGGGACCTAGTGTTGTTGTTTTAATAAAAGAAGCTAAATTTAATTGGTATGTTTCTAATTTTCCTTTATATCTAGGTTTTTGGGAAGCATAATCTTTTAATTGAGCATCCGCTGTTACTGTACCTAAAGAGCTAATCATTTTACCATTTATACTAAGGTCTTTTTTATCAATTAAAAATGAACCCATATAATTCATAGTTCCAAATTCTGCTACTATTTTGGGTATTTCCTTAGAAATAAATTTCGGTAACCATGAATTAAGAGAGGCATATGAAGATTGAAGATGCGTTTCTTTGGTTTCTATATTAAAAGATTGGGAAGGATCAGTAGTAACTAAATTTTTCAACACTAAGCTAGGGGAAGAATAAAAAGTACCGTTAACCGATAAGATTGGATTAGTTAATGTTAAATTATTAAGTGTACCATTAACTTTCGAAGAAATGTTAAGTATAGAATTAGTATCCCAGTTTTTTACAAAATATCGTATGTCTTTACCTGATACTTTACTTCCTTTGTTTACTTCCATATTCCATGCTACCTGATCAGAAAAGTTACTCAATCCATTTTCTTTGGTGTGATTAAAAAATAAAGAACCTAATAACAATGAGGTATCTGATTCAAAAAGAAGGTCTTTGAAAGAAAGTTCTGTTTCTGAATAGTGAATATCGGATGAAAATTGGTAAACCGTATAATTTTCCTTATGCCTTTTAGCTTTGAAATTAAATTGCTCAACTAAAACCCTTACATCCGAATTAAAAACATCAACGCTCGAAGCTTTTAAATTTAATTCAGAAGTATCTAACCAGACTTGATCTTCTAATGGTAAATTTTGATTTACAATTGAAAATCGACCATTGATTATGTCTACCCTTCCGTTTAATTTAAAATCTTTTTTTTGAGAAGGTTTATCTGAGTTAAAATTATCTATGAAAATAGAAAAATTATCATGATTTTCATTTTTATAAGTAATTACTTTGATGACAGGATCTTGTAAACGCAATTGATCAATTTTGATATCATCAACATGCTTAATTACTAAATTTTCAATTAAAGATATGATATTTAAATATCCTTTTAATTCTTTTACGGTTAATAAATTATTCTGATGATGATCTTTAATAACTACATTATGTAAAGTAAGATTACCAAAATAATCAACTTCAATTCTTTGAGCAGAAATCGAAGTTTTGAATTCTTGGTTTAAATAAGAAAGTGCCTCTTTTGCTATTTTATCTTTAACAGAAGGTAAATTTATAACAATAATTAAAGATAGAAGTAATAAAAATAAAATGCAAAAAGCATAGAGAATTGCCTTGGATGACTTAAAAAATATTTTTTTAATTAGTAACTTTGTCATAAATGAAAACACCCATTATTTTAGGAATAGAATCGTCATGTGATGATACATCAGCAGCTGTAATACAAGGTAAAAAAATACTATCTAATGTAGTATCTACCCAAAAAATACACCAAAATTATGGCGGTGTAGTTCCGGAATTAGCCTCTCGTGCTCATTTACAAAATATTATCCCCGTTGTACATCAAGCAATTCAATTAGCAAATATAAATAAAAAAGCAATTGATGCGATATCTTTTACCCGTGGCCCGGGTTTATTAGGTTCCCTATTAGTAGGTACCAGTTTTGCAAAATCATTATCTATGTCATTGAACGTTCCTCTTATTGAAGTTAATCACATGCAGGGGCATATATTTGCACATTTTATTGAGGATGAATCTAAAGAAAATATATCATTTCCATTTTTATGTCTTACGGTAAGTGGTGGACATACCCAAATTGTTCAGGTAAATGATTATTTTGATATGGAAGTGTTGGGAGAAACTTTGGATGATGCGGCGGGCGAAGCTTTTGATAAGATAGGTAAAATTTTGGGACTTGAATATCCGGCAGGACCTACAATTGATAAACTTTCTCAAAATGGAGACAAAGATAAATTTAAATTTCCTTTACCAAAATTGGAAGGAATCAAATTTTCCTTTAGTGGCATAAAGACTTCCGTGCTTTATTTCATACAAAAAGAACTACAGAAAAACCCGGACTTTATAAAAGAGAATCTTGAAGATATATGTGCATCCGTCCAAAAAACAATCCTATCTTCATTGTTAGATAAATTAAAGTTGGCTATTGAAATTACGGGAATTAAAAATGTAGCAATTGCCGGTGGTGTTTCGGCGAATTCGGAGTTAAGGAGAGAAATAAAAAAATTAGAATTAGAAAAAAATTGTAAAACTTTTATCCCCAAATTTGAATACACAACAGACAATGCAGCCATGATTGCCGTGGTTGGAAGCATTAAATATGAACATAATAAATTTTCTGATCTTAAAACTATAGCTACCGCTAGATATAAAATGTAAGATTATGATTGGTAATAACTTTTATAAAAAAAGCTTACTATTTATTTTAAGTTTATTAATTTTTAATTCCTGTAAAAAAGAGTCGCTATTGTTTAACGATGATTTTCATACCAATATCAATCATTGGGATACGATATCAACAGATGCACTATATACTAAACTTGAAGAAGGAAATTTATTAATGAAGGCTGATTTGAAAAATGTTTTAAATTATTCTTTACTCTCCCTTCCAATATCCGATCGAAATATTACCTATACTACTTCATTACAAATTAATAATTTTTATGATCCTAATGGCGTTGCGGGTATAATTTTATATGCTGATGATCGGAAATATCCTGAAAATTATCTCCTATTTGGAATTAATGCAGAAAACGAAGTAGTTATATCTTACGAGAGCAAAAGAGAAAGAAGATCACAAATTTATTTTAAACAAAAAACTCAAAAATATAAAAAAAAGGAAAAGAATAGTTTTTCAATCGTAACAGACAAAAGTTCTATTCAATTCCTTTTGAATGGTAAAATATTGACAACCATATCCAAAAATAAAGAATTAGGATCAAATTTTGGTTATATGGTAATCAATTCGAATATATCTGTTTCTTCTCTTCAAATTAAAAGTCATTAGTTAAAGCCAAATTACATGCCATAAAGACTAATTCAAATTAATTAGCTTTATAAGCTTGATAGTATTGTAATGCTTTAGGCATTATTTTATTTATATCTGCAATTCTATTTTGAGGATTCGGGTGCGTGGAAAGAAATTCAGGTGTATCGGTACTTCCTGTAGCGTCAATCATTCTTTGCCAAAATAAAGGGGCTTGTCTGGGATCATATCCTGCCATTGCCATAATATATAAACCCATTTCATCTGCATCAGATTCTTGTTTACGACCATAACGTAAAAGAGTGATGCCACTGGCTACGGGGTAATATTGATTAATTGCCGAACGCAAGGCTTGGTTGTTGGTAACCCCTCCTAATACCTGTCCACCGATTTCTGAAATATATGATTGTGAAATTTTTTCAGCTCCGTGTCCTGCCAGAGCATGGGCAATTTCATGTCCCAAGACAACAGCTAATCCTGTATCGTCTTTACAAATAGGTAAAATTCCTGAATATACAGCCACTTTTCCTCCGGGCATACACCATGCATTAACCGTTTTTGGATCATCAATTAATACAAATTGCCATTGATAACCGTTTAAAGCTGAAGACTTACCAATGGATCTATAATAATCTTCTGCGGCTTTTTTTATTCTGTTACCCACTTCTTCCACTTGCCTTGCTTGAGGAGTTCCTGTAATAATTTTATTGGAAGATAAAACTTCTTGATATTGCTGAAATGAAGATGGCAATAATTGAGAATTGGATACAAAATTTAACGATTTTCTTCCGGTTAAAGGATTAGTTGCACATGCTACTGTTAATAAAGATACTAGCGAAAATAATAAGCATTTTTTTGAATTCATAAACTCTGTAATAATTTTTGAAATATAGTAAATTTATTAATTAATGTTCTTAAATTTGCAATGATTATAATAAAATAAAAGCAAAAAATATGCCTTACTTATTCACATCCGAATCGGTTTCGGAAGGCCATCCAGATAAAGTTGCTGATCAGATTTCAGATTCGATATTAGATAATTTTTTAGCATTTGATCCCGATTCTAAGGTAGCTTGTGAAACTTTAGTTACTACCGGTCAGGTAGTATTAGCCGGAGAAATTAAATCCAACACATATATTGATGTTCAGCATATTACCAGAGATATTATAAAAAAAATAGGCTATACGAAAAGTGAATATAAATTTGAAGCCGAATCTTGCGGTATTTTATCCGCTTTGCATGAACAATCTCAGGATATCAACCGCGGGGTGGATAAACAGAATAAAGAAGAACAGGGTGCAGGTGACCAAGGGATGATGTTCGGCTATGCCACCAATGAAACGGATAATTATATGCCTTTGGCTTTAGATATTTCACATAGCATCTTACGTGTGTTAGCTCGAATAAGAAAAGAAGGTCAAATTATGACCTATCTTCGTCCGGATGCAAAATCACAAGTTACTATTGAATACGACGATAATAATAAGCCGATACGTATTGACACGATAGTTCTTTCTACACAACATGATATGTTCGATGAGGATGAAAAGGTTGTATTGGACAAAATTGCCAAGGACATTATTTCAATTGTTATTCCTGAAGTTAAGGCAGAATCAAAAGATGAAATAAAAGCATTATTTGATGATAATATCACTTACCATATAAATCCAACCGGAAAATTTGAAATCGGAGGACCTCATGGAGACACCGGATTAACCGGAAGAAAAATAATTGTTGATACTTATGGTGGTAAAGGAGCTCATGGCGGTGGCGCATTTTCCGGAAAAGATCCTTCTAAGGTGGATCGTTCTGCTGCCTATGCTACAAGACACATAGCTAAAAATTTAGTAGCGGCAGGGGTTGCTGATGAAGTTTTAGTACAAGTTTCTTATGCTATTGGTATTACCGAACCGTGCGGTGTTTATATTAATACTTTTGGCAGTTCAAAAGTTAACCTGTCCGATGGAGATATAGCATTAAAAGTTGAAAAATTATTTGATCTAAGACCTTATGCTATAGAAAAAAGATTGAAATTAAGAAATCCAATATATACGGAGACAGCAGCCTATGGCCACATGGGAAGAAAGAACGAAATCATTACAAAAAAATTTATAAGAAATCGTGAGAATGGAAAGACAGAAATAAAAGAAATCGAAGTAGAATTATTTACTTGGGAAAAATTAGATTATTTAGATCAAATTAAAGAAGCTTTTAATCTGTAAACTAATATTTATTTTCATGTCAAAAATACTGGCCATCGATTATGGTGAAAAAAGATCCGGATTAGCAGAAACGGATGATATGCAAATTGTTGCCAGTGGGTTGGCCGGAATTATGACTTCCAATTTGATTCCATTTCTTGAAAAATATATGGCTGAAAATTCTGTCGAAAAAATAATTATCGGTTTACCTGTTCGATTAAACGGAGAACTTTCAGATGTTGAAATTTCAATTCAAAAATTAATCAAGAAGATTACTTCTCTTTTTCCAAATATTCCGATTGAAAGAGTAGATGAGAGATTTACTTCAAAAATTGCGTCTCACTTTATTAGTTTGAGTGGAAAAAATAAAAAAAATAGAGAAAATAAACATTTATTGGATGAAGTAAGTGCTACTTTAATTTTACAAACCTATTTAGAGAAAAAATAAAATTATGATTTTACCTATTTATGGCTATGGAGAACCTGTTTTAAGAAAAAAAACAGTAGAAATCGGTAAAGATTATCCCGATTTAGATCAATTAATTGAAAATATGTATGAAACCATGTATAAAGCACATGGAATTGGTTTAGCAGCCCCACAAGTAGGATTGAACATACGTTTATTTGTAATTGATGCTTCTCCATTGGCAGAAGATGAGGATTATGTTGACATAAAAGACGAGTTAGCCCTTTGTAAGAAAGTTTTCATAAATCCGAAAATAACTAAAAGAGATGGTGAACTTTGGAAGTTTAACGAGGGTTGTTTAAGTATTCCTGATATTCGAGAAGATATTAAAAGATTGGAAAATATTACAATTGAATATTTTGATCAAAATTGGAATAAAAAAACTGAAAATTTTGGTGATGTTCGTGCACGTATTATTCAACATGAATACGATCATATTGAAGGAATTCTGTTTACAGACTTATTATCTCCGCTTAAGAAAAAATTACTAAAAGGTAAACTTGCCAATATTAGTAAAGGAAAGGTGGAGACTGAATACCGAATGAAATTTCCTTCTCATTAAATTTTAAAAGAAATTAATTAAAAATATAATTACATTATTGATATGGATCTTACTAAAATCATTGCAATTACAGGGAAATCCGGTTTATTTGAATTATTATCTCAAACTAAAGGAGGTTTCATTGTTAAAGATTTAGTTGCTCAAAAGAAATTGTCTATTAATGCAAATAGTCAAGTAAGTTTACTGCAAAACATTTCAATCTATACTCAAGATTCTGAAGTATCATTAATTTCAGTTTTAGTTTCAATTTCCAAAAAACATCAATTTAAAGAAATTGAATTTGATAAAAATGATACCAATACGTTAAGATCTTTAATGAAAGATGCCCAACCGGATTATGCAGAAGACAGAGTATATAATTCAGATCTTAAAAAGCTTTTTACTTGGTATAATATATTGGTTAAAAATAGTATCATAACTGAAGAAAGCGTAAAAGCTTATGAAGACAACCTAGCTAAAGCTTCGGATGATAGCCAAAAAGAAAATTCAGAAGATTGTAACATTTCACAAAAAACAGCTACAAATGAGATATCAAATGATGATAAAAATGATGATGCCGGTGTAACTAAAAAATCTACGAAAAAAACACCTGCTAAGAAAAAAGCTGAATAGTATAAATAATTTTAAATATTATTAATGAAAAGGTATCAATGTAAAGTTGGTACCTTTTTGTATATTAACTATAAAAAAATCTTTGAGTATCAATATACTCAAAGATTTTTTTTATATATAAATTCCGGATAACTTTTTACATGAACATATCTTTGATCTTTTCAAAAAATGTTTTATCATTTTTTGATGGTTTAGGATGAAAATGTTCATTATCTAACATAGATTCAAAAAATTCTCTCTGCTCTTTAGTTAATTTATTTGGATTAGGTGTCCAAACATTGATATGAATAAATAAATCTCCGTATCCATATCCTTGAACTTGAGGCAATCCTTTATCTTTCAATCGTAGAATTTTCCCTGATTGAGTTCCGGAATCTACTGTAATTTTTACTTTTCCCGTGATCGTAGGAATTTCTTTTTTCGTACCTAAAATAGCTTCGGGTACAGAAATATATAGTTCATAATGAAGATTATCCCCTTCCCTTTTTAAATTTTCATCCTCAATTTCTTCAATCACAACGATTAAATCTCCGGGTATTCCTCCAAATGGAGCATCATTTCCTTTACCTCTAACTTGCAGTTGAACTCCTTCTCTAACACCGGCAGGAATTTTAATGGATACTTCTTCTTCAACTTTAATTAATCCATGATTATTAGCACCCGGCGGTATATGATCCGCAACTTTACCGGTACCTCCACAAGTATTACATACTGATTGAGTTTGCATTTGTCCAAACGGAGTATTCATGATTCTTCTCGTTTGACCGGTCCCGTTACAGGTAGGACAATTTTTTGAGGTAGCTCCCGGAGCTAATTTAAATCTTTTTACTTTAACGGTTTTTTCAACACCGTTAATAATTTCTTTAAGAGTTAATGATAAACGGATACGTAAATTGGAGCCTTGAACTTGTTGAGGTCTTGAAGAAAAGCCGCCAAAACCGCCTCCAAAAGCACTACCGAAAATATCACCAAAATGGGAAAAGATATCTTCCATATTCATTCCCCCTCCAAAGCCACCACCTGCAGCCCCTCCTACTCCGGCATGACCGTATTGATCATACCTTGCTCTTTTTTGAGGATCACTTAAAACTTCATAAGCTTCAGCAGCTTCTTTGAATTTTTCTTCAGCTTCTTTATCACCGGGGTTTTTATCCGGATGATATTTGAGTGCTTTTTTCCTATAGGCCTTTTTTAACTCTACTTCAGTTACACTCTTAGAAACCTCCAATACTTCGTAATAATCTCTTTTAGACATAATTTTTTATATAAACCTCTTTGAGTTCTTAATTTCCAATAACTACTTTTGCGTATCTAATTACTTTTTCATGCAATAAGTACCCTTTTTGAACCACATCTATAATTTTACCTTTTAGACTTTCATCAGGAGACGGGACTTGGGTAATTGCTTCATGATAATCAATGTTAAAATCATCACCGGCCTTTACATCAATAACAGTCAATCCTCTATCTTTCAAGGTATTGAACAACTTATTGTAAATAAGTTTCACTCCTTCTAAAACTGAAAGATCATCCTCCTTTTTTTCAAGTTCGGTAATTGCGCGATCAAAATCATCCAATACCGGAAGTAATGATTCTAAAATATCTTTATCCGAGTATTTAAGAAGATCCTGTCTCTCTTTAATTACACGTTTTTTATAGTTATCAAATTCAGCAAATAAACGGATATATCTGTCTTTTTCTTTTTCAAGTTTTTCTGTTAAGTCAGAATTATTGTTAGGTTCTGACATATTTTCAGTATCCTTTGAATTTTCTTGATTGTTATTTTCTTCAATTAATTCGTTTTCTTCGTTATCACTTTGAATTGACATGGTTAAATTCTTTATTGGTTACTGATATTTATCAATTTTATTGCCATAGTAAAAATGCTGTCAAATCGACCTATATTTAAAAAATTATTTAAATACTTCTTATTAAATTTGCATATAAAGTAAATATATTCAAATGTTGAAAAGTTTTGATATTTTTTCAATCAAATCGGAGGAAGAATTTAATTCACTCGCCATCCAAATTTTTTTGTATCAATATAAAAATAATATACCCTATAGAACTTTTGTTGATTTATTATCTATAGATTGTAATAAAATTCTCAATTATCGGCAAATACCTTTTTTACCGATTGAATTTTTCAAAACCAATACAGTTGTTGATAAATATTTCTCACCGAATTTATATTTTCAAAGTAGCGGTACTACTTCCGAAAACCTATCCAAGCATTATATAGCAAATGAAGATATTTATAAACAAAGTATTTTACATTCATTTTCAATTTTTTTCGGAGACCCTTCCGAATACATATATTTAGGTTTGCTTCCTTCTTATTTGGAGAGAAATAATTCTTCACTTATATATATGGTAAATTATTTAATGGAGCAATCGGGAAAGGTGGAAAATGGTTATTATCTACATAATTTTGATGATTTACATGTTATTATAAATCGACTGGAAAAAGAGAATAAGAAAGTTATTCTTTTTGGTGTTTCCTATGCTTTGTTAGATTTTGCAAATTCTTATCCTCAACAATTGAGAAATACTATAATTATCGAAACAGGAGGAATGAAGGGAAGAAAAAAAGAAATGACAAAAGATGAATTGCTAGCAGAATTAAAAAATTCATTTCAGACCGATAAAATTTATTCGGAATACAGTATGACGGAATTATTGTCTCAAGCTTATTCTTTATCTAATAATGTTTATAAATGTCCTCCCTGGATGAAGATTTTAATTCGAGATGTGGATGATCCTTTTGAATATGTTGAGACAAACAGATCGGGAGGTGTCAACATCATAGACTTGGCAAATATTCATAGTTGTTCATTTATATCGACCCAAGATATTGGTAAAGATGAAGGCAAGAATGGTTTTAAAATTTTAGGAAGAATGGATAATTCCGATATTAGAGGGTGCAGTCTTTTATTATTATAAAATATAAAATTTATTAATTAAGCTTTTTTTAACTAAAATTTGTATTTAATTTTAAACTTTTTTTATAAAAAAATAATAAATTTAATCAAATTATATATAAGTTTTATTTTTCGGAATTGTAAATTGTAATATGTCTTATTACAGAAAATTAATAAAATATATTTTTACAGGAATTATACTTTTATTCTTGTGGTTTATTCTTCATACCATTGCTATTATTATTGATGGAAACCAAGAAGATACCAGGGATGCAGACGTAGGAGTAATTTTTGGAACAAAAAATAAAAAAGACGGTTCTATGCCTATGTCTTTAATTCGAAGACTAAATATAGGTTTAAAATTATATAACGAAGGTCAAGTTCAAAAATTAATTGTTTCCGGAGGTTTAGCTAATAAAAACTTTTGTGAAGCTGATCTCATGCAGGAATATTTATTGGAACACGGAGTGCTTTTATCTGATATTATTTTGGATAATAAAGCCTTAAATACTGAAGAAAATGTAGAAAATTCATTAAAAATAATGAAAGATAATAATTACAGAAAATTAATTATTATATCACAATATTATCATATTTCTCGTATTAAGCTGATGTATTATAAGCTAGGCTTTTATAATTTAGGTTCTGCAAGTTCTCATCACTATAGTAAAAGGCATCATTATATGTCATTAATAAGAGAATTTTTTGCCTATTACTATTATTATTTTTTTAAATAAATTAATTCTTTAACAAGCGCTTTTTATATATTTATGCATACAAATTTTATAGAAAAAGTAATTGATGAGTTATTGGAAAAAAATAATGATTTATCTAAATTTACTATCATTATTCCCGGAAGAAGACCTATCATATTTTTTAAAAGATATCTTATTAAAAAAGGGTATAACGGATTTTTGCCTACTTTCTATACCATTGAAGATTTTATATACAATCATTCCCATTTAGTTAAAATTGAAAATATTCCTCTTTGGTTGGAAGCTTTTCAAATACAGAAAAAATTCGTAAATGCAGAGGAAACTCTTGATGAATTTTTAAAATGGATACCTACTCTTCTTAAAGATTTTAACGATATAGAAATTTTCTCTGATAATCCTCATAGGGTTTTAGAGCATATGGCTTCCATTGAAAGAATAGAAAATTGGGTGAATAAGCTGGATACCACCAGTGAAAAAAAATTATATTATAAAAATGTAAAATTTTGGGAAAACAACATAATTTTATATCATAAATTAAAGGATTCTTTGGAAACTAAAGGATTGGGCACGTATGGAATGATTCTAAACCATGTGTTAAGCCAATTAACAGGTATTCATATTCCTGAGAATGAAAAGTATGTTTTTGTCGGATTAAATGCCTTAACGCCCAAAGAAGAAAAGCTGATTAAACATTATATATCACATGCCGAAACGTATTTATATTGGGATGCCGATAAATACTATTTAAACAACAGTAATCAAGAAGCCGGAGATTTTTTAAGGAAATATAAAAATTGGAATTATTATGCAACTCGAGATTTCAAATGGGTAACTGATGATTTCAACCAAAAAAAAAATATACATGTAGTGAGTACTTCTCAAGACGTAGCTCAAGCCAAATATATCAGTTCAATCTTATCTACCCTTCCTGAAGAAGAGTTACACAATACCGCATTAGTATTAAGCGATGAATCAATTCTACCGGCAATATTGGAAAGCATACCTAAAAATATATCCCGAGTTAATATAACTATGGGATTTACTCTTAAAAATTCATTTTTAGCATCATTATTTAAGCAAATTTTTAAATTACACATATTTAGAGAAAAAAATACATCCAAAGGATATTACTATAACGATATCTTATCCCTTCTTCAGAATCCATTGCTACATAATACTATATCTGTTATTGAATTTATTTCTGAAATAAAAAGGAATAATCTTATCTATTTAACTGATTCTCTCATATACAAACGTTTAGGTAGTTCTTACTATTATTTTATATTTAAAGAATATGCAAATCCTATCGATTTGATACATAAACTTTATGAATTTTGTACTGAACAATTTTGGAAAACAGATTCTGATCATCAGGTGTTAAAAGAAAATTATTTAAAATTTAAAAATCTTTTCTCCATTTTACATACACAATTATCGCAAGATATTTCCCTTCAAAGTTTTTCTCTTGTTTACACATTTTATCAGCATGTAATCAATAATGAAACTATTGATTTTATTGGCGAACCGGTAGAGGGACTTCAAATTATGGGAGTTTTGGAAACTCGTTTGCTAAGCTTTAAAAATATACTAATGACCGGAGTTAATGAAGGAATTTTGCCGGGTGGAAAAAATGATAATTCTTTTATTCCTTTTGATGTTAAGAAAAATTACGGAATCAATACTTTTCTTGAAAGTGATGCCATCTATGCGTATCATTTTTATAGATTAATACAACACGCACAAAACATTACCTTAGTTTATAATAATTATACTGAAGGTATTAACTCCGGAGAAAAAAGCAGATTTATTAATCAATTAGAATTTGAGTCTAAACATACCATAATAGAATCTGTAGCCACCTATGGAGGAAATTTAAAACAATCGAAGGAACTAATCATTGAAAAATCACCTGCTGTATTGAATTCAATTCAAGATTGGCTAAAAAATCCTATTTCTCCTACTCATTTAACCAATTATCATTACAATCCAATCAATTTCTATTTACAAAAGATTTTAAAGATTAATGAACAACAAGAGATGGAAGAGGAAATTTCTGCTTTAAATTACGGAAATTTGATTCATCATACTTTAGAATCTATTTATTCCCCATGGCAAGGAAATAAACTAACGGAAAAGGATTTACTTGCAGCTTTAAAAAATTATTCTGTTTATTTAAATAAATATATTGAAAAAGAATTAAATCCCGACTTATTTAAAAAAGGGCAAAATTACTTACAAAAACTGCTAGCGGAAAAAACCATTGAAAAAATATTGTTAAGAGATTTAACCGACCTAAAAAACGGTAATATCATTTTCTTAAAAGAAATTGAAAAAGAACTTAGTTCCACTATTAATTTACCTGAAATAGGCACCTTATTTTTGAAAGGATTTGTAGACCGCTGGGATAGTTTTAATGGCCAGGACCGAATTATAGATTATAAAACAACATCTATAGATACTCTTATGTTTAAGTCAGATAGATTTGATCAAATTCAAGAAGATAAAAATTTTAAATTTTATATTCAGCTTGTTTTCTATGCTTATATGATTTTACATGAAAAACTTTCAGAATCGGTAAAGGTGGGAATTTGGAGTTTTAAAAAACCTTTTCGAGGATTGGAGATTTTAAAAATTGATTCTTCTGAAAGTCTAAACGAATCTCAAGCTACTATTTTATTTGAGGAAGTTTCCCGATTGATCTTAGAAATTGCTGATCCGGATATTCCATTTGTAGAAAAATCTTCTTTTATTAAATAATAACAAAAAAATAATTTTTAATTCAATTTAATCATTTAATTTTGAAGTTTAACTTTCTTACCATGAACGAAGATTTAAAAGATATAAAAAATATTTTTCCTATACTAAATCAGTTAGTAAATGGCAAACCTTTAGTCTATCTTGATAATGCTGCAACTACTCAAAAGCCGATTTCCGTAATAGAGGCAGAAGAAAAATATTATAAAACTATAAACTCTAATGTTCATAGAGGAATTCATACCCTTAGTCAATTGGCTACCGTGGAAATGGAAGAATCCCGAAAGTCTGTGCAACAATTTTTAAATGCAAAAAAGGATTACGAAATTATTTTTACTAAAGGAACGACCGACAGTATCAACTTAGTAGCAACAGGAATAGAACCCTTACTTAACGAAGGCGATGAAATTATTATATCCAATTTAGAACATCATTCGAATATCGTTCCTTGGCAATTATTAGCCGAACGAAAAAATCTAAAAATTAAAGTTATTCCTGTGGATGACAACGGAGATTTGATGATGGATGAATATGATCGACTCCTTTCGGAAAAAACTAAAATAGTAGCTGTAAATCATATTTCCAATGCATTGGGAGTAGTCAATCCAATTGAAGAAATAATTTCTAAAGCCCATAAAATGGGTTCATATGTGCTTATAGACGGAGCACAAGCCGTATCCCACCGAAAGGTTGACGTACAAAATTTAGATGCCGATTTTTATGTATTCTCTTCACATAAGCTTTATGGTCCTACCGGTGTGGGTATTTTATACGGTAAAGAAAATATATTAGAATCCATGAAACCCTACCAGGGAGGTGGAGAAATGATTAAAGAAGTTACTTTTGAAAAGACGACCTATGCAGATTTGCCTTTTAAATTTGAAGCAGGTACTCCGAATATTTCCGGTAATATTGTCTTAAAAAATGCAATAGATTTTGTGCAAACTATAGGTTTTAAAAATATTAGTAAACATGAAGACGAAATTATGAAGTATGCTAAAAATAAACTTTCGCAACTAGATAATATAATCATCTATGCTCAAAATGCAAAACATACTTCCGGAGCACTTTCTTTTAATTTAGATATCGAAAATATTCATTCGTCAGATGTCGGATTTATTTTAGATAAACAAGGGATAGCAGTAAGGACCGGACATCATTGCGCTCAACCCATTATGCAACGCTTGGGAATAAAAGGTACAGTACGAGCATCATTTGCCATCTATACAACTAAGGAAGATATTGATCAATTAATTGATGGGATGTGTTTAGCTCAAAAAATGCTTAGATAAAACTAAATTATGATTAATTAAACAGTTATTTCAATCGTCTAATAAGTATGACAATTTTTAATTAGAAAAGTCTGGCCGGCGATTATATAGTATTATTATATTCCTATTCATTTCCATATAAACACGAATAAAGAATGAGGAAAATAATCGGTAGGTAATAGTAATATTTTTTTAATATTACCAACTACCACTGGCACCGCCTCCACCAAAGCTTCCTCCGCCGCCAAAACCTCCAAAACCACCACCTCGGGAACTACTGCCCCCACTTCCGCCAAATATACTTCCGCCGATAAATCCACCTAAACCACCCCAAAAATCATCATCATTATTCCTTCTCTTACCGTTTCGGTCATAATATGTGTTGTTTCTATTGTTTTTATGCATTAATATATACAACAGTATAATGAAAAATATAAATACGGCAACTATGATCCCTGAAGTAGTATCATCAGTATCCTCTGGGTTATCTGCTTTAAATTTCCCTTGAAGAACCTTTATGATTTGATCCGTACCGGAGTTTATAGCACCATAATAATCATTTTGCTGAAGATAAGGAATCATATATTGATGAATAATAGTACTGGAAGTATAGTCAGTCATGGCATCTTCCACTCCTCGCCCATTCTGTATAGCTAATTTATGATCATCGGAAGCTATTAATAATAAAATACCATTATTTTTATATTTTTGTCCGATTTGCCATTTTTCACCCCATTTGGCTCCCACATAATTGATATCGTCACCATTTAATGTTTTAACAATACAAACAATTATTTCCGTGGAGGTTGAATCGCTATAAGATATTAGCTTATTATTTAATTTATTTTGTTGCTCTTCCGTAAGAATATTAGCATAATCATTAACGGGATAAATTATCTTTGGTTTTTCCGGGATTTTAAATTCCGTTTGGCTGTAAATAAAGTTATTTAAAAATAATAAGCCAAAAAGGACTAAAATAATTTTAACGGGATATTTCATTGGGTAATTCATTTTCTATATTTTTTCCATCTCTTGGAAAAAATTTTTTCAATTTAGTTCCGGTTTTTAAAATTGCGTTGATTAAACCTTCTTTATAATTATCTTTTTTAAATGAAAATGTAATTTCCTTTAAAAGTCCATCCCAAAAATTTTGATGCACATATTTATGAATGTTGACATCTCCAATTACAGCAATTTTTTTCTTATTTTCGGATACATAAAATAAGACACCATTTCTATCTTTTGTTTTTTCCATACCCAATTTGGTAAAAAGGGATTGCGCCGTGGCTAACGCATCCCCCGTTAGGTTTTGGTCTATATGTACCCTAATTTCCCCTGTAGACATCGCTTCGGCTTGTCTAATGGCTTCAATAATATCTTCTTCGTCCCGGGGTGAAAATAACATTCTAAAAGTAGTTTTTTTAAATTATTTACCGTTTAACAATTGATCAACATTTGGGGCTTTTTCAGCACCTGCATCTGCTTTAAATGTTCCTTTTTCTTTAAAATTTCTAAAATTAGCAACAATACTTGCGGGGAACTTTTGTATATAATTGTTATAGGTTGTAACAGATTGGTTGAAGTTATCTCTATCGATTTTAATTCTATTTTCTGTTCCTTCCAATTGATTTTGAAGTCCTAAAATATTTTGATTGGCTTTTAAATCAGGGTATTTTTCAATAGTAACTAATAATCTGCCTAAAGCAGAACCTAATCCGGATTGCGCTTTTTGATATTCAGCTAATTTTTCAGGAGATAAATTTGAAGGATCAATCTGTACTGAAGATGCTTTTGCTCTGGCTTCAATTACAGAAGTAAGAGTTTCTTTCTCATAATTAGTTGCTTTATTAACGGTTGCTACTAAACCGGGTACTAAGTCTGATCTTCTTTGATATGAACTTTCTACAGCACTCCATTTTAAATTTACATCGTTATTTAGTTCAATCATATTATTATTAATGCTTACCCCCCACATAAATACTCCGATTACAATTATAGCGATTAATCCTATAATACCACCTCCGATTAAACATCCTTTTTTCATAATTTTTACTTAAATTTATATTTACGATTAATTAATTATATTATCCAATATCAAATATTATTCCTAAAAAGTAAGGGAAGTTTTCAACTACTTCCCTTACAATATGTTGTAATATATTATTTTCTTTATAAAGCAGATTCTGCTTTTTTCATTTCTTCCATTTTATCCTTCATCTGTAAAACTCTATACGCTTCTATTAACGCTTGAATAATACCTTTATCTTTTTGATCATAACTGTATGCTTTCTCCATGTAAGGTAAGGCCTGTTTGAACATTGCTTTTCTTTTTTCGACTAAAGCATCATATTTTTCTTGATCAGCTCTAGAAGATCCTAAAGCTTTCATCTTTTCTACAATTTCTTTATCAGGAGCTAATAATAAAGCTGCCAAATTCAGATATGCTGCCGGATAATCCGGTTTAATAAGTAAAGCCTTATTATAATATTCTTTAGCTAATTCAGCTGTTTTAGGATCTTTGCTGTATAATACTCCTAGATTATAATAAGAAACATAATCATTAGGTTTTTTTACAATAGCTTCTCTTAATTTAGCAATGTATTTATCTGTTTGACCGGTTTGATAGTATAATTCTCCTATTTGAGAATTTAAATTAGTATCATTCGGAAATTTTTTCAATCCTTTTTCAGCTAAAGTCATAGCTTCATTATACCTTTTATCTGCAACTAATAAGGAAATTGCATAATTGTATAAATCTGCTTCAACGGATGGTGATTCCTCTTTTTTAAAGTCTGAAAATCCGGAATTGGGTGCCGATTTGAATAAATTGTATTGTTCTTCGCTTAAACCGACTCTTTTACCGTTTTGTAACGCTGTATACGTGGTTGTCTTACCTGTATAGCCTTCATTTAGTAATTCTAAGTACAGTTCAAGAGCTTTTTTATTATTATTGGCTGCATGATAAGAAATTGCTGCATAATATTTGAAAACTTCATCCGCATTTCCAGCTGCTTGAGTTAAATAAAAGGATTCTAAAAAATCATCAGCCGCTTTCGAAAATTGTTTCGCATTATATTCAGAAGTTGCCCTGCCGGATAATTCTTGTCTTTTTTGTTCTAAAATCGGAATTATTTTTTGAATATAGTTTGTACCCGATTTAGTTTCTTTTAAACCTGTAAAACCTTCGGGTTTAAGTTTTTCTGCTTCTTCTTTAGTAAGAACAAAAGCCTTTTCTTTAGTATTTTTATTTTTTAAAGAATAAATAGGGCCTTTTTCATAAAGAGCTAATTTAGAAAATATTTTAGCAGATTCAAGAGTTTTTCCTTGTTCCAATAAGGAATTTCCTTTTACATATAAATATTTAGCATATACGTCAGGATTGATTCCGGATATATTAGAACTAACCGTTGGTTCTACTTGTTGAATTAATGACTCAGCCTGAGTTTTATTTCCTTTCTCTAATGCATTAAAAGCATCTTTTATTTCTTTCTCTTGGCCAAAAGACCATAAACTAACTAATATAAATAGAGAAACTGATATTTTTTTCATATAATGGTTTTAATCCTGTGATTCTGAATTATTTTCTTCGTTTGATTCATTTAAATCATTTTCTGAATCGTCAGAATCATTTAATTTTTCATTTGTTTCTGTAACGTTTAGCGAGGTTTCACCATTAATAGTATTTCCATTTTCATCATATTCTTCTTCATCAACCCCTTCTTCTTTTTCAATTTTAGTTATGGCAGCAATTTCATCGTTCTTTTTAAGATTAATTAATTTAACTCCTTGAGTGTTCCTGCTCATAACTCTAAGTTGTTCCACAGACATTCTGATGGCAACACCGGATTTATTAATAATCATTAAATCATTATCATCGGTAACTTTTTGGATAGCTATCAGATTACCGGTCTTATCAGTTATATTTAAAGTTATGACTCCTTTTCCTCCTCTGTTAGTAATACGATATGCATCGGCGTGAGTTCGTTTTCCATATCCTTGTTCTGATACAACTAAAATAGTGTCATTTTCAGGATCTGAAATAATAACCATTCCAATAACTTCATCATCCTCATCGCCAAGAGTAATACCTCGTACACCTGAAGCATTTCTACCGATGGGTCTTAATTTTTCTTGAGGGAAGCGAATAGCTTTTCCATATTTGGTAGCAATCATTATTTCATCGTTACCGGAAGTTAAACTTGCGCTTACCAAAGTATCTCCTTCCCTAACATTAATAGCATTAATTCCGTTGGCACGTGGTCTGGAATAAGCTTCCAATGTTGTTTTTTTGATGGTTCCTTTTTGGGTAACCATTACTAAAAACGTATTATTTATATATTCCTCATTTTTTAAGTCATGAGTTAAAATATAAGCTTTGATTTTATCGTCTGATTCGATATTTATTAAATTCTGAATAGGTCGTCCTTTAGCTATTTTGGAACCTTCTGGAACTTCAAATACTCGTAACCAGAAACATTTACCTTTTTCTGTGAAGAAAAGCATATACTGATGTGCAGTAGCGGAAACAACGTATTCAAGGAAATCTTCATCTCTGGTAGATGCTGCACGGTTTCCAACACCACCTCTTGATTGGGTCTTATATTCAGAAAGAGAAGTTCTTTTGATATATCCCATTTTAGAAATAGTTAAAACAACTTTTTCGTCAGGAATAATATCTTCAATACTCATTTCTCCACCCGCAAAATTGATTTCGGTCTTACGCTCGTCACCGTATTTTTGCTTGATCTCTTCTAATTCTTCTTTAATGATAGAATATCTTAGTCCTTCGTCATTTAAAATAGTCTTAAGGTATTCGATCTCTTTCATAATAGCATTATACTCATCTCGGATTTTATCCAACTCCATTCCGGTTAAACGAGCCAATCTAAGATCCAGGATCGCTTGAGCTTGTATATCCGTTAATTCAAATTCTTGAATTAAGCCCGTTTTTGCTTCGCTTGGACTTGAACTTTCACGGATTATTTTAATAGCTAAATCTAAAGTATCTTGAGTAGCAATAACTTTCATAAATCCTTCCAAGATATGGGCTCGTTCTTGAGCTTTTTTAAGAAGGTATTGAGTACGTCTTACCACGACGTCATGTCTGTGCTCAACAAAATGATGAATGATATCTTTTAAATTAAGCTGAACGGGTCTTCCGTTTACTAGTGCAATGTTATTGACACTAAATGAGGTTTGTAATGCAGTATATTTGTATAAAAGATTTAAAACTACATTCGGGATGGCATCATGTTTAAGCTCATAAACTACTCTCATTCCATTTCTGTCAGACTCGTCTCTGATTTCAGAAATACCTTGTAATTTATCTTCTTTGATTAATTCGGCCGTACGAGCAATCATATCGGCTTTATTTACCTGATATGGAATTTCTGTAACTACAATGGCTTCTCTGCCGTGTACTTCTTCGAAATTGGCTTTACCTCGTAAAATGATTCTCCCCCTTCCAGTTTCAAACGCAGATTTTACCCCTTCATAACCGTATATGATACCACCGGTAGGAAAATCGGGAGCTTTAATGTGCTGCATTAATTCATCAATAGTAATATTTCTGTTATCAATATACGCACAAATGGCACTAATAGATTCAGTAAGATTATGAGGAGCCATATTGGTAGCCATACCAACCGCGATCCCTGATGCACCGTTCACTAACAGAATAGGAATACGGGTAGGCATCACTTTAGGCTCTTCTAATGTATCGTCGAAGTTAAGTTGAGTATCAACCGTATCTTTATCTATATCCGATAATATTTCTTCAGAAATCTTTTTTAGTCGGGCTTCAGTATACCTCATTGCTGCAGGCGGGTCGCCGTCTACGGAACCGTAGTTACCTTGACCGTCTACCAGCTGATACCTCATAGACCATTCCTGAGCAAGCCTTACCATAGTGTCATATACTGACGAGTCTCCATGAGGATGGTATTTACCCATAACCTCCCCAACGATTCTTGCAGATTTTTTGTAAGAACTGTTGGCAGTAACTCCCAATTCATACATCCCATATAAAACCCTTCTATGTACGGGTTTCAAACCATCTCTTACATCGGGTAGAGCCCTGGAAACTATCACAGACATTGAATAATCAATGTATGATGATTTCATTTCATCTTCAATATTAATAGGAATTAATTTTTCCCCTTCTCCTATCATAAGTGTACTTGTTTATTTTTTCTTTAGTATATAAGACCGTAAAGATAATGAATTTTTATCGAACACGCAATTAGACATGCCTTTTAAGGATTTTGTGCGATTATAGTTCGTGTTTATATATCAATTTGGATTCAATTGAATTTATCTCAATGGAATATTTACTAATTAAATTTTTATATAAATTGGTTCTCTCTGATTACTATACTTTTATGCAAAAGTGTTTTTTGGACATCAATTATTCTTTGATTGGTACTTCCTCTAAATGGTAATCCTTCTTCGTATAAAGTATTCACGTATTTACCGTCTACAAGTACGTCTATATAAGGTAAAATTTGTGATAATTTTTTGGATTTATGTATTTGCTCAAAGGTAAATCCTGTGTAACACCAAATATTTTTATGCGAAGTAGCTTTAATTTCTTTGGCTAGTTCTGTAAATTCTTTTACTTGTATTAACGGGTCACCGCCCGTAAAAGTTACATTTGAAAATTCTGATTGTTTTATAATCTCAATAAGCTCATTAATCGTATAGGGTTTTCCATTATCAATATCCCAAGATTCCGGATTGTGGCATTCGACACATTTATGAATGCATCCTGCCGCATAAATAGAAGTTCTAAAGCCGGGTCCGTCCACCGTTGTATCCTTTATAATATCTAGTATAGATAGTTTAGTCATGAATAATTCGGTCGTTTAATTCCGCTAACTTAGCATAATTCCATCTATCGGTTGTCCCTACTAAATATCCCGTAATTCGTTGCAAACGGTCAATATGGGTGCTTCCACATTTTGGACATTCGTCTAAATGCGCAGAAGCATTTTCATACCCGCAGGGTAAACATCTGTTTCGAGTATGATTCACAGAAGAATAGCCGATGTTATATTTATCCATCATATCCACTACAGTCATGATTGATTCGGGATTATGAGTAGCATCTCCATCTATTTCAACATAGAAAATATGTCCACCGCGAGTTAAATCATGATAAGGTGCTTCAATTTTAGCTTTTAAGTGAGCGCTGCATTTATAATATACCGGTACATGATTAGAATTAGTATAATATTCTCTGTCCGTGATACCTTTAATGCTTCCAAAGTCTTTTTTATCTTTTCTGGTAAACCTACCTGCTATGCCCTCTGCCGGTGTGGCTAGAATACTATAGTTGTGTTTATAATTTTCTGAAAAAGTTAAAGACTTATCCCTCATAAATGTAACTATTTCCAGTCCTAATTTTTGAGCCTCCTCATCTTCCGCATGATGTTTTCCTATTAAAGCTACTAATGCTTCGGCAAGTCCTATAAATCCGATTCCCAAAGTACCTTGGTTGATTACTTTTTCTACTGTCTCTTCAGACTTTAGTTCTTCGGATCCATTCCATAATGTCGACATCAATAAAGGAAATTGTTTGGGAGCTGCTGTTTTTTGAAATTCAAAACGTTGATGCAGTTGCTCGGCAGCTATTTGTAACGTATGATCCAGCTTTTGGAAAAATTGACGTTTTCTTTCAGTTTCATCATTTATTTCGCGGGTTTCTAATGCCAATCTAACTAAGTTGATTGTTGTAAAAGAAAGATTACCTCTACCTATGGATGTTTTCTCTCCAAATCTGTTTTCAAACACACGCGTACGACATCCCATAGTGGCTGTTTCGTATTGATATCTTTTAGGATCTTGTGCATTCCATTTTTCATGATGATTAAACGTAGCATCTAAGTTCAAAAAGTTTGGAAAAAAACGTCGGGCGCTAACTTTGCATGCTAATTTATACAGGTCATAATTCGGATCCTCCGGTAAATAACTTACTCCTCGCTTTTTCTTCCATATTTGGATAGGAAAAATTGCAGTTCCACCGTTTCCAACACCTTCATCCGTACTTGTTAAAAGTTCTCTTATCACACATCTTCCTTCCGGAGAAGTATCCGTACCATAATTAATGGAACTGAATACTACTTGATTTCCTCCCCTGGAATGGATCGTATTCATGTTGTGGATAAATGCTTCCATAGATTGATGAACTCTGCTTACGGTTCTATTGATGGCATGTTGTACAATTCTTTCATCACCTTGTTTTTGATCAAGTTCTTCCTTAACATAATCCTTAATCGCGTAGTCATACAGGTGTTCATAATTTTGACCGTTTATATTTTCAAGAATTTTTATTTCCTCGATATAGCTTTTTCTTACAAACGGCGCTAAATAAAAGTCAAATGCCGGAATTGCTTGTCCTCCGTGCATTTCATTTTGAGCGGTTTCTAACGAAATACAAGCCAACATGCTGGCGGTTTCAATTCTTTTTGCCGGTCTTGATTCTCCATGTCCTGCAAAAAGACCGTTTTCTAAAATTTTATTTAATGGATGTTGTACACAGGTTAGACTTTTAGTCGGGTAATAGTCTTTATCGTGAATGTGTATATAGTTGGAAAGGACCGCTTCTTTGGCTTCAGGACTTAAAAGATAATCATCCACAAAGGGTTTGGTAGTTTCACTGGCAAATTTCATCATCATTCCTGCAGGGGTGTCTGCATTCATGTTTGCGTTTTCCCTTGTAACTTCATTGGATTTGGTTTCAATAATCTCCAAAAACATATTGCAAGTTTTAGCCTTTCTTGCAACATTTCTTTGATCTCTATAGGAGATATATTTTTTTGCAACTTCTTTACGGGGACTGTTCATTAATTCCATCTCTACCATGTCTTGAATGGCTTCAACCGTCATTTCTACATTGCCTGTTTGGGATATATCTTCAGTAATTTTTTGTATTAAAAAAGAATCCACTCCATTTTCCGTATTTTGCATAGCTTTGCTAATCGCATTAAAAATCTTATTTTTATTAAACTCGACAATGCGTCCATCTCTTTTAATAACTGTCTGAATCATTTTATGTTTACTTTATCTATTGCAATTTATGTAAGATGAAAACCTTATACTTGGAGACATAAAATTTAATTGTCGCCAAATACAGGGTTATATATGAAACTTGGAATACTAATAATTGTAACGTAATTATTGAATATTCAATAATTTAAGGTAGTAAGAATACAGGATTTTTTCCCATTATTGGTCATGTATTCGATAAAGCTTCATATGTTAGTACAAAGATAATTTTATTTTTACTTAGCTTTTTTTATTTAAGAATTTAATTTTCAACATAATTATTTCTTATGATATTATTACTAAAATTTATAGAAAAATATCAATTATTGATCGAATCGTCTAAAAAAATAAATAAGTCAAAATAATAAATAATCACATTTTAAAAGATCAGCATTTAGGTAGTAAAGTTATTAACAGGGACTTAAATTTGGAGATATTATTTTACTATATTTGAGACATGAAAAAACTATCAGTACTTTTATTTTTATATACTTCTTTTATCTGCTATGCTCAGGAAAAGAACCTTACCTGTCTTGACTTTAATCGGGGTGAATTCAGAAATATTAGCGAAAATTCCAACTTAAGTTCCCTTATTGTGAGAAATGGCAATAAACAGCTGGAAGTTACCAACGGAGTTGAATCTTTTAAAAGGATTGAATGGTTAAATGATTGCGATTATATATTATTTTTCTCAAATCGAGACGCTAAAAAGGACAGTTTTAAAAGATTTATCAATAAAAATGGAGGGATTAAAGTAAAGACTGTTAAAATTGAAAAAAACATTTTATACTATAATACCTATTATTTTGATGGTAAAAAAGAAATTATGGGAGAAGGAAGATTGCTTAAAACAAGTAATCATGCTTCATTTAAATAAAACTAATAAAAGTGTGATGGAAATGCCTCTTTAGGTTCCCTATTTAAGATATTTAATTTTATATAGGATTGTAAAAAGCCAAATCCATAGGAAAAAAATTGAATAAATGTTGTAAGTAAAGATATGAGACCGATTTTGATGCTCCTGTTTTTATAGCTTGAATCGAGGAAAATAGCACAGCAATAAAAAAGCAAAGGAAAGATACACCTATAATTAACTATCGATAATACTAAGGACAAAACAGTGAATATCAAAAAAAGAGAAGGAAACCAAAAAGTAATTTTTGTAAAGCTAGGATGTCTTTGGTTCAATATGGGACGGGCAATTCCGAAATGATATACTTGATTAGCAAATTTCTTTAGGGAAGTTCTTCTTTTATGAAAAACCTTGCATTCAGGAAAAAATCGGGTTTTAAACCCTTTTTCCCAAAGAGTAAGACTTAAATCGGGGTCTTCTCCTACCCTCAGTTCCGAAAATCCGCCAACACTTTTAAATGCTTCTTTGGATATACCCATATTAAAACTTCTGGGCTGGAATTTATTTATCGCTTTTTTATTGCCACGAATTCCTCCCGTGGTTAATAAAGAAGTCATGGAATATGAAATTGCTTTTTGTAAATCATTATAATTTTTATCGGCCGAATCAGCTCCTCCAAAAGCATCCACATAATTTAATCTTAATTCTTTACGCACATTTTCTATATAATGAACCGGAGCAATACAATCTGAATCTAAGAAAATATAATAATTTCCTGAAGCATGTTCCGCTCCGTAATTTCTTGATAATCCTGCTCCGGAATTCGATTTGTAATAATATTTAATATCCAATACTTCTGCGTAAGTGGAGACTATAGGTTCTAACTTTTCTTGAGATCCATCGTCAACAATAATAATTTCAAAATTTTTATCCGTTTGATTAATTAAACTAAACAGTAATTCCTGTAGTTCATCTTTTCTATTATAGACTGCTATAATAATTGAAATTTTTAAATGTAAATCTCCATGCATAGTTTTGTTTTATAGATTATAGGTCAATCCGAACAATATCGGCGCCCAAGGCCCTTAATCTCTCATCGATGTTTTCATATCCTCTATCGATTTGATAGATATTATGTATTCGGCTGGTTCCTTTTGCAGACATGGCGGCAATTAGTAAAGATATGCCGGCTCTGATATCCGGAGAAGTCATTACTGTTCCTCGTAAAGGAATTTCATGATTTAATCCGATAACTGTTGCTCTGTGCGGATCACAAAGAATTATTTGAGCCCCCATGTCAATGAGTTTATCAACAAAAAACAGTCTGCTTTCAAACATTTTTTGGTGTATTAAAACACTTCCTTTAGCTTGCGTGGCAACAACTAAAATAATACTTAATAAATCGGGAGTGAATCCCGGCCAAGGAGCATCGGAAATCGTTAATATAGATCCGTCTATAAAATTTTGAATTTTATAATGTTCTTGTGAAGGAATATATAGGTCTTCACCTCTTTTTTCGATTTGAATACCCAATCTTCTAAAGGTATCCGGTATATTACCTAAATTTTCCCAGCTAACCTCTTTGATTGTAATTTCCGATTTAGTCATGGCAGCCAAGCCAATGATACTTCCAATCTCAATCATATCAGGGAGTACAGTGTGTTCGGCACCGTTAAGTTCGGAAACGCCATAAATAGTTAAAAAATTAGAGCCAATTCCTTCAATCTTTGCACCCATTTTAATTAACATCTTACATAATTGCTGGATATAGGGTTCACAAGCGGCATTATATATTTGAGTTTTTCCTTCAGCCAAAACTGCAGCCATAATGATGTTTGCAGTACCTGTTACGGAAGCTTCTTCTAAAAGTAAATAATTACCATTTAACTTTTTAGCTTTTACGGAATAAAACTTCTCTTCTTCGTCATATTCAAATTGAGCTCCTAAATCAATAAATCCTTTAAAGTGAGTATCTAATCTTCTTCTACCGATTTTGTCACCGCCGGGAACGGGAATATAAGCTTCTCCGAATCGACTTAAAAGAGGACCTAATAGCATAATGGAACCTCTTAGCTGAGCTCCGTTTTTTCTAAATTCTTTACTTTTCAAAAATTCAAAATCAATTTCTTCAGAACAAAAGGTATAATCTCCCTTAACGTTTCGGGTAACTTTTACACCCACTGTTTTTAATATTTCAATTAGTATTAAAACATCTTGAATTTCGGGTATATTTTTTATCCTAACTGATTTTGATGTTAAAAGGGTTGCACAGATAACTTGAAGAGCTTCGTTTTTGGCACCTTGCGGAAAGAATTCACCATGAAGAGGCTTTCCACCGCAAATCTGAAAAGTATTCATTATTTATTTTTGTTTTTAGAAAAATTATTTTTCTTTTGATTTCTATAGTTACTATTGTTGTTTCTATTCTTGTTTTTATAAGAAGTATTTGAATTAGTCTGAACCGGCACATTCATTAAAGCTTCTTTTGAACTCAATTTTAAGGAACCGTTAGATAATTCTTCTAAATGATTAAATATTACTTCATCTTCTACCTGATCTTTGTTCCATTTCAGGTAATTTTTTTTCATTTGATTAGCGATCACATATTTCAATCCTTCTTTTTTATCACCTTCTTCCCATGATTTTGCTATTTCAATCATTTTTTTCACATTCGTTCCATAATATCTGTATTTAGATTCATTGGAAGGATAAGCCATTTTTTTGGGAGTCGTATTCATTTCTGCCTTGGTTGGAATCGGGTAAGGTGAATCTACTTTTAATTCAAAATTGGCCATTATAAAAAGTTGATCCCATAGTTTATGTTGAAAATCCGGCACATCTCTTAAATGAGGATTTAAATCTCCCATAACATCAATGATTGATTTGGCAAATTTATTTCTTTCATCATCGTCCTCGATCGTCATACAATGATCAACTAATTGTTGAACATGTCTTCCATATTCCGGAATAATTAATTTTTTTCTTTGAGTATTATACTCCATATTTTAATTTTAAAATTAATAATACAAATATTATTTTGTGTAAAATTTACTGTAGAAAAGACTCCTTTTTTCCGACCTATTAGGTAAGCTAATGGTTTATATATAAGACCGTGTAAATTACATTAACATAAACAAATTGCCTTAAAGAAATTTTTATCATAAAAATTTCTGAGTCTCTTTTTTTAGCTTATACTTTAGCCTTTTAAAGTATATTTTTGTTTTTATTATATAGTATACTGTAAACTCCAGAATAAATCATAAACATTTATGGGACTTATAAATAATGTCATCGGAAATTTTTTTTAAAAGGAACAATAGTTTTAGTAAATTATAAATCTACTATTTGTAGGTTGCAAATATAATCATAATTCTTGATATTTTCCTTGTCTTTAATATTTATTTATCATATAGTTATTTTTTTTTTATTAATAAATAATTAATTGATGTAAATAATTTTATTTTTATGCAATTAATAAGGTTATCTAGAAATGTAATTGATTTTAACAAGCTTGATTCTCTATTAATTTATCTTTTTAGAATATTTATAACTATATTTTATATTTTGTTTATTTATTTAACTTTTTTAGGAATTGAATTTTCTTTTTTGGGCTATATATGAAGTAAATCCTAATATAGCAACCAATAATAGTACAATATATACCCATAAAGGTATAGGAACCGGATCTCCTTGTGCGTAAGAGTGTAAACCCGATAGATAATAATTTACACCAAAATATGTCATTATAATGGTCGAAAAAGCTACTAAAGATAAAAAATTAAATAGGTATTTACCCCTCCAATTAGGAACTAATCGCAGGTGTAAGACAACCGCATAAACTATTACGGAGATAAATGCCCAAGTTTCTTTAGGATCCCAACTCCAGTACCGCCCCCAGCTTTCATTTGCCCAGATACCGCCCAAAAATGTTCCGATGGTTAATAAAAAAATACCAATCGTCAATGATAGTTCATTAACAATAGTTAATTCTTTAATTGAATTTTCAACTTTATAAGAAATATCTTTACGGTTTATTATAAACAAAAATAAAACTACGGTTCCTATTAAGGCACTCAATCCGAAAAAACCATAGCTGGATGTAATTACCGCAACATGAATCATTAGCCAATACGATTTCAACACAGGAACTAACGGCGTAATTTGTGGATTCATCTGATCTCCCCCATGAGCAAATCCCATTAAAATAACTGCTACCCAACAACCCGCCGCAGGAATAAATCCATTTCTGTTTCGATATAAGAGAAAACCGGCCAATACGCTTATCCAACTTATGAATAGTACCGCTTCGTATCCGTTGGACCAGGGTTCATGCCCCGAAACAAACCATCGAATTCCTAATCCCATTCCATGTATAAGAGCAGTTAGTACAACTAGGCTTAACAAAATACCCTCTAACCAAGAATAAAGCTTATAGTTTTCAGTAAATAGCTTGGTAAATGCCAATATTAGTAATACAAATCCCAGTACGGCATATACTATCATTATTTTAAAAAATAGATCCCAATTATTGTATCTTAATTCCCAATTGATCTTGGCTTGAGAAGGTATAATTTCTTTCCCCCATTTGAGTTGATAATCGGATATCTTTTCCAGGGCTTCATCCGCTTGATTCCAATTGTTATTTTTTTCAGCGATTACTATCGCTCTAAAATACCCTCCCAAAAAGTTCAAAGCAACGCTATCAGTTTTCATATTGGGTAAAATCCCGGAAGTCCAGGTATGATTTTTATCGTTGGTTATCGGAATAAATTTTAAATAATACCCACTAATTAATCCTTGCATTACTTGGAGTTTATCATTTAACTCAATTATTTCTTTATCATAATTTGATCTTTCTGCTGGCTTTTTTCTAAAAGCTTTTTTAAAATCATTTTCCAAAATGAAATCGGGAGATCCATCCGGTTGGGTAGTAAATAAATTAATTAAGGAGGTATAACCTTCTGTATTTGCTTTAGTAATTTTTTTTAATTGGTCCCCTCCCTTAGTTCCTATTTTGAGTAAAGGAACATTTGCCCAAAGCATAGGATTGGTAGATATGGAAATAAAAAATTGATTAGCGTCCAACTCATAAAATTTTTCGCTTTTATGTAATTTTCGTAAAATTTCTAAAGCCAATGTATTCACCGGTTCTATTCGTCCCTCGGATGATTGAACCAAAAGTGCCCCAAATTTATCTGAATGTGATTTTGGAATGTGTATACTTTTACTAAAAGTTTCCCCGTCTACTACTTTTGAATACCTTGTATTTTTACTATGGGTATGCTCATGAATTTCCGGTTTATGGACGGAAGATTTAGGTAAGGTGTCCAGATCGTTCTTCTCCAGATTTTGACTAAAAGCATATTGACTGAATAAAAGAAATAAAAAAAGAAATGATTTTTTATGAGCAGCTATTTTTTTAAGTTGAACATTAAGTTTAGAAAATCTTGTACCCTTCCAAAATAAAGTCATAAACATTCCCACTATTAATAATGCATAGCCTATATAGGTTAAAGTTGTCCCCCAGAAATCATGATTAACGGAAAGGACGGTTCCTTTTAGATCTGAATCAAAACTGGATTGAAAAAATCGGTATCCTTTGTAATTGAGTATGTGATTCATATAAATTTTAAAAGGTGTTGCTTTTCCATTATCTAAAATGGATATATCGGATTCATACGAAGATGGACTGTTACTTCCTGGATAATGTTCCATAATGAATTTATTCAGTTTTAATGAAAATGGAGAAGTGGTATAGATTTTAGAACCATAACCTATAGAAATGAGCAAATTATCTAGGGCTACTTGTTTTTGAACCCCGGTTAACCCTTTTTTTCCATAAAATAAAAATTCTTTAGATTGTTGATTGGTTGAGGCTTTCATGTAAATAAGATCGGGATCTTCAGAATTTTTATTTTTATCCCCTTCATAATAAATAATTTTACCCGATTGAGGAGTAATCGGTATCACAAAACTTACATTGGGAAATTGATAGAGACTGGCAAAATGTAATTTTTGTTTTTTATCGCTTCCTTCTACCGGAAGTTCTTCCTGTGTTGTCATGATCATACGCCTTCCCATCATGGGCGAAGAAATATAGATTTCTTCATTTTCTGTGGTAATATTTATGGCTCCTTGAAGATAATTATTGAAACTTAGGGTTGAATTTTGAACTTGTCGGGCACTTCCTTCTTCAATATAAATAGTTTCTCTTCCCTTTGATCCAGAACAAATTACTTTTAATATTTTTTTACCTGAAGGTGTTATTTGTAATGAATCTTGAGCTCTTGGAATAAATTTTACAGATTCTAATTTTACCTTTTGACCTAAAAAATCGTAATTGGCAGAAAATTTCTTTTGAAACGGCTTAAGTAAAAAAGGGATATTTTCTGAGGTTAAAGTGAAAGGAATATCTTTATATGCTCTGGTTTCTCCTTGAAAATTTGAAATTTGTACTTTAAAGTAGGTTGCATCTGATATAATTTCATTACTTGTCTCTCCTTCTCTAATATGCATTTGTCCTTCATAACTAATATATCTTGTAATTGCACCTCCTAAAAAAATAAAGATAAAAGATAAATGAAAAGTTAAAATGGGCCATTTTTTTAAGGACCAAAGCTTATATTTTTTAATATTTCCTATGAAATTTAAAATTAAAATGAGCATGATGAGTTCAAACCATTTCGAATTGTATATTAATGCCTTGGCAACTGAAGTACCGTAATCATTTTCTACAAAAGTTGCCCATGCCATAGAGAGAGCATAAATGACCAACATAATCGCTGTTGTTTTAGTAGAAAACAACAAGTCAAGAATTTTCTTCATTGGTTTTTTTATATTATTTTATATAAACTCCCAAAAATACATCAACTTACCTCTTCATCAAAATGTTTATAAAATAAATAGTTAAAACATGATTTTTTTTAATTTTTTAATCATGTGATTCATTGGGCGGAATCAACTCTCCTCGTTGAAAAGCTCTTTGAAGTATCGATTCTACAAATGCATCATCACGGATATGATAAGGATCAAAAGGTTCTTTTAAATCAATATCAAAAGCTCCCGCTTTTGCATTCCACCAAAAGGCCGACCAACCGTTCCTTAATTCTTTAATAATTTCATAAACGGTTTTACCGGTGTAACGATACATTAATTTGGAAAATATTTTGCCTTCTGTTTTGGTTAATCCTTTTAGTTTACCTTCATATTCTTCGGACAGTTGCTTTTGCCTTTTTTTTAAATATTTACGAAAAGCAGCATTATTTAAATTCAAGTTTAAGGAATCATGTAAATTATTATATTGTTTGAGTGCTATAAGAAAATACGGATATACTCTAAAAACTCTTTTTTTAAGCCAGTTGTACTGATTCTTATCTAAGTTGTTGTTAAACTTAGGCATACCTTCTACTTGTATTGTTTTTAAGTCAATTAATACACTGTCTTTCCTAATGCTGTACTGGGATGATTCATAACGCATTACTGAATCAGAATTAAAATGAATACTAGTTTCTAATGAATCTGTTTTTTGACATAGAACGATGTTGAAAATCAAGATAAATAAAAGAGTAAAAATTCTTAAGTTCATAAATTTTATCCCGTCAAAAACTATTCCCAAATTTGTACATTTGTAAAAAAACAGGTTAATATGAAAAATTCAATTATAAATGAAAATTCGTTGAAATTTTTAGAAAAATATATTAATACTCCTTCACCCACCGGAGCCGAAAGTAAGGGACAAAAATTATGGATAGATTATATTACCCCTTATGTGGACGAAGTCAGAACCGATAATTACGGAACTGCTTACGGAATTATTAATCCCGAATCAAAGTATAAGGTAGTAATAGAAGCTCACGCAGATGAAATATCTTGGTTTGTAAATTATATCACTGATGACGGCTTAATTTATGTTATTCGTAATGGGGGATCCGATCATATGATTGCTCCTTCTAAAAAAGTACATATACATACTAAAAAAGGCATCGTAAGTGGTGTATTCGGTTGGCCGGCAATTCATACCAGAAATTATACCGGAGTTGAAGAACCGCCTAAAGTTGAAACTATATGGGTTGATTGTGGTGCCACCACTAAAGAAGAAGTTGAAGAATTAGGGATTCATGTGGGATGCATCATCACATATCCGGATGAATTTTTTATATTAAATGATACATACTTTGTCGGCAGAGCTCTAGACAATCGTGTTGGCGGATTTATGATTGCAGAAGTAGCTAAGCTTATTAAGGAGAATAAAGATACGCTCGATTATGGTTTATATATCACTAATGCTGTTCAGGAGGAAGTTGGATTGCGAGGAGCTGAAATGATCACGCAAACCATTAAACCTGATATAGCTATTGTTACGGATGTTACTCATGATACTACTACTCCCATGATAAATAAGATGAAGCACGGAGAAATAAAATGTGGTAAAGGTCCGGTAATTTCCTATGCGCCGGCCGTACAAAATAATTTAAGGGAATTAATAATTGAGAGTGCAGAAAAAAATAATATCCCTTTTCAGAGACAAGCTTCCAGTAGAGTAACCGGAACCGATACAGATGCTTTTGCTTATTCGAACGGAGGTATTCCTTCTGCATTGATCTCTCTTCCTTTGCGTTATATGCACACAACGGTTGAAATGGTGCATAAAAAAGATGTTGAAAGCACTATTCTTATGATTTATAATGCTTTAAAATCAATTAAAGATAATCAAAGTTTTAAATATTTGTAATATAAATTTAAAAAGGAGCTACAAAAATAGCTCCTTTTACATTCTTTGTTATTTCCATTGTGTGATATCAATGGTTTTAAATAGTTTATGATATTTTGGAAAAATAAACAAAGTGGGTCTCTGATAATTCAAAGACATCTATTATATATAATTTATAGTTAGTTACGATTTGAGTTTTGAATGGGTTTACTTTAAATGCATGGGTTGTAATGCCTTTATTGGTAGATGAAGTGTTGAATATATATTGATTACATAAATCGCGGAAACAGCATAGAAAAATATTTTTAATTCCGTAATTCCTTGCTAATTTTTTTGAGGTGGTTGAAACAAAATTTTCAGTATGAATTTTTAAATCTGTTGATTTCTTATTTTGATGTAAATTATTGAAGTAAAGATTAGAATATGACTTACCAATAGTAGTTTGCCCATTGAAATAATTTATTCTATTAAAACAGGCAAAAATTATTAATATTAAAATTAATAATAATTTGTGAATTTTCATGATAATATTGGTTAGCTAAATAAGATAATGTTAACTTATCTGCAAAAATATTAAAAAAATTGTTAAAATTCACAATTTTATTATAAATTTCATTATAGCAAGGTTTAATGGTGAAAAATTAAAAATTAAACAAATAATTTTTGATTATTATATCATATAATTGTTTTATAAAAAAATATTTATATTAAAGTATATTAATTTAATTTTGGATTTTTAGGAGAATTTATCCAAATAATATTCTTTTTATCTACTTTTATCAGTTGGTTTTTCCATAAATGATCTTCCCATTTTAATACATTTAACTCTTTATTATCACTTATCAACCAATCATCATTTTTAATTTCATTTTCTAATTGATTAGCTTTCCAACCGGAATATCCAATAAAAAAACGAATTTCATCCGGTTTTATAAGCTTTTCTTTTAAAGCTGTTTTAATGTCTTCAAAATCTCCGGACCAATAGTATTTATCGTTAATTGAGATACTGTCCCCAATTACATCAGGTCGAGAATGGATAACAAAAAGATGATCTGAATCAACCGGCCCTCCCACATAAACATCCATATCTATATCAATATCAGGGACTAACTCCGATAGTTTTTGATGATATATTTTTGTAAGAGTGAAACCTATAGTTCCTTTTAACATATCATAATCAGTAATAAAAATTACACTTTTAGAAAAAAAAGAATCATAGCTGATAGGTTTTGAAATTAAAAATTTACCTTTGTAATCCATTTTTATCTTCTTTTATAACTTAGAGACATAAAATTACATATTTTTTACTAATGGAAGACTTATCTGATCGCAGAAAAATATACAAACTAGGTTCGCTAAACGAATCGGATATAACAGACAATCCGATGGAACTATTCAGAGAATGGTATTTACTAGCTGAACAAAGCGATCAAGTTTCTGAAGTCAATGCTATGGCTCTTTCAACTGTTGAAGATAATTTGATTCCCCGAACTCGCAGAGTTTTATTAAAACAATATACTTGGGAAGGATTTATTTTTTATACTAATTACCACAGTAGGAAAGGCAGAGCAATAAGTAAAAACCCTAATGTTTGCCTGAATTTTTATTGGGAAAGTCTTGAAAAACAAGTTACCATTAATGGAATAGCAGAAAAATTGGCACCTAATTTATCTGATGGATATTTTCATTCCCGACCTTTGGGTAGTCAGTTAGGTGCAATTGTATCTCCACAAAGTGAAGTAATACCTAACCGAGATTATTTGGAAAATAAATTAAGGGAATTGGAACTTTCTACTAAAACTAAGGATGAAATCAAAAGACCCGAACATTGGGGAGGATATTTAGTTAAACCATATCAAATTGAATTTTGGCAAGGCAGACCTAATCGCCTACACGATCGGATTGTTTATACATTGCAAGATATGGATTGGATTAGCCAAAGGTATGCTCCATAATTCTAATTTTAACTATTTCTACTTTCACTCAATATAAAACCCACCCAACTGTTTTATTCAGCTTTATCTAATTGTAATTCAAAAAATAGGATATATAAATTGATTAAGAAGGATCAACGTCTACATCAATTTTTACCGAACGAAACGACGAGAGACTTTGTAATTTTGAAATAGCTTCTTTTATGAACTTTTTACTAGTTTTAGTAGATTTTGTAGATGGTATTTTTAAAAGAATATTATATATAAACTGATTATTTATCCTCGGTATCAATCCTTCTTCCGGTCCTAAAATGAACGGTTCATGAATAAAATTTTTTAGATAATCTCCTACAATTGCAGCTGCTTTTTTAACCTTTTCATTATTTTTATGCTTGAAAGTCAATTCAATCAATCTAAAGTAAGGAGGATATAAATATTCTTTACGTTCTCTTAAAATACCTTCTTTTGCCAAATTATAGTTATTCTCTTTAATAAATAAATAAAACGGATTTTCCGGGTCAAAAGTTTGAATTAATACTTTTCCTTCTTTTCGTCTTCCTGCTCTACCACTTACTTGAGTCAAGAGTTGCAACGCTTTTTCTTCTGCTCTGAAATTGGGCAGATTTAATAAAGAGTCCGAACGTATGATTCCTACCAACTGAACGTCATCAAAATCAAGTCCTTTGGTTACCATTTGTGTGCCGATAAGGATATCAATTTCTTTAAGAGCCATATTTTCAAATAATATTTCATAGGCATGTTTGCGTTTCATAGTATCAACATCCATACGGGCAATATTAGCATCGGGAAAAAGCTGTTTTACCTCTTCTTCGATTTGCTGGGTTCCAATTCCTTTCGTTTCTAAAGCATGGGAATGACAGCTTGGGCATGATTGGGGAAATGCCATGGTATATCCGCAATAATGACAACGAAGGGTTGAGCTTACCTTATGATACGTAAGAGTAACATCACAATTAGGACACGACGGTGAATGTCCGCAGTCATTACATTCCAAAATAGGTGAAAATCCACGTCGGTTATGAAAAAGAATAACTTGTTTTTTCTGAATTAAACATTGATGGATTTCTTCTTGTAACCGATACGATATATTGGGGGTTACTGTAGGTTTACATAAAGAGACCATTTCTATTTCAGGAAGTTTTACATTGCCAAACCTTTCCTTAAGCTCTACTAAACCGAATTTTCCCTGCTCATGATTATAAAAACTTTCCATCGAGGGGGTAGCAGATCCTAATAGAACTTTTGAATTATTTTGTTGCGCTAAAATTTGAACACAATCTCTTGCTTGATAAAAGGGTTTTGTGTCCGTTTGTTTATACGAGCTGTCATGTTCTTCATCTACAATAATCAATCCGATGTTAGATAAAGGTAAAAAAATAGACGAACGAGCTCCGATAATTACTTTATATTTATTTTTTAAAGTATTTTTCCAAACTTCCACTCGTTCATTTTGATTGAGTTTAGAATGATAAACTCCTACTTCATCGCCAAAACGTTTTTTTATTTTACTTACCAGTTGCGTTGTGATGGATATTTCCGGTAATAAAAAAAGGGAATTACGAGAATTAGAAATTTGTTTTTCAATCAATTGAAAATATAATTCGGTTTTTCCGGAAGAAGTTACGCCATTCAATAAAACCGTCGAAAATTTTTGAAATTGCTTTTCAATCTCTCTTAATGCTATATCTTGAGCGTTAGAAAGTTTATAAGAATCTTCAATATGATCATCATATTCTTCTATACGATCTTTTTGGAGTTTAAATTCTTCTAAATATTTTTTTTCGATCAGAGATTTAACGACAGAGGTTGATGATATTTCTATCAGCTCTCTTTTTTGTATGAATGTTGCTCTCTGTTGTTGCATTTTAATAAATAATAGTAACGCTTCTCTTTGTTTTTCCGCCCTATTAATATCTACTAATGCTTTTTGAAATAGTTCTGAATCTTCAAATAAAGGATTTAATTTGATATAAGTAAGTTTCTTGGGTTTATATTTCTCAATGATTTGCTCATCTAATTCAATTAATTTTTTATCATATAAAGATTTTATGGTAGGAATGATGTATTTTTTCGCTAAAAAAGCTTCTATTTCTTTTAAATTAATTGCAGTTTTAATTTCGAGATTTTGCATAATGAACGTTTCCTTTTCGTCCAACTCTTCCCAAATTATATTTTGAGATGTTTTTCGGATAAATGTTTCACTTTCCAATTTTAAAGCTGAAGGAAAAGCATTTCTAAATACATCTCCTAAAGAGCACATATAATAATCAGCAATCCATTTCCAAAATTCAATCAGTTTAGGAGTTGCTAAGGGGTAATCTTCAAGGATGGTATATATTTCTTTGGTTTTATATAGTTCCGGCTTCTTATCATGGAGACTTTCCACTATAGCCGTGTATAATTTTTTTTCTCCAAATGAAACAACCACCCGTTGCCCGACTTGAATGTGGTTTTGTAATTCTTTAGGTATATGATAGGTGAAAACACCTTCTAATGAAAGTGGAATAATTACGTTTGCAAACTCCAATTGATATATTTTTTAAGTAACAAAGATACAGTATTTAATATTTACAGTTTTTTATTTTAAACCCGTATATAAGAATAATTAAGTAGATACAGCTATGTTTTTTTGTTAAAAAGAATATTTCTTTGAAAACCTGAAAATTTGGTTCGTTTAACAGCTGAATTTTTAAATAGTATTTTAAAGGCTTCTTCATTTATATCATTCCAATCATTTTTAGTGTATGATAACAAATCGGGATGCGGATTAAATTTATCTTCTGTATGCGGTGTAGAAAATCTATTCCACGGACAAACATCCTGACAAATATCGCATCCAAAAATCCAATCTTTCAATTTTCCATTAAACTCCTCTCCGATCTGATCTTTTAATTCTATGGTTAAATAGGATATACATTTTGTGGAATCTATGACCCTTTCGGATATGATGGCTTGGGTGGGACAAGCATCCATGCAACGGGTACAGCTTCCGCAATGATTGGTTGGAAAAGCTTCATCATAGTTCAATTCGAGGTCGCAAATGATTTCAGCAAGAAAAAAAAATGAACCTTTTTGTTTGGATAATAAGAGTGAGTTTTTTCCGATCCAACCTAAGCCGGATTTTTGCGCCCATGTTCTTTCCATCACGGGAGCCGAATCTGTGAATACTCTATAGGAAAATTGACCGATTTTATCTTGGATTTCTTCTACAAATTTTTGTAATTTTTTACGTATTACTAAGTGATAGTCTTCTCCATATGCATATTTAGCAATACGGTAACTTTCTGTATTCTGTTTTTCTTGCGGGTAATAATTATATAAGAAGGAAATAACTGATTTTGCACCGTCTACAAGTAATCCGGGATTAAGCCTTTTATCAAAGTTATTTTCTAAATATTTCATGTTTCCATGATAACCTTCTTTAAGCCATTTTTCTAATTTTGGAGCTTCTTCTTCCAAAAATCTTGAACGAGATATCCCACATCCTATAAAAGAATATTCTTTGGCTTTTTCTTTTATGAAATATGTAAGTTGCTCTTTATTCAATTGTTTCGTAGTATAGATAAATTATAATGATGAAGGTCAAGTACATAAAAAAAGACTCAAAATACTGCAAACAATAGATTAAGTCTTTTTCATAGTAGCCCCAGCGAGGATCGAACTCACATCTAAAGTTTAGGAAACTTTTGTTCTATCCATTGAACTATGAGGCCTTTTTTAAAATCTTTTGCAAAAATATGAAAAACTATGGAAATTTTGTACTATAAATTTATTCCATAATTGTATAACATATTCCACTACTTTTCAACCTACTTTTGTATAGGTAAATAGATAGTTAAATTTATATTCAGTCTGAAATAAAATTATGATTTCTTCTAAAAAAAATAATCCGGTATATTATTACATACCCTTCAAAAATGACATTGACGAATCTGATATTTCCAAGATTACCCATGCTTTACAATCTATAAAAGAAATTGATACATGCAATTTAGAATTAAATAATCAAAGGATTCGTATAACCAGTAAATACCCTGATGAAGCCATAGCCAAGGCTGTTCCGATTCTCACAGACTTACAAGTTAAAGTTCCGGTTACCAAAAACAACTTTCCTTTACTCAACTTAAGCTGCGCATCTTGTGCCAATAGCAGTCAAAATATTCTAAAAATGCAACCGGGAGTGATAAACGCCTCAGTAAATTATGCAAATGAAATGGCATACATTGAATACATACCTTCAATGATAACCCCGCAAAAATTGAAAGACTCTCTCCAAGAAGCCGGTTATGATTTGATTATCAAAGAAAATGATGATTCGCAAAATTCATTGGAAGAAATACAAAAAAATCATTACAAAGCTCTAAAAAGGAAAACTATCGGTGCCATGATATTTTCCATTCCTTTATTAATTATAGGGATGACACCTTCACTCATGCATCAACATTGGGCAAATTACATCATGTGGATCTTAGCTACTCCGGTTGTTTTTATTTTTGGAAAACAATTTTTTACGGGAGCTTATAAACAAGCAAAACATAGATCCGCCAATATGGATACCCTGGTAGCGGTAAGTACGGGAACCGCATATATTTTTAGCGTTTTTAATACACTATTTCCTTCGTTTTGGATTAAACGCGGATTGCAACCGCATGTATATTTTGAAGCTTCGGCTGTAGTTATTGCATTTATTTTATTAGGTAAAATATTAGAAGAAAAAGCAAAAGGAAATACATCTTATGCCATCAAGAAGTTAATAGGTTTACAACCTAAAACAGTTACTGTAATTCAAGGAAATGAGCAAAATGAAATTCCCATTAAGTCAGTTTCAATTGGAATGACCATTTTAGTTAAACCGGGTGAAAAGATTGCGGTGGATGGAACTGTTCTATCGGGTAATTCGTATGTTGATGAAAGTATGATCAGTGGTGAGCCCATTCCAATTGAAAAAGTGAAAGGTTCAAAAGTATTTGCAGGAACGATTAATCAGAAAGGAAGTTTTCAATTTCATGCAGATAAAGTGGGTAAAGAAACTCTTTTATCTCAAATTATTCAGACGGTGCAAGAAGCCCAAGGCAGTAAAGCTCCTGTTCAAAAATTGGTTGATATAATTGCCGGAATTTTTGTTCCCACAGTTTTTATTATTGCTTGTTTATCGTTGATTATTTGGATTATTTTCGGCGGTAAACAAGGGTTAATTTATGGTTTTCAAAGCTTTGTAACTGTATTGGTTATTGCTTGTCCGTGTGCTTTAGGATTAGCTACTCCAACAGCTATTATGGTTGGTATCGGTAAAGGTGCAGAAAAAGGTATTTTAATTAAAGATGCAGAAAGTTTGGAAAATACCAAAAATATAAATGCGATAGTTTTGGATAAAACCGGTACGATTACAGAAGGTAAACCTCAGGTTGAAGATTTTAAATGGTTTAGTTCAACGCATGATCTTGAAAAAAACATTTTATATAGTATTGAACGATCCTCTGAACATCCTTTAGCCGGGGCTATTGTAAGTTATTTGAATGATAAAAGCATAACTTTTATTCCTGACATGGAAATTACAAATGTATCAGGGCAAGGAATTATTGGTATTTACAATAATCAAAAATATTTTATTGGAAATCTTTCTTTGTTATCTATATATTCCGTTCCCATTGATAAAGAAGTTAAAAATTGGTTGGATAATAAATTTAAACAAGCTACTACTACTATTTTATTTGCCAATGAAAATACTATACTTGCAGGAATATCTATTTCAGATAAGATTAAACCAACTTCCCTAACTGCTATTAAGCAGATTAAAATGTTAGGAATTGAGGTTCATATGCTAACGGGTGATAATCCTTCTACTGCTAATTATGTAGCTAAGGAAACAGGAATTAACAAATTTAAAGCCGAGGTTTCACCACAGGATAAAATTGATTATGTGAAAAAACTTCAAGCTTCGCCTAACAATAAAATTGTGGCTATGGTTGGTGATGGTATTAATGATAGTGCTGCCCTCGCCCAAGCGGATGTTAGTATCGCAATGGGTCGTGGATCTGATATTGCCATTGATGTTGCTAAAATGACTATAATTTCAGGAGATCTTCAAAAAATACCTGAGGCAATTAAACTTTCCAAGCAAACGGTTAAAACTATTAAACAAAATTTATTTTGGGCATTTATTTATAATATAATAGGTATTCCTATCGCTGCGGGTATATTATATCCTATCAATGGCTTTTTATTAAATCCAATGGTTGCCGGTGCTGCCATGGCTTTAAGCAGCGTTAGTGTGGTTAGTAATAGTTTGCTTTTAAAATTAAAAAAATAACTGTCGATTCATTTAAATCATTGCTTAATAAATTAAAAGAGCCTCCTATAATAGGAGGCTATAATACAAAACTCAAAAAATAAAATTAATCTATAATTATTTTATTATCTAATTAAAATACGTATACTAACATATACAGCACAAATCATTGCTATAAAATAAATTAAGGTGAGTAATGAAATAGAGGGTCTAATATGCTTCATAAAGTTTAGTGTTTAAGGTTTATACTAAATTCAATTATAAAAATTAAAATAAATAAATTATCTGTTATTTTAATACTACAAATATATAAAATTATTTTATTTATATAAATATAATATTTATCATGTATAAATATTATAAAATATGATTTTAGTATTAATGTATAATATTAATACTAATTCATATAATTTATAATGTTATATTATTTATCTTATATATAAAAAATAAAACAATATTTTTATACTAAAATCATGCTAAAAGTAAATTTAATCTCGTTAAAAAAAATTATAAATATTAAATTGATAAAATAATTTACAGTTATTTAAATATTTATAATTAAATATTATTTATATTAAGACAAAATAATACTTTATTTTAAAAATTCTATAAATAGTCACTCTTATATTTAATTTGGTATTTGAAAAAGATATAATTTAAGATTATTTAATATTGTTTTTTATTTTACGGATTTCCGTAATGCAACCATTTTATTTATTTATAACTTCATAAAAAAGCAAATAATAATTTAATTAAAAAAATTATTTTTTAAACTAATTAATCACTTGCAAAAACTGTCTGATTTGTCTTTAAATAATCCTGAGCATTTGCTCAGGATTTTATTTAATTTTCAAAATAAATATTTATAAAAGATAAATAGTTTTTTAAGGATTTTTAAATTAATAACTGAATATATAATGATTAAATTGATTGAAATTAAAGAAGAAATTTAATGTTTGAGGAAAATTAAAATTGTTTTAAGATTTATGATTATTTAATCTTTTATTAAGAAAAGTAAGTAACCTATCCGAGGTATTTAGATGTAAAAAAATAATTATATTCTTAAAAAAACTTCTACAAGAAATATTATAAATATTAAATTCAATTACCTAAAAATTTCTTTTTAAATAATACCTATTCGAATTTTGGATATTCTAAATTCTTTTGAAAATAATATTATATTAAAAGGAGTTCCATAAAAAACGGTCGTTTTAAATTTCAATAAAATAAATGCAACATGAAAATAGGATATGCTAGAGTTTCTACAGAAGAACAAAATATTCAATCTTATATTGACATATTAAAGGAACATGGATGTGAGAAAATATTTTCCGACCATGCTAGTGGAGTTAGAATTGATAGTCCTGGATAATTATCCAAATTAGAGCCTTAAGAAAAGGAAACACAGTAATTATTTATAAATATGATAGGATATATTCCGTTCTCTTAAAAATATGATTGATCTTATAGAAAAGTTCAATCATTTAGAAGTATATTTTAAAAGTTTAAGTGAACCTCAATTTGATACTACTTCATCTAATGGGAAATTTATATTACAAATATTTGGAGCAGTGGCAGAATTTGAAAGAAATTTAATTAATGAAAGGACTAAATTAGGATTAACAAATCCTAGAAAGAGAAAGAAATTATTAGGTAAACCAAAGGGTGGCAAAAAAAGAAACTATTGAAAAGTATAATTATGCTCAAAATCTTTATGAAAAAAAGATATGCCGATTGATAAAGCTTGAAAATTAGCTGGGATTAGCAAAACCACTTTTTATAGGATTGATAACAACAAATTCTCTCAACTTAATTAATCATGAAGGTGTCTAATTGATTAATTTAACATTAATAGCTATGGCTCCTTTATAATTAAACCCAAGATAGAATGAAACCCTATCTCCTTGCCTGAATTTATCCCAATTCAGATAGTCTTTATTTTTTTCATACCTATAAAAATAAACTTCATCTTGAACATTATTAATTTTTATAAATCCATATTTTGACTCTATACTAGTAATAACCCCATAATATTCTATTAAAGTACCATTTTTTCTAACTTTCCCTCGTGGTTTACTTTTTAACTTTGGTTCAATCTTAACTTTTGAAAGCTCTCTAAATATTTCATCAGATTCAGTTATATTATTCATTAAATATAGTGTTCTTCCATACCAAAATTGAGCTTGAATTCTATTATCTCCTCTTGTAAACGATCTATTTAAATGATGTCTAATACATTCTAAATCATCAGATTTATTTACAATTAATAATTGCGCATACTTAAAGTTAACATCTTTATCGTTTGGTAAATAATTCAATGTTTCTCCTAATATTTCTATGGCTTTAGAACAATCATTATTTTGTTCATACAAATTAGCTAACCTTAAACTTAAATAAGGACTCCTCTTATTTAAAGAATATGCTTCTTCTAAAAGCGCAATTGCTTCAGGTGCATTATTTAAAATTTTATTAAAATTTGACTCACTCTCAAGTATAAATTCTTGATAAGGAAATTTTTGTTTTGCATGATTAAACAACTCCTCTGTTTCTTTTATCAATCTTTCAATTGTTGGTACATCACCGTCTTCTAAAATGTCTTTTAATTTTATTAGCTTAATTTTTATTAAAGAATGATATGTATGAGGGTTTTCTTTAAATTTATTTTTTAAAATATTTGCCGCCTTTTCTGCATCTAATAAGAATCTATTTTTTTCTAATTTATTTTTAGCTCTTTCTGCCTTATTTATAGATAATTCTATAAATGAATGGTTTATTAAACGGTCATTTTTAGACAATTCATTAGCTTCTTTAAGTATCTTTTCACTTTCATATATACTTCCTCCCTTACCATTCATTTCAAAAATAGCAAACTGCTGTAAAAGTTTTGCATCATTAGGATTTCTTTTTATAGCTGTCTTATACAATTCTCTAATCATATTGGGATCACTAAATAACTCCATCAAATTTTTAGCATTTATCATTGCTAAAAAAGGTATTCTATCATTCTCATAATCTACATCTAAACAATTTAATATTCTATTATACTCATCAAATTTTAATTGTTTATCCTTTAAAACTTCTGAAAATATTATTTCTGCAATTTGTCTATGTCTAGTAACATATACAATATCATTAATCTTATTATCTTTTTTATCAAAAACAATAAATTCCAATGGTTTATGTAATTTTTCTTTAAATTGGGTAAAAGAAATATAATTAACTCTCGAAATCAATCCTGCTCTAGCTACTGAACCTAGTCGATGTAAAATACTAACTGTCAAATAAACAGATTTAGCTGTAACATTTGATATTGAATTATACTCATCTACGACAATTTCTGTAAAAGGTTTTCCCATTGTACTTTCATACAAAGCTACAAGTAACTCCCTACCTGCTCTATATGAAAGAGCCTTTACTCGTTCTTCCAATTTTTTCCCCTTTAAATAACCTAAAGAATCATATTGTTCTAATTTATCTAATAAAGATTGAATCTCTCTATCGTTTAAATATTCTAACTGATAATAATCATCAAGCAAAAGGGATAGCTCATTACAATCTACGTTCCAAGTATTAATTCTTTCTGTTCCAAAAATTGTTATTGGTATATTTTCATTTTTTATCTTATTTATAAATAAAATTAATTCTTCATTATAATCTGAAACATCATCTATAAATAAATATATACGCTCTTTTAAATAATTATATAACTCAATTATTGGCTCTGCTCTTATTAAAGAGTTTGATTTGAAAAATAAGCATATACGATCTAATTCAGTTGAAGCTTGCCAACATAATCTTTTTATACTTACAGATTTACCAGATCCAGCATATCCTAATAACATATAAAAATTTAGTTCATTACCATTATGTAAATTATCCTTTAAAAATATTTCTAATAATATAGTATCAATGATATTTCTTTTTGAATCATATCCTTTTATTATGGGATCCCAATTATTAAAATAACCTTTATAAAATTGTTTAGGTTCTGTGTTTGATTCCGCGAAAGTAGAATGTATATATTCTAAATCATTATTTAAATAATTCACTAAATTATCTGAAGGTTTTAAATCATTTATATTAATTACAGATTTTTCAAACACTTTATGAATATTACTTGTTAAAGGTTTAGCTAATGCTATCTTCCTATAATTTATATCAATCTTATTTTCTAATTCGATAAGAAAATTTTCAAAAGTACATTTTATCGAAGTTATTTTTTTTTGATCCCAAAATCTAGCATCAGGATCTTTTATATTTGGACCTATCATATATGATCTTGGTTTAGCATCAATTAAAGAATCTAACTCTAAAAAAATTGCTCTAATATCTGGGTCAGCGAAGCTAAACCCAACAAATAAAAAAGTATACTCTTTAGATAAATCCTGAATTCTAGAGAACAACCTCTCTCTATTTTTTTTATGTGTTATATATTGTTCCGGGGTTAATATTAATGGTAAATCTTTATCATTAATTTCTGAAATACACCCATGTATTTTATAAAAAGGCAAATCCTCTTGTGTTTTAATTATATCTCTGATTCTTTGTCCATCTTTAATGATCCTTTTTAAATTTTGGTGTGATTTTCCTTTGTAAGCTTTTTCAATAATATAATCATAATTTGTTGTTACAATTGTTTTCCAAGTAAAATTTTTAATCTTTTTATGATATTCTGCAGGCTCAAAAGGCTCAAATAACTCAAATAAATAATTCTGTACTGTAAATAAGTCTGTTTCTGAAATAGCAATTTCAGATACATAGTGTAATTGATGATCTTTATAATCATTATCTAAAAATTTATTTGCTATCATATTCGACAATTCATTCCCTAAAGGGATCTTTTGAAATTTGGGATGAGTTGCACCAAATGAAGCACCTGCTCCAAGAAACAAAACGACATTCCCCTGTTTAATTTGATCTAATAAAGCAATAGGAATCTCCATTATAATATATTTATATTTTAAACTTATTAATATTTATCAACATATCTACACAAATACACTAAATCTATAATTTAAAAAAATATAATATATTTGTTTTAGACATCAATATTCAAATATATTAAATACTTTTATAATTTTTTGATGTCTTTTAAAATTTATCAAATACTTTTGTAATTAACAGAAATTTAGAATCAATGCCATTTCTTTTACCTGGAATTTTACGGCCCTTAAAGAAAAAATAAAAGATATTACCGTTAAAAAGAAATTATTTGCATACCATAAAGTACATATTCCTAAAAAAATAACCCGTACGGATTTATCCGATCAGGTAGTTAAAATTGAAGTAGAGACCTATTCAGAATAAATTGTCCAATAAAAAAATAGATTCGTCCTCCTCGGCTTCTACCATATGTACATAAATCATGGTTTCTTTTATTGAGGTATGATTGAGCAGTTTTTGTAACTGCTCAACTTTGCCTCCGGCGCGTAAATAATTGGTGGCAAAAGTATGTCTTCCAACGTGTAATGAAACTTCTTTTTTTATATTTAATTTTTGGGTCACTCTTTTTATAACCTCATTTATATTTTGTTCTGCTATCCATCTGGTAAATAAATCGGGTACCTGCTCAACAATCGATAAGGCTTTGTTATTGACTCGTACGCGATGCATATACGGTTTTGACAGTTCTGTTTTTACCGGTATAAACTCTAATATTCCGGTAAATATTTGTTCTCTTGTTAATTTTTTAAGGTCGGATATCCTCAATCCGGTATAGCATGAAAACAGAAAAATTCCGATCGGTATTTTTTCTCCCGGTAATATAAATTCCGATATATAAAAATTGTACAATTTCTTTACTTCTTCCGGGGTTAATGCTACCCGATTGGATCTTATATTTTTTATTTTAATGGTATCTATGTCTATCTTTAAAGGAATTCCTTTTTTGGATGCTTTCCTTAAATATTTCTTTATTACTTTTAGGTTGGAGTAAAAGGTATTGTAATTTCTTGTTTTTAAAAAATAGCTTTTATAATTATCTAAAAAGGTTTCGTCTATTTCTGAAAAATAAATTTCCTTTTTAAATTTTCTTAAATTCATAAGAACGCTTTGATGTCTACGATACGTGCCATCTTTTAAAATGGTTTTCTCTTGGCTTAATTCATACTCAAAAAAGGAAGTAAATTCCCCTCTGGGTATGTTATTCTTTAATTCTTCTATTAATTTTTCGGGGGTTAATATTTTGTTGGAAAGCCAATAAAAAGTTTTTACGGCGGTTACTTTAGACTGCACATTATCTAGTAAAAGCTGTAATTCTTTATGTCTTGATTCTTTGCCGATAATTTTTTGAGTTGATGAATCAAACTCATTATCTTTTACTGTAAAGCCTAAAGATAACTTTAGTTGCTTTCCATTACCACATACATGAAGATACATAAGGTATTCTCCGTTTTTATTTTTATTCTTTCTTCTGTAAAATCTGGCTTTCATAGCTGTGTATATACCTGTACACGTTTGAAAATGTTTATTTCTAAGTTCTTCCATACTATCTAACTTATTAATTTAGATAGTGTTACAGTTAGTGACAGATAAAATAGCACAAACTTTTTTTTATTTTAGAACAAAAAAAATTCTTGTTCTATATTCTGTTCTAAAAATTTAAAAAAAAGCCAAATTATAACTAAACGAATTTTACTTATATACCCTATTATTTCAGTAGGTTACTTGAATTTTAGTGTTCTTTTTTTCTTGTTTTGTGACCACGGAGGGATTCGAACCCCCAACCCTCAGAGCCGAAATCTGATATTCTATCCAGTTGAACTACGTAGCCGAAAATATTTTCTGCAAGTATACTAATAATTTAGTCTAACTTCATAATAATATTTGAAATTTCTTCTGCTTTTTCTTTTTCATATACAGAATCAATAGGATGCAAAACTTGAAGCATCTGTCCATAGGAATACATCAAATTCTGAAGAGATACTTTTTGATCTTTCGCATTATTTTTACCTAACATCTCAAAAGTTTTTAATCTTTTATCTAAAGGTTTCATTGATTCTGTGATATATGCTATAGCTTTATCTCTTTGATTTAATTCCAGATAAGTATTTACAATATTATCAACAATAAGTGTATAATAACTGGATAGTTTACTCATATCATCGGTAGCAAACGTTTGATCGTGTAGTGGTAATGATAAATAATAATTTAATTCCTTAAAAATTTGATCTTTATATGCTTCTGCTAGTTTTAACCCTTCTTTTTCTTTTCCAATAAGAAAATAACCGGATATGATAGAATTATAAGAAGGCGTAGCAGGATACATAGATATTGGAATCTCTTTATTGATTAACTCTAAAATATCATTGGCCCTTTTTTTGTCTCCACTTTTAGCTAAAGCGATAGCAGCTCTTCCACAAGACATTCTATAATTTAAAATATTACTTCTACAAGTTTCATCAAAATAAGCTTTCGGATCTTTTAAATTTCCAAATTTATAATTCATAACTAAGTTATAAATCGTATTAGGATTTATTCTTCCTTGTTCCCCGTTGTTGGTTTCGGGAGTGTATATAGGTACTAATTTTGAAATTAAACCTTGATACTCTAAGTAATTTTGTGCAAACATGATATTAGATTGAGAATAGGTTCCCCCTGAACTAAAATAAATGGAACGATCCCAATTGTAATTGGCAAGTAAATCTAACATAGCTAAACCGTCTTTATATAAAGCTTGTTTATTTATTGATAGTACTACCTTGTTTACCATCAATTTAGAATCTTCGGGTTTAACTATTCCATATTTTAACGCATTCTCCTTGTTTACAGGCAAAGATATTTTGTTAACAGGAATAAATCCAACATCTGTTCCTCTATAATCCCTTTCGGTTACATATGTATATAAATCTTTAATAGCAGATTGTTCTTTTTTGTTTCTAAGAAAATTAATGGCTTCTTTAGCAGATATAGTATCTGAAATTGCATATTTCTTAAATGGAAGAATATCCGCAGGTATACTGTCTGCCGGAAGATTATCAAAAATTTGCTTCCAAAAATCTCTATTTAATAAAATAACCTGATCATTAACGCCATCTCTGAATTCTTCATGAGATAAAGAAGAAGGAATACCGGGTGCTTTATAAGTTCTTCTCTGAACCTGATCAATATACCATGCAGTACCCAACAAAGTAAAATTAACCACTTTGGCATCTGATCTAAATTCTTCGGTTTCTTGTAATGCCCATAAAGGATACGTATCGTTATCTCCATATACAAAAAGTATAGGATGATTTGAATCTAAACTTTGTAAATAGCTTTTTGAAAAATCATAAGCCGTATATCTCCTGCTTCTATCATGATCGTCCCAATTTTGGAATCCAACCAGAACAGGAACTCCTAAGGCAAGAAAACCAATAATAAGTCCTATTTGCCTTTGTTTAAGTTTATTTAATAAAAACATAATTGCTGTCACTCCCATCCCTATCCAAATAGCAAAAGTGTAAAAGGAAGTCACTAACGCATAATCACGTTCCCTGGGTTCAAATGCTTTTATGCTGGTGTATAAGATAATACCCACGCTGGCTAATAAAAATAAAGCTATTAAAGAAAAGTTTCTACCCGGATCTCTGTTTAGTTGAAAAAAGAATCCTACTAAACCTAACAATAATGGTAAAAAATAATATTTATTAGTAGCTTTATTTACATATGCTTGTGGTAATTTGTCTTGGTCTCCCAAACGTAAATTATCTAAAAATTTAATACCGCTGATCCAATTTCCTTTGGTGGATTCATAATTACCTTGTAAATCATTTTGACGACCGGCAAAATTCCATAGAAAATATCGTATAAACATATATCCCATTTGATAGGTCATCATAAAATCCAAGTTTTGGCCTAAAGTTGGTTTTTTAACATTAATTAGTTCATTTTGTTTAGCCATTTGATAATCACGAACAGATATTTCTCCCGTTTTCTTTTTCCTCACTAACTCATCAAAAACCTTTTGTGCTTCAGGATTACCAATATATTTCGAATTTAAAGTAAAATCGGGGTATCCTTCCATTAATCCGTAATTTTCAATAACACTAGGATCCGGATTATACATTCGGGGAAATATACTGACTTGCTCCGGATTAAACTTATAATTAATCCTTCTGCCTGTTTCAATATACCTGCCTGAATTTTCATCCTTTTCATAAATAGGGCCATTATCCTCGGTTCCAATAATTCCGTTAGTATCTAAATATGCAGTATAATTAGCTCCGTAAAACACCGGCCAATCACCATATTGAGCCCTGTTATAATAATCCAACATACCTATTGCATTGTCGGGATCATTTAAATTAATAGGAGGATTTGCTTTAGCACGTATGGGAAGTACCACCCAACTTGAAAAACCGATAAGCATAAACAAAATCGATAAAATAATGGTATTTCCTGTTTTATATCCATGATTGGATGTATATCGTAAGGCAAAATAAAAAGCAACAATTAAAAGTATGAATGCCACTACCGAACCTGTATTAAATGGCATTTGAAGATTATTTACAAAAAATATTTCACATTTTCCGAAGAAAGACATCGTAAAAGGAAATATAATTTTGAAAACGGCTAAAAATACACCACCAATAGCAATATTGGCCCATATAAAACTTTTCCAAGTAAAGGTATATTTTTTAGCATAATAAATATATCCTAACGTAGGAACCACTAGTATTACCATTAAATGGATTCCAACCGACAGACCGATAAGCAGGGAAATTAAAATAAGCCACTTATTGGATCGGGAATCAGATAAATCATTTTCCCACTTACACATAAGCCACAACAGCAAAGCGGTAAAACAGGAAGCCGCCGCATAAACTTCTCCTTCAACTGCTGAAAACCAAAAAGTATCGGTAAAAGTAAAAGTTAACGCCCCTACTGCCCCGCTTAATAAGATGGTAGCAATCTGATAGGAAGTAAATTCTTTGGGTTCGGTTTGTAAAAATAGAGTTTTACGAACCATATGAGTAATTGTCCAGAATAAAAATAATATGGCAAATGCACTCATAATAGCAGACATAGCATTTATAACTATAGAATATTTAGTGGGATCGCCAAAGGCTAAGATCGCCCAAACGGCACCCAATATTTGAAAAAATACGGCTCCCGGTGAATGAGTAACTTCCAGCTTAACCGCTGAAGATATATATTCACCACAATCCCAAAAACTGAAATTGGGTTCAATAGTTAATAAATAAGTTATTGCTGCTATAATAAAAACAACCCATCCGGTAAGGTTATTTAATTTATTGTAATTTAACTTCATTTTACCTTAATTCTTGTTTGCGAATATACTAATAATATTAATTTTAAAAGTTTTCATTTTATATTTTATTCTCTTTTTATATTAATTGTTAGAAAGTTATTTATAAAAAATTATAAGTTTTATTATTCTTTAGAATTTAACATACTAAAATTAAATTACGATATTTGTTACCTGATAAATTCATACTAGTTACCATGGGTTTTTTAAAAAAGAAACTGGCACAAGGGTGGGCATCCCTTCACCATAAAAAAGAGCAAAAATGGATTGACAATCCGGTGGAAACACAAAACTATTGGTTTGAAAAACTCATTAAAGAATCTCAAAATACAAATTTTGGCGTTGATTACTCTTTTTCTAAAATAAGTTCTATTTCAGATTTTCAAAAAAATGTTCCTGTTCAGAATTATGAAACGTTAAGACCTTATATAGAAAAAATTAAATCGGGACAAATTAATATTTTATGGCCTAATAAGCCCCTTTATTTTGCAAAAACCTCAGGTACCACCTCAGGCACTAAATACATTCCTATTACTAAAGAATCCATGCCCTTTCATATAGAAGGAGCTAAAAGTGCTTTACTTCATTATATATATAAAAGAAAAAATCCTAATTTTATCAATGGTAAAATGATTTTTTTACAAGGAAGTCCTGTTTTGGAAAATAATAATGGGATCATGACGGGAAGGCTGTCAGGAATTTCCGCCCATTTTGTTCCGAAATATCTTCAATACAATCGTATGCCTTCATGGAAAACCAATTGCATTGAAGATTGGGAAACTAAAGTTGTTAAAATTGTAGAGGAAACTGTTGATAGGAATATGACTTTAATCAGCGGCATTCCTCCTTGGCTGGTTATGTATTTTGAAAGATTAATTGCAAAATCGGGTAAATCTATAAGTAAAATTTTTCCCAATTTACAGCTTTTAGTAACGGGGGGTGTAAATTATAAGCCGTATGAAGATAAAATAAATGAATTAATTGGTAAAAAGTTGGATATTATCCAAACCTATCCGGCTTCGGAAGGATTTATAGCCTTTCAGGATGATGTAGACCATGAAGGATTATTGCTTATGTTGAATCATGGTATTTTTTATGAATTTATTCCTTCAGAAGATATTGGTAAAAATAATCCGAGACGTCTTACTCTGGAACAGGTGGAATTGAATACGGATTATGCTATACTATTGACAACGAATGCCGGATTGTGGGCTTATGAAATAGGTGATTTAGTCCGATTTATCAGTAAAGATCCGTATAAAATTCTTGTCACCGGAAGAACTAAACATTTTACTTCTGCATTTGGCGAACATGTCATTTCTTTCGAAGTAGAAGAAGCTATTAAAGAAACCATGGAAGTAACGGGATGTATTGTTCAAGAATTTACTCTTGCTCCTCAGGTGAATCCTGCGGAAGGGCTGCCCTATCATGAATGGTTCATAGAATTTGAAAAACCGCCGATCAACATTGATGAATTTGAATCAAATTTAGATCAGGCTCTTAGAAAAAGAAATTCTTACTATAATGATCTTATTACGGGTTCTATCTTAAGACCTTTAAAAATTTCAATTATCAAAAAAGGTGGATTTAATGAATATATGAAAGAAATCGGTAAGTTAGGAGGTCAAAATAAACTTCCTCGTTTGTCTAATGATCGAGCTATTGCCGATAAACTCGAAAAATATGTTTTGAAAAGTTAGAATGAAAATGTTATAGTAAATTAAAATCATATTGAAAGAATATACTATTTGAAAATTTTAGTTGTAATACCGGTATTTAATGAGTCTAAACATATATTGAAATGTTTACAATCTTTCTATGAACAATCCTATAAAAATATTGATTGGATTTTAGTTAATGATTCTTCAACGGATAATTCAAAGGAAATTATAGAAGAATTTATTAAAGATAAACCTACTTTCCGCCTTATTAATTTAATTAATAGCTCTGAACATATACCGGGTGCAAAAGTCGTTAAAACGTTTTATGCCGGATTAAATTCAGCTAATTGGAAACAGTATGATGTTTTAGTTAAACTGGACGCCGATATAATTCTCCCTGATAATTATTTTGAACTAATCATAAATAAGTTACATAACAATCCAAAAATTGGCATAATCGGTGGATTGGTTTACATAAAAAAAGGGAATCAGTGGGTTTATGAAAATATTTCAAATAAAAATCACGTGCGCGGCCCCATAAAAACCTATAGAAAAGAATGTTTTATTGATATTGGTGGCCTTCGTATGACATTGGGTTGGGATAATCTCGATATATTACTTGCCCGTATGCATCATTGGGAAGTTAAAGTCTTAAAGAATCTTTTCGTAAAACATCTAAAACCAACTGCATACGTTTATCAAGAAACTAAATCCCGAAAATTGGGAGAATATTTTTACAATATCGGACTATCCAAAAAATTAGCCTTTATATCCTGTGCAAAATCTTCATGGAAAGAAAAATCTTTACGACATTTTATAATTTCATTTAAAACTTTTATTTCTTTAGAAAAAGAAAAAAAAGAACGAGTGATCACTCAAGAGGAAATGAATTTCATTCGCAAATTTCGATGGAATGAAATGATTAAAAAGTTTAAAAGGTAAACTTTTCAACTTTCCTTTTATACTATTTTATATGAAAAACTATTATTCTTTTCCTAAAAAAATTTCAATGGGTACTAGATTTAAAAGTTCTTTTCTATGTGAAGCCAAAAAAGAGTATTCCAATTGTGGAATATCTTCATTTGATATTGAATCAATAACAGGAGGTAAAACTTCTTGGGTCGGAATTTTTTTGACTACTCCTAATCCATGATCGGTATCTAAAACACTTACTGTTAATTCAGGATGATTTTTTCTAAGAAAAACGATCGTTTTCCATACATCGCCGTTCCAAATATTTTTCCAACTTTTATGAGATGAAAATTTAATTCTTGCATCTTCAATATTACTCGCAGGAAAGGCTGCAATTTTATCCTGAGGATTGCAATCATGTAAGATTATAATTCCTTGATCAGACAAATACTTAAGCGAATTTAGCGTATCTTTGAGAGATTGACTGAAAGTGTGTAACCCATCGATAAAGGTTAGATTTATCGGATTATTTTTAAGAAATTTATGATGCATGTCAAAGAAACGATCACTGGTCATCTCAAAATATTTGTTTTTAAAATTATGCGGATTTTTAACTAAATATCTAATTTTTTTGATAAAGCTAAAATTAAAATAAGGATCCACTGCAATTCTTTGTTTTGCTCCTTTGATATTAAAAAAACATTTTCCTCTGTTTACACCGATTTCCAAATAGTTTTTAACATTATTTACTTTTATTAAATAATTTAAAACATCAACTCTAGTAATCATAAGGTTTCTACTATTTTATTATTTATATATTTGTAATAGGTTTTATATCATGTAAATGTACAACATTGTAAGTGTAATTGTTACATATAATGGGGAAAAATGGATAAAAAAATGTTTGGATTCTTTATTGGCATCTAGCATACATACAGATATTTACCTTATAGACAATGGATCGACCGATAGCACTTTAAAAATTGTCGAAAATTATCCCGCTGTAACTTATATGGAAAGTGGACATAATATAGGGTTTGGACAAGCTAACAATATCCTTTTAAAAAAATTATATAAAGAAAAAAACTATACCCATTATTTTCTCATTAATCAAGATGCTTGGGTAGACAAAAATTGTCTACAATATTTAGCTGATGTTTACATTAAAAATCCAAAGTATGGTATACTAAGTCCCATACATTATAATCATGATTTCTCTGAAATGGATTTTAATTTTAAGGAATATTTAGCGAAAAGTAAAAAGAAAAATCAATTTATTTTAGAAACTAATTTCGTTAATGCCGCTTTTTGGTTAATTAGTAAAAAATGTTTGGAAAAGACGGGTGTTTTTAATCCTTATTTCACCCATTACGGAGAAGATAAAAATTACTGTAATCGAGTCATTTATTCCGGATTAAAAATAGGAATTGTTACCACGGCTAAAGCCAATCATGATAGGAGTAAAACGACAGATTTTAGTAAAATACAAAGATTATCAAAAATAAAATTGGATTGTATACTTTTAAATCCAAATAATAATCTTTACAAAGCATATTTTGAAGCTTTTATTAATGTTTGGGGAATACCTAAGTATTATTTTAAAATGTTATCTATTAAAAATACTTCCGTATTATTTTATAAATTAGGGATTCACTATATACATTTGCTTTTCTCTAAAAAGATCCGATTGAATCGTAAACAACAAAAGGAAAACTTATTTAGCATATATTAAATGGGAATAGTAGCACGTCAAGGGATAAAATACAGTCTAATTAGTTATCTAAGTTTTTTACTGGGTACATTTTCAACCATTTTTATCTATCCTTCCAATCCTGAATTTTTGGGTAAATTAAGGTTCATTCAGCCATCTGCTGAACTGATCTGTCCCTTCATCCTTTTTGGACTTAGTTATGCAAACATAAAATTCCATCAAAAACTTAAAGCAAAAAATCAACAGGTCGACTTTCTTTATGCTTCAATTAAGTTTGTGTGTCTCAATTTTATTTTTATCTCATTAGTATATTGGATAATCACTCGAGTGATTCCAAGTATTCAAGAATCTGATTCCTGGAAAATGAAACAGTATGTTTTGCCGGTCGCTTTGTCTCTTGCGTTAACTCAATTACTTTCAAAATATATCTCTAATTTAAAAAGAATAACAGTTCCCGGAATTTTTGAAAATTTTTTTCCTAAACTGGGAGCTCTTACGGCTTTTATCTCCTGTGTGTATATAGGAATATCACAAAAAAATGCTCTATATATATTCGTATTATTTTTTGTGATTGCTATGATTGGGCTGGTATATTATTTTGTAAAATTAAACAAAGATCATAAGAGCGGATCATTAGATATATTGAAAGATAAAAATTTTAGACTTAACTTATTAAATTTCTGTATATTTTCAGTTCTTGGAAGTATTGGAAATAGATTGGCTCTACAAATTGACAACCTGATGATTCCCGAACTGTTGGATTTTAAACAAAACGGGATCTATTCTATTTTAACGTCTATTGTGGGTTTTCTTACCGTTCCTTTGATGGGTATTTTCACCATATCTGGTCCTATAATTGTTGAAAAGCTGGAAAATAATAAATTAGATGAACTAAATGATTTCTATAAAAAAGTATCCAAATTTTTATTCTTATTTGGTACGGTCTTGTTGTCTTGTATTTTAGTCGGAATAGACTATCTATTCTTATTCATGAAAAACGGAAAAGAATTATCGGATGCAAAAGTTATTATTTACATTCTAGGAGCAGCCACCTTATTTGATTTGGCAACCGGTTTTAACAGTAATATTATTTCTTATTCAAAGTATTTTAGATTTAATATTTATGCAATGCTGTTTTTAGCGATTTTTACAATTATTTCAAATATTATTTTTATTTCATATTTCAAATTAGGTATCGAAGGTATTGCTTTAGCAACGGCCCTATCTTTAACATTGTTTAATTTAATAAAATTAGGCTTTAATTACCGTAAGTTCGGCATACAACCGTTTTCAAAAGAGTATACGTATATAATAGTAACCGGAATAATGGGTGTTTTACTTGTAAATTATATACCCGATTTTTCCAATAATTTATTTAATTTAATTACTAAGCCCCTACTCATTTTATGCATATTTTTCGTTGCCAATAGTGTATTTAAATTTATTCCGATAAAAGAAATACTATCCTCAAATATTAAATCTTTTTTGACGGGTAAAAAATAAAATATATAATTTTTTCAATAATAATAATTAATTTTTAATGAGTTGATAGATAATTGTTGTATTTAATGTATTTTTGTTAGGTAATTTCAATACATGAAACTTTTCTATACTTATTTTTTACTTTTATTTACCATAATCATCTTTTCTCAAGATAGAAAACAAATTAAAGGAAAAGTATATATTCTTGATAAGTATCATGAAATGGTTTCCGGTATTTATGTTAAAAATCTTTCAACCAATTACACTACGTTAACCGATATAACCGGTAAATTTTCCATTCCTGCACTTATTGGAGATGCCATTACTTTTCAATCATTCAATATCGAAAAAAGAACTATTTTGGTTACGCAAGACATGTTTGATCATTTGCAAATGAAAATTCAATTAGATCTTAAAGAAAAGCAATTAGAGGATATTTATGTTACTCCTTTTAAAACTTTTGGAAGCCTTGAATTGGATGTCAAACGAATTCCAATGATGAATAAAACCAACGAGATTTTAAAAAAATTAGGCAGTTTAAATCCATCACAAAAAATGGATGGAAGTACGGATGTTGATTCCGAAGCTGCAAAGTTATCTTCCATGAAATTTGGTATTGAAGGTATTTTGGATTTTATATCCGGAGAGGGTAAACGTAAAGAGCGTTTATCAATTTTTGAAGAACAGTCAACCATAATCAAAAATGTTAGAGACTATTTTGGAGATCCTTACTTTGAGGAAATAGGTTTGAAAAAAAATGAAATCAATGATTTTATATTATATGCTTATTTAAATCATAATTTAAAGTTTTATTACGATCATAATAATTACTTCCAGATTTTAAATATTTTCGATAAAAATATTCTTCTCTACAAATCAAGAAAAAACAACGAGAAAAAGATTACACCTAAAATTGGCAAGCCTTATTTTCCTCAATAATGTAACCTTTATCTATCTATTTGTATAAATAATTTTTAAACTCTATTTTTATAGGGATAAAGACATCAATTGGTATGTACAAAAAAATATATAAGCTCCTTACTACTTTATTTAAACCCTCAACCATTTATAAATATTTTTTTAATATTTCTCCTCTTTACATTAGAACAACAGGAAATATCAAATATGTTTCAGATGATGTACATAAAATAATAGTCGAAATTCCTCTTACGTACAAAAACCGAAACTATTCGGGAACTATGTTTGGCGGAAGCATACTTTCAGCTACGGATCCTATCTATATGTTGCAGCTCATACATATTCTGGGAACTAATTATATCGTTTGGGATAAATCTGCTTATGTTGATTACATAAGGCCGATTAATAAAAAAGCCATAGCTGTATTTGAATTTCAAAAAGAAGAAATAGAAAAGATAAAAGAAATGGTTAAAAATGATAAAGAAATAGTTATCAAAAAGCAAATGAACATTACTAATTCAGAAGGTCAAATTTATTGTTATTTAGAGAAAAAAATCTATATAGCAGACAGTCAGTTTTATAAAGCAAAATTAAAAAGTAAAACTCACTGATAAATAAGTATAAATAAAAAGAATCAGCTTGGTAATTAAACTGATTCTATATAATTATAGTATAGAGTAAAGACGATCAATTAATGAGCATCTTTAAAAGCTTTCAATTTTTTGGTCAATTCCGGTACAACTTCGAATAAATCACCAACTATACCATAATCGGCCGTTTTAAAAAAAGGTGCTTGAAGATCGTTGTTTATAACGACTATGGTTTTACTTTTAGTAATCCCGGCAACATGTTGAACAGCTCCCGAAATACCGATTGCTATATATAGTTTAGGAGAAATAGTTTTCCCTGTTTGTCCTACATGTTCAGCATGAGGTCTCCATCCTAAATCGGCTACCGGTTTAGTACAAGCTGTAGCTGCTCCAAGTACATTTGCTAAATCTTCAATTATTCCCCAGTTTTCCGGTCCTTTCATTCCTCTACCCGCTCCAACTACCAATTCAGCCACTTTAACATCTAATTTCCCTGTAGCTACTTCTTGTTGTTTTACTTGATATGTTGGATCTGCAATGGTAGTTACCGTAATTTTTTCTTCTATACCGGAAACGGGATTTTCTTTTGCTCCCACAGAATTAACGGAAAGGGTTAAAACTATAGTAGGTTCTTGAGTTTCAACGACAGCAATTCCTTTTCCTGAAAAAACAGATCTTTTAACTTTAAACGGTGTTACGGACAGCGGCCTCGAAATGACTTGTGTAATATAAGCCGCAGATTTTTCTTTGACAATATAAGGAGCTATAGAAACACTTTCATTAGTATGTGCAAAAAGAATATAGTTACCGTCAATTATTTTAGATAAAACCGAAGCATACACTTTTGGATTAAAAGATTGCAAAGATTCATCTTGAATATTTATAACTTTAGTTGCTCCAAATTTGTATAATTGTTCTGAAGAATCCTCAGAATTTATAGTTAGTGCCGTTACTGAATCTCCAATTTCATATGCCAAAATTTTAGCGTATGTTATTAATTCGTAGGCCTCTTTTTTATATTTTCCTTTAGAGTTTTCTATATATGCGTAAATCATTTATTTCAACGTTTGTATTACAAAATTGATTGTAAGTTTATACTTAAATTACTTTCGCTTCTTCATGAAGCAAGCGAACCAATTCATCTAAGTTATTTTTATCTACATAAACCACTTGAGATCTTGTCTTTGGCTTTTCAAATTCTGCAATGGTAACCTTATTTCCGGAAAATTTAGGTTCAACAACCGTAAAGGGTTTATTTTTAGCAGTCATAATACCTCTTATATTAGGAATTTTTAATTGATTTTCAGGAACAAAACCTTCTTGACCTGCTAAAACAGCAGGTAATTCAATTGAAATTGTTTCTTTTCCATTATCTATTTCCCGTACCACCTGTATGGTTTTTCCTTCAACTTCCAAACCGGTAACGGCATTAACAAATGGGTAATCTAATTCAGCGGCAACTAAACCCGGAACCAACCCTCCGTTATAATCAATCGATTCTTTACCTAAAAGTATTAAATCATAAGCTCCCTCTTTTGCTACTGCTGCAATTTCTTTAGCCACTAATTCACTATCCGTAGGTCGAATATTAACCCGAATGGCATTATTAGCACCGATTGCCAAGGCCTTACGCATTACGGGTTCAACAGTAGTATCTCCAATCGTAACAATGGTTACTTCAGCTCCCTGTTTTTCTTGAAAATATAATGCTTTGCTTAGGCAATATTCATCTTGAGGATTAATAATATATTGAATTCCATGGGTATCGAATTCTTTTTGATCATTCGTAAAATTAATTTTGGATGTAGTATCCGGTACGCTACTAATAGCTACTAATATTTTCATCAACGTATTTTTTCCTGTAACTAAATTAAGTAAAAATAATAAAGTATTTTTATTTATTTACTTCTTTTACTAAGAAATTAAAGTAAATAAAATAAAAAAATATAAGAATGTTTATATAATTTAGACAATTTGTGAAGAAAGCCCTTTTTTCAATAATGCTTGATGGATCGGAGTTAGTTTTTCTAAATATCCGGTTTTAACTTCACATTTTCCTTTATAATGAACTAAAAAAGTACATTGTTGGGCTTGTTCTAAAGTATGTTCACATATCTCTATTAAGCAATCGATGACATAGTCAAATGTATTAAAATCATCGTTATGCAAAACAATTACATGAGGAGCAGCTTCTTTTACCAACGTATCAACACTCTCCTGCTCTTTCCAATGGGGTTGATTATTGTAAATCATATTTTGTTTAATAATATTGAAATCCAATTATTTTTACTTAATTTCTGAACAAATTTTAAGCCATTCCCGTTAGCTTCTGCAATAATGTCATCAAAATCATGTTCAAAGATACCACTTACCAATACGTATCCATTAGGACGCAGATTTTCAACGTATTTTGACATATCTTTTAATAAAATATTTTTATTGATATTGGCTAAAATTATATCAAATGAGTGATTTCCTAATAAATCGGCATCTCCCAATTTAATATCTATATCTACTTCATTTTTTTTAGAATTTTCCAGAGCATTACCGTAAGACCATTCATCAATATCTATTGCTTCAACATAATGGGCTCCCCTCTTTTTTGCAAAAATTGCCAACACTCCGGTTCCGCTGCCCATATCTAAAACATCTTTACCTTCAAAATTCATTGTCAACATTGCATGAAGCATGTTATAAGTGGTTTCATGATGCCCCGTACCAAAAGACATCTTCGGATCAATTTTAATAGAAAAAGGAAGATCGTTTCTGACAGGATGAAAATCTGCATGTAAATAAATTTGATCTTCAATGACTACCGGTGGAAAATTTTTTTCCCATTCTTCATTCCAATTGATATCGGGAGATAATTTTTTTTCGTAAGATATTTCAACTTCAGGAGAAGACATAATAGGTAATTCCTTAATTAATTGATCATCTTCTTCTTCAACCTTAATATAAGTTAAAAAACCCTGTTCGGTTTCAACAAAACTTTCAAAAGGCAACTCTGATAAAAACGCGATTAAAATGTCTCTCCAAGGTTCTAATGGTTTTACGTTGAAATGGTATTCTGTATATTTCATGGAATCATTTAAGTATCGCAAATTTAAAAAATTAATAGCTTATTTTCTTAAGGAACTATAAAATTCATCCACGTTATATATTATAGCTACGCTTTGTTAATGGTTGATAATCTATAGCTGAAAATCACTATCCAATTATTGAAAATTATTTTCTTTGAGAAGATTTTTTGGAATCAAACAAATAAAATTATTTTTTTACTTTTACTTTATATTTTTTGAAATTTCAATGTCACGATTCATCAATTTGCTGGTTTTACTACTATCTATCAACATTTCATTGGGACAACAATTGGTTTTACAAGATAGTATTAAAATTGAAGTTCCCGAATCGTTTAATTTTCAACAAGCAGATATCTTCAATTCATTATATTTCGTTTCTCAAAAGGATAACACATTATTAAAATACGATCTAACTTCACAAAAAACATTTATACTTAAAAATTTTAATACATCCAAAAAACTGTTTATCGTAAATCCTTTATTTTTAGTAACTTTTGATAAGATGAACCAAGTTCTTGAATTTTATGACGATAAGCTGATCAATACTCAGGATAATGTTTCTATTTTAACCGATCAAATTATAAATCCTGACTTAATTTATGTTCAAGATAACCATTCTTTATTATATTTTGATGAGTTGAACTCTCAAAGCTTTATTCAATACGATTACAGATCAAAAAATACAATACTTTTTTCAAATACTTTGTCTAAAGAACTTTCAGATAATTTTGTTTTAAAGGATATCTACAGTTTTAAACAATCAAAATTTCTTCTTTTAAAAAGTAATAATGAATCCAACGAAGCTTATCAATACAAAATTTATAAGCAAAATAATCAAAATGTTTATACTTATGTAATACCCGAAATGGAAAACTATGGATGGATGGAACAAAATTTTTATTGGATACATAAAGGTTATTTATATATCTATGATTTTGAAAACAAACCCGTTCAAATACCCTTGCCGAATTTAGGTGAAAAATATTATATTTTAAATAAACATTTATTTCTATGGAAATCTAAGGTTATGTACCTTTACACATTAGAAACTAAAAAATAAATTTATTAAGAATGCATATTGCTATAACCGGAAATATCGGCGCAGGAAAAACTACATTAACTAAATTATTATCAAATAATTACAATTGGATTGCACAATTTGAAGACACCGAACAAAATCCATATCTAGACGATTTTTATTACGATATGGCAAAATGGTCATTTAATTTGCAAATCTATTTCTTAAGTTCTCGTTTTAAACAAATAAAAGAAATTAGAGAAAATAAGAAAAATACAATCCAGGATAGAACTATATATGAAGATGTATATATTTTTGCTTCAAATCTTCATGAAATGGGATTGATGCAAACTCGAGATTATGACAATTATTTGAATCTATTTAATTTAATGAAAGAGTATATCCAAGCTCCGGATCTTCTGATCTATCTTCGCGCCACCGTTCCTACTTTAGTAAATCAAATTCAAAAAAGAGGAAGAGAATACGAAACGTCCATTAGCATTGATTATCTTCAAAGATTAAATGAAAAATATGAAGAGTGGATTTCAAATTATACTGAAGGAAAATTATTGATCATCGATGTTGATAATATGGATTTTGTTGACAATAAGGAAGATTTAGGAAAAATTATTGATAAAGTAGAGGCTAATATTCACGGTTTATTTTAAAAGAATTCCGTCTTTATACGATTAAAATTATACTCTCTAAAATTTTAAAAAAATAGTAAATAATTTTAATAAATTATTTACTATTTATAGTCTATAGGGTGAATAATTGTACTATTTATCCAACTAAATTTAGTTAGCAACTTCGCTAATAAATTTAATTCTCATTATTCGTAATTCATCTTCTGAATAATCTTCTCCAAATTCATCCAACAAGACGGACATTTTATCACTTTCAGACTCCATCAAAAAATCTATAATTTCGTCTTGTTGCTCTTCATCCAATAATTCATCTACATAGTAACCAATGTTTAGTTTAGTTCCTTGATAAACAATACTTTCCATTTCATTAAGTAAATCATTGATTGTTAAATCTTTTGCTTTTGCAATATCTTCAAAATCCAATTTCCTATCCGTACTTTGAATTATGAATACTTTATGGGACGATTTATTGGCTACTTGCTTAATGACTAAATCATCAGGACGTTCAATTTCATTTTCTTCAACATATTTGGCAATATATTCAACGAAATCTTTTCCAAATTTCTTTGCTTTACCCTCTCCTACACCAAACACATTGGAAAGTTCTGAAAGGGTGGTCGGATAATGTAAAGCCATATCTTCCAAGCTTGGATCTTGAAAAACAGCAAACGGAGGAATTGCATTTTTCTTGGCAACTCTTTTTCTGATATCTTTTAAATCATCAAATAATTTTTTATCTAATGCATTGCTACCCGCCGCTTGAGGGGTGACGATCGGAGTTTCCATTTCCTTTTCAAAATCAACATCCTCGGCTATTAAAATTTCTTTGGGATCATTAATAAATGTTTTGCCTAATTCTGATAATTTTAATAGTCCGTAAGTTTCTATATCTTTAGTAAGAAAATTATGGACAATGGCCTGTCTGATGATGGATTTCCAAAAATTATCCGATTTATTTTTACCAAAACCAAAATAATCTTCAAATCCCAACTTATAGGATTTGGTAATGGCTGTTTCTTTTCCAACAGCTACATTAACCAGATCTTTTAATTTTAATTTTTCTTTCGTTTTTTCAACTACGGTAAGGATTTGTTTCATTTCTTCCGCAACATTTACCGTTGTTTTCGGATTCATGGAATTATCATCCATTTTTGCTCCCAAGCCATTTTTTTCGTCAAAATCTTCTCCAAAATAATGAAGTAAATATTTTCGTCTGGACATGGATGTTTCCGCATAACCTACCACTTCTTGTAAAAGTTGTAAGCCTACTTCTCTTTCGGAAACAGGCTTTGAAGCTAAAAACTTTTCTAATTTCTCAACGTCTTTATAATCGTAGAAAGCAAGACAATAACCTTCTCCTCCATCCCTACCGGCTCTTCCGGTTTCTTGATAATAACTTTCTAAACTTTTGGGTATATCATAATGAATCACAAAACGCACATCCGGCTTATCAATACCCATTCCGAAAGCTATGGTTGCACAAATTACATCCGTTTCCTCCATTAAGAATTTGTCTTGATGGGCTGCTCTGGATTTACTGTCTAATCCGGCGTGATAAGGTAAAGCGTTTATACCATTGACTTTTAATAATTCAGCTAGTTCTTCTACCTTTTTTCTGCTTAAACAATAGATAATTCCGGATTTACCCGGATTGTCTTTTATATATTTTATAATTTGTTTTTCAGGATTTATTTTAGGTCTGATTTCATAATATAAATTCGGCCTGTTAAAAGAAGATTTGAAAATTTTAGCATCCGTCATTCCTAAGGTCTTTTGGATATCATCCTGAACCTTTGGCGTTGCTGTAGCCGTTAGGGCTATTATAGGTGTTTTACCGATTTTTTCAATTATGAATCGTAAATTTCTGTATTCAGGACGAAAATCATGCCCCCATTCAGAAATACAATGCGCTTCATCAATCGCAAAAAATGATAATTTTATAGTTTTTAAGAACTCTATATATTCTTCTTTAGTTAAAGATTCGGGAGCTACATAAAGCAATTTGGTTGTCCCGGATAGTATATCATCTTTAACTCTTTTTATTTCTGTTTTATTTAATGAAGAATTAAGGACATGTGCTATTCCTTCACTTGAGGATATACCTCTGACAGCGTCAACCTGATTTTTCATTAAGGCTATTAAGGGAGAGACAACAATCGCTGTACCCTCTAATAATAAGGCAGGTAACTGGTAACACAAGGACTTTCCGCCACCTGTAGGCATCAATACAAATACATCGTTGCCGCTCAACAAATTCGTAATTACTTCTTCTTGCGGCCCCTTAAATGAATTAAAACCAAAAAATTTTTTTAATAATTTAGGCAAGTCTTTTTCCAAAGATTTCATTCTTAAACTTTAGTTTTTTATTAAATTTGCTGTTTATTAAATTAAATATACAACAAATTTCTTAAACAAAAAAAATTATTTATTTTGGATGATCAAATGATTTTAAAAGCAGGCAAAGATACTATTTTATTTGAAACAACCGAATTACAATCCTTATATAATCGTTTAGATGATGATTTTGTTAAAGCGGTACGTTATATACTTGATTCTAAGGGTAAACTTGTTTTATGCGGAGTCGGAAAAAGTGCACATATAGCCAATAAATTAGTAGCCACCTTTAATTCTACCGGAACACCATCACAATTTTTACACGCTGCCGAGGCAAAGCATGGCGATTTAGGTATTATTTCAAAAAATGATGTGGTCATCTGCATTTCTAACAGCGGTACTTCCTCAGAAATTCAAGAAGTAGCTCCTTTTCTTAAAGAATATTCTTCAGTATTAATAGCCATGACCTCTAATAAAAATTGCTTATTGGCAGAACTTGCTGACGTGGTTTTAGATACTCAAGTGGAAAAAGAAGCCGATCCTAATAATCTGGCACCCACCACTTCCACTATAGTACAATTAGCTATGGGGGATGCTCTTGCAGTCGCCTTACTTCAGGCTAAAAATTTCACTTCTACCGATTTTGCAAAATATCATCCGGGAGGAGCTTTAGGTAAAAAACTGCTTCTAAAAGTGGAACAATTGGTAAAACCTGACCGAAAACCTGAAGTTCAATTATCTGCTCATCTTAAAGAAATTATCAATTCCTTAACGTATTCATCTTATGGTATCACTGTCGTTATTGAGGATCATAAGGTTAAAGGAGTAATTACCGATGGAGATGTAAGAAGGACGTTAGCTAAAGATGTGGATTACAATCAAATTACAGCTAAAGATATAATGTCTGTTACACCTAAAACCATTCAAAAAAATGAATTAGCCAGTGTTGCTTTTGAAGAGCTTAAAAATAATCAAATAGGTCAATTAGTTGTACTTGATGGAGAAAATTATGTAGGTATTATAGACCTGCATACTCTATTGGATAATGGATTTAAATAATTTTATTTAAATTAGTATCTTTTTTAACTAAAAAAATTCAATGGCTCAAAAAAAAGAGAATGATAATGCGAATATGCCGTTTCTTGCTCATATTGGCGTTTTAAGAAAGCATATTTTACGATCTTTAGTGGCTATATGTTTAGGGGCATGTTTCGTTGGATATAAAATTCATTTTGTAATGGATCATATTATATTCGGTCCGATTCATAAGAATTTTTTGACTTTTAAACTTATGAATTTTTTCGGTCGGATCTTTGGTTCTAGTGATGTATTTGATATGCCCGATGAATTTCCCATCCAAGTGCGTAAAATTTTTGAGCAATTAAATACAGCCTTTTATGTATCTATAGTAGGAGGTTTTATTTTAGTGTTTCCTTATGTTATTTATGAATTATGGAAATTTATTTCTCCCGGACTAAAACCAAATGAAAAGAAAAATTCTTTGACTTTTTTCATATCAACTTATTTTCTCTTTATTCTCGGATGTTGTTTCGGCTATTTTTTTGTTACTCCTCTGACAATGCACTTTGGATATTTTTTTAATATTTCTGAAACCATTAAAGTTAACATTGATCTGTCCAGTTATATAAGAATTTTATTACAAACCGTATTAGGAATGGGCTTGATTTTTTTATTGCCTGTTATTGTATATGTTCTTACCAGTATCGGTATTTTAACTCCAAATTTCTTAAAAAAATACAGAAGACATGCCTTGGTTATTATTTTAATAATTGCCGGATTTATCACCCCCGGTGATATTCCTTCAATGCTCGTTGCCTCTTGTCCTTTATATTTATTATATGAAGCCAGTATATTGGTTTCTTCCTTGGTTTACAAAAGAAATAAAAGTGAAGCTTCTTAATTACGCAATATTGTAAGCATTTGAGATTCTAATAATCTAAAAATCACTTAAAATACTTTTAACTTCCTCTAAATAATAATTGCCGAATAAAATAGAATGAACCAGCAAAGGGTATAATTGGGTAAAGGGTATACGTTCTTCCCATCCTTTTTCTAATGGGTATTTAGAATTGTAACCTTCATAAAAATCGACGGAAAATCCTCCAAACAGGCGGGTCATGCCCAAATCCATTTCTCTATGTCCATAATAAACGGCCGGATCTAAAACCACCGGATCACCGGTATCTGAAATTATGAAGTTGCCACTCCACAAATCTCCATGGACTAGTGAAGGAGTTTCTTTAGGAAAAATATCATCAATTTGTTGATAAAAATTTTCTGCCGCTCGTACTTCTTGATTAGTTAGAGCATTCATATCAGTCAATTTTTTTATTAAGGGTTGTAAATGATATTGAGCATAGAATTCACCCCATGTAGACGCTTTAGTATTTTTTTGAGGTAAACGTCCCACATAATTATCGCTACTGAATCCAAAAAACGGTTGAGGAATTTTATGCATCGAAGCAAGAGATTTACCAAAATTTTCCCATATTTCTTCATTAGCTTGACCCTTGGAAATTAATTCGAGAATTAAATATTGCTCATTGCCACTATCATCTATTTTAATAATCTTAGGGGTTCTTAATGTATGGGTTTCCTCTATAGATTTTAGTCCTTTTGCTTCCTCTTTGAGCATTCCGGGAAATTCTTTTGTACTATTGGTTTTCATAAAAAAATTTCCCTCCTCAGATTGTAAAACGTATGACTTATTTGTGTCTCCGCCCGAAATAGGCTTATAACTAGTTATCTTAATCGGTAAACGTTTAAATATATTTTGTAGATTCATGTTTGATTTTTTATAATTTAAAATAATGTTTATTAATAATATCAAAAAATATACAAAATTGTATTACTATTTTATAATATTCTAACATACTAATATATCAATATAAAAAACAAATAAAACTATAAAATAATTGGATACATGCAACAATTAATTCTTAACTAATTTTAATTGTTATATCAATTTCTATGTAAATATTGATTTTTATCGATATATTAATTATAAATAGCTAATTATTAATTTTATTATAATAAAAAATTACTAATTTTGAAGAAACTAATTTTATACTCTTTTACATTTATTTTTCCTTAAAATCTGAACACTTTTAGTCAACCCTAAAATTTTAAGAATTCATGAAAAAAAAGATTATTCTATTAGCACTATTTTTAATAACCTCATTAAATCTTTATACTTCTTGTAATAAAAAGGATTCATCACATAAAATTGATCCTTTATCTGCAGCCGCTTCTATGACAAAAGAAGATATTCAAAAATCCAAAGAGGAAGAGATTGCTAATCTTCCTTAAAATACTTTTATAGTAGAGGGAGATGATGCAATGCAATTTAATATACACGAATTAAAAGCAAAAGCAGGAAAACCTATAACCCTTACACTTAAACATGTGGGCAAAGCAAGTGTTAAAGATATGGGACATAATATAGTAATTATAAAACCGGGTACCAATTTTAATGATTTTGCAAATCGAGCAGCTAAGGATGCGGCTGATGATTATATTCCTAAAAATGATCCGTCAATTGTTGCCCATACCAAATTGTTAGGAGGAGGTGAACAAGATACGATAACCTTTACAATTAATGAAAAAGGAACTTACGAATATTTATGTACATTTCCCGCGCATAGTGCGACAATGAGAGGTAAACTTATCGTAGAATAAATTTTTAACTTTTAAAATAAAAAAAACAGGAATATACTTCCTGTTTTATTATTTTATGTAAAAATTAAATCTATTTAATTTTTGGCGCTTGTAAATAAAAATTATGGGCCGTTTTTAATATATATTCCTCATTTATATCCGAATAGTCTATGCAGCTGACTTGAGAATTTACATCGTCATTATATAATTGGCGATACACATTGGATCGAACAAATGGATAATATTTTCCTTTTTTAACTAATAGCATTAACACCGTTAATAAATCTTTATCATTTTTATCTGTTGAATTATAAAAATCAACAAGAAATGGTATGGACTCAATAGCATTAATTTCCAATAAAGCTTTTTTAAAGTTGAGACCCATATATTGATTTTTTAAAGAGGTTTCACGTATAAATTCTTGAATATTTTTTCGATATTGTTTTAAAAACTTTTTTTGTCTTGCACTCCATTTGGGATCATTAACCGAAGTAGGCAGCTTTCCGAAAATTTTATTTTCCTCATAGATCGCTAGGGAACCTATATCTTCGCTTGAAGATTTAATTTCGGGATAAACCATAGTATAGGTAAATTTTTCTTTAATTGTCAATTTATCAAAATCTTTTTCCGATAAGTACCTATCATTATATTCATTTGATTCAGTATCATTGATTGATGATAATTTTGAAATCAACTTTTCAATTTTTGATAAATTATAAGATGGTATTGAATTTTTTAAACGTTCTTCTTGATTTATACTTTTTATATTAGTTGAATCAATCGAAATGTTATTTTCAGTTTCTTGAGCAATATAAATATTAAAAATCAATAGAATAATAAGTAAAAATTTTTCTCTCATAAGCGCATATAATATTAGTTTTTTTCATAATAGTAATCAGTGTTACATTAAAAAGCAATATAAAACGCTCGAAACATTTTATATAAAAACTCGCTTTTAATAGTAATGTTTTAGAGTAAATCTTATGGATACTGATATATTCTCTCAAATACTTTGCAATATAAACAATAATTTATCATAAATAGCAATTTATTTTCATAAAATAGAATAATATTTGTCATATAATTAGCATTTTGAAATGAAAAATTAATAATATATAAATATTCAATTTATATTTTTTATATAAAAAAAATCATTTACAAAATTTTATAATATATAAAAATGATTTTTACTGCTACAATTCTTTTTTAAATTTTAAAAACTAAATATTTGATATAGAATATATAACTATATCAAATAAAATAAGTAAATAACATAAAAAGGAGAATGATATCAATAATATTTGATTTCATTCTCCTTTTTGGTATGTTAAGTGAATATATTTATGATTCAATTATTAATTCTTCAATAAAATACAATGTTCAATATATTATTTAAATTTTATTTATAATGGCTTGAACAGAGTACTTGAAAAAATGTAATAATAAGAATTATTTTAAATTAGATTTAATGATATTTTGTGATCTTTCAGGACCTACAGAAACTAAATATATCTGAACTCCAAGAAAATTTTCAATAAATTCTAAATATTTTTTAGCTAAAATAGGTAATTCTTCATAAGAGGTAACCTTTGAGATATCTTCTTTCCAACCGTCTAAATCTTGATAAATAACTTTATAATTTGCTAATTCTTCAATAGTAGACGGGAAAATATCAGTTATAGTTCCTTCAGGCGTTTTATAGGCGGTTCCCACTTTAATTTTATCAAAATCACTTAATACATCCAATTTGGTTATTACTAAATGCGTAATCCCATTAATCATGCATGAATAGCGTAAGGCTACTAAGTCTAACCAACCGCAACGACGTGGGCGTCCGGTTGATGCCCCATATTCATTACCTATTTTACGTATAAGTTCTCCTGTTTCGTTTTCCAATTCTGTAGGAAAAGCCCCGTTACCAACTCGTGTACAATAAGCTTTAGATACTCCTATTAAATTTTTTAAACTGGTCGGTGGAACCCCTGCTCCTACGGTTGTGCCTCCGGTAGTGGGAGACGATGAGGTTACATAAGGATAGGTTCCGAAATCTATATCTAGCATAAGTGCCTGAGCACCTTCAAACAAAACATTTTTATCTTCTTTTATCGCATGATTAATTTCGTATTCTGAATCTATAATGCGATTTTTAAGTTTTTTTCCAAATTCAAGATATTTTGTGTATATATCATCAAATTTTAATGGTTCTTTGTTAAACAGCTTTTCAAATAAAACATTTTTAACATTAAGATTTTCCTTTATTTTAGTTTTTAAAACTTCAGGATTTAATAAATCAATGGCTCTGATCCCTGTTCTTGAAATTTTATCTTCATAACAAGGTCCTATCCCTCTTTTGGTTGTTCCAATTTGAGAACTTCCTGCAAATTCTTCTCTATAGGTATCAAGTAAAATATGATACGGCATAATGATATGAGCCCTGCTGCTGATAAAAACATGATCGGTATTTAAGCCTCTTTTTTCAATTTGTTCTATTTCATTGAAAAAAGCTTCAGGATTTACTACCACCCCATTTCCTATGATACATTTTCCTTTACATTGAAGAACTCCGGAAGGCAAAAGATGTAATACAAATTTATCTTCTCCTACGTATACTGTATGTCCTGCATTATTTCCTCCTTGATAGCGTACTACATAATCTGATTTTTCCGCTAAAACGTCTGTAATTTTTCCTTTTCCTTCGTCGCCCCATTGTAAGCCGACAACAACATATGTTGACATATATAGTTTAATTTATAATAGTTTTATTATTTTATAGAAATTACTTAAAAAAGCAACTCTTTTTGCAAAATTAATTGATTAATATTAATCGCTGCTATTTTACTTAAAAAGTATTTGACTTTTTATTACCATATATTAAAATATGAGCTTATTAAAATTAATTTATTTAAGTATCTTACGGATCATTATTTATTTAATGATGGTATATCTGCAAAAAAATTACTCCTCTTTTAACAAGCTCATAAAAGAAATTTTATTTTACCGGAATGTTTTTAAGAATTTCCAGTAAGAAATCCCAAAATTTTTGAACCGATGATATACTAACTCTTTCTTTAGGAGAGTGGGCTCCTTTAATAGTTGGCCCGAATGAAATCATATCCATTGATGGATATTTTTCACCAATAATTCCACATTCCAATCCTGCATGACAAGCCTGAACAGAAGGTTTCTCCCCGTATTTTTTTTCATAAATACTTTCCGCCAGTTTTAATATTTCTGAAGAAGGATTTGGCTTCCATCCGGGATATGAACCGGTTAATTCAACTTTCATTCCTCCTAACTGTAATGCAGCTTCAAGTGACGTTGCTACCCACATTTTGGAACTTTCAACTGATGATCGCGTTAGACATTGTATTTCAGCCTTTCCTTTTTCCAATTTTACTCTTGCAATATTGTTTGAGGCTTCAACTAATCCTTCGATATCCTGACTCATTCGAAATACTCCGTTGGGAGCAGCTTGTAGACTTGAGATAAATTTTTTACTGTCTTCAACGCTCAATCCTTTTTTTACATGATCTATCTGAGAAAGCTGAATAGTCAGATTACTATCTATACTACTAAATTCTGATTTGATCTCTAAATATAGTTGATTAAATTGTTCTTGTAATTTGTTTTCAAATTCAGAGGATATTGAAAATATAGCAGAAGCTTCTCTAGGTATAGCATTTCTCAAGCCTCCTCCGTCAAAAGAAATCAATTGAATATTAAATTTTAAAAAATCATATAAAAAACGGTTTAATATCTTATTAGAATTACCTAAACCTTTATGAATTTCCATTCCGGAATGACCTCCATGTAAACCGGACAAATTAATTCGGTAAGTTTTAGAATTTTTATTGATTTCTTTTTCTTCATAATTTGCTTTCGCTGTAACATCAATTCCTCCCGCACAACCTATATCAATTTCATCGTCTTCTTCTGTATCCAAATTAAGCAAAATATCTCCTGATAATATATCTTTACTTAATTCAAATGCTCCGGTTAAACCGGTTTCTTCGTCAATGGTAAATAAAGCTTCAATAGCCGGATGTTCAATATCTTTTGAAGATAAAACACTCATTATGGCAGCAACTCCTATTCCGTTGTCTGCCCCTAAGGTTGTACCTAATGCATGAACCCAATCTCCTTCATAAGTCATTTGTATTCCTTGAGTTTCAAAATTAAAATCAACATCATTATTTTTTTGGCAGACCATGTCCAAATGGGATTGTAAAACCACCTTTTTTCTATTTTCATATCCCGGGGTTGCCGGTTTTTTTATTACCACATTTCCACAGATATCTTCAATAGTTTCTAAATGTAAAGATGCTCCAAAGTCTTTAATAAATTTAATAACTTTTTCTTCTTTTTTAGAAGGTCTTGGTACGGAATTCAAATCCGCAAAATGATTCCATATAGACTCGGGTTTCAATTTCTTAATAGTGTTGTTATTCATATCTTATCTTATTAAGAGGAATTTTTTATTGAACAAATTTCGTTTTTTTTAAATAATATGATTTAAGTTTTAATGTTTGTTACTAAGTATTATAAAAAAATATATTTATATGTTATCTTATTTTTAGTTTAATTATTTTTTTGTAGTATCTCCACAATATATCTTACAGGTTTTCAATTTTTCTTTGAAGTATTATATATAAGTTTTAATCTATAAAAAAACTATCATATTAATTTATATGTGCAAAATTAACATTATTATAAATATGAAAATATAATTTGACTGTTTTACTTTCCAGCTATTTCTTTTACTAAACCTTGAACCAATTTTAAGTTTACTAAAAAAATATACATAAAATCAATTAATATATTGAAAGAAAATATATTTTTTTTAAAATACTATTTTTTAATATCAAAATATAATTTTAAATATTTTTTTAGCATAATTTATTTTTTTTAATTAAAAATTTAATATATTAGCTAAATAATTCTATTACAATATAAAACAATAATAAATATACAAAAAAAGATATAGTTATTATTAAAAAATATATGAATTTTATTCAAATTAATTAATTTATTAAAAAAATAATTTTTAATATTAAAATATATAAATATGTCATCATTTTCAGCTAAATTAGAATTGGATGGAGAAAATTATACAGTATTAGAATGCGATTATTTCTTCCACAAAAAAAAAGATAGTACTTCAAAACCAACAGGAGAAACCTCAGGCGGACAAATAAACTTAAGTATAGAAAGCAACGGAAAAACTGATTTTGTTGACTGGGTTTTATCACAAGACAATACTAAAGATGGTAAAATCATTTTTTTTCGACGAGATGGAATGGGTAGACTTTATACTGTTGAATTTGAAAAAGCCTATTGTATAGATTTCAAAGAAACCTTCAATTCAACGGGCTCTTCTCCTATGAAAATAGATTTTACTATAGTAGCACGTACACTAAAGTTCAATTCTAAGACAATTTATGAAAAAAACTGGAAGCTATCCCTATAAATAATCAAATTAATTCCAAAAAATCATCCTATGAATATACATTATAGCAATACATTAGGTGAATCCTTTCAAACCTATGCCAACGTCAGTATTGATGGAGTGGAAATATCACGAGAAAATCATATTCAAGTGAAAATTGTGCAAAAGTTACTAACCCATAATTATTTTGAGTTTTTATGTCCGAGTGAAGCCTTTGCTGAAAAAAATAGCTATCCACTTACCAATACCCAAAAACTGCATTATGCTTCCTTTTCCGTACAATTAATTCGCTTTAATCAAACTATGGCGATATTTGAAGGTATAATTACCGGAGTGAAATATCTTTCTCAGGATGGATATCCATATATACTTTTAACAGGAGAAGCTGCAACGAATCTTATGGATCAGAATATAAACTGCCAAACCTTTATTAATAATACTTTGAAGGAAATTGTAACAAAAGTTACCAGTAAATATAATGATAATCGCTTACAGGTACTTATATCCCCCGAAACTACAGAGATCCTACCCTATACAGTATGTTACAATGAAACCGATTTTCAGTTTTTAAAACGATTAGCTAAACGGTATGGTGAATACATGTATCATAATGGTGAATATTTTGTTTTTGGTAAAGGCAATCAAAAAAGAGTTGAAATTTGCGAAGGAGAAGATTTTCAAGAATATTCCTTAAACGTAATCAGTAAACCTCAAAATTTTATCCGTGAACGTTATGATTTACGCAGAGATGTTGTTTTAAAACAAGAATCAACTGAACTTTCGTATCCCGATCAAAAAAATCTATTTCATTTTAAATCAGTTCGTGCATCAGAAAAAAACTCTATACAACCTCTATCGGGTTATTCTTCTCCAGATTTATTCTATGGAGATGCTCAACAATTAGAAAGAGCCGTAGAACGAAAAAAACTTAGTCATGAATCAACCATTTTAGCCACTGCTATAACCGATAACCCTCGTCTTCGTCTAGGCGATACGATGCAAATGAAAACATGGACTAAAGAAAAAAATAAACTTGAACCCGTTGAAAGTTACCGTATAACGGAAATCGAACACAGCTTTACTGATAAAGGATATACTAATCGTTGTCAAGGAATACCATTCGAACAAAGATTTACTCCTTATTTAGATGAAAATGCCTTTCCGCATATTGATAGTCAAATTGCGATAGTGGTAGACAATAACGATCCCGAATCTTTAAACCGACTAAAAATTCGGTTTTATTGGCAAAAAGAACATGAAAGTACCTTGTGGATTCCTTTAATACAAGGGCATTCGGGGGCAGGACAAGGAGCGCATGTGATCCCAGAAATTGGACATAAGGTATGGGTGGATTTTTTTGGTCACAATGCCGAAGCACCTATCGTATTAGGTAGTCTATATAGTGGAAATCAGAAAAGCGGATTTCATACTAAAAATAATGATCTGAAAGTATTTCAAACCCGAAGCGGAACTAAACGTATTGTCAATGATGAAGAAGGCAGCATAAAAGAAGAAGATGCAGCAGGAAGCTTTATAAAGTTTGAAGGCGACGGTAATGTTACTTTGAACGTTGTAAAAAATCTCTTCATAAAAGTAGGTGAAAACATGAATGTTTTAGTACAAAATGATAAAACTGAACGTATAAATCATAACACTAATTATTATTCAAAAAATTTGAGCAATAGTATAGATGATAATAAGTCTGAAAGGATAGGAAATTATTATTATCAAGAATCTGGAAATGCCAATATTCAAACATTAAAAGGCAGTTTACTGATGAGAGGAACAACACTATCTGTCTTACAAGGTGGGGATGATGTAAAAATCAGTAAAGGCTAATAAATAAAAAATATAATGGATAAAGAAAAGAAATTTTCATTTTTAGCTGAAGAATCTGAAACAGGCTTATGGGCAAATTTTCAAGAATCAACCCTAAGTATGCAAAGTCAGGGTCAACATATTCAAAGTCAAAATAAAAAAGTAGATGCCACCCAGAAAGAAGAGATTGCTAATAAATTAAGAGCAGAAAATGACAAGTTACTAAAGGAAGGACTGCCCGAAGAAAAACGAGAAATGGTAATTAATGGCGCAACTTTGTATTGTCCGTACGCACAGTCAGAAGGAAAACTAAAGGTTACTTCTAACGAAATATTATTACAAGATCGCATCTGTGCTACAGAAGGCGACGGAAATAATATGATTAATCTGAAATTTTCAGGAATTTGTAATCATCCCAAATGGGGTAAAAAAAAACCAGCTTGTCAAAGTGTAATCAACTTATCGCCATGGCAAAATTTAGGTAAGACATTAGTTCAAGAGCAAAGAGTTTTAGTAAAAGAATCTTACATATGTTGTAACCCATACCCAAACAAGGCAGTTGCAAAACCCATTCCTACAGTGAAAAAAATAACTGTAACTGGTTGTGATAGAAATGTAATTATCAGATACAATAATGGAAATTATGGAAATTGTGAATTTTATAAATTTAGATATGAAGATTTTATGAGACGTCACAGTTTATGCAATCATATGCCTCCGGTTTATTATTTTGGAGAAATGCGAGAAATCAGTGAATATGATTTTATTAATACTGCTAAAGAGTGGTTGACAAAAAGTTTAACCGAAGAGATGGACAAAATGGTAATCTCAGAAGTTAAGAAAAATGGGAGTTCATATAAACCTGTTCCCGCTACCAGTTACGGATATAAATATTGCGTGCGCTTCTCTAAAGTCTTAATGCCAACTTTGACCCAAAGAGGTCAACGGTGGTTAATAAAAGCAAGATTAAAGTTGCAAGAATATATGGAACAAGGAGTGATTAATAAATCTTATAGAGCTAATTATGATACGATATTACCAGAAAGATTAAATAAATGGGAAAATAATTTTAACAAAAAATTTGAACCATCCGAAAATGAAAAAAGGAAATTTAGAGATAATATAGTTGAATTGGATAAAATTCGTGCTAAAAAATTAGAAAAATATTATACTGATATAGAGTTAGATAATGACCGATTTCAAGAATTTGCTTTTGCCACTCATCCCGATGCGTATAATCCTAAGGAAATGAAAAAATTACCGGCAGATGATTTAATAAAAATAATATTAACTCCCGATCTGAAAGAGTGGTTAGGTAGGGATACATGGAGGCAGGCTCTTATTATGGCTCGAAATTTAGATTATCAATCAATTAGAAGTGACACGATGCAAAAACTGTTTAAAAAATATATTTTAAAGGATGATAAGTTTGAATAAAAAAATACTGATAACAGTTTTAGTAAGCTTTGCTTTATTAAGCTGTAACCCCGTTAAACAAGGAAATATGAAATGGATAGCCAAATACGATTTTAATCAATTATACCAATTAACCGATCAAGCAACTGTCTTAGACCCAATGTCTGCTTTTCGTTTTAAAGATTTTATAGCCCCTAATGAAAACACCATTATTTTGATTGGAAATAAAGATCTTAATGCCTTTGATTCAATCCAAAGTGGATATCAAGGAGTCTTACTTGTATCGAAAGATCGGGGCAAAAGTTATCAAGAGTTAACGCTTTCCGAACAAAATGTATTATGGTTAAACCCTAGTAATGATTATTCATTATTTGAAACACAAAGTGTTTTACCCGATAACACTAAAAAAAATTTCACGTATCTTTTAGATAATAATAGCTTAAAAATAGTTAAAATAGATGAATATTTATATGTAGATGATATCAGTTATATAAAATTTAATGGAAAATATGTTATTTATTCTAATAAAGGCGAACTAAAACTGATTAATCTTTTTAATCGAGAAGAAGAATATCCTTTACCAAGCAATCTAAACAGCCTTTCTTATCGATTAACTTCTGATAATACGTTATTTATTCTTGATTCCAATAAACTGATTCGATACGATCCGAAAAACAATACGCAAAAAATCATTCAGCAATTTAACGATAATTATGATTTGTTGGATTATGATAATGGTGAATATTTCTTAATTAAATTCAATATGCCTTTAGGTGGTGGTTCTTATTATAACAATAAAGAAGAACTTTTATATACTTTTGAGGGAGATAGTAAACATAGATACTATGAATATAAAAACTTTATATGCGACTATACATTGGTATCATCTATTTACCCGTCGATCCGATATTCGTATGATTATGGACATAGTTGGTATAAGTATGAGTTAAAAGGCATGTTTATTGCCTCTGAACCTGTCGGATTTTATAAAGATAAGTTTATCATGTTAGATGCTACTTTTTATGATAAAAATGAGAGTGATGACGGAGGTGGAAGGCTTTTTATTGCTGAATTTGAAAAATAAAAGTCTTATGGAAACAAGTAAAGAAATTTACCTTTTTATCCAAAAATATAACTAAATACATGCAGAAATCTAAAATAATTTTAGGATCGTTTCCAATCACAACACAAAGATTTTACGACTTTCAAAAAGAAGAGTTGATCCGTATTAATGGTATCGAAGAACGTGAGGTACAAACTGCACTCATATACTGCACCTGCTGTTCTACACAAGAGCTTTTTAAAGTACGTTGGGAAACGTTTAAGAATCAATATTGGAGTACTCGTATGTCGGAAACTGATAAGATATTACATAAGAAATTAGATCTTATTACTTCCGATTTGCAAATTATAATCTCATCACAAGGCACTCTGCACGACCTTACGAACTTTAACGAAGTCCAAATGAAAGCAAAATTAATTTTAGATCAACTATCTAAAAAATACACAGACAATACAGATTTTTTGGAATATAGAAATTTATATACTGATAAACAACGGGTTTTACTCACCCTTAATTACTACCCTGCTATTTCCTTATATTTACCGCTTGCTCATGAACAAGATCCTATCGTTAGGAATACACAATTGATACCCAATACCATTTTTTATATACATGAAACGTTGCAAAAAAATTCAACTAATATCCAAATAAACGGTAGTTTACACCAAACGCCCGACCTTGACGGATTACGTAAACTTTTTGCGTTGAAAGGTATTAAAATCTCATCCGAAAAGGCTCTTCCTTGCTTAGAACAATATCAAGGAAACTATAATCTTACTTCATCAGGCACGGTAAAGGATGCTTCCTTTGACATTCATTTTACCTTTGGAAAACACTATGAAAAAAAAATAAACTATCAACTTAAAACTTTACGCCATGAGGAAATATAAACAATTAAAACATGCCGTACAATTACAAAAACAGTTGGATCGTAAATACGGCACGAGCCGTTTTCATGCTGCTTTAATTATAGCTCTGTTTTTCTGCCTCTTTTTCACCTCGTGCAGCAGTTCACAAGCTGCAAGTTCTTCTTCCAGTACCCAAACAAGTACCAGCACCGGTCAATCTCAAAGTGGAAGTACAAATGTTAGCATTATCCAAACAGGGCAAACCGTTAGTGTTAACCCAGTTAACCCACCAAACGATGGGTTAAAAAGGATATACAGTGTATATTTTGCGAAAAAAAAAGTACAAAAAAATGAAGTATCATTTGACCCCATAGATTCACTACATCCTCAACGAGACGGAGGAAATAATTTGCTAACGTATGATTCTATTTTAGGAAAAACGGTTTATTTAGTAATTGAAACCCGAAATTTGACAGTTAATGAGTCCATTAAAGTTCAATTACAAAGTAAAGCACTCACAGGAAACTCCGAAGTACTCGAAGTCATGCAGTTTAATGAATCTCGTCAATACGTGTCAGCTCGAAATATCACGGCTGTGGTAGGTAATACTAATGCCTTACATAATAATAACGGTAGTTGTCCTTATACCAACTTAGCCGATCATTCTCACCGTGCCATTGTGAAATTGCAACTGCGCCCTAGCACCCGTCCCGCTTTTGATAATTGGGCAAACCGTTTGAAAGATGCCAATGGTACGATAAAAGTGTCGGTACAACTAGAAAAAGATAAATGTGCGTATGGTAACGACAACAAAGAGAGAAGCAAAGGGGGGCTTTTTTTATCAACCGATAAGCAACAATTTAGAGTAGTAAATAGACATTTTCTAGAAATTTATCACAAAGATAATTTATTTAATTTTTTACCGATAAGAACCTTACCCAATACCAGAAAGCCGATAGGTGAACTAAATAACAGCGTTAACTCTAAGGTTTGTTATTTTTATTATGATAAAAATGATAACGAACATTTTGTGTGTGAGTCCAAGAAAATAACTATAAAATCAAAAATAAGATCAATTAATATTCCAAAGGATGAAGATAAAGGAAATCTTATTGATACCATTGATCATTCAAAAAATATAAATGCTGGAGAAATAATTCATGCGCAAACTCTTGAAATATATGAGAATGGTACACTAGGTACTCCAAGTAGATATGCTCATGGTAAAATTTGGTATAAAAACAAAGAAAATGATGTAGAACTGGTTTTTGCCGATATTCTTGAAGATCCGGGCATAGGTAGTGAAGCTTTTAGAGCTTTAAATTATGAAAGTCCAGACGGTAGCTTTCTTATTACCTTTGCATTTCAAAATACAAGAAGGCGATACGCCAATCCGGCATTTTATGCAGCATTTTTGGGGGCTTTAGCTCAGTTAAATCAAACTAAATCAATGAGTAACATTTATATTAAAAGTGGTGGTTTTTCGTATAAAGATGGATCTTGTTATCCAAGTGCTGAACATGTTGATGGAATTGCTGTTGATACCATTTATTTGGAAAATCTTAAACAACAAAACGCATTTGTTAATTGCTTGAGAAACTATGGTTTGTTAAGACATGGTGTAGGGAAAAGCAATTGGTATCCAAAAATTAATCACTCAATTCAGATGGATGGACATGAAGATCATTTACATTCTTCTGTTTATAAAGCAAAGTATGTTAATTTTACTAGAGATTATGTTCATTCAATTATATAAGGAATTATTGTAATGAAAAAAAATTATCTTTTACTTTTAGTTATTTTTCTATGTTCTTGTCAAGGCATAAAATCTCAGGATTTTTCAGATTCGAAAAAGAAGAATTCAATTCCCGTAATTACTTTACCTTTCGGAACTAAAGAGTTAATTGACGTCCAATTCCCAGCAAATTGGAAAACATACGATTATCCAAGCAATACATGGTATAAAACACCTATAGATTTAGCTTATAATAATTCAGATTTATTTTACGATGTTTACAAAAATAAAAATCGAGATTTAAAACCTACCGATAGTATTACTTATACTTATACTAATGCTAATATGCCTAATATCTATTATGATTACTTTTTTCCTTATCAGTTTATAAAAAAACAAACAGATATACTTTACAATTTTGAAGAAATTTTATATCCATTATGGAAAATTAATTTGTCAAACAACCAATCTCTAATAATGCTTTTTAGTCAAGGTTATAGTGATCAAATTGAACCATATACAATTTACTTCCAAAAAATGCAATTAATGGTTGTAGATAATCACGGAAACAAATTAGATTCAATGAATGCTTATCTGGATACTAATAGGGGATACGATCTTAAAACAAAACGCCTGTATATTGACAGAAAAGGAATTATTCATATTAAATACTTTGATTATGATGTTGAAGACGTCAACTTTTTTCGTTATGAAAAATTTCAAATTTCGCCTGAAGGCAAATTTATTCGATATTACGACCAAAACGGATTTTTCCAAAATGAAGAAGAACAAGGGTTAGTCGAAAATCATACCCGTGAAGGTTTGTGGATTGAGATGAAGCCGAATGGTTATTATACTTATCCTCTCGGTTATACTTATCTTGAAGCAAATTACCAAAAAGGATTACCGATTGGAATTTGGAAGTTTTATAAATTAGATTATCAAAAGAAACCTGACAGTTCTATCGATCTATCTTCTGGTAAAAAAGGCAAACTTTTGTACACAGAAACCTATAAAGACGGTGAGCTTGTCGAACGCAAATTTGTGGATAAAGAAATTGATGAATTGAAGTAACGATAGTATATTAAACACACAATTATTTTGCTTATCACCCTCATAATTATGAACGGTGGTAAGTAAACAATAAATAAAAAAATAAACATAACAACTTAAACATCCTATAATGGAAAACGATAGCCTTCCGACAGAAAATATAAAATCCTCTAACGATCAATCCGAAATAGTGGATTCTTATTCAGCCAATCCTAACCAAATTGTTTATGATTTGTTACATCAATCTGATTTTGATATTAATGTAGCGGATGCCTATTTTGCAAAAAAAGTAAATGCCCTGAATGAACCCAATGAATATACCTATTTAAAATTAAATCAAGCCCGTTTGGGTGACAAAATTTATCTTGTTGTTAAATGTTACGGTAAGCCCCCTAAAGAATCTTTGGTTATCAGCATTCGTGAACTTGAAAGAAAAGGTACTCAGCAAAACCTCTATCTACAAAATCCCATTACCTTTTTAGTGGATGGAGTTGAAAAAACCGAACTACAATTTACCATTGATGAGAAAATTGAGTATATCCAAGAGATTGAAATTCGTCCTAAAGATGATAAAGAGCATCAGGAATTACAAGACAAATTAAATAGTCTAGAAAATAAAAGTACCCGTTTAACCATAAGAACAGAAATAAAAGATACCAACGCAACTAAGGTAAATTTTAAAGGTATTCTTACAGGTGAATTCGATGCTGTTAAAGGGGCAAGGTATTATGATTTTTTAATCGGTGAAAATGAAAGTTTTCAAATTACCCCCATTATATGGCATGATCCAATCGATAACCCTCAAAGAACATATTATAATTCCTCAGGTGTTCATAAGGAACAAAATGGAGCATTTGGTATGGTACGAAAATACGATGATGGTTCAGATAAAGCTCATCAAGGATTAGATATATTTGCTAATATAAATACACCATGTAAAGCATGTTTAGATGGTGAAATAGTGAGTTATTCAAATGAAGGTCAAATAGGTTATGGTAATGTTCTTGTTTTAAAAGTTCAAGGAAAAGATTTAAGAGCGTCTAGAAGAAGAGACTATCAACTAGAATTTACTAAAGAAATAGAATCTGGACCAGAATTTGATATTAATGCTGATTATATTTATTTAAGATATGCTCATTTAAACTCTGCTGTATTAACATCTGGTGAAGTAAAAAGTGGAAGTATCATAGCTTATTCTGGAGATACAGGAAATGCAGAAGGTGTAATAAATCCTCATTTACATTTTGAAATCGCAAAAAAACCTTTGGGTAATGGTGAGGGTTTAATAAATAGATATAATCCTGCTTTTTTCGTAAGATTAAATACTATAAATGAAGAAGAACAAACTAAAGTAAAAAAGGAAAGACAAAGAAAATGAATAAATTAATTATATTTCTTTATATTTTATTATTATTTGGGTGTAAAGGAAATTCTACATCCAACCAAATATCTAAAATAAATAATGACAAGCAAAAATATAGTAAGACAACTAGAATTGATTTTAATCAATTCAAAGTGTTAGATTCTGATGAGTCCGGAAATTTATTTAAAAGTAAAAAATATAGGTTTACCTACAGTGATACAAGTGAAACCTTTAACCTGTTTACAAATAACAAAAAGATAGGTGTGATCGATTATGCTCCCCTAAAATATGACGGTCCTGGTTTCAAGATCTATCAATATTCATCTTCACAACAATCTCCTTATATAGTTTTTGTCATTGAAGCAACAGCAGATATAGGTACTGAATGGTATAAGGTTATCATAATTAAAAATGAGAAAATCATATCAGATTTTTTAATTAATGAACCAAGAAGTGACTCAGATAGATATTTATTAAAAGAATTTATGTCTATTTCATTTCAAAAAGATACATTTACCTTTAAATTAAAGAAAAAATTAATAGTAAGTTACTCATATATACCTCAAGATTATCAGCAAGATAAAAATTACATTTATATAGAAAAAGATATTAGCTTGATACAATTATCACCAACTATATCCATTGATAGTGCTTCATGTCAAAAACCTATAAATGACTAAGATTAAACTCAATACGCTTGATTATGATTTACCATTATTCCTAAAAGACGATGACAATATTTGCGCCTATTAAGGATTAGCAAAAGAACAAACACAAGGCGATTTTATCTTTACCCTGTTTATTAAGGATAAAAATTATTATTTTCAATCACCAGACTTTATGGATAATAAAATGACTGAAGTTTATAAAAGAGATTAAAAAATGAAAAAAAATATCCTTCTTTTTCTGTTTTTTATTTTAAAGCAATTGATAAAGAAGATAAGCTCGAAATTAATGGATGTTATTTATTCAGTGTCCATATACCCGAAGGCTCTGACGAATTAGAGGTAATAAGATAGGGTAATAATGTAAAAATTATTTAACTAATTAATGATACTATTAAAACTAAAAACATAAAAATAAATTGCCATGAAAGATATATTTAGCCATATTTATTCATTATAAGTAAACATTATTACAATCGAAGGATTCAAAGGGATGTCAACCGATGAAGCATACTCTCGTAAGATTTATAAGAAATATATATATCCATTAATTAATATATGAATTCGTTCCCAAAGTGATCAATATAGCCGAAATAGTAAGTTTACTAATTATTGAATTAACAATCATAAGTATTAGTTTAAGATGTTGACTCAACAATAATTAAAATTTTTAACCAGATTTTAATGGATATAAAACACGGAACGTCCATATCTTGTGCTAATGATTAATTCACATTTAAAATGTTGTACTTTTTACTTACAATTTCTAATCTTAATATAAATGACATAATACAAAATTTAAAGATGATTATACACACATTTTTTGCTTTTAAATACATGAAAAAAAGAAAAACATAATTTAACTTCTAATAATTAGCATTTAGGCAATTCAATGATTATTGATAATATTTAGAAAAATAGCCTTTTATTTTATTAATAATGCATTCATATGCTCTTTTGAAATAATAAATTTATCTATATAACAATAAAGTAAATAAACTAAAAAAGCTCTTTTAACTTTTCTAAAATTATAAAGAGTTGAAGTATTATTGTTATTTTTGATAAATAAAAATTAGTTAAATGAATACCAGATATAATGCTTTAGACAAAGATTTATTTATTAAAAATAGAAAAAAATTTGTCCAAAGAATGGCCCCAAAATCAGTTGCAATATTCAACAGTAATGATATTTATCCTATCAGTGCAGACAGTACTCTCCCTTTTCAACAGCAACGAGATTTATTTTATCTTTCGGGAATAGATCAAGAAGAATCTATTTTAGTATTATGTCCCTATGCTTATTTAGAGGAACATAGAGAAATGCTTTTTTTACGGGAAACTAATGAACATATTGCCATTTGGGAAGGAGAAAAATATTCTAAAGAGCAAGCGACAGAGGTTTCAGGAATTAAAAATGTGTATTGGTTACAAGATTTTGATAAAATTCTTGAAATGGTTATTATTCAAATGGATAATATATATATAAATATTAATGAACATTACAGAGCCGAAAAAGTTGTTGAAACCCGAGAAGACAGATTCATAAAAAAATTACAAAATAAATACAGAGGTCATTGTTATTTACGAAGCAATCCTATCTTACAACATCTACGCTCAATTAAAGAACCTGAAGAAATAAACGCTATTCAACAAGCTTGTGATATAACGGAAAAAGGGTTTAGAAGGATTCTTCCATTTATTAAACCGGGAGTTTGGGAATATGAAATTGAAGCGGAGTTAATTTATGAATTTATTAAAAACCGTTCTAAAGGTTGGGCTTATACACCTATTATAGCTTCCGGGAAAAACAGCAATGTTTTGCATTATATATTAAACAATAAAGAATGTAAAGACGGTGATGTTGTATTGTTAGACGTGGGGGCCGAATATGCTAATTATTCTTCGGATATGACACGTACTCTTCCCGTGAACGGAAAATTTACACCCCGACAAAAAGAAGTATACCAATCGGTTTTAAATGTTAAAAATGAATCTACTAAGCTTTTAATTACGGGTAATAATTGGTACAGTTACCATGAAGAAGTGGGTAATATAATGACGGAAGAATTGTTAAAATTAAATCTTTTAACAACAGAAGAAGTTAGAAATCAAGACCCGAAATGGCCCGCTTATAAGAAATATTTTATGCACGGCAATTCTCATCATTTGGGCCTTGATACACACGATTATGGTATACTGACGGAATCATTTGTACCTAATATGGTGTTTACCGTTGAACCGGGTATTTATATTCCGGAGGAAGGATTCGGGATTAGAATTGAAGATAATGTAGTGATTCAATCGAATGGAAATCCGCACAATTTAATGAGAAATATACCTATCGAAATTGAAGAATTAGAAGATCTTATGAATTCATGATACTATAAAAAACTATAAACCTTAAACCTATGTTTACTTATAAACCTATTGACCGAGTTGAAAAAATATCCAAAGAAGACTTTTATAATCAATATTATAAACCACAAAAACCGGTAGTAATTGAAAAACTGACTGAAGATTGGCCTGCTTATAAAAAATGGAATTTTGACTATATTAAAAAAGTTGCAGGTGATAAAATTGTTCCTCTGTATAATAATGATCCGGTTAGTGCTGATAAAAAAGTAAATGAACCGGACGCCAGAATGAAAATGTCCGACTATATTGATTTACTTCAAAAAGGCCCGACTGATTTAAGAATATTCTTATTTAATATACTGAAACAAGTACCGGCCATGCAAGACGATTTTAAGTTTCCGGATTTAGGTCTAAATTTATTTAAAAATTTACCTATGTTGTTTTTCGGAGGTGCGGGTTCCAATGTTTTTATGCATTTTGATATAGATTTAGCCAATATTTTACATTTTCATTTTGCAGGTGAAAAACAATGCATATTGATGAAGCCTCAAGATACGAAGTATATGTATAAGATACCATATGCTACAATTTGCAGAGAAGACATAGATTTTGATAATCCGGATTTTGATAAATGGCCCGGATTAAAATACTTAACTCCATATAAGGCTCATTTATCTCATGGTGAAATGTTATACATGCCTGAGGGTTGGTGGCACTATATGCAATATTTAACTCCGAGTTTTTCAATGAGTTTACGATCTTTGGCTAAAAGACCTGCAAATTTTGCTAATGCTGTATTGAATATTTTCATTAAAAGGAATTACGATAATTTTATGAGAAAAAGACAGGGGCAAAAATGGATTGATTATAAAAATAATAAGGCCATACTTGATACTAATAGAGCAATTCATCTTTCAAAATAATTTTTTGATAAGTTGAGCTATAATAACCTGAATTATTTTTTGTTTTGATTAAAATTAATTATTACATTTGAGCAAAACAATATATAATAATTGTATTATGGTAACATTGCTTTATATAGGCGCTTGGCCATTTGTGAAATTTATAGGATTTATTTTATTTTTATTAATTGCCTTTATAGGTTTTTGGTGTCTTACTTTTTTAGTATGTATCCTTCCATATTGGTTAACTTTTGGTATTGCAGAAAATAAAGGTAAAATAAATGCTCATATAGCTCCTGATGAGGTGAGATCTAAAACTCTTCCTCAACAACAAAATGTGGAAGTTGTTTATTTAAAATAAGTTTGTGGGCTACATAAAATGTTCTCCAGAAATTAAAGTTGTTATTTTAGTGCTTTTTATTTTATTAAATCTAAAATTTAAAGTAATATTCAAACTTCAAGGTTGTTCTATATTAAAAAATTAAAAAAATATATCTCATTCTTAAATATCTATCTTTGATGCTTTAAATACTAATTAAAGTTATAATTTTACTTATTTGGATGTGTTAATTACGAATCTACAATGATATAACATAAAAATTATTAAAACTAACTTTATGAGAAAAGATGTTGAAAAAATAATTAATGAGTACAGAATAAGTACTTTATTTAACAAAAAAAAAATTAATAGAGCTGTTGAGCAATTACGTTCCGATGAAACTGTATTATATATAGCTCCTACAAATGCTAAAATATATACAGGTTCAAAAAAGAAAAGATTTCCAGGTATTTTTGTATTTACTGACAAAAGAGTTTTTGTATATAGTAAAATTCTTTTTAATGTAAGAATGGAAAGTTTTAATTTGATAGATTTGGATTCTATAGATAGTTTTTCTAATGGATTAACTGGGAGTAAAATCAAGCTAAATTCTAATACTAAATCTATTGAAGTACTTGTATCATATAAATCAAGTGTCGCAACAAAACTTATAGGTATCTTTGATACAGCAATGAACAATGCTAAAAACAAAAATAATTTATCCCACCCAATAAACGAATTTAAAAGTGGCGCAGATGAAATTTCTAAATTTGCTGAACTTCTAGAAAAAGGTATTATCACTAATGAGGAATTTAAAGCTAAGAAAAATCAATTATTAGGAATAAAATCTTAAATACATTTAATTTTGATTTCTTTCAATTGCGTACTCACAATTTATATAATGTTAAAAAAACAAGTATCAAGAATACGTAATTATTTTCAATATTTCTTTATAAAATAATATCTATATTTCTACTATAACTCTTCCTCAACAACAAAATGTGGAAGTTGTTTATACAAAATTGATAAGTTATTTATACTTAATAAAAAATAAAAGCTGCAATAATTTGCAGCTTTTATTTTTTATCTTACATCTACTATTACCTGTTACATTTTCTTTAAAATGTTCAAAGTTTCATTAGCTATTTCTAATTCTTCATTAGTAGGTATTATCATTATTTTAACCTTTGAATCGGAAGCCTGAACTTCTTCTACCTTTTCCGGACCGCTCAATTCAACATTCTTATTTTCATCCAATTTAATACCTAAGTAATCTAAGTCTTTACAAATTAATGAACGTAATTGCGCATCATTTTCACCAATTCCGGCTGTAAAAGCAATCGCATCCACACCATTTAAAGCGGCTATATACGCTCCAATATATTTTTTAACTCTATAAGAATACAAGTCTAAACACAAAATAGCGTTTGGATCACCGTTTAAATACATCTCGTCAACATCTCTTGCATCGCTTTTTCCGGTAAGACCTAACATTCCAGATTTTTTATTTAGCAGATCATCCAATTCCTCGAATTTTACTCCGCATTCTCTAACCATGTAAAAAAGAACGGATGGATCTATATCTCCACTTCTAGTACCCATAACTAAACCATTAAGCGGGGTAAAGCCCATTGAGGTATCAATACTCTCCCCTTTTTCATTAATAGCGGTAATGCTTGATCCATTTCCCAAATGAATAGTAATGATTTTAGCTTCTTGATTATTTAAGTAATTTACGGCCTGCCTTCTTACGTATTTATGACTTGTTCCATGCGCTCCGTAAGATCTTATCTTGTGATCTGTGTAAAAATGGTTCGGAATTGCATATCTGTATGCTTTAGGTGGCATAGTAAGATGGAATGCTGTATCAAATACAGCTACTTGAGGGGTATTTGGAAAAAATTTTTGCGCAACTTCAATACCTAACAAGTTAGCAGGATTATGTAAGGGTGCTAATGCACTCATTTCATCAATTTCGTTTTTTACTTCATCAGTAATTAAAACCGGAACGTTAAATTTCCCCCCGCCTTGTACAATTCGGTGTCCTACTCCTTTTATTTCTGATGGATCATTAATAACTCCAACATCTTTTGCTGTTAACAATTCAACAATAAGTTTCATTCCTTCAACATGTGTAGGAAATTCTTGATGAATTTGTTTTTTATCTGAAATGCCGTTTTTCAGATATTTGTGTGTAATAATTCCGCCAGTCGTACCTATTCTTTCTACCAATCCTTTAGCAATAACGGAGTTTGAATCCATGTTAAGCAATTGATATTTTATAGAAGAACTTCCCGCATTAATAACTAATATTAACATCCTTATAATTTTTAATGCAAAAGTATAGCTTTTAAATTTTTATGCAAAAAATTAAATGAATCTTGTAGATTAATATTTTTATTATTTATCTTATTTTAATCTTTTTACTTCATAAAAGTTAGTATTTCTAATTAGTATGTTTAAAAGATAATTCATTTAAAAAGTTTAATTAAAAATGATAAATATCCAATTAAATAATACAATTTGTATTCTTATTAAAGAATTTAATATTTATTCAAATTTTAAGGATTGATAAGCACTAGTTCAAATTAAAATAATGCTTTAAATTAGTTAAAGCAAAAAAAAATCCGGAGAAATTCCGGATCATAATTAGTGTAGTAATGAATTTATTAATATCTATATTCATCCGATTTAAATGGTCCTTTAACAGGAACTCCAATATATTTTGCCTGTTTTTCTGAAAGAGTATCCAATTCAACCCCTATTTTAGCCAGGTGAAGCATGGCAACTTTTTCGTCTAAATGTTTAGGCAAGGTATAAACTTTATTTTCATAGTTATTTGAATTGTGCCATAATTCTATTTGAGCCAGCGTTTGATTGCAAAAAGAATTACTCATCACAAAACTTGGATGACCGGTTGCACAACCTAAATTTACTAATCGACCTTCGGCAAGAACAATAATATCTTTACCATTGATCGTATATTTATCTACTTGCGGCTTAATAGTAACCTTTGTAGATCTATAGTTGGCATTTAACCAGGCCATATCAATTTCATTATCGAAATGTCCTATATTACAAACTACGGTTTTATCTTTCATTTTCTCGAAATGCTTACTTTGAATAATATCGCAATTTCCAGTACAAGTAATTACAATATCAGCTTTGGTAATGGCATAATCCATCTTTTTAACTTCATATCCATCCATAGCGGCTTGTAAGGCACAAATCGGGTCGATTTCAGTAACTATAACCCTGGCTCCTGCTCCTCTAAATGAAGCAGCTGAACCTTTTCCTACATCACCATATCCTGCAACTACAACTACTTTTCCCGCAATCATTAAATCTGTTGCCCTGCGTACTGCATCAACAGCAGATTCTTTACATCCGTATTTATTATCAAATTTAGACTTGGTCACGGAATCATTTATATTGATGGCCGGTAATAACAACGTACCGTTTTTTACTCTTTCATGCAAACGATGTACCCCTGTAGTAGTTTCTTCTGATAAACCTTTAATTCCCGGTACTAACTCGGGATATTTATCTAAAACCATATTTGTTAAATCTCCTCCATCATCTAAAATCATGTTTAACGGCTTTTTATCTTCACCAAAGAAAAGAGTTTGTTCAATACACCAGTTAAATTCGTCTTCATTCATTCCCTTCCAAGCATATACAGATGTTCCTTTAGCTGCAATAGCAGCTGCTGCGTGATCTTGAGTTGAAAAAATATTACATGAGCTCCAAGAAACTTCAGCTCCTAATGCTTGTAAGGTTTCAATTAAAACAGCGGTTTGTATAGTCATATGAAGACAACCGGCTATCCTTGCGCCTTTCAAGGGCTGTTCGTCTTTATATTCTTTACGTAAGGCCATTAATCCGGGCATTTCTGCTTCAGCTAATTCTATTTCCATTCTTCCCCAATCGGCCAGTGAGATATCCTTTACTTTATAAGGGATATAATCAATTTTTGTGCTCATACTAATAAAATTTATTCAAAGTTATTAATTTAATTCACAACTTACAACTTAAATTTATCTTTAAAAATTAATAAATTCGTAGATTTGTATTATAAAAGAATAAAATCTAATTATCCATGCAGTTAGATATTAAATTTTCGCGGTAATTGAATATAGGATCAATAAATTTTTTAGGTTATACTTAGACTATTTTTTATATTACTAATTTGATTCTTAAATATTAATGTTAAATATATTTTATAAATTGGGTTAAAGTATTTATTAGTATTTAAAAAGATACGTTTTTGTAAAATTTATAGTATGATTACGAACGATTTATTTGTCAATTTAATCGAATATTCTCCTCAGTGGGAAAATTGTTCTGAAAATCTTTCTTTTTTATCATTACTTTTAGAAGATTTAACTTCATCGGATCTTATTATTTTACCTGAAATGTTTAATTCCGGTTTCAGTCTTAATCATACTAAAATCGCTGAAAAAATGGACGGTAGAACAATAAAGTGGATGATTGAAATTTCTTTAAAAAAACACACCGCTATTTGTGGAAGTTTAGTAATTGAAGATAATGGCAAATATTATAACCGATATATTTTTGTTGCTGAAGGAAAAATAGTAACGTATTATGATAAGCGACATTTATTTTCATATGGAGGAGAAAATCGATTTTATACATCGGGAAATAAGCGCGTTGTTTTTTCCTATAGAGGATGGAAAATTTGTCCAATGATTTGCTTTGATCTTCGTTTTCCGGTTTGGTTCAGAAATACGGAGTATTATGATTTATTGATAAATGTTGCTAATTGGCCGGATTCTCGTATAGATACTTGGGATACATTATTAAAAGCTCGTGCCATTGAAAATTTATGTTATGTTTGCGGAGTAAACAGAATCGGTTCTGAACCAACCGGGCTCAATTATATTGGTCATTCATCTATTTACACACCCGTTGGTAAAAAGTTAAATTTAACAAATAAACGTAATGCAATTTATAGTCACATTATTTCACTAGATGAAATAAAGAAATGGAGATCTCAGTATAATTTTTTAGAAGAACGAGATCATTTTAAAATTTTAAATGATTAGAAAAGAAATTGAAACAAATTTATCCTTTATGAATTTTTAAAATTATTTTTAATTATAAAACTTATATCTTCTATAATTAAGATAATTCGTATAAACATGTATTATTGGTTATTCTTGAGATAAACTAAAAAAAGAAAATCGAACGTTACCGTATTTTCTGGATTCTGTAAAATTTGGAAATTCGGAAAAATCTTTTCTTGTGTTATGTTCTAAAATAAATTCCCCTTGTTCGGATAAAAAATGATTCTCAAATACAGATTTTATTAAATTTTCATATTGTTTATCGTCTAAATCAAAAGGAGGATCTGCAAATATGAGATCATATTTTTTATAGCTTTCTTTTTCTAAAAAACTAAAAACATTTTGTTTTATCACATTTACTTCATTTATTCCTAAGACTTTAATGGTATCTTGAATAAATTTAACATGCTTTCCGTTCAGTTCTACCGAGGTAATATCTTTACAACCACGCGAAGCAAATTCATAATCTATTGAACCAATCCCGGAAAATAAATCGAGCACTGAAATATCCGATATCATATATCTGTTGGAAATAATGCTAAATAATGCTTCTTTTGCAAAATCAGTTGTGGGTCTAACATCAAAATGTTTGGGGGCTGAGATCTTCTTTCCCTTTAATTTTCCTGATATAATTCGTATCATATATCTAATAGTGTATAATTTTCTCTTTTAAAAGTGTTTTCATCACCGGGTACTACCTTTTGAAAAAGCTTTTCAAATTTTTTTATTGCATTCAGATGGTGCGGTATATGGTAATAATATAATATATGGGTTGAAAGATTTTGGGATAAAGTGTTTGCAATAAATTTCAAAAAATATTCTATATCCTCAACTTTTTTGTATGGATATATATTATATAAAATTAATTTTTGATTTTCTATGAAGGATATCTCAAAATAATGATCGTAAATGTGTATAAAAAATCCATTACTGTAAAGGTTTTTGTTAATTTTTGATAAAAATTTAAATCCCGTATGAGAAATTCTTATTTTTTCGGAATAAGAGGTAAAGAGAGTTTCAATTATTTCGGGATAATAAAAAACTAAAACTAAATCAAAATTGGGGATTAAATTAAATCGTATTCCTAAATTTTCTAAATGCGGAACATTAAGATTTAAAAACTTTTCTGCAGTTCTTTCTTCAAAAAATTCATTGGGAATAAGGGTAAATTTGTCATTTAATAGTGTAATGTCTAAAAAATTACACTTGGTATTAAAAAAATTATTTTTTAAGAGTTTATGTGTTAAGGTTTCTTTATCTACTTGGTTCACTAAATTTTCATAATGTATAATTTTTTTTTCATTATTTATGATATAAGAAGCTTTTTTATCTTCAAATAAAAAATTTACTGTAGTAGATAATGATGGATTAGAGGTATGTAATCGTTTACTTTTTTTCAAAGCTTGATTATTATTATGAATAGCAAATATAAATCATATCAACATCATACACAATTTTTATATACATTATAAACTTTATGAAATTAGTCTATGGACCGGTATTTAATTAACTAATTGTATATTTTGATAGTAAAACTATATTTTCTTTTTTAAAATTAAGTGATTGATCAGATTTTTTTTATTAATCTAAATAAATTTGATTAAACCATTTATAAAACTGTATAATTTAATATTCATGTTTGTCTTTATGAACCATTTATTTATACAATAGTAAACAATAAGATATTAAACATTTTTTATTAATTACTTAAAGAAATACATAAAATCTAGGAAGTATAATTTTGATAAATGACAGATTTATTGAGAATTAAATATGATTTCAATTTTATCCTTAGTATTAAAATATTTCCTTTTTTTAAATAGTTTTTGTAAATTTGCCCGCTTATAAATTAGAATATAAATGAACGTTACACAAAACAAAATAGATGATTTAAATACTATTGTTAAAATCACCATTAAGCCGGAAGATTATAAACCCAACGTTGAGAAATCACTTAATGATTATCGTAAAAAGCTGAATATGCCTGGCTTCAGAAAAGGAAAAGCTCCGATGAGTATTGTTAAAAAACAATATGAAGGTGCGGTAACTTTTGAAGAAATCAACAAAGTTTTAAATGATGCTTTAAGTAACTTCATTTCTGAAAATAAATTATCCATTTTAGGGCAGCCTTTGCCTAAAGAAAATAATGAATTGGATACCAATGCTCAAGATATGACCTTTGAATTTGAATTAGGTTTAGCTCCTGAATTCAAAGTTGATCTTTCAAAAGCTAAAATCCCTTATTATAAAATTGAGGCTACTGAAAAAGAAATTGATGATACTGTTGCAAGAATGCAAACTCAATTTGGAGAAGTTGTAGATGCCGACGCTATTGAAGAAGGTGGAAATTTTGTAGGAGAAGTAGAAGAAATTGATGCTGAAGGAAACCCTGTAGAAGGTGGTGTAAATACTACTATAACTTTTATGGTAGACGATTTAAAGAATAAAGATTCTTTTTTAGGTAAGAAAAAAGGTGATGTAATTACTATCAAGGCTCAAGATTTATTTAATGATGTACATCAACTCCAACATTTCTTTGGGCTTTCCCATGAAGATGCTCATCACTTTAATGCCAATTTAAAAATTACTGTTGAAAAAACTTCTATTAGAACAAAAGCGGAATTAAATCAAGATCTTTTTGATAAAGTTTACGGTAAAGATAAAATTAAGAGCGAAGAAGAATTAAGAGCTAAAATTAAAGAAGAAATCGAAAATTACTATAAAAAGGAATCTGATACTAAATTCATGAATGATTCTGTTGAATGGTTATTAGATACTATACAATTCGATTTACCGACTGAATTTTTGAAAAAATTCATTAAAAGCAAGTCCAAAGAACCAATGACCGACGAAGAAGCGGATGTAGAATATGAAAAATCTGCAAAAGCTTTACGTTATCAATTAATTGAAGGTCAAATTCTTTCAGATAATCAGATAAGCGTACAATATAATGATTTGGTTGAATTCACTAAAAATCAAATGAAACAACAATTTGCAATGTATGGATATGTAGATATTCCTGATTCAGAGTTAGACAAATATGTTGCGAATGCAATGAAAAATGAAGAACATGTTCGTCAATCGTCCGGTAACTTAATTCAACAAGAATTATTCAAAATTTTTGATTCAAAAATTCAGAAAAAAGAAAAAACTGTTACTTTAGAAAAGTTTGATGAAATACTGAAAAAAGAATCAGAAGAAAAGGGAGCTAAAAAATAAGTTAAAACATTGTAGTATATATTATGATATAATGTATTAATCTCATTCTTAATAATATATTTAAACAGGCTATTTTAATAGTCTGTTTTTTTTATAAATTTTATAAAAAAATAAATATCATTTAATTTATTATATGTATATTGCAAAGCAAAAAGTCACCTTTTTGTGTTAAAAAGATGACTTTTCTAATAAATACTCAATCAATTATGATCTTTCAATTTCAAAATTGAGTTTTAGTGTTAATTAATTAATAATTCTTCTAAGCTTTTAGTGTTAAAGTGTGTGTGTTAAGTCTTAGTGTTAATTAATAATTTTAGTGTTAAAAGCGTTAATTAATTAATTCTAATAAAGTTATTAGTGTTAAAGTGTGTTAAGCTTTAGTGTTAAATTAATAATTTTTAGTTTTTAGTGTTTATATCTTAATATAATATTATATTTAGTTTTTAATTTATTTACATTAATCTTTATTTTCCTTAGCCTCATTTATTTGATTACAAAGTTATAGATTTTTTTCTAATATCCAAAACCGCTTAAATTCATTTAATCAATTATTGACAAAAAACTATATATTTTCAATTCTGAAAAAAAAATATTTATTTGATTATTAAGCAATTATACAACAAAAAGAGACAAAAAATGAGCAATGTTAAAATTATTATAAAATTATGTGTATAAAATTTTAGAAAATTTTAACTATATATTTTATCCTTGAATCTTTATTTAATAGATTTTTTTCCATATAGAAATTTATAATAGCATTATAAAAATTACTAATAGATAAATTAACTTTCTATTCTTCTTTATGCATATTGTAGGAATCCAATATTAATTTTTGTCTAAGATCCAATAACCTTTTCATATTATGGAATACTCTTCCGGTCAGGCTTCTCACCCACCCTTTCTTTTTTAGTGAAGGTAATATTTGTTCCAATGTATCAAAATTCTTATTCATTTTTTGAATTTCCAATCTGCTAATCTCTTCGTCATCAACAATAGATGTTATTTCTTCTTCAAGCTTTTTTCTAAGGAGTTTAAGTTTTTGTTTAATTCTTATAATTTCTTCCGTATTGAAATAATCATCATATTCATCAAATTTTTCACAAATTTTGTCTATTTGTTCTTGTTCTTCAGCCAAAAGACCTAATGGTGAAGCTAATGAAATTTCATTCCAAATAACTTCCAACCACTTTTCTATTTTTACATATACGTTAGCAATTGAATCTATAATGAAATCTTCATGCATTGAAAATCTGCCGGGAACTGCTTCTCCTGAAATAGTGTATTTTTCGTTATCTTTTTTTTCAATGAAATAATTTTCATCTTTAAATAAAATATAATATTTGGGTTCTATTAAATATATAATTTTTATAGTATTTTGATTTATATCAACTTTAAAGTCAACATATTCAAATTTATCATTCTGTTTAAAAATTTCGATAATATTCTCTAAAAAATCTTTTTGTATCATATATTGAAGCAGTTACACAACTATTTTAATTGTAAATATAAATATTTAATCTTGAAAATTATCAATATAAAACTTTTTTTTTAATTTTGTACTATTAATAAACATACCTTATTTTTTATATATTCATTATTTTATTCATTAAATTATGGAAAATAAACATAAAACTACTATTGACAGATTACTAGATTTTATGGTTTATAAAAACCTAAATGATAACAAACTAACTAAGTTAGCAAATTTATCTGTTGGACTTATCGGAAGGGCTAGAAGGAACAAGTCCGGTTTACATACAGATACGATTGAAAAAATTTTACATACGTTTCCAGAATTAAATCCTACTTGGCTGCTTACAGGTAATGGATCTATGTTATTAGATTCGAATGATATTTCTAAAGATAAACCGGTAATGAATGAGTCAGATACCCTTATTGATGAAATATTCATTACTCAAAAAGATATTATCTATATGTTGAAAAAGAAATATTTCAAAGTATAAAATATAAAATCTTATTTTTACTTTATATTTTCAATAATAGCATATACAGGAAAGTGGTCACTATACCCCCCTAAATATCTACTTCCTGTATAGGTCCGCCAAGGGGTTCCTAATTTTTCCCTATCCGGATTTTGAAGAAATGGAGGATTAAATACATTGGAATTTGAATATCTGAGTTTGCTGTTTTCATCGAAAAAAGATTTGGAAAAAATAATTTGATCAAAAAGCATCCCTTTTCCTTCATGAAAAGTACTGTATAAATCTCTTTTATATAAATTCTCAAAGGGATTATATAATTCGCGTTCTTTTAATTCTTGTATCGTTTTTTTATTCCAGAGTTGTTGATATAAATAGGTGGTGGTAGGATCTTCATTAAAATCACCCATTATAATAATATTTGCTAAGATATCTTTATCAAAAATTTCATTTATTTTTTTTCTTAATTCGTGAAGAATATGAATACGTTTAGATACATTAATATTATTTTCTCGTTTAGAGGGTAAATGCAATACAAAAAAATGAATGGTAATATTTTCTAGTTTTCCCTTTGCATACGTAATATCTCTTGTATAATCTCTACTACCATCACTATTAAATATAGGAATTCTTATAAATTCTGAATCTTCAATAGTAAAGAATTCTTTATTGTAAAAAAAAGCAGTATCTATACCCCTTTCATCCAATGAGTCTTTATGAACATAGCCATAATTAGATTTAAAAGGAAATTCTTCAAGAAGTTCATCTATCACCTTTTTATTTTCAATTTCACATAAACCAAAAAACGTTGGTAACTTTTGAGTTTCCTCTTCTCCTATACGACTAATGGTTTTGGCTATTTTAGTTAATTTATTTTTATATCTTGAAATGTTCCAGGAACGACTACCCTGAAAAGGTAAATCGCCAATATTTTTATTATTTCCGGATTCATATAAATTTTCAACATTGTAAAATGCAATGGTATGATGCATAAATATTTTTTATATATCAAATGTTTTATTTAATTAGCAGTATAAATAATCGGTAAGATAATGTAAACTTATTTAATATATATAATTTATTGATTATTTAGAAAAGTCAAAAAATTGGTTTATTAAATTAATTGCTATCATCAAAAAAACGATATCCAAAATTTTTGTTCTAGGTAAGCCTTAACATTAAATTCATCTAAAATCTCTGACATTTCAAAAGGTATATATATCTGATAGTCATTCCTTTCATCTTGCAATTGATTTAAAATAGTAACATAACTTATATTAGAAATTATTTTTTCACCTAGGAAGGCGGATATTAATAAACCTAATTTATTTACTATATTTTTGGAATTTACTATAGATATTTGAGAGGAAGAGGCAATTAACGAATAATATTCTTCTAATCGATCTTTAAGTAAAAAAATTAAAAACTTAGAACTTGCACAATGCTTCTTTAAATTCGTTGGATCCAAAAATAAATTTGAAACACTAAATAATATGTTCATTGTACCTATACCTTTAAATATAGATTCAAGTTTTTTTTGCTCTCCTTTTTCTAAAATTAATTCAAGTAAACTTGCTGTTGTAGTATGAAGGGCTTGAATAATGTTTGATTCCTTTTCATTTAAAATTTTAGAAATATTGGACACAATTTCCGGACTAATAAATTCAGAAATTGAATTAAATAAACATTCCATATTTTTTAGTGTTAAAATTTTTAATAAAAATGCAAAAATTATACCACTGCCCTTTTTAACAATAAAATAAATATTATTTATTATATTTAAATAATATAAATTAATAAAATAAAAACCCCTTTATATAAGGAGTTTTTATTATTTTAATACAGCTCATTTATTTAACTAAGGTACCATTCTCAATGTCATCATCAGGGGTTATAAATGAAAATTTTCCATCTATATTCTTTGATAAAAGTAACATCCCTTGACTTTCAATGCCGCGTATTTTTCTAGGAGCTAAATTAACAAGTACGGTAACCTGCTTACCAACTAATTCTTCAGGAGTAAAGCTTTCTGCAATTCCCGATACAATAGTTCGAACATCTATTCCTGTATCTACTTTAAATTGCAATAATTTATCAGCTTTTTCAACCTTTTTGGCTTCCAATATGGTACCTATTCTTAAATCAATTTTATCAAACTCATCAAATGTGATATTATCTTTTTGAGGTTCGGCCCGGTTATTATTTAGAGAAGCATTTTGTTTTTTTGAATTTTCTAATTTTTCAATTTGATAATCAATTTGTTTATCTTCAATTTTATCAAAAAGAAGGGGTATAAGATTTATTTTACTTCCGGAAGGTAACAAGATTTTACCTGATTCAAGATCTTTCCATGAATGATAATTTAAATTTAAACCATTCATTATTTTTTGGGAAGAAAAAGGTATAAATGGCTCAGATAATTCCCCGAGATAAGCAGCAATTTGAGCTGATACGTATAAAGTTTCTTTTACTTTTTCCGGTTCATCTTTAATTTTTTTCCACGGCTCTTGCTCTTGTAAAAATTTATTACCTAAACGAGCTAAATTCATTAAAGAACTTAAACCGTTCCTGAATTCGTAGTTAGATAAATAAGTTGATATTTCTTTGGATATTTTAGAAAGATATTCTAATTCTTCGGAATGAAAGTTATTTCCAACTTCGGGTATTTCTCCATCATAATATTTATTAATTAGAACGGATACCCTGTTTATAAAATTTCCAAAAATACCTACTAGTTCAGAATTATTTTTAGTTTGAAAATCTTTCCAAGTAAAATTATTATCTTTTGTTTCAGGGGCATTGGCTAGTAAAGTATATCGTAAAGAATCTTGTTTTCCCGGAAAATCAGCAAGATATTCATGCGCCCAAACCGCCCAATTTCTTGAGGTTGATATTTTATCGTTTTCTAAATTTAAAAACTCATTAGCCGGTACATTGTCCGGTAATATATAATCCCCATGAGCTTTCAACATAGCCGGAAAAATTATGCAATGAAAAACAATATTATCTTTTGCAATAAAATGAACCAGCTTAGTTTCTTTATCTTGCCAATAAGGTTTCCAATCTTTTCCTGTTCTTTCCGCCCACTCTTTGGTGGAGGAAATATACCCTATCGGGGCATCAAACCAAACATATAGAACTTTACCTTTTTCTCCTTCTAAAGGAACGGGCACTCCCCAGTCTAAATCTCGAGTCATGGCACGAGGTTTAAGTCCCTCTTCCAACCATGATTTCACTTGACCGTAAACATTAGATTTCCAATCTTTTTTATGACCTTTTAATATCCAATCGGAAATAAATTCTTGATATTCATTAAGAGGCAAATACCAATGCTTCGTCTTTTTCAAAATAGGTTTCTCACCACTTAACATGGAATGAGGATTGATTAGTTCATCCGGACTTAATGTGGAACCACATTTTTCGCATTGATCTCCATATGCGTTTGTATTACCACATTTAGGACAGGTTCCTACAATATATCGATCTGCTAAAAATTCATTTGCTTTTTCATCAAAATATTGTTCTGTTTCTTCTTCAATGAATTTTCCATCCTCGTATAGTTTTAAAAAAAATTCTTGAGCTGTTTTAATGTGTATAGGAGCCGTAGTACGCGAATAGTTATCATACGAAATTCCTAATTCCGTAAATGTTTGCTTCATTAATTCATGATACCTATCTACCACATCTTGAGGAGTAACACCTTCTTTTTTCGCTCTTATCGTAATTGGAATTCCGTGTTCATCTGACCCCCCTATTAATATAACATCATGATCATTTCTTCTTAAAAATCGGGCATATACGTCCGCAGGTATATATACTCCTGCTAAATGACCTATATGTAAAGGGCCATTTGCATAGGGAAGTGCTGTAGTTATAGTATATCTACTCATTTAATATTATGTTTTTTGTTTAAAAAATGCAGTATGCAATCTTTAACAAAGGTACAAAGTAACAAAATACTAAAAAAGGATTATCTTATTTTTATGTTTTTATCCTATTATATTAAATTGTCTTTATTTAGGAGGAGCTAAATATATAAATGGTTCATAAGGGATATTTCTTAAAACAGTAAAAATAATTAGAAACACTAAAATCAGTATTCCAATTTCATTTGAAAATATAAATTTGATAACATACTTTTTACTATTAAAAATATACATCTGAATTGATGCAAATAATGCATATAAAAGAAAAGGAAGAAAATATATTAAAATATTATAACGTGATGCTTGTAAAAATTCTCCATGTAATAAAAAATGAAATGCTCTTTGCCCGCCACAACCCGTACAATTTAGTCCGGTTAATAATTTAAAAAGACATGGTAACGCTAAATTTGTTTTATTGGGATTTATAACATAATAATAGGTACATAAGAAAGTAATAAGAGTTAGTAAGCTAAACCACACTAAACCCCTATTTCGAAGTATTTTGATTAACATAAATTACAGAAATAGTTATCAATTTATTTTTAATATTATAAGTGGTTTAAGAAAAAATTAACCATTCCTAAACCATCCTTGGTAATAAGATATATTTCCAAAAAATATAATAAAGAGAATAAGTAAAATGTATATTAATACATTGAAAAAAAAGATAATTAAAGAAATTATTGATAAAATTCGAGTGTCTTTTGATTTTAGCATTGCTCCAAAATGATCTCCGGAATTGTAAATAGTTTTTACCTCATTAGCAAATATTATAGATAAAACTCCAAATATAATTCCTACTAAACTAAAAGAAAAAACATTAAGTATGGTAGAAGTAACCGCTAAAACCATATGATTATTAGGCAAGCTATCGTTTTTTTTGTCAGTTGGAACTGTCGAAGAAGCTGAATTTTCATATTGCAAATTTGAATGTTGATCTTCCATAAATAAAATTTTTTATTTTTTATAATTTTTTATTAAACCAATAATTTTTAAATATTTATTAATTTATGAAATATATTCTTATTTGTAAATCAATATTTAGTAAAAAAATGATTAAAATAAAAATTATTTTTTATTAATCTCAATAATTACAAAAATTATACCTTTTATCATAAATTTATAATCTTAGAATGTTAATTTAAATAAATTATATTAATTAAACCATGATCCTAAAGATTAGATTAGTTATAAATAAAATATTCTAAGCATCTATTATAAAGCAAGTAATAACTTTTTTAAAGAGTGAATAGTAAATAACTTTCTATTCACCATAAATATTCTGATATTTGCAAAAAATATAGTAATGATATCTTTAGAAACAACCATTTCCAATAAAAAGTTCAGTAACTGTTTGATGAATGCATCGGGTGTAAAATGTATGACGTTAGAAGAGTTATCGAACATGAAAAACTCAGGATCAGGAACTTGGATAACTAAAAGTTGTACCCTATCTCCTAGAGAAGGTAACCCGTCTCCTAGATATGTTGATTTAAAATTAGGAAGTATTAATTCCATGGGATTACCAAATTTAGGTTTTGAATTTTATCTTGATTATGTTCTTAATGAACACAAAGAAGGAAATGATAACTTATTTTTTTCAGTTGCCGGTTTAACCTTAGAAGATAATATAGAAATGTTGAACCAAATTGAAAAGTCTGATTTTCAAGGTTTGGTTGAATTAAATTTATCTTGCCCAAATATACCGGGAAAACCACAAACGGGTTATGATTTTGAAAGAACTGAAGAAGTTTTGAATAAGGTATTTTCATTTTATACAAAACCTTTAGGGGTTAAGCTTCCTCCATACTTTGATATGGTACATTTTGAAATGGTTGCCGAAATTTTAAATAAATACCCGATTCAATTCGTAACCTGCATCAATAGTATTGGAAATGCCTTGTATATTGAAGATGAATCCGTTGTTATAAAACCTAAAGGAGGATTTGGAGGAATTGGAGGAGCTTATGTAAAACCTACTGCTTTAGCTAATGTTAGAATGTTTTATAAATTATTAAGAAAAGATATTTCTATTATCGGATGTGGAGGGGTTGAAACCGGTAGAGATGTTTTTGAACACATCTTATGCGGGGCTTCCATGGTTCAGGTTGGTACACAGTTAATGAAAGACGATACTAAAATTTTTTCCAAATTATCTTCTGAATTAAAAGAAATTATGAAAACCAAAAATTACGTTACATTATCCGATTTTAAAGGTATGCTTAAAGAACTTTAATATTTACTTTAGCTAAATTTTGGTACACTATTTTCTGCTTAAAAAAATAAACTCAAAAATATAATAAAATAAATGTTAACCATTGGTATTGCCGGAGGAACTGGTTCCGGAAAAACAACCGTTGTAAACAACATCCTTAATCAATTGGATTCCAACAGTGTAAATGTACTCACTCAAGACAATTATTATCATTACAATCCTGAGTTGTCATTTGATGAGCGTGAACTGTTAAATTACGATCATCCGAGAGCTATTGATTTTGATTTATTAATCGACCATGTAAAAAAGTTAAAAGCGGGGCAAGCTATTGAAGAGCCTCTTTATTCTTTTATAACCCATTCCAGAACGGAAGATGTTACAATTATTCAACCTAAGGAAATCCTTATTGTCGAAGGAATATTAGTATTGACAAATCCTGAATTAAGAAAAGAATTTGATGTTAAAGTATATGTCAATGTTGATTCTGACGAAAGATTAATTAGAAGAATCAGAAGAGATATTCAAGAAAGAGGCAGAGATTTGGAAGAAGTATTGAGTAGGTATCAATCAACTTTAAAACCTATGCATGAAGAATTTATACAGCCTTCTATGGCTTATGCTGACATTATAATTCCAACAATGAAAAAAAATACAGTAGCAATTGATGTATTAAGTACGGTAATCCAAAATACTTTAAAAAATCGTTCTAATTAAAGAATGGAAAAAAAAGGCAATAAATCGTCAGATAAAAAATCTATCTTCGGTAAACATTGGTATTCCAGTATTTACTTAATTCTTTCCATTTTATTTATTATTTGGATGCTTTTTTTTGATACAAATTCTTATTTAACTCATAAAGAATTAAACAATGAAATTTCCAAATTAAAACACGAAAAAGAATATTATAAAAGTAAACTAGATTCTGAAAATATTCAGTATAAAAATTTAAAAAATAATAAAGAAGCTCGAGAAAAATATGCTCGAGAAAATTATTTTTTTAAAAAAAATAATGAAGATATTTTCATCATGGTAACGAAAGATGATTCTATAACGCCAAAATCTAACCCTTAAATCTTACATAAATTAAAAAGTTACATATTTTTTTAGATTTTTAAAATAAATACATTTAAAATGCATATTTTAACATTTATTTCGTTATTACTTTATTAAATTAATTAATAAGCCTTAAAACAACGTATATTTTTATAATTTTAAAAAAAATTAGTATAATATAAAAAGATATGATTCTATGACTTTTAACAATTTTATAGTAACTGCATCATATAAGGTATACTATATATTAAATAAAAATACCAGTTAATGGGATTAATAATAAGAATAATATTAATAAGGTAAAAGATATTTATAATGTGTATGAATTACAAAGATATTAGTAAAGGTATAATTAGCGCTGTATCCGTTATTGCACTTACAGTTCTTTTATTTTTTTTATTATGGAAAATTCGATTTGTATTAGGTTATATTTTTGTTGCATTTGCCTTTTCTTTAATGGGAAGACCTTTAATGAATTTTCTAAGTGAAAAGGTTCGAATATCTAATACCATTTCTGCTTGTATCACTCTATTAATTATGGTGGGTACTCTTCTTACTTTTTTAAGCTTTGTAATTCCTTTAGCCATCGAACAAGCCGGAAATTTATCTTTGTTGGATACAGATAAATTACAAAATTCAATAACAGAACAAGTAAAATTAATTGATGAAGCCTTACGAAGCAAGCATATCTATTTATTTGAAGATAATTATGCACAATTATTTACTTCAAAGTTTAATTTTAAAATACATATGGATACGCTGCAAAGTGGATTTTCGATTTTAGCTGAATTAGGTATTTCCATATTTTCTGTAACATTTATTACTTTTTTCTTTTTAAGAGAAAAAGACTTATTTAACAGAATGATCATTGGTGCAGCTCCAACCAATGACATAAAAAAAGTCATTCAGGTGCTCTCTAATATTAAAGATTTATTAACCAGGTATTTTCTTGGATTGTGTTTGCAAATATGTTCGATGTTTTTACTTTATTTAGCTATTTTGGGCGGTTTTAACATTAAAGATATGGTAATTATAGCTATGTTTTGTGCGTTTTGTAACCTTATACCTTATTTAGGACCTTTGCTTGGTTTTTTTATTATCAATTTGCTCAGCATGAGCAGTATGTTTTCCTTAGGTATGGACTTTAATACTCAAATTATACCTACCATATTTTGGATCAGTATTTTATATTTAATTGCCCAATTAATTGATAATGCGATATTTCAACCTTTAATTTATGCTAAAAGTGTCAAATCTCATCCATTGGAAATTTTTTTAGTTATGCTAATCTTCGGTATTTTATTTGGTGCTATCGGTGTTACTTTCGCAATTCCCGGTTATACGGTATTAAGAGTCGTTATGAAAAGCTTCTTCAACCGTTTTAAAATTGTACAAGCCATTACAAAAAATTTGTAGTTAAAAAACTTTCAATCTTGCAAAGATTCTATTAATGTCTTTTGGTAAAAATCTATTTTAAAATTAAATAAAGTACTTTTTATAAATCAATATTTAAATTATTTACAATCATGTAATTTTGTAACTAATATATAGCATTCAAGAATTGTGATAAATACTCATTTACTACATAAAGAAGTTCAAGAATATATAGCCAACCACCTTAATTCTAATATATCGGAGTTAAGGTTTAAAAAATCTCCTTTTACGGGGATTTCTTCTCTTGAATTAATTCAACAAATTCAAGGAAAGAAAATTTCTCAAAAAAAATTTCCATTTCTTTATGAGAATAATGAGATCATATACCCTCCGCATATTAACCTTGAACAAGCTTCATCTCAAAGTACGGCATTATTTAAACAATCAATTATAAACGGTAAAACCGGTATTGATTTAACAGGCGGTACGGGTATTGATAGTTTTTTTTTATCGGAACAAACCAATGAATTTTATTATGTCGAGCCGAATCTCGATTTGCTTGAAATAGTAAAACATAATTTTAAAGTACTTGGTAAAAAAAATGTGAATTTTATTAACAAAACCGCCGAGGAATTTATTTCTACTAATTCTACACATTTCGATTTTGTTTATTTAGATCCATCCAGACGTGATGAAAATAAAAATAAAAAAATCGATTTAAAAGACCTATTCCCCAATATATTAAACCTAAAAGATACATTATTCAAATTTTCAAAATCCATTTTTATTAAGCTTTCTCCTCTTCTTGATCTTCAAAGAGCAATAGATCAATTACCGATTTCAAAAATTTATATTGTATCAGTTAAAAATGAAACCAAAGAATTAATAGTGCAATTGAATCCTGAGGATAAGTTAAACCTATCCAATCCTTACGTACATTGTATCAATCTGGAATCAGGACAGCCTGATTATTGTTATTTTTGGCAAGAGGAAAAAATATCTCCAGTTCCCTCCTATTCCATTCCGAAATCGTACCTATATATACCCAATTCATCCCTATTAAAATCAGGAGCCTTTAAACAATTAGGTATTAAATTTACTATTGATAAATTACATTCCAATTCCCATATGTACACTTCAGAAAACAAAATTGAAAATTTTCCGGGACGTACTTTCATACTTATTGACAAAAATTTTAATCCTAAAAAAACTAGTCAAAAAAAATTTAATATAATCAGTCGAAATTATCCGTTAAAACCTGAAGAAATTAAGAAAAAATATAAGTTTGTTGATGGCGGAACTAAGTATTTAATTTTTACACGTTCTTTACAAGGAAATATTTGCATGCTGGCAGAAAGTATCTAGATTGCCAATTTAATATAACTTAATTTTATAACATTTTATATTTTATTTAAGAAATAATTAAGATTATTAAATTTAACTTGCAAAATCATTTTAGAAGAACTAATTATTCAAACATTCATTAAAAAATGTATAAAAAAATTATATATATTATATCATTAATAAGCCTTTTTAATACAACCTTTACCAATTGCAAAAAATCAAATTACGAAGTAAATAAAAGTGTTCATAATAAAAAACCTTCAATTCCCGGATATTACAATATAAATTTTGATTCTATATTTACTAAAAAGGATAATTATTCTCCGGAAGACGATACCATTGTATATCAGTTGAATAAATATTTCACTCATGTCTGGAAATCAAAAAATTTAAGCGGTGGTATTTTAGTCGCTAGAGGCAACACCATACTGTTAGAAAAATATAATGGATATTCCAATTGGGAAGATAAAACATTAATATCACCCCAAACCTCTCTGCACGTAGCTTCGGTAAGCAAAATTTTAACTTCTTTAGCTGTATTGAAATTAGTTGAAGCACACAAGATAAATTTAGATCAGAAAGTAAATACCATACTTACCGATTTTCCCTATTCGGATATAACCATACATGATTTATTGACACATCGAAGCGGTCTTCCGGAATATACTCATTTGGTTGATTTGCTTAACACTTGGGATAAAAGAAAGAAAATGTCTAATGAAGATGTTTTAGATTTATTTTCAACTCATACTCCATTATTACAATATAAACCGAATACTCATTTTTCATACTCAAATTCTAATTTTGCTCTGTTAGCCTTAATCGTTGAGAAAACAACCAACATGTCTTTTCCGGAAGTCATAAATACAATGATATTTACCCCTTTGGGAATGAAACATTCGTATATACTTCAAGAAAAGGATTTAAAAAAAGCTAATCTATCCTACTATCCTGACGGCAGACCCTATAAATTCAATCACCTGGATTTAGTTTACGGAGATAAAAACATTTATACCACTCCTGAAGATCTGTTCCGATTAAGTCAGGCCATGTTTGCTCCAAATTTTTTACGAAAAGACTTATTAGATCAAATGTACACTCCGTACAGTAATGAAATACCTAATATTAAAAATTACGGATTGGGTATGAGATTAATGGTATTTAAAAACGGCAAAAAATTAATCTACCATACCGGATGGTGGCATGGAAGCAATGCCATATTTATTCATCTTGTGGATGAGAAAGTCACTATTATAGCCATTGGAAATAAATATTCAAATATGATCTATTCGGCTATTCGATTAGCACCTCTATTCGGCGACTACCCTTTACCAAATATGAATAAATATAAGTACGATTAAATTTACTTATTAATAAACAGTATAGTAGTCAACCTTAAGTATATTTGGATGGAGTAATACCATAAAATACGTTGAAATTTATTTATATTTGCTTACCGATTAAAATATATTAAATGAACGATTACAGTATTAAAGAATTGTTAGCTAAAGGAAAAAAAGCTTTACAGGAAGAAGTAGTAATTAGAGGATGGGTGCGATCTTTTCGTTCCAATCAATTTATTGCTCTTAATGATGGTTCGGGGCAAAATAATATTCAAATTATAATCAATTACAACGATTTTGATACTGAAACTTTAAAACAAATTACAACAGCATCTTCTCTTTATGTTGAAGGAAAAGTTACTGAAAGCAAAGGAGCGGGACAAGAGATTGAAGTCGTTGCCAATACAATAAAAATTTACGGATATGCAAATCCTGAAGATGTTCAGGAAACTATCTTACAGCCAAAAAGACATTCATTGGAAAAATTGAGAGAGCAAGCACATCTTCGTTTTCGCACCAATACCTTTGCTGCGGTAATGAGGGTTAGAAATGCTTTAAGTTTTGCCATTCACCAATATTTTAATAAAAATGGATTTTGCTATATCAATACTCCTATAATTACCGGGTCAGATGCTGAAGGCGCGGGAGAAATGTTTACCGTTACCAATTTCAATTTAGATAATCTTCCTAAAAATGATGAGGGAAACACAGATTTTACTCAAGATTTCTTTGGAAAAAAGACCAATCTGACCGTTTCAGGACAATTGGAAGCAGAAACTGCTGCTATGGGTCTAGGAAAAGTTTATACATTCGGTCCTACTTTTCGGGCTGAAAATTCAAATACTACTCGACATTTAGCGGAATTTTGGATGGTTGAACCGGAAGTTGCTTTTTATGATTTGAATCAAGATATGGATCTTGCAGAAGATTTTCTAAAATATTGCATCCAATATGCTGTTGATAATTGTAAAGAAGATTTGGAATTTCTAAACAAACGATTTGAAGAAGAACAAAAACAAAAAACGAAAGAAGAAAAATCAGAACAAAATTTACTTGAAAAATTAGATTTCGTATTAAATAATAAATTTATCAGACTTAGCTATACGGAAGCTATTGATATTCTTAAACATTCGAAACCGAATCAAAAGAAAAAATTTAAATATCTTATTGATGAATGGGGAGCAGATTTACAATCTGAACATGAAAGATATTTAGTTGAAAAACATTTTAAAAGTCCGGTAGTGTTATATGATTATCCGGCAAAAATAAAAGCTTTCTATATGCGTTTAAATGACGATCATAAAACCGTACGTGCTATGGACGTTCTCTTTCCGAGTATTGGTGAAATTATTGGAGGATCACAAAGAGAAGAAAGAATTGATATTTTAAAACAAAAAATGAAAGATATGAATGTTGACGAAAAGGAATTATGGTGGTATTTAGATACACGTAAATTCGGTACAGTGCCTCATTCAGGATTTGGACTTGGGTTAGAACGCCTCGTTTTATTTGTTACAGGTATGAGTAATATTAGAGACGTTATACCTTTTCCTAGAACCCCTAAAAACGCTGAATTTTAAAATTGATTAATAATTATTTTAAAGATGCTTATATTATTATATATAAGCATCTTTTTTATTATTATTTATTATCATCTTAAAATTTATATTTTTTTAACTCTTTTACTATTTACTTAAAGAATTGATGAATAAAATATATTCATTACTAGTCTAAAATCCATTAAATGAAAAGCAATTTCTAAAAAATTTAATTAAATCATCTCTTAGATAACGATATTTTTATTATATGTTTACTATATAATAACTAGTAAAAATTGCTTTAAAAAAAATAAAACAACCAAAAAAAATATTGTGAAGTTTTAATTTAATATAAATTAAAAAATTTAAGACTTTAGCAAAAAAAAATTCATTACAAAAATTATGCCTTTATTTGTATCTTACATATTAATAATGTAAATTTGAATTTATAAACCTTACTTAATCTACTTTTATAAAGAAACTATTTTATGTTAAAACAGGATTTAAGACTAAAACAACTTTTAAAACTATCTCCTCAGCAAATTCAGCTAATGAAACTAGTTCAGCTTCCCACCCTTGCATTTGAGGAAGTAGTAAAACAAGAAATCGAAGAAAATCCTGCCTTGGAAGATAATTCTAATGAAGATTATTATGATTCTGCTGATTCCTTTGATTCCGAAAAAGAATATGATGATTCCGCAGACAATGAGATTATTGAAGCTCCGGATATAAATATCGATGATTATCTAAGTGATGATGAAGTACCCAGCTATCGGGTTCAATCCAATAATCACAGCGATGACGATGATGATAAAGAGTTACCCTATGCTCAATATGAATCATTTCAAGAACATATATGTTCTCAATTACACACATTTAGATTAACGGAAAATGAAGAAGAAATAGCCGATTTTATTGTCGGAAATCTAGACGATGATGGCTATTTACGAAGAGATTTATCATCCATTGTGGATGATCTGGCTTTTACCCAAGGAATTTATACTGATGTTCCTACTATTGAAAAACTGTTAACTAATTATATTCAAAGATTAGATCCTACCGGTATTGGAGCCAGAGACCTCAGAGAATGTCTGTTATTGCAACTAAGAGCAAAAAATCCTTCAGAATCCACGGAACTGGCTTACAAGATTATTAATGAAATGTTTGATGCTTTTACAAAAAAGCATTACAGCAAAATACAGCAAAAATTTTCCATTTCTGAAGAAAAGCTTAAATGCGCGGTGAATGAAATTGAACGCTTGAACCCTAAACCGGGAAAGGCTTTTACTAATAATTCAAAAAATACGGAACAAATTATTCCTGATTTTACAATCAGAATTGTAAACGGAGATTTGGAATTAACGCTCAATGGTAGGAATGCTCCTGAATTAAAAATTTCCAGAGAATATTCTGAAATGTTGGATACATATAAAAATACCGAACATAAATCGAGAGAGCAAAAAGATGCGGTAATGTTTGTTAAACAAAAGTTAGATTCTGCTAAATGGTTTATCGATGCAGTTAAACAACGTCAACAAACCTTGTATGTTACCATGAAATCAATTATGGATTATCAGAAGGAATATTTTTTGACGGGAGATGAAGAACAAATTAAACCAATGATTTTGAAAGATATTGCCGAAATCACCGGTTTAGATATATCCACTATCTCAAGGGTTGCCAACAGTAAATATGTGAATACTCCGTATGGAACTTTGCTTATAAAAGATTTATTTTCTGAAAGTCTTACCAATTCAGAAGGCGATGAAGTTTCCACACGGGAAATTAAAACCATCTTACAAGAAGTCATTGAAAATGAAGACACTAAAAAACCTCTAACCGATGATAACTTGATGAAAATACTTAATGATAAAGGATATAATATAGCAAGAAGAACTATTGCAAAATATAGAGATCAACTCAATATTCCTGTAGCAAGATTAAGAAAAAAAATATAATTTAAATTCATTGTTCATGCAGGTCTATTTAGAACTTTTACAACATATATTAGATAAAGGAACTCGTAAACAAGATCGAACCGGAACGGGTACAATCAGTACTTTCGGATATCAAATGCGATTTGATTTACAAAAAGGATTTCCTCTTGTTACGACTAAAAAGCTCCATTTACGATCCATCATTTACGAATTACTTTGGTTTTTAAAAGGAGATACCAATATTAAATATTTAAACGATCATAAAGTTCGTATATGGAATGAGTGGGCAGATGAAAATGGAGATTTAGGTCCAGTTTACGGGCATCAATGGAGAAGCTGGGGGGCTCCGAATGGAAAACATATCGACCAGATCTCGGAAATCATCGATCAAATTAAAAATAATCCTGATTCTCGTAGAATTATTGTCTCCGCTTGGAATGTAGCAGATATTCCTCAAATGGCCCTTGCACCTTGTCATGCACTTTTTCAATTTTATGTGGCTGACGGAAAGTTATCTTTACAGTTGTATCAAAGAAGTGCAGATGTTTTTCTTGGTGTGCCTTTTAATATTGCCTCTTATTGTTTGCTGTTACATATGGTGGCTCAAGTATGTAATTTAAAAGTGGGAGAATTTATACATACCTTCGGGGACGTTCACATTTATAATAACCATATTGATCAGGTAAATCTTCAATTAACGCGTGATCCTCGACCGCTTCCAACATTGAAACTCAATCCTGATAGGAAGGATATTTTTAGCTTTCAATACGAAGATTTTTCCATTGATGGCTATGATCCTCATCCTCATATTAAAGCAGAAGTAGCTGTTTAATAATCAGATACTTTTTATTTTTATAAAGCCAATTATAAGATATAATTAATAGTATAATTATACCTTATAATTAAATAGCAGTAAACGGCTAGTTGTTATATTTAACTTCAATCATATTTAATGATGAATTTCTGCTGTCTTTTTCATTAAATATTACCGAAAGCAATCGATTGTCTTTGCCCCTGTTAGTCACTAATACCTTAACATCCGTTCGTTGTTTGATGTTTTCTATATCATCAACTATTTTATAACATTTGGTTTCCACAATTACATCATTAAATTTGTTAAAGGTATAATCACAATGAAGGTCTTTATCCTTAATATATCCCGTCATTAAATTTTCGTCATCATAAATATATTCTGTAACCATGTGTTCCGATCCATCATCATCTTTATAATATTCTTTTTTTAGATTTCCTTCCTCATCGTATTCATATAAAACGGAGCTGTTAAAATCATTATTTTGATAAATATTTTTTTTAGTTATATTTTCATTTGCATCATAATCAAAATAGGCTTCTTCGGTAGTTTGATTAGCATAGTCGAGTTTCACAGATTTATAAGGTAAACCATTTTCATTATAATAATAAAAGGTATCATTTAAATCATCTATGTGCTGTATAAGAAAATCGTTATAAAAATAATTTACATACACATCTTTCTTATCCACACAATCGTGCTGAAACAAAGCAATACCCTGTTTATTGAATTCTGTTAATTTACATTTTTTACCGTAAAGACTATCTTTAACAATATATTGAATACTTTTTAGAGCCTTTTGATCATATAAAGTGTTACTGGTAGTTTCTAAGGGAATAATATGACTGTACGCTTTCTTATTAATATCTTTATAAGTAATCAATTTTTTGAATAAATCAATCATAGCTACATTATCGGATTCCAAATCATTTAATTCAATATTTTTATTATCAACAATCGGTTCATACCAATCTTGTTTGTAAAAATATTTTACATCATCCGGATTTGAAAAACGATATCCATATCTAGCAAAAATTTCATTTTTCATCAATTCCAACTCTTTCGGTTTTTTATCTTTCAAATCTTCGATACCTAAACGAGTAAATGCAGTTTGTGGATATTTTCCGGGAAATTCTTGGGGGGTTAAGATAACTTCATCATCATTAATACGACAATTCCTGTTTCCGATTTTATCTTTGGTACAAACCATTAATTTGATTTTCGAATTACTTTCGTTGTGAGATTTATCCTTTTCTTTTAAAAATATAAAAGATGCTTTGACCTGATCTGAAATAAAATTACCGTCTTCTATCTTAATATTGGTTAATTTTTGTACTTTACGGTGTAAATCGCCCCCTTTTCTGCTGTTAAAATCAAGTTTAATAAACTCACTTATTCCCTGTGCATATGTTTTACCGTCTAGATTTAAAATTTTAATGAAGTAATTTTTTGTATCATTCTTGAAATGAAAAACGGTATTTATTTTAGTAACACTATCTCCCACTTTCTCATCAACTAAAGAGGGATCAACTCTCATTCCACTTTGCGAATAAATTGTTTTTTTTTGTGCCATAAAAAAAATAGGTATACATACCATTACAACTAAAAATACTTTTTTCATATAAAAATGTTTATTAATGCAAAAATACACAAATATGTATAACCTCAAATTTACCTTATATATTTATGTCTATTTTTATATAAACATGGTTTTTTAAAAAAACAAATTAAGCTAAAAGTTGGGTATATAAGACATTTGCATCCATAAATATCAAAAAAATTTAAATATTAATCCTATCATGAATTATATTTATTTAACCTATATTAATAATAATATAAAATTTAATTAATTTATTACAATATTAAATAATGATATTAAAAATAGAATGAATAAGTATTTTTTTATTTTTACTGTTCAGTTACTTAAATTTTTTTATTCCTGACATCTCTGCTCCATCTTCGGGATTTAAATATTTAAATGTGAAGGATGAAAGTATGGTTATAATACCCAAAATGAATAGGGTTGCTTTAAAGCTTGAACTTACTTCGGTAAATATTTCCGATTGATTGAATCCCCTTAAAATTAGAGAACTTAAGGATATTCCAAAACTCACGGATAACTGTTGTGTAACTGAAAGTATCGTATTACCTCCACTTGCATTAGCGGGTGTTAAATCAGCCAGAGAAATGCTATTCATTGAGGTCATTTGAATAGAATTAAAAAAGCCATATAAAACTAAAATAGGAATCAACCAAAACAATGAAGTATTTTTATCCGGAAATGAAAATAATGAAATCGACAAACCTAAAATTATCGTATTCGAAATTAATAAATTTCTATAACCAAATTTCTTTACCAACGGGATTACCCAAGATTTAGCAAAAATGGTTGAAATAGCAGAAAATATAAGCATCATTCCTGATACTGTGGGTGATTTACCGAATCCGACTTGTAACATAAGTGGAAGCATCAACGGAACGCCTCCAATACCTAATCGAGTGATCAAATTTCCAATGATTCCAATTTTTAACGTCCTTATTTTGAATAAGTTTAAATCGATAATAGGCCGAACTATTTTTTTTGAATACATCACATATACACTTAATAAGCTAATACTGATGAGTAATAAAATCAAAACATTAATTATATCGGTCATTCCTTCTCCGGCAAATTCTAAACTTAACGAAAGCAATACTAACCCTAAACTGAATAAAATAAATCCGAAAAAATCAAATTTGCCTGTATTTTTTTTATAGTTTGGAAAGGCTTTCCAGGCAACTAAAATTCCTATGATACCTATAGGGATATTAATTAAAAATATCCAATGCCAACTAGCAATTTCAACTAACCAGCCTCCTAAAGTTGGACCAATAACCGGTCCTATTAATCCGGGAATAGTAATAAAATTTATAACTTTCAAAAGTTGATGTTTAGGATAGGAATAGATCAACGTTAATCTTGAAACGGGAACCATCATAGATCCTCCAATGGCTTGCACAATTCTCATGCAAACCAACATTTTCAGAGATACAGAAACTACACATAAGAAAGATCCTATGGTAAAAACAGCAATAGCAATAATAAATATATTTTTAGATCCGAATTTATCTGAAAGCCAACCGCTTAAAGGAATTAGTAATGCTAACGTTAATACATAAGCTATCAATACCGATTGCATTTCGAGAGGAGATTTATGTAAGTCTTTTGCTATGGAAGGAAGGGCTGTATTTAATATGGTTGAATCCAGAAATTGCATAAATATAGCCATTGCAGCTATCCAAGGTAAATATTTTGAAACTTTTCTTTCTGTCATTTTTTATATAAATCACAAGATAATTTTACAAACCTCTCAATATATACATTATATTTGGTAAAGTTATAGTTTTAATTATACAAAATTTGTACTGGAAATATATTTATAAAAAATATGTTAAACATTACAATAAGTTTACATTTTTATATATCACATAATTTTATCTCTGTTTAATTTTTTTATAATTTATAATATATAAAAAAAGCCCTTTTAAAAAAAGGGCTTTTTAGTGAGATTAAATCAATTATTCTACTGTAAATTTAAGTTTATATGCTTCTTTACTGTTATGTAAAATCAGATAATATACTCCACTCTGAATTGGACTTATATTAATTAGTTTCTTAAAGTTATCAGTTACTTTTATTTTTTCTTCACCATAAATTTTACGTCCGCTTAAATCATAAATTGACAAATTGAAATTTCCTTCTTTACCTTTCATCAACAAGGTAAAAATTCCTTTATTAGGAACCGGTACTAATTTTAACGTTTTAGTATCAGCTATTTCAATTTCATCAATGGACAAAGAATTATCTACTTTTACTTCATCAAATCGTAGAATATTTCCTCCCATGCTGGTACCGTTTTGATAATAGGTAGATTGAAAAAAATATATGTCATCTCCTTCTTTAATGGTAGCCAATAACTCCTTAGATATGGTAAGTACCCCTTGATTAAATTCCAAAAAACTAGACTCTATGATAGAATCTCTAATGACGGGATATATTTCTGCTGCATAGCTAAAATCATTTTTATCTCTGTTATATGAAAATATTTGGGGTAAGCTTATTTTTATATCTTCTCCTTTATATTCTAACAAGGGTAAGGTTATTTTTTGATATCTTAAATCATAGTTTCCAATGCTATAAGGCAAGAAACCTTCTATCTCTGAAATTTGATTTTCACTAAGTCTCAAAGTATATAAGGTTTTTACTTCTTCCAATTCTTTAGGTACTTTTTTTAAGTAATTGAAGGAAAGATCTAAGAATCCAAATTTACATTTAGAAATTGATGTGGGTAATTCTTGTATTTGATTTCCAGCTATTATAAATGTTGTTAAACTTGACATATCTCCTATGGTGGAATTTATTTGGGTCACATTTGCGAAGGCTATTGATAAATTTTCAAGATTTTGTAAATCCCCCCAACTTTCTGGTAACGGCCCCTGTATATTACATCCATTTAGAACTAAAGTATTTAAATTTTTTAATCCGGATAATATACTCCAGTCTGTGCCTTGATAATCATTTTCTTGTTCTATGGAATTAATTGATAAATCTAAAGTTTTTAAATATTCCAAGTTTTTTATACTTTCCGGTAGTTTACCTTTTACATTGTAAAAATTATTTAAACTTAATTCAGTTATATGACCTTTTTCTACTTTAACTCCATCCCATTTTACCTCATGTAAGTTATTCTCTGTTACGTTCCATTTTATCCAACTAGAATTATATCCTTTCCAGTTCGCTCCATTAAGCTGGTTATAGATATCAACCAAGGCTTGATACTCTTTTTCCGGTATTTGATTGCTAGAAAAGTTATAATTAAAAGTTTGTGCTATACTATTGTTTTGAAAAATTAGAAAACAAATAATAAAGTGTAAAAAGCGTTTCATAAATTAATTATTTTAGTAAAATTAAATGTCTTAAATAATTAAAGCATTAAAATATATAAATAAATTATATTTATATACAATAATTACTATATAATTTATACAAATATACAATAATTATTAATTTATATTTATTTTATTTAAATTTAATTTTAAATATTATAAATAATTTGTTATAACACTAAAAACAAACAATAATAAAATATATTTTTATATAGTATTTATGTAAATTTTGTGATAGTTATATTATATAAAACAAGTAAAATAGTTTAACTAATTAATAAATATAGATATTTATTAAAAAAATTGATATAAATACATGAAATGAAAGTGAAGAATTTTTTAATATGGAAAAAATTATATATCTTATTATAATATTACTAAATTTTAAAAACTAGATTAGATTTTTAAATTTTATTCTATTTTAGTTGGGTGAACATTGAGAATATTGAATAGTATATAAATAATTTTTTTAATAATATATTAAACAATCAAAAAATCTATAAATTTTTGATACTAATTAAATAAACTACTCAAAGGTAAATGAAGATTATTAAAACTGAATGTATGATAAATAATTTAGCTGAAGAAAGGAGATTGAAATAATTTTAAGAAAAATTTAATTTATTAGTTAAATTAATGATTTACAAATGAGAACATATAAATGATGTATGTAAAACCTCATATTGATATCTAGGGTTTATAATAATAAACGATATCGATGACATCAGATTTAGACATAGCTCCCGGATTAATTCCTAATTCTCCTTCCGGAATAGGAATTCCTAATTTTTTAAAATGACTCTCCCAATACGGAATAAATTTTCCTGTCTCGGAGGATTTAAATGTCATTACATTTAAAGGAAATACTTCTTTATTACCATTGGATATATACAAAATTTTATATATAAGCTCTGAACAATAGTATTGATCATTAGTTAAATCAAAAGCATCATCGTATTCTTTACCTATTAATTTTTGAGCTTCTTTTATCGCTTGTGGAATTAACTTTTGATAGGGTGCTTTCAATCTCCCAACAACAGAAATGGGTGGTTTATTTTCATATTTTTTTGGAATTAAAAATTCTTCCAGCGGTGTAATTTTTACTTTGGGATGAGTTGCTTCAATTACATAAAATGAATTTGTTATAGAATCTTTATATACCATTCCAACATGGGTAAAATTATAATTATCTATGCCTGAAGTAACCTGTTTAATCGCGCTATCCATATTTTTAGCATAGGATTCTTGAAACAGTAAATCTCCATCTTTTAAATCAAATGTAAATGAACTATAACTTTGAGAAAAAACAAAACAAAATTGATATATAACGATTAGGCTAAAATACTTTTTCATAGATTCTATTTTTCGTCACAAATATAAAAAACACACAATAGTTTATTTGTTTTTTATATTTTTTTAAATTTAAATTAAAATTTCAATATTTTAAATCAGTTGATTGTTATATAATCTACACCACTATGAGCGGACATTTCAGGCGCATACACGGATTGCACTGAAGTAAACCCGTTTGAAAATTCTCCTTTATTAGTAGCTCTTACCTCATATTCAAACACATACGTTCCTTTTCTTATATGTTCAAAGAAAAAATTAGTAGATGAATCGTGGGTACTTTCATAATAACTTAATCCGTTTTGATATTTATACGAAGAAACAATATTAACTGGTTCAAACCCTGATGCTCTCAAATCTTTAATATGAATAAAATCCATATCACGATCTGCTTTTAGTATCAGTCTTACAGTAATTACATCACCGATGGATATATAATTTTTACTCATAATTTCCTGTAATATAAAACCTTGATCGGATACCGTTTTTTTAAATAATTTTTTCTGAATTTTAATAGCATTTCCTGCATCATTTATTTTATCTAAATCTTCGATATATTGATAATATAATCCTCCCCAAGCTATACCGGGAGATGTTTTCTCAATTTTTATATCTCCTATTTCCGATTTCATTTGCTCAGAATTCCATGTTTTTTTAAAATATCCTGTAGTTTGAGTCAAGGAAGCATCGACTGATGGATAAATTTGCTTGTTTCCACTAAAAATGCTCACATTTTTTTCTCCTTCAGACCAATCTTTTCCAAAATTCAATAAAGCATACAAAGCATTGGTTGTAGCTTTCGTAGAGCCCCAAGAATTAGTCTGTTTATTATCTAGCAGCCAAATTTTCATTTCTTCTACAGAATTAATATCCCAGGGAGTTACCTCTGCAAAGGCTTCTATAATTTTAGTTTGAGATTCGATCGGTGTTTGGTATCTGGACCAACCGGCTAGATTATCTTTCCAATACATACCTGTAGTTTCTGATTTCACCGATGTTTCTTTCAGGTTATGAAGCACAGTTTGCGCTGATGTTGTATATCCAAATCTATATAAAGTGACGGCCAACATCGCTTTATTTTGTGTATCTAACTTTTTAAAATACTTTGAAAAATTTCTGTTAATCTCTTTACTGTAGTTTTCTGTTTCTAACGGTAATGGATAACGATCTTTCCAAAAACTTCTTACATAATAATATTGTAATAAATCGCCCTCCTCTCCTGTTTTTTCCATTTGAATTTTATGGATATAATCCAAAGCGTTTTGATCGGAATATGCAATAGATTTTTTAATCACCTGTTCCAGATCATTCGATATATATGTTGAATACTGAATGCCCAACATTTTTCTAAGTTGACCAATTCCGGCAATAATAATATCAGTTATATATGCATTGGAATTTCCTCCTTCAAACCAAGCAAAACCGCCATCAGGGTTCTGCAAGTTTTTGAGTTTCTCTAGAACTTTCGTATTTTCTTGAGCCATTTGGTTTAAATCAAACAGCAAAGAGATTCTCTTTTTCTCTTCGGTTTCATTTTCACCGGTACGTATCCAAGGGGTTTCTTCTAATAGTATATTTTTCAATTCTTGATTCTTTTCTAAATTGGATATGTTGATCCCTTTAGAATTCCAATCATTTAATACATTTTTAATATTCGGAACGGTATTTACTATAAAAGAGGCCAATATATTCCCATATAAACGACTAAACACTTGCTCCGAATTTTCATAGGGATATTCCTTTAAATAAGGAATGGTAAATACAGCCAGCCATACAGGGTTAGTAGCAACCTCCAGATTTAAACTTAATGGAGATAACGACTTTGAAGAATGAGTACTAAGCTTATCTAAATGATATTCTTTTGTTTCATTTTCTTTTATGTTGATAGGTACAGATTCGGTGATTAATACCCTATCGGAAAGTATGGGAAGTACACTTTCTTCTCCATCCGAAAAATTACCTGCATTTGCAACTATGCGTAAACTGACGGCTTGAATATTTTTTGGAACTTTAATTTTCCAACTTACTTCGGTATTTTTAGAAAGTTCTGCTTTGAAAGGTATAACAGGGGATAAATTATTAAATGTATCATCTACCGATTTTTGAGTAAATGCATCAAAAAGAAAAAGTCGGGCATTTCCGGTTATATTTTTTCCGGTTAAGTTATTAATTTTTGTACGTATCGTTAGTTCGTCCCCTTCTCTTAAAAATCTGGGAAGATTAGGCACTACCATGAGATCTTTTTGAGTTTGTGTATGAAATTCGGCTGTTCCCGTATGTAAATCTTTGGTGTGAGCTAAAATAAGAAGTTTCCATTGAGTTAAAGCCTCAGGTGTGGTAAATGAAAATGTAACATTACCTTTCTCGTCAGTATAAAGATTAGGATAAAAGAATGCGGTTTCTTCTAAATTCGTACGATACTTCAATTGAGAAAGATTCTTATCTACATCTGCATCTTGATTTATTATCTTTTGCTTATTATTTCTTCCTATAAGTCCATTTTCCAAATTTGAATCGGATTGCATATAATCTGCGTTTTTAGGAATGGCAATTGCAGAAGTAGCTACCACTTCCCCATCGTATAAAGTACCTATGGATATATCCTTCAAATCAACTTTTTTTGGATTTTTATAAATTAAATTAGGTAACTTTTCTGATAATCTGTTTGAAATGAGATTATAACCTATGGTAGAAGCCGATTGATATAATACCCCATACGTATAATATTTCCAAGGAGTGAATGTGTAAGTAGTTGGAACAAATTGGTCTAAAGACTCGTCGTACATTGTAGCCAGTAATTCTGCAGCAATTTTATCTTTATCATTCCCGCTAATAGTCAAAGTCCAAGTTTCTTTTTGTCCTGGAATTAGCTTATTTCTAAATACATCAGTTTTAATTTTTAAGTCTTTAGGTTTTTCAACAACCTCAATTTGAAAGCTTTTTACTTGATATCCATTTTCATTAACCAAATAAGTTAAAACAAATAGTCCATTGCTAATAAAATCCTTAGTTGCAATAAATGAATAGGTTCCTCTACCTTTAATTAAAGGTATTTCTTTGTGCACTATCCATTTCCCATTACTTTCTAAATGTAAAATGGCTGTTGAATTTTTTAAATCAGAAAAAAAGTTGAGTTCAATTTTTTCTCCTACCTGATATGATGAATGAGAGGCATTGACGCTAAAATATTCATATTCTGATGATTTTAATGTTTTATCATCTTTTATTTCAATAATTCTTTGAGTTTTAACGGTATCAGTACCCAATACAGTTTCAGCTTCCACTAAATAAAATCCTTTAGATACACGAGAAGAAAGATTAAGAGTATCAGATATTTGAGTATCAAATTTATAGGTATTTATTTTTTCTTTTTTCCACGCCGACGGATCCTGTTCATCTTTAGCATAAGGTAAATGTGGAAAATAACGTTCAAATGTTTCTTTATCGTATAATTGATATTCCGGAACGAATGACAATTTATTTGGAAGAAGTATTCTGGATGGACCTTCTAATTTAAATAGGTTAACCATCCCTTGAGCATATACTTTTACCTCATTTAAATTAGTTGATTGTATGATTAGTTTAGTAAAATCTTTTTGAGTGGATACATCCGGTATATGTAAGGTTAGTTGCAGAGGGATATCTCCCAATGAAATTTTAGTTTTTTTAGTTTGGGTTTCTCCGGTATTATCTGTAACATCTACGGTTAAAATATAGGTATAATATCTATATTCATTATCCTTTTTAACATCTTTAGCCTTAGCGAGATAGGATATTGTAAAAGTTCCATCTCTATCTGTATTTACTTCTCCATGTGCTATTATTTCGGATTGATCCGTATAAGGCATGGGATAATACATCCTATATAAAGGTACTAAACCTTTTCTTTCAACCCTGTAAATAACTTTTGCATCAGAAACAGGCGATCCGTTATATGATAATGCTTTACCTTTACTTACCACCTGTTCATCTAGTTTATAATTTCCTGAAAAATCATCAAATGTGATTTCAAATTTAGGTCTTTTGTATTCTTCTACTGAAAAATAATGAGTATCATTACTAAAATTGGAAGATATATAATAATTTCCTGTCAAACCTTCTTGAGGCAGAATAAACTCTCCAAATATACTTCCGTAATCATTTGTAGTTAAATTTAATGTTGAAATTTCCTGTCCATTCGCATTATTTAATAATAGAGTCACTTTTTGCTGTTTTACTACTAAGGTTTTATCCTTATCTTTAGTATAAAGTATTACTTTAAAAAAAACTTTTTGTCCGGGTCTATAGATTGATCTGTCCGTAAAAAAAGCACTCATCTTTTGAATATCATTTTTAATTACATCATTTTCATCATTGTATATGCTTGAAGGAAGTTTCATATAGGAATGTGAAGAATGAATATACATATAAGTATCTCCAAATTTTGAGCTGAGTTTAGATAAATCAAAAAGTCCGTGTGAGTCGGTTGTAATGGTATAGGGCTCAAGTAAATTTTTCGAATCTATATTTTTATTTTGTTTTTTGTATACAGTTATAGATTTACTTGGATAGACCTTTCCCGTTTTACGATTTAATAATTGAAATAATGGATTTACGTATCTTCCTAATTTAACAATACTCCAATCATGGACCATAAAGTATAAGGTTCCATTGAACTCTGAATTTAATTCTTGATTGGGTATAAATGATGAATTAGTTGACAATTCCAACATATAATTTCCTTCTGAAAGACCTTCCAATTTAATTAACGTAGAATGAGTCTTAAAATCTGAAAACGATTTCCATTCCAACACACCATTTCTGATCTGTTTTTTATTTACCAAGGAATAAATTCCATTGGATATAAATTCTGAATTAGTCGAATTTAATATCGTATTATTATCCGTACTTAGCTGAAAAATTCGATAATAAACTTTATTGATATTGGTTGCTTCAATTATCAACGGGATGTTTTCATTTGGTAATTGAACTTCATCCAATGAGGCATTGAGGGATATTTTTTGAATTTCTTCGATAAGATTTTTACAATTTATAGACCACGGATTATTTTCAGAATAGGTAACATTTTTACAAATTGAATATGCTTTTTCTTTGTTTGTATTCATATTCATACTCGCAGCTTTGTAATATAAATAGGCGGAAAATTTTTGAGTCGGATAAGAATTTGCTAAATTCTCTACTAAAGCTGCTTTCTTCTCCAAAGTTTCAGAAGAATAAATAGTATTCTCAATTTGTTTTAATTTACCGTTTAGAAAAGCTGATTTATCCAAATCATTTTTGTGAAATTCGTATAAATCTCTATAAAGATCGTTAATTTCTTCTTCTTTATTCTTTTTATCCAAAGACCCCTTGGTATCTGTTGTATTCTGCGTTAAAATAAACTCGCTTGGTAAATCGTTTTTTTCTAACGCATGGATATATCGAAACACTAAAATATCGTATAAAGTAGGGTATAATTCTATATCTTCATCTGAATTTAAAATGTTTTTCCAAAGTAATGTTTTTTCTTTCTTAAGTAATTGATCTTTTTTAATGGATTCTTTATACAAGGAAAAACTCTTTTGCATGAGTTGTTGAGTGGACCAATCGCTAATATCATTGGAATGAAATTCAGTTTCTGTAATATTTCTTCTTTCCCAACGAGTTCTAATTGAATAATCTTCATAAATTTTTGCTAACATCGATTTTGTTAAGGATAAAGTAATCCCTTTAAAAGAATTCATTTCCTTTTCAAAATTTTGGATTACAAGTTTGTACGGATCATTATCTTTATCCTCTTGAGTTTGAGATAAGATTTGATATTGATATATCAAGGAATTAATAATTTCCGAAGAATTATTTTCTTTTTTTGCCTGAATGTATAGTTGATAAACTTTAGGAAGTAAAGATTTAAACTCTCCATTCTTCATTTCTATATCAATTTCCTTCCATTCTTTATCATAATTTATAACTTGTGCCATACCTATTTGAATTATCCAAAAACTTAAAAATAAAAAAATCGATTTCATATGATTTTATTTCAAATTATAAAATATCTAATCTTAATTTATTACAATAAAGATGCTTAAATTACTAAATTCCATAAAGATTCTATATAATTTTTTAAAAAATAAATCTTATACATGGATAAAGTAATAATAAATTTAATTGATAATATGATATAATATTATATAATACAATAAAAAAAGCTAAGGAACAATTATTCGTATTAGAACTAATTATCTAACTATGATTGCTGAATTTTAGCGTAAAAATTACATATAATTTTAAATGAAAAGATAAATGAAAATGATCTTTGTGATAACAAGCAATTTGTTTTACAATACCAATTCGTTAAATAATTTTAAAAATGTTTGATTAAGATCCGAAGAAATGCCGGGATGTGGTCTGGATGTTTGAATCATAGTACTTCTTTCAGAAGTTAGCCAACGAAATCTTTCTGCAATACCCATAGCAGCTATGCCTCGTCCTGTAGAATCTCCTATACTAATTTTTTTAAATGCTTCCAATGCATTTATAATACAATCAATATCAAAAGTATTATCTTTACTAAAACATTTTATTTTCTCTTGATCAACTATATATTCGACTTTGATAAATTTAGCTTCTTTTGAAAACAAAATAATTCCCACATTTATAAATTCTTCTCTTTCTACTTTCGGCACCAATCTTATAACGGAATATTCATATAATCGTTTTTCTTGCATTATTAGCTTCTTTTATAAATAGTTGTGAATTATTTAATCTGTTAGAAAGGAATTCTTGATAAATATTTTTTATATCCTGTATGGATTCTTCTGAACTTCTCCAATCTAACCAATCATCGGGTATTAAATTTACTATTTCACCGATTTTATCTAAACTTATTAGTTCTTTGCACTGTTGATCAATTTCTTCGAGGTGCAAGGCAAAAGGTAATAATACATGGTTTTTAATTTCGGCAAAAGGTGTAACCGATAATCGTTCCCAGTTTATCCAAGAATGATGAAAATATAAGGAAGCTCCCATATCAATCAGCCATAATTCTTTATGCCAAATAAGCATATTCGTATTTTTAATCGTTCTGTCAATATTAGTTAAAAACGCATCTAACCATACAATTTTTGAGGCTAGATAGGAATCAATCTTTGTAACCACCGGATCATAAGTTAACGCTCCTGACAAAAAATGTAAACCTAAATTCAAACCTCTACTTGCTTTAAGTAAATCTTGTATTTCTTCATCAGCCTCCGTGCGACCAAACGCTTCGTCTAAGTAAATAAATACTATTTCAGGAATGTTCAATCCTAACAATCTTGCAATTTCCCCTCCAATTAACTCAGATATTAAAGCCTTAGTTCCGTGTCCTGCTCCCCTGAATTTGATCACGTAATTAAACCCATCATCAGCTTCTGCCAAGGCAGGTAAGGAACCTCCTTCTCTCAACGGGGTAATGTATCTTGTAACGTGTACGCTTCTCAGTTCCATAGTGAATGGGTTATCCTCGGTAAAGATACATTTTTTTCTAACTATTAATTTTTATTAAAAATTAAATTTTCATTCAACATAAGTTTTTTATCTTAGCTTAAACTCAAATTAAATCCGAATACCCTTCACCAGGCAAGTTTAAAAATTTAATATACTTTGATTCATTTAAACTATTCAACTATAGATTTTCTTTAGTAAAAAGTATACATAAATCCATAAAGATTAATACATTTGTACAGACAATAAAAAGGAATTATACTTTTTTATTTTAAGAAAATACAAGATGGCAAGTAAAGAAGAAATTAAAAACTTTTTGAAGGAAATAGAGGTTGATGACTTAGTCAGGAATGTACAAATAATGGGTGATACCGTTATAATCGATATGCTTTCTCATTCACCTGCCCTACATGAAAAGAAAAGAATGGAAACAGCTATGCATACAGCTTTTGAACAAAAGTTTGGAAAAGATGTACAGCTTAAATTGAATATTTCAGTAGAAGTACCGGAAAAAAAGGATTCCAGAGGAAATGCTATTCCGGGTATTAAAAATATAATAGCAGTTGCTTCAGGAAAAGGCGGTGTCGGAAAATCTACCGTTGCATCCAACTTGGCAACAGCCTTAGTTAAAATGGGATTTAAAGTGGGCTTATTGGACGCTGATATATACGGGCCTTCGGTTCCTACCATGTTTGATGTTACCAATGAAAAGCCTTTATCAGATAATAATAAAATTATACCTGTGGAAAGTTACGGAGTAAAGCTTCTTTCTTTAGGATTTTTTGCAGGAGCCAACCAGGCGGTTATTTGGAGAGGAGCTATGGCTTCCAAAGCGATCCACCAATTACTTCATGATGCCAATTGGGGCGAATTGGATTTCCTTTTTATAGACCTTCCTCCAGGAACCGGAGATATACATCTATCGATCGTTCAGGAAGTTCCCGTAACCGGATCCGTTATAGTTAGTACACCGCAACATGTGGCCCTGACGGATGTAAAAAAGGGGGTTGCTATGTTCCAAATGCCGGAAATTAATGTACCTGTTCTTGGTTTAATTGAGAATATGGCTTATTTTACGCCAAAAGAATTACCGAATAATAAATATTATATTTTCGGAAAAAAAGGTGTTAAAAAATTAGCTGAGTCTATGGACCTTCCTTTCCTCGGTGAAATTCCTATCATACAATCCATCAGAGAGGCTTCTGATTACGGAAGACCGGCCGTATTGCAAGAAGATGAAATGGTATCCGGAATTTATATGAAATTGGCTAAAAATATGATAAGCAGCCTGGTTAAAAGAAATGAAAATTTACCACCTTCAGAAGCGGTAAGAATTACAACAATGGCGGGATGTTCTAACAATTAATTTTATTATTTTACATGCAAATGAATACATTAACAGACAGAATAAATCAAGCATTAGAAGAAATTCGTCCTTTTTTAATGTCCGATGGCGGCGATGTTAAACTTATTGAAATCAAAGATAATAAGGTTTTTGTAAGCTTTACCGGCGCATGCTCTGATTGTTCAATTAATCAAAGTACATTAAAATTAGGAATTGAAACAACTATAAAAAAACATGTACCCGAAATTGAAGAAGTAATAAGTATAAGCGAATAAAAAATTTAATCCTGCTCTTTTGTTATTTAATTTTTGGCAATAAGTTTGATAGAATTATGATATTTTAATCTATTTTTATATTAATTACTTTTATTTAATAAATGTTATGAGCTATAACTAATAACCAAAAATTTGGAATGAAAAAATTATTTACGATAGTCGTTACGTTCTTATTCTTTTTTATATTTATATCAGCGGATTATTCAACGCCCTCTCCTACTCAATTTAAAGACGGGGAATATTTAAAGTACAGGATTCATTATGGTTTTTTAAATGCCGGATATGCTACTTTTACCACAAATGTGGTAACTTTTAATGAGAAAACTCACTATCATGTGGTTGGTAAAGGATATTCTACCGGAGCGGTAAAATTATTTTTTAAAGTGGAAGATCTATATGAAACTTATATAGATAAATCCACTTTGCTTTCTTCTAAATTTATCCGTAAAATTCGCGAAGGTTCTTATGTAAGAGATCAAACGATGGTCATTGATCATACTAATAAAAATATTACTTATACCAATAATAAATCCAATACTTCCAAAACCTATAATTATACGGGAGAAATGCACGATATGTTATCGGCATTTTATTATTTAAGACATATGAATACCGATAATTATACAGCGGGAGATTATATCAGTCTTAATATATTTATGGACGGTGAAACTCTAAATTTTAAACTTAAAATTTTGAATAGAGAAACAGTCTCTTCAAGTTTTGGAAAAGTAAAATGTTTAAAAATCAGACCCTATGTCCTTGCAGGAAGAGTTTTTAAAGAGAAAGAAAGTGTAACTATGTGGGTAACCGATGACTCAAATCATGTTCCAATTCAAATTAAAGCTGAATTAGCCGTTGGATCTTTAAAAGCCGATTTAAGTAGTTATAAAAATTTAGAAACTCCAATTAATTTTAGTAAATAATCAAGTTATCTGACAAAATGATATATTCCTTCTCCTTCTGTCCAACTGCTTCCCGATTTAATTAATTTAATGATTCTATTGGCTAATTTATCGCAATTGGATTGAAGAATGTGTAATTTTTTCGGTATGCCTTCTTTACTTACAGTAAATCCGATAACTATCTCAACTTCATTAGTATCGCATTTTTCTTTTTTAACCGACAGATTTTTATAGATGTAGGTATTGAAATTGTCCATTCCAATAGTGGGCTGAGATTCAAAACTTTTATGTGTAATACCATTAGATTGTGAATCTCTTACTAAAGAATCTCTTAAATAAGTCTGATTTATTTCTCGATCAGTTTTGTTGAGTTTTTTTACCGGTTCAAGAGAGGAATCTCTATTCATTGTTTTCAAAGATAATAACGGTTCCTCAACTTTTTCTTGACTGAGTTCAGCGCTTATATCCCGGTGTGCAATAAATTTATTTTCAAAGGTATCGGTATCTTCTTCGATTGATTCCGGTTCTATATTTCGAATAAATTCTTTAGGACCAATTTTTTGTTTCAATGTATGATTAGATACGATAGTCAAAGGTTTACTTTTATTTTGTGATTTTACTTTGAAAGTATCGGAAAAATCCTTCTTTTCATTGTTTGAACTATTGTTGTATTCATTGATTGCAAAGGGAATATTCGTATTCTTGTCGTTACTTCCTGATTTTTCATAAGCGATTAAATTTCTTTCCTTTCTTTGACCGTTTGTTAATTTATATAGTATACTTATACTGACTAGAAGAACTAATCCGGCAGCTTCGACATAAATTGGAAATATATTCTTTCGAGGATTCGTTTTATCTAAAATTTTTCTTTCGAGCTTTTTAATATCCTTATTTGGGTCTCCTTGAACTTCTTCATAACCCTCTAAAGCTTCTCTTAAAAAGTCATCCTTCATGGATTGCCTTTCAATATCTCTGGCATCTTTACCTCTTTTTCTACCTCCTATATAGTTAAGTAATTTTTTCATTTAAGATTTTTTTCTAAGCAAAGCTTTAAATTTCTTTTACCGTTCTGTATATAACTTTTAACACTTTTCAAGCTGTATTGAGTAGCATCACAAATATCCATATACGATTTATCTTTGAAAAAAAACATTTCAATGGATGTCTTTTGAGGTTGGGGTAGCCTGGATAAACAATCGTCTAACATTTGATATTTTTTATCATCATTATTTTCATCCAATAAGTCCCAAACATCCTCAGATTGCACATTTTCCATAGCATGATCTATATTTATTTCTATACCTTCTCTTCTTAATTGTTGTAAACAATAATTTTTGGAAACTGTATATAACCATGATCTGAAATAATCTATTTTATAATTTAAAATTTTAGGAAGTAAATTTTCAAACAGTTGCATTACTGCATCTTGGGCTTTATGCTCATCTTTTAAATATTTAAGGCAAAGTCCATATTGTAAAGGAATATACCTGCTATATAAAACACCAAAATATTCGATATCTTGAGTTTCCCTATATTTATCTAAAAGCTCTTGGTCTTTGTATGTCTTAAGTTCTAAACGATTTTTCAAAAATCCTCGAATAAATAATATTTAGCGCTAAAATACAAATTAATTAGCCTGATAGAATTTTCAAAATATATAATTTTCAAAATTATTGTAAACAACTGAGAAAAAACTTAGGTTTTTCCGAGCTTTATCATTTGTTTACTAATTATCTTTAGTAAATTGCAGAAAATTTTGACGTAATGAAAAAATTGTCAGTCGTATCTTATTTGTTTATATCTATTTTATTGGGTGGTGGTCTTGTTTCATGCAAAAATGAAGAAAAATCCAAACAATTACCAGATACTTCCATTTCAAAAAAAGATGAAACAAACCGTTCAGGAATATCTTTGAACGCGGAATCTTCTTTACCGAGTAATGATACTCATAAACAAGAAAAAAGTAGTCCTGAAATTATAACCGGAATCTATCAAGATGCGGATAGCCTTTATCATCTTAGATATATTCTTGAAAAAGGTAAAACCTATTCTTTTAATTCCAGAGAAATTAATAAGCAAACAGTAACTTTTAGAGATAAAAGTCAATCTGTTTCGCAAGAATCCATAGATCCAATAAGCTTTACGGTATTAGATATCAAAAATGATATATATACCTTACAAGTATCCATGGGAGGCAAAAAAGTTATTACTAAAGCGGATGGTAAAGTAGTGGTATTTGATACCAACGGTAAAAAACCGGAAAATCCCGATCAAGCAAAATTGTGGAAAATATACAGGGCAATCAGCAATGTTACTTTTACATTAACGATGGATATTTACGGAAATGCTTCCAACATAAAGGGTATGGACGCTATTTATGAAAAAGCAAAATCAACCTTAAAATCCGAATTGAAAGGAAAAGAACTGGATGATTTTATTAATGCTTTTAAATTGGGTCTGAATCCTGAAACTTTTAAAGCTCAATTTGAAGGATCCATTATGAAATTTCCTTCAAAAGGATTAAAAATTGGAGAGAAATGGAATACTCATCCGGAATTGAAAGATCAAGGGTATAATCAGTTAGTAAAAGTGGGTGACAGTTTAACTGAAGTTCGTATTCAGGGAATTTTACCTTCTAAAACAGATTCTAAAGTGGTAGAAGGGATAACTTATAAATTGTCTGTAAAGGGCACTCAAAGTGGAAAAATTATCATAAATAATAAATCAGGTTGGATTTCCAATGCCAATTTTACTATGACTGTTACGGAAACCAAATCAGCCAGTAAAGGTAATGAAACTGAAAAGGTGGTGCAAAAATCTGTAAATAACACGTATATTAATTGATAGGTTACTAATTAATTTATATATTTATCGATGGGAAGATTAATTGAATTTATATTTTTTGCAACAGTTGCTTATTTTGTTTTTAATATTTTAAATAAAATTTTCTCGGGTATTCGTGCAAAAAAGAAATATTCCAGGTCCAAGCCCCATCAATTTAATAACCAAAGAAAAAATTCTTCTCAGAATAAGGGTATTAAATGGGATGCAGAAACAATTGATTACGAAGAAGTAGAAACTAAAGACAATGAAAAAAAATAGTTATTTTTTGCCGGTTGTAGGATGTTTGCTTTTTTTTGTCATCCTCTCCTTTATGTATTTTAGTCCATTATTATCAGGTAAATATATTTCTCAACCTGATATCATCCATTATAAAGGCGGCGCGCATGAATTAGAAGAGTATCGATCTATTCATGGAGAAGACACCTATTGGAGCAATTCCATGTTTGGGGGAATGCCCACCTACCAAATGGGAGCTAATTATCCTTCAGATATAATTAAAAGTATCGATCGTTTATTAAGAACTTTTCCTACTCCCGCAAGTTATTTATTTTTGTTGTTATCCGGTTTTTACTTGTTAGGTATGGTATGGTTAAAAAATTGGAAATATGCTTTGTTGGGAAGTATTATGTTCTCTTTTTCAACCTATTTTTTTATCATAATTGGAGCCGGTCATAATGCTAAAATTCATACGATAGCCTATTTTGCGCCATTTATTGCAGGTGTATATTTACTGTATCAAAAAAAATATGTTACCGGATTTATTCTTACCACTTTATTCTTATCGTTACAAATTGCAGCCAATCATCCACAAATGACGTATTATCTGTTTTTAGCTTTAGGAATTTTTGGTTTGATTGAACTTATTCACAGCTTTAAAACGAAAACATTAAAATCTTTTGGTATTTCTTCTGGCTTTTTTCTTCTGGCCATTTTACTGGCGCTAGGAATGAATTCTACCCGTTTACTATCAACCTATGAATATTCAAAGGAAACCACGCGAGGCAAGTCAGATTTAACTATAAGTAAAAATAACATTTCCTCTAATCAGGGATTAGATACAGATTATATTACTCATTGGAGCTACGGGATTTTAGAGACGGCAAATTTATTTGTTCCTAATTTTATGGGGGGTGGCAACAATGAAAAAGGATTTAAAACCTCTAATCTTGAATCATCTTTACAGGAAAATATTAGATCACAGGAAGAATATACTCAATTTCAACGTGCTTTTAATGGTTCTTATTGGGGAGAGCAACCGGGTACCGTAGGCCCTGCTTATCAAGGTTCTGTAGTAATATTCTTAGCCTTTTTAGCTTTATTTTACTATAAAGGCAAATATAAATGGTGGTTGGTTGCAGCAACCGTTCTAAGTTTCTTTTTAGCTTGGGGTAAAAATTTTGGGATATTTACTGATTTCATGATTCAATATTTCCCATTATATAATAAATTTCGAGCTGTTTCTTCCGCTCTTGTGATTGCTGAATTTACTATTCCTTTATTAGCTTTATTGGGTACGTATTCATATTTTATGGATGAAACTCTTACCCAAGTTTATAAAACTAAAATTTTATATATAAGTTCCGGTTTTATATTGGTTATATTATTACTTCTGTATGTATTAGGATTACATATATTTAGCTTTCATACTACTTTAGAAGGTAATGCTATAAAATCTGAAATACTTGAAGCTATTAGAAAAGATCGTTTTGCCCTTTTCCAATCAGATATTTTACGAACTTTTTTCTTCGTTTTAGTTTGTTCTGTACTTCTTTGGGCTGCTCAAATTAAGTCCTTTAAATCAAGTTATGCAGTTTTAGCTATTGCCGCATTATCTTTAGTTGATTTATGGGGAGTGGATAAACGTTATTTAAATGATGATAATTTTGTGGACAAACAATTTTATAAAAATCCTTTTCCTACTCAAGTAACAGAAAGTCAATTAGAAAAAGCACAAACCGATCCAACCTTGGCTCGTATTGTCAATGCAGCACCTATTAACCATGCATTAGATATAATTAAACAAAACGATCATGCTCATTACAGAGTATTCAATTTGTTGTTAAGTCCTTTTAATGAAACTAATACCTCTTATTTTCATCAATCGATTGGTGGATATCATGGTGCTAAATTAAGGAGATATCAAGATTTAATAGATTTTTATTTATCGGACAGCTTAAATTTACCTATACTTGATATGCTTAATACTAAGTACATCATCACTGCCGATTCTATAATCAGACCTATTCCTAATCCTAATAATAATGGAAATGCTTGGTTTGTAAATGAAATTGTTTTTGCCAACAATGCCGATGAGGAATTATTAGCATTGGGAAAGATTGATAACAAAAGAAAAGCAGTAATAAATTCAAAATATAAAAAAGACCTTACCATAAAATCTTCCTCTGATAGTTTGTCTTCTATAGAATTAAAAGAATATTTACCGAATAATTTAACCTATGTTTCTAATAGTAAAGAGGAAAAATTAGGAGTTTTTTCGGAAATTTATTATCCACATGGTTGGAAGGCTTCAATCGATGGAAAAGAAGTTCCTATTTATAGAGCCGATTATACGTTACGTGCCTTAAAAATACCTGCAGGAAAACATACTATAAATTTTTCCTTTAATCCTCCCGTAATTCAAAAAGGAAAATATATAACTCTGGGCACTTGTCTTCTTTTTGTAATTATAAGCAGTATATTATTGATATATGACTACAAAAAAAGAAGTAAATCCTCTGAGATTTCAAAATCTTTGTAAGACATGTGTAAAAAGGTTTTGATCATTTCCTATTATTGGCCTCCGGCCGGAGGCCCAGGGGTACAAAGATGGTTAAAATTTACAAAATATCTGCCGGAATTCAGTATTGAACCTCATGTTTATATTCCCGAAAATCCCTCCTATCCTATTTTAGACCCAAGCTTGGTTGATGAAATAAATCCTAAAATAAAAATTATCAAAAAACCTATATGGGAACCGTACCGTTTAGCTGAGACACTCACCAAGAAAAATAAAGATTTTAAAGCCGGTCAATTTGAAACCGCTAAAAAACAAGGCATTTTATCCAGGGTTTCCGTATTCATAAGAGGAAATTTTTTTATTCCCGATGCTCGTATGTTTTGGATTAAACCTTCTATTAAGTTTCTTGAAAAATATATGGATGAATACAATATAGATACTTTAGTAACAACCGGGCCTCCTCATAGTATGCATTTAATAGGATTAGGATTAAAGCAAATAAAAAAAGACAAAATCAAATGGATCGCCGATTTTAGAGATCCTTGGACTCAAATTTCCTACTACTCTCAACTAAAACTAACTCAAAGATCAGATCTAAAACATAAGAAAATGGAAAAAGAAGTTTTTCAAAATGCCGATCTGATTCTTTCAACCAGTTATACAGATAAAGAAAATTTTAAAAAATTAGGAGCTAAAAATGTTGAATGTATTACTAATGGTTTTGATTCAGAAGTAAATAGAGCAGATGAACCAACTTCTGTATTCACCATTTCGTATGTTGGAATGCTCGAGACGCTACGAAATCCCACTAATTTATGGAAAGTATTAATGGAATTAATTTTAGAGAATCCAGCATTTGCCTCTCAATTCCGTTTAAAATTTGTGGGAAAAATTTCTGATTCGATTATAGAAGAGTTAAATAATTCGGCTTTAAAAAATAATTGGATCAATATAGGATATTTACCTCATGTTGAATCGATTAATGAAATGAATAATTCTAATTTATTGCTATTAACCAATTTTAATAATGTAAATTCCAAAGGTATCATTCCGGGTAAATTATTTGAATATTTAGCAACTGGTAAAACCATTTTATCTATAGGACCACAAAATGCTGATGTTGAAAAAATATTAATTGAAACTGAATCCGGTAAACATTTTACTTATAACGATAACGATCATCTAAAACAATTCATTTTAACTGAGTTTAAAAATTGGAAAAGCAATACTGCGCATGTCCCATCATCAAAAATTTCCAATTTTCACAGAAAATTTCTGACTGAAAAATTAATTAAATATTTATAGAAAATTAATAAACACATTTTCTTAGTTTTAAATAGTTATAATACTCGTATATCAAAATTTTACCATATATAATTTTAAGTAATAAGACTAATTCATTTAGGTTGTTATTATTATGTTTTTTTATAGATATTCATCATATTATTCACATTTTGCTTATGATTTGTCAATTTTAATTAATAATGGCATTATATATTTATTTTTTTTTAATTATTTTGATTAATTGAATATTTTTAAAAATAACATTTTTAATGTCATACATAATAAAATATAACATGTTTATAAATTAAAATAATCTAATTAATATCATAATTTAATAATAAATATAAATTATTAATTTCTAAATAAAAATTAATATTTATCGCATTTTTATTCATATTTATATATTTGAAAAAAAATAATTATGAAAATAAAAATACTGCCTACCTTATTATTAATTTTAATTCCTTTATTTACTTCTGCACAAATCAAAAGTTTGATATTATTCCCATTATTATATGCTAAACAAATTAGACAAGATAAAATTGAAAAATCTAAAAATGAAAAACGTTTAAAAAAGGAAAAACAATTTATAGATAGTGTTTGGAATGCCCATGAAATCAAAAAGCAAATATTGAAAAAAAAGCAAGATAGCATTTATAAAATTAAAGATAGTATTCAAAAAATAAAATTCATGGAAGAACAGAAATTAAAAAAAGAAAAAGATAGTTTATTAAAAATTCAATTAAATAAAAATGAACCTACTCCTAAATTATATGATACATTTCGACAATCTTTATATGGTATGTCAAATAATAGATTTTTTACCTTATTTAGAGGAATAGACTATAATTTTATTAATTTTAAATTCAGCTTTTTTTTGCAAGAGGATTATATGAATTTAACCCCCACAAATGATTACATAGTTAAAGAAAAATATATAAGTCAAAAATATATACCTGTTGTTTCTTCTAAAAACGAATATTTAAAAGTTAAATTTAATCTTATACCTCATACCGATATAATAGGTTATTTTGCAAGCGAATACGGGGATGAGGAAGAAAAAGTATATTTAGTTGATAGTGTTGAGATTACTGGAACAACTCAATTAATTATTAAATTATTTACCGTTTATTGGAATAAAAAAATTACAATAGGTGGAACTAGAAAAGGTGAAATAGCGCATATACAATATTTGAATGATTACGTCTCATTATTTAGAATAGATCATAATACTTGTAAAATTACTATAACTAAAGGAAATATCACCGCTAATTATAATGAAATATATGGAATAAATCCTAAAAAACAGTAAACTTTGAAATATATTAAGATAGTATTCATTTATTATTATCAAGATTAAATATGATTATGTTGATTAGCTATGCTTGATAGGATATAACTTTTTTATATTTTAAAATGTAAATCATTTATTTGTCTTTTTTTATCCTAAAATTAATTATCTAAAACATTTTCGATATTACATAAGCAACAATGTTTTAAAGTTATAATTTAAAATATATCAGCTTAATATTTTTTAAAAAAAATATTAAGCTAATATAACTTAAATAAGTTAATATAAATTAATAAAATATTTATATTCTAACTTTTAAAGAACAAATAGTATGTAAATAGATTGTAAAAAATTTAAAAAATGCTTTATTCTAATATAAAATATAATTAAAATTTGGTTAAAATAGTATTGCAAAAAATATATTAATTAAATATTATAACAAAATGTTTAAAAACTAAATAACATAACAAAATTTTATTAAAAGAACTTATATAAAATACTTCAATTATTTTATCTAAATGAAATATTTTATATTAAATAACTATTATGATTTTTTTTTATATTAAAATTTTTTTTTTAGTGAAATTAAAAAATATTTTAATATAGCTTTAATTCGGATTTTATTACCATTTTCTTTCGCAATTTTATATATATTTATCATTTTTTTTCTCCTTCCAAAACGATATGACAATATAATATCATGATATAAATCTATTTTAAACGAATTCTTATCTACGCTTTCTAAATATTTATTTATACGGACTTTAGCTAAAAAATTATGATCAAAATCATCTTCAGAGATCATTTTAAAACATAAACTATCTTTTCTGTAAGTAATACAATAAATTGGAAAATCACTTACATAATATTTTCTTGATAATTCTCCAGCTTTAATTACAAATATAGCATCTTCACCTATTTTCTCTTCTTCAAAAAATAAATTATTTTTTTCAATAAAACTTCGATTAAACATTTTAGCCCAAGCTTCCCAATTTTTATATACTAATTCATTCTTTGCTTCTACCTCATTTTTGATAAGTTTTTTATAATATTTTTTACGAGTGGAAAGCAAATATTTATTTCTAAAAGCTTTATTCAATGTATCACTATAGACACTAGTAGCTAAAAAATATATTAAATCATTATCAGTATCAACATATTTATCTGTTTCGGTTAAAAAATTTGTATTAAAAAAATCATCTGCATCAGCAAATAATATCCATTTTCCTTTGGCTTTGGATAAACCTATATTTCTAGCATAACCAGCTCCTTTATTTTCTTTAGTTAAATAAATTTCAATATTCTCTTTATCGTATCCAGGAAATTTATCAAAGTTAACAATTGTAGGATCACTATTATCATCAACTATAATAGTTTGAATATCATTCCTAAATGGTATAGAATCTAAACATCTTTTTAGTAAATGAGGTATATTTTTATGTGGAATTATGATTGAATAAGTGAACATGTTATTAGCTAAAAATTTTCTTCAAATATATTTTAATTCTTTTCAGATAAGAAATTTTTCTTATACTTTTTTCTAATTCTATTTTAATATATTCTGGAACATTATTTTTAGGAGTAGAAATATAAATCTTTCTTAAAATTTTATTTCGGTATAAAATTGTATCTTTCATAAAATAATTTAAACCCTCTTTTTCACAAAAATTAATGCGATCTTCTAAGGCCTCTAAAAATGCTATTTCTTTTTTAAATGAAAATTCTTTATATAATCTATTGGTTGTGCTATTTTCTCTTTTATAATAATAATATAATATTGTATCTATTTCGCAAATTTTTTCAGCATTATACATACACTTATACCATATATATTCATCCTCACAAATTTTTACATCTTCTGGCATTCTTAAATTATCGAATAAACATTTTTTATATAGTTTATTCCACAATACCACATAACGAACAGTATCTTTAGTATATTTAAATTCAGTAATAAAAATACTCCCATTATATACTTTTTTATATGTATTTATTAAATCGGAACTTTTAATTTGTATTGTATTAGAAAAACTTTGGAAATTACATATGCAAATATCGCTATCTGTTTCAATTAACTGATTAAGTAATATTTCAAAAAAATTTAAAGAGATAAAATCATCAGGATCAATAAAACTAATATATTCTCCTTTTGCTTTGTCTAATCCTTTATTTCTTGCATGTGAGGGACCTTTATTTTCCTGATGAATAACAACAATTCTGGAATCATTTTTTGCATATTCATCACAAATAAATCCGCTAGAATCTGTAGATCCATCATTAATTAATAGTATTTCCAAATCTGAATACGTTTGATTTATTACAGAATCTAAACATCTACTTAAATATTTTTCTACGTTATAGATGGGAATTATAACTGATATCATTTCTTAGCCGGATTTATATTAAAAAATAATTGTAATTGATTTTCAAATTCTAATTCTTCATTTAGAACTTCGTTTCTGTACTCATTAAATTCCAAAATTGCTTGCTCATAATTGGTTATAGAATATTCTATTTTATCAATAATTTTTGAAAGTTCATTTTTTGTATATTTAAACTTATATCCAATTGAAATATTCAAATCTTGTTGATATTTTGAAGATCCACCCATACCTGAAATAATAATACATTTCATTACAGATGATTCTCTTAACATTTTGTCTCTTCCGGGATTGTATCCAAAATCTATATATACTTTTGCTTTTTTCATGGTTTCAACCACTTGATCGGGTGTCATATTCTTTATGGCTATCCATGTATACTTCGAGCTTTTCTTTTGTATGGATTTTAAATCTTTATTATTTTTTTTAGGATTATAGATTATTATATTTTCTTTATTTACTAAATTTTTAATTCGATTACTTTCTGCTAAAAAAAGTGGATTAACATAATCACATACAAAAGATATCTTATTTTCTGGTATATGGTTTTCGACAAGATATATATAGGATCGGTAAGATTGCGCCCAATGATACACATCTGGAAGATTTTCCAAATGGTACTCCTGCTCTTCTAATTGACCTTTAAAATATTTTGAAATATAAAATTTTAATCCTCTGTGCCTATTCTTCATACAAATTGAATAGAAATCAACACTCAACCACCAAATAATCTTCTTACTTTTTTTAAACTTAAAAATATAATTAGTAAGAGATTCTGGAATGATAATAATATTATTAGGATGATCATCAATAGTTTCAATCTCTGATGTATCGTAGATATTATAAACTTGCGGTTTGGGATTTTCATTAGACTTTTTATGTATATAATACATTTTAGCATCTAATTTAAAAACAGTTCTTAATTTATGGCTTAATTGATGTAATGCTTCAGGCCCTCCGGTTGAGATATTTGCAGGACAAATTATATATATTCTTGTAGAATAATTTATTCTCATAATTTTTTAGTTTTGCAAATTTAATCATTAATTATTTTTAATTAAATTTAGTGATGTCTTTTTACTTCTAATTATATGATTAATAACTTTTATGATAAACCCAATTAAAATCTTTAAGGAATATTTTTCAATTATTAATTATGCAAAACAACAAAAAAAAGATTTAAATATTTATCCTTATAAAATTCTCTTATCATATAGGATTATAGATCATCTTTTTGTTTCTGTAGAACAATTAGCTTGTCAGATTTTATGGATACAAAATAAATTGTCTAATGTAGTAGTTAAACCCAAACAGGAATTTTCTTTTTGGAAAATTTTAGGAAATCCAGCTCACATTTCAGAAAATTCTGACTCAATCTTACTATACGAGATATACAGCAGTATTATTTACCATCTAGCACTAGTAAGTGGATTAGCAATACTTGAGAGACATCCTTCATCTGTAGATCATTTCACTAAAGAACAAAGAATATACCCATTAGGTGCTGAAGCATTGGTTTTATACGAATCAAAAGATTTAAAAATTAAAAACAATTATGATTTTCCTTTAAAATTTAATTTTGAAATAAAAAATCAAATCTTAAATGGATCTATTTTAAGTACAGAAAAAATAATACGTAATGAAGTAGTTTTTACCTGTAGAGATTTTAAAAAATTCAAAGAAGTTTTAACACGAATTAACCGTAGAACAACAGACGTTTCTGTTTACAAAATGAAAATATAAAAAAAGCTTCATGTATTTTAACACGAAGCTATTATAATATTTTTTTAATCAAATTTTACTGATTATATCTTTCAAAAACCAAAATTTCTTGACCATCATTATAAAATGATAAAATAGAATCTTCTTCTCTTATTTCATCAATACTTTGCATAGCATTTAGAAATTGTGATTCATCAAAATCACAAGACAATTCAGTAGAAGTTAATCTTGAAATGTTAAAAATAGTATTCTCCCAAGTATAATAGGCAGTAAATTTATTACAACCTGTTGTTCCGTAAATTTGTTTCCAAGGTTCATCAAATCTCATCAAGGGAACATTCTCATATAAATCTTCAACATTTTGAGAATTCAATCTTACTAATCTCCATTTCACAACATTTTCATCGCCTAAATAGACTAAAATTTTATCTAATTTACCTTTAGGTTTTCTAATATTTAATGTTTCTTTAACTTCAATTATTTTATCTTCATTACCATTCTCAATTATTTCTAAACTATCTATTACATCTTCGTGTTGATTAATCTCAACTTCATCACTATAAACTATAGCTTTTTTTGATGTTCCACAACTTGTAATAAGAAATAATGGAAATAACCCTAAGAAGATCAAATGAAAATTCAATAAACTTTTTTTCATAATATTTAAGTATGTATTATACGATTAATTAACTTTTTGAGCAAAATAAATATTAGGTAAAGATATAAAAAACCTGCAATAACAACTATTTTTTTAGATTTTTTTTTAACTAATATAAATTTTCCCTATACGTCGTATAACGTTTATTATTACTAATTTATTATCTTAAAGTAAATTAAACCCATATATTTAAAAATTATATTTTAATATAAACTTAATATTAAACTATTATATAAATGCATATTTAATACATTTGTAATATTCAAGATTACAATACAGACTAAATGTAAATAAATTATTCTTTATGCATCTAACCGGACAACTAACCAAAATGATAACCGAATATAATTCTCCTATTCAATATTATCTAAATTTTAATGATGAAATTATTATTATAAATCAACTATTAGATAAAAAAATAAAAATTCGATTTGACCATTATAAATGTCTGGGATGTGGTTTAGATAAAGTAATCTTTGCCATGGGATATTGTAAGGAATGTTATTTTACGTCTCCCTATGCAGGAGATTGGATCCTAAGGCCCGAGTTATCAAAAGCCCATTTAGGAAAGGAAGACAGAGATTTAAGTGTTGAATCTCAAGCTCAACTTCAGCCTCATATAGTTTACTTAGCTATTTCCGGAGGAGTTAAGGTAGGTGTCACTAGAAAATCACAATTACCTTATCGATGGATCGATCAAGGTGCCGAGTATGCCATAAAATTAGCAGAAACTGAAAATAGATATGAAGCAGGAGTCATTGAATCCATTCTTAAAAAGCACGTTTCAGATAAAACCAATTATAGGAAAATGTTGAGAGAATCAGTTCCCTATATAGATTTATCAATTGTGAAAAATGAGCTTAAAACATTTATACCCGATCAATTAGAAAATTATATTTTAGAGGATAACGAAATTTTTAATTTTCAATATCCTGTGATCTCATACCCACATAAAGTAAATTCGGTAAACCTTAAAAAGGTTTTTGAATTTGAAGGAATTCTAAAAGGTGTTAAAGGTCAATATTTGCTTTTAGATAATAATATGGTGTTTAATGTTAGAAATCATGAGGGATTTGTAGTCGATTTAATCCTTTGAGTTAACTAAAGATAATTCATTATCTATCAGCCTGTTATTATATTGTTGAATATACGATTTTATTTTAAATTCAAAGTTTTCTTTAGGATAATTTGAAATTGAATGTTGTAATAAACTGTCTTTTGTATAATCATATACACGTAAAATCTTTTCACCATCAAAAGCCACAAAATACTGATTGATTAAAAATCTATAAATACCCTCATTAAAATTGGCAACAACTCGATCTTCACTTTCAACGGGATTGCCAAATGAAAAAATTTGTCCTTTATAATTCAGATAACTCAAAACTTCAGGATAAATATCAATTTGACCCACTAATTTATTTTCTTTTCCCTTTAATTTAGAATTAGAAGGGTCAAATAGTAATATGGGTATTGAATAATTACCAATTTCTGTTGAAAAGTATTCAGGTTTAGCCCCTCCTCTACTTGTATGATCGGGAGTTATAACAAAGACCGTGTTAGTATACCATTCTTGTTTTTTAGCATTCTCAAAAAATTTTCTTAAAGCAAAATCGGAATAAGCGATACTTTCGTGTATATCTCTGTTTCCTTTAGGAAATTTATTTTTATATTGTTCAGGAATGGTATAAGGAGAATGTGATGAAATGGTGAAAATAGTTGAAAAGAAAGGTTGTTTAAATGTATTAAATTTTTTTAATGCAAACTGTAAAAATTCTTCATCAAAAATCCCCCATACTCCATCATATCCACCTTTTTCCGTGTATTCATTTTTACCATAATAATGATCATAGCCGGAAATAAGGGCGAATTCATTAAAATTTTGACTTCCATTAAATGCACCGTGAAAAAAAGAAGTACTATATCCTTCTTTTTTTAAAACAGCATTAAAACCATCAATTTGATTAAAGGAATATGGTGAAGATATATAAGAAACTTCCATAAGACAAGGTATAGATGTAATTATTGAAGGTACAGCATCTATAGATTTTAATCCGTTAGCAAAAGCATTGGTATAATACCTGCCCTCTGTAAATAAAGAATCTAAAAACGGAGTTAATTTCCTTCCTTCGAATTGTTGATTAATATTTTCTTTTCCAAAACTTTCCAAAATAAGAATTACTAAATTCTTTTTATTAAAAATTCCATAAGAATTGATATCTATAATTGGTTGATAAAAAGTTTTTAATTGTAGAGGGGTAAAATAATTCTTCTTTTTTAAATTATCTTTTTTATTTAAAGTTTTAAAAATTGTAAAAGTTGTGTTTAATACCACTGCGGTATTTTGGGGATAATCGGTATAATTGATAGCATCAACCGTTTTAATTGGAGCTCTTTGGATTCCTCCTCTTCCTAATAATATAATTAAGCCGATAAATAATAAAAAAACTAATGAGCTTACGAAAATACCTTTCCATCCGTTTTCTTTTTCTTGTCTATATGAAATTTCAGGAATAAATTTCCAAAAACAAAACATAGCCAATAAATATCCTAAAAGCATATACCAATATTGAGTTAGGAATACAGGAATTAGTCTGAGTATGTCTCCTTCCATACCGGAAGCAGTAATCAATGAATAGGTACTTCTTTTATTAGTATATATATAATATTTTATATCAATGAAATTTAAACCTATAAAAAAGGCATTGATTAAAAAAAATAGTATTTTTAAACTTTTTTGATAAATAAGTTTATATTTGAAGTTTCCCGGAATCGTACATAATACAATTATTAATATATTACTTAAAAAAATTGCCGCTAGATCAAATCGTAAGCCTCCTAAAAATTCCGATAATCCTATATTTTCAAAACAATGTAAATTGAATAGATAGAATATTGTTCTACAAAGCTGATAACAAAAAATTAAGAATAATAATCTAAGCAATAGCAATTTTATACTTAATTTATAATTCATAATAAGAATTGAATAGTTAGTAATTCAAAACTATACAATTTTTCATCAATTTAATCAATGAAATTTGGTTTTTTTAATAATTTAATAGTGTATCTTAGTACAACCTAAAAAATTTAATCTCATTCCATATTTTTTTCCTAGTTTTGTCTTTCTAATTATTAATTATGGCTGAATATAAACTTATATTACCTCCTATGGGAGAAGGTATAATGGAAGCTACTATTACCGGATGGGCAAAAAATGAAGGAGATTATGTAGAAGAAGACGAAACTATTGTTGAAATTGCGACAGATAAGGTCGATTCAGATGTTCCTTCCTCCATTTCGGGAAAACTACTAAAAAAGCTTAAAGAAGTAAATGACATTTGCAAAATTGGAGAAGCTTTTGCTATATTAGAAATTGAAGATATTGATGAAAAATCATCTGCTGTTTCTAAAACCGAAATATCTTTAAATCAGGATGATACTCTAACAATCAATACATCTATAAATGTACCTAATATAACAGCTGAATTAGAAAAACCTTTGGTTTCTAACTCTGAACTACATAATAGTAATGCTTCTAAAAGTACGTATTATTCACCCTTAATTAGATCTATTTGTAAAAAAGAAAATATTTCTCAATCGGAATTAGATTTACTACAAGGTACGGGATTAAACGGTAGAATTACAAAAGAAGATATCCTTTCCTATTTAAAAAGTAGAAATCTTTCCGCTACCATAAAAGTATCACCTATACTGGAACCGGTTCATAATAGCCCTAAAGTATCAGAAAATACATCTGAAACCTCTATATTAAATTCTTCTCCTTCCATATCGGATGGTGACGAAATCATAGAAATGGACCGTATGCGTAAGCTTATTTCTAAAAATATGCTGCAAAGCAGACAAATTTCAGCCCATGTTACTTCATTTGTTGAAGCAGATGTTACCAATATAGTGCTTTGGAGAAATAAAAATAAAGATTCTTTCTTCAAAAATGAAGGAGTTAAGCTCACTTTTATGCCTATGTTTATTCAGGCAATTGTTAAAGCAATAAAAGATTTTCCTATGATTAATATCTCCGTAGATGGGGATAGAATTATAAAAAGGAAAAATATTAATATAGGTATAGCAACAGCTGTTCCCAATGGCAATTTAATAGTCCCTGTTATAAAAAATGCTGATCAGTTGAGTTTATCCGGACTTGCAAGATCAATAAATGATTTAGCAAATCGTGCAAGAAATAATCAGCTAAAACCGGAAGATACCAATAATGGAACGTATACTTTGAGTAATATTGGAAGTTTTGGAAACCTTGCAGGAACGCCGATCATCAACCAACCTCAAGTTGCTATAATGGCTGTTGGATCGATTGTTAAAAAACCGGCAGTTATTGAAACTCCTCAAGGAGACATGATAGGTATACGCCATATGATGATTATCTCACATACCTATGATCACAGGGTCATAGATGGAGCTTTAGGAGGTGCTTTTGCTAAGAGGGTTTCTGATTATTTGGAAAAATTTGATCCTAATACAAAATTTTAAAGTTGAAATATATTTAATAAATTGATTGTTTCCTGTGAACATCCATTCAATACAATATTATATACTGCTAATTATATTTAGTTGCCTTTTGAACAGTTGCGATAAGAAACAAACGATTAAAGCTTCTAACCAAACTGATTCTTTATCAGTATCTTCTTCAATTAGGGATACTTTACCTAAGAAATTTATCGGAACTTATCAAGGAAGTATTTCATGTGATGATTGTGAATTTGTGGTTCTTACTTTAGATCAAAATTATTCGTATATGTTAAAAATTCAGCTTTTTAATGACGAAGATTCTAAAGGATCAATTATCTATGAACAAGGTAATTTCAATTGGGATAGAAAAAATTCAACGATAGCTTTAGATAAATTTGGTTTTAAATTTAAAGCTTTTGAGAAAAAACTGTACTATCTTGACAATACAGGTCAATACGATACCGAAGAATATTTAATTAAACAATAATCTATATAAATAATCAAGTAAGTTTAATATAACTTGATTATTTCATTCTCAGTAAATTTTGTCGATTTTTTGAAATAAATATTTAAAATTCTAAATCATAATTAGAGATAGTTAAACTTATTAAAATATTTTTTTCATTAAAGTAAAAAGTAGTATAAATTTTATCTGACACTACTTTATATGTAGGTTGTTTCGTATTTTTAAATTTTATTAAACGCTTAGCATATATTTTTTCAATGGAACTTAGAGAAGATTGATGTAAGACAATTGAATTTGATAATTCCACTGAATTGATTCCTCCGTAATTGAAACTAACCAATGAAATTTTATCATTACTTCCTAATCGCCCGCCACCCTCTGATATTGCACTAATTTGAAAACCATTCGTGAAATCCCAAGTATATATGTTTCCTGAACCTTCAATGGGTTCTGCACCCGTATAAGTAGCTATAGTATTGATTGCCTCTATTTTTTGCGGTAATTTAAATCCTTTAGCAGTAAAAAATAATTCTTTAATTTTAGCCGCAGATTTGGGACCTAAAATAAGGCTTTTCTTTTTTAATTTAGTAGTTGTTATCCTATTGGTTTTATTTTGTGAAAACAGCTCTCCGCTGTTTAAAATCATTAGTAGAGTGAAAACGAATACAATTTTTTTCATTATAATTATTTTAGTATCTTACAATATATCTAATTTTTTGGCTTTAAGATTACAATTTCAAACGGTAACGTCTGTTTTAGCCTATTGTTTAATTCCATTAATTTATGGAACAAACATTTGTTTTATTTTATAAGTAAACTTTGAAAAAATAGAGGTAAAAAAATACTTGTTTTCCGTATGATTAGTAGAGAAACTAATAAGAGCTACAAGACTATGATCATTATCGGCTAATTTTAATAGCTTGATTATGATTTTTTCTTTATCTAAAGATGGTAAAAACTTTATACATTTTAAATTTTCAATTATAATCTGCTTACGAACTTCTTTATCACTTTTTAAAAGTAAGAAGTTGATATTTTCATCAGACAATAATTTTTCCAACCCTGAATATAACGCATTTTTACTTATTTTATTAATACCTCTATCATAAATGAATTTACGAATATCCTGAAACTTTTTCAAAAAAATATAAGGTGTAATAGGTTGAGAATAATAAGAAATTTTTTTTCTGTACCTTACGTCATAATTTTTACGAAATTCTTCATTGGATAAAATATGATATGCTTCGTTAATATCTATAAAAAGCTTTTCATTATCTTTATTATTTAAATTCCTATCCGGATGATATTTAAGAGCTAATCTTCTATAAGATTTTTTAATTTCCTTACGCGATGCAGTCGGATCGACTTCTAATATAGTATAAAAATCTTTCATTATTTTAGGCTACAACCAGTATTAAAAAGAACATTCGGCACAAATATAAGCTATTTAAAATACATTTACACCGATTGATAAACATTTAAACGAAAAAAGACTATTTAAAAATAGTCTTTTTTTAAGATATAAGATAGTTATAATCACTACGATTCACAGCTGCTGCAATTAACCAAATTAACCACCAGCTCTTTGGCCACACTTTGACTTCTTTGATAATAAAGAGTTTTAATACCTAATTTCCAAGCTTCTATTAATAATCGGTTTACCTCTTTTACCGGAAGTTCAGCAGGTATATTTAAATTCAAAGACTGGGATTGGTCCACATATTTTTGTCTTATAGAGGCCTGTTGAACAATTTCCAATTGGCTGATCTCTTTAAAAGTTTTGAAAACTTGTTTTTCTTCATACGATAAATCTTTTAAATGTTGTACACTTCCACCATTTAGCATAATACTTCTCCAAGTATCTTCATTATTAATATTTTTCTCTGTAAGAAGCATATCCAAATACTTATTTTTACGCATGAAATTACCTTTGGAAAGACCCGCTTTGTAGTAATTGGAACTGAACGGCTCTATCCCCGGCGAGGTTTGACCTAAGATCGCAGAAGATGAAGTGGTTGGCGCAATAGCCAATAAAGTAGAATTTCTTCTTCCATAACCTTTTAATAATTCTGGTTCTCCATAAATCCTGGCTAAATCTTCAGTTGCTTTATTGGATTTATCCTGCAGATATTTAAAAATCTCAACGGTTTTTTGTTTAGCAACCATTCCTTCAAAAGGAATCATGTTTTTCTGCAAGTAAGAATGCCATCCTAAAACTCCCAAGCCTAGTGCTCTGTGTTTTTTAGCAAATTTATTTGCGGGTGACAAGTAATAATTACCTTCTGTTTTTACAATAAATTCCTGTAAAACGGCATCCAAAAAGAATACGGCTAATTTTACTGCTTCCGTGTCTTTCCATTCATCATATAATTCCAAATTCATGGATGAAAGACAACATATAAAAGATTCTTCTTCTGTGGAAGGAAGCATGATTTCAGAACAAAGATTAGAAGCATGAATAACCATTCCTTTATCTTTGTATACTTGTGGCTTATTTTTATTAATATTATCAGTAAAGAATATATAGGGCAACCCTTTTTGTTGACGACTTTCTAAAACTTTAGCCCAAATTTTTCTTTTATCAATATCTCCGTCAATCATTTCCTGCATCCAATAATCAGGAACACATATACCGAAAAATAAATTTTGAATCGGATTTCCTATATCGCGTATGGATAAAAATTCTTCAATATCGGGATGATCAATATCCAAATAAGCTGCAAAAGCCCCCCTTCTCACTCCCCCTTGAGATATGGTATCCATGGCAGTATCAAATAATTTCATAAAACTTACCGCTCCACTACTTTTGCCATTATCCGAAACCGCTGATCCTCTTTCTCTTAAAGCTCCAAAATAACCGGAAGTACCTCCGCCAATTTTGGTCTGCATGATTACTTCTCCTAATTTATGAGTTATTCCTTCTATACTGTCAGGAATATGAACATTGAAACATGATATAGGCAATCCTCTTTCTGTTCCCATATTTGCCCATATGGGTGAGCTTAAACTCATCCAGCCCCTTTCAATCATTTCCTGAAAAGCTTCTTTTAGTTCAGGTTTGTATAATCGTTGAGCTGCAGCGGAAGTAATACGATCAATTGCACCTTCAACCGTCTCTCCCTTTAGAAGATACCCCCTATTTAATATTTGTTCACTTTCCGAATTTTTCCACCAAAGTTTTTCGCTCATAATATATATTAATCTAATCTTTTAACCATTAATTCTAATTTACCTTTTAATCCGGTTTCATTATTTACTGCCATTCTTCTTAAAAAATACCCGTTATCTTTTCCTTCTTCATCAATAAAAGGCATTTCATATATTTCAGATAAAGAAAATGTTCGAAGATATCCTGAAATTATTTCTACTAACTCCTCCCATATTTCTATATGACGATCTCTGTCTTCTAATTTGGTAGCAATTTCTCTTTCGATGGTTGCATTAAAATCAAGATATATAAAATTGGCTTTAATTAAATAAAAATCTCCCATTTAAAATAAATCGTTTTCAGTTATACTTTTATCATATTTGGTATATTCGGTAGGTCTTTTCGCAAAAAAGTCGTCCAAACTATTGGCAAATACTTCCTCTTCAAACCATGCCATAGGTTTGTATTGCTCAGGTGTAACATGATATAACCGTTCCATTCCTATTTGTTGTAAGCTTTCATCTACCCTGAATTTCATGAAGTTTAGGAGATTTTCTTTTTCAATTGAGTTTACTTCTCCCTTCTCAAATATCCAATCTAATATTTTACCTTCAATGATGATTGAATTCTTAACGGTATCTTGAATGTGCTTAATGGTATCTTCATCAAAAAAGTCGGGATATTCTTCTTTAATTTTATTAACTAAATAGATTCCCGCATTTGCATGAATTTGCTCATCTACCGAAGTCCAACCAATGATATTGCTAACATTTTTCATCAGACCTTTAAATCTTGTAAATGATAAGATTATGGCAAATTGACTGAATAAAGATACATTTTCAATAAGAATAGTAAATAAAATAAGTGATACTACGTATTTTTTTCGGTCATCGGATTTAGCATATTTTAATGCATTATCTAAGTATTCCACTCTTTCCCTGATAACGGGAATTTCCAACAACTTTTCGAATTCATTATTATATCCCAAAACCTCCAACAATCTTGAGTAAGCTTCTGAATGTCTAAATTCACATTCCGCAAAAGTACTTCCTAATCCATTGAACTCCGGCTTCGGAAAATGCTGATATATATTTCCCCAAAAACTTTTAACAGCGACCTCAATTTGGGCAATTGCTAATAAACTGTTTTTGATTGAATTTCGCTCTCTGTCTTCTAAATGCGAATGAAAATCCTGTATATCGGCGGTAAAATCTACTTCAGAGTGTACCCAATAGGCATGATTGATTGCCTCTGTAAATTGTAAAATTTCAGGGTATTCAAAAGGCTTGTAATTAATTCTTCTATCAAATATTGACATAATCCTTAATTTATTTTTCTTTTTTTATAATTTTTACTTTATTTTTAAAAGACAGAAAATTCTTTATAAGAGCCGGTCTCGTGTATAATTTTTAACATATACAAACTCTTATATTCAAATTTTATAATCTTATGATTTTTATAATTAACTTTCTTTCAATTAATTAATTCTTTTGTTTTAGGCACTTACTATGTATTTAAAATTAAAAATATTTAACATACTTGACCCTAGAGAATTTCAAAAGATATTAAGAAGTTATAAACACACAATTTTATTTTGAATTGAAAAAACAAGTTTTTTAATTCCTCGAATCAGTTCCCCATTTTAATTTTTCTCGAAGATTTTTAAAATAAGAGTAATTATTATACTTGACTATTTTTATTTTAAATGGTGCTTTTTTTATGATTATTTCATCGTCTATTCCTACCGTATTATATCGTGAATCCAGACACAAAGAATATTTTTCCGATCTACTATGAACTTTCAACCGTATTTCTACATCATCTTTTAAAATTAATGGTCTTACATTTAAATTGTGCGGACAAATTGGGGTTATAACAACAATATCGGCTTTAGGATAAATGATGGGTCCTCCACAACTTAAAGAATAGCCCGTTGAACCGGTAGGTGTGGATATAATTAAACCATCTGCCCAAAAGGTATTCAGAAATATATTATCTACATAGGCATCTATGGTTATCATTGAGGTTGTATCCTTACGCATTACTGCAGCTTCATTTATGGCATAAGGCAAGAATTTATGAAAATTACTTTTTACTTCTAATACGGAGCGTTCACTTATAGTGCAATTACCATCTAAAATATGGGGCAATTCTTTCAAAAATTCATTTTTCTGAAATGTGGCTAAAAATCCTAATCTCCCTGTATTGATTCCCACAATCGGAATATTAGATCCTTTAATATAAGCAACAGTAGACAAAATAGTTCCGTCTCCACCAAAAGTAAATAATAATTGGGTTTCTTTTGGAAGCCCTTTCTTTTTGGTGAAAGGAATAAAGCCGGGATTTATTAATCCTAACATTTCTTCTAATTCCTTCACGTAGGATTCATATACATAAATGGTTATACCTTTTTTTTCTAATTGTTGAAAAAAAGCCGAATAAAGTTCATAATCTTCTTTGTGAACTACTTTTCCATATACACCTACTATCATTGAATTATAATTAATTTATACTTCCATAAATTTTTGCAATTGATCAAATCTCTCTTTTAAAAGTTCTTGCTTGGAATCTTCAAAGTATTTGTTGGAAATTTGATATCCAAATCTCTCGAAAGTATCTCCAATGGAACTTATATTTTCTGCACTAATCTTAAGTACTATTTGAGTTGAGTCTTCATCGGTATTGACTAATAACATCCCTAATATTCTTCCATTATTGCTTTCTACTATATTTGCTATTTCACTGGTAGAATATTTTTTTATAGGAGTCGTAATGATCATATAAACTCCATATTCGGTAGTAAATTGAAAGGAGGCTAATTCATCAATAACTGTTTCTTCTAATACTACTCCTAAAAATTTTTCTTGGTAGGATAAGATTGGGATTATATTAGTTTCATTTTCGCTAAAAACGCGTAAGGAATCAAAAAGTATAGCACTATCAAGTAGATAGAACTGTTCTAAATCTAAAAGATGATCTTTTAATGATTCTGATTTATCTAAATCTCTAATGATATTTAAACCTATATTTCCTTTTACTCTTCCTTTACTTATAACAGGATAATGGCTAACTCCCAGATCAATCATCAATTGCTCTGCTCTTGCAACGCTGTCATTTTCATAAAGAGTTAATACATCATTTGAAATATAATTGGTAATTATCATTATGCTAAGATATAATAAGATTTTTGAGTAACCAAAATTTTAAAATTTTGTTCTTCTCTTTTTAGTTATTTTTTTAAGCACCTCTGTATAAGATAGTTTAATTAGATTTTTTATAAAAACATCCGTTAAATTCCCATTCATAAAAACTGTATTCCAATACTTTTTATTCATGTGATATCCGGGTTGTATTTCCGAGTAATTTTCTCTTAATTCCAACGAATAATCTGCTTCACATTTTAAAATTATCTTAAAATCCGGATCATATAGATTCGTTAATGCAAACATCTTACCCTTTACTTTAAAAACTAAAGTTTTTTCATCAAAAGGAAAACATTCTTCCACATCTGAAAATTGTAAACAATACTCTCTAAATTCTTCGATATTCATAGATAGATTGATTAGCTTAAATTTTATAAATTTTAAATTTAAGATAAAAAATTAGAATTTAAGATTTCATATTAGTACTTTTGAATGAAATGCTATAAATTAGTTATCATATGAAAAAAATATTTTTTATAGTTTATTATATTTTGATTAGTATATCTCTTTATTCACAAAAAACATTTTTAATTAAACATTTTGATTCTGATTTTTATGCAAAACAGTGGGCCGGCTTTTATTTATATGATCCTGTGCAAAAAAAGGAAATTTTTAATTATAATGGTAATAAGTATTTTATTCCGGCATCCAATGTAAAAATTTTTACCTTATATACCGGATTGAAATTAATTTCTGATTCTATACCTTCCCTAAAATATGTTTCCAAAAATGACACGCTTTATATTTGTGGAACAGGAGATCCAACTCTATTGGAACCCTATTTTAAACAAAATAAAGTAATTGAATTTTTAAAAAATCGAAAAGAAACTATAGCTTTATTTACAAAAAATTTTGATGATACTATTTACGGCCCCGGTTGGTCTTGGGAAGATTATAAAGAATATTTTTCACCCGAACGCACTTCTTTTCCTATGTACGGAAATTTAGTAACTATTTCTTCACCAACTCAAGTATATCCCTCTTATTTTATAAATGATGTACTATTGGACCATAAAGAAATTGTAAGAGATTTAAGAAAAAATAAGTTTCATTACTCCGATAATAAAAAAATGGAGATACCCTTTATTACTTCCGATTCGTTAACTAAAATACTTTTAGAAAGAGAACTAAATAAATCCGTTTATTTAACCGAAAAATTTCCCAAAGAAAAACCTTCCTATTTATATAGCATACCCGGCGACAGTTTATACAGGAGAATGATGGTTGTAAGTGATAACTTTTTAGCAGAACAAATTCTACTGATGGGAAGTCTTTCCATTTCAGATAAATTAAACAGCTCCTCTGCAATAAATCTTATGTTATCTTCTTACTTAAAAGATTTGCCACAAAAACCCAGATGGGTTGATGGATCCGGACTTTCCAGATATAATAATTTTACTCCTAAGGATATGGTTTATGTTTTAACTAAGCTCTATGAAGAAATTCCGTATAAAAGATTAATTTCTTTATTTCCGGCAGGAGGAGTTAGTGGAACTTTAAAAAATTATTATAAAGGGAATCCGCCGTATATATTTGCAAAAACAGGAGGAATGAAAGGAGTATCAAACCTGAGCGGATATTTAGAAACCAATTCGGGAAAAGTATTGATATTTAGCTTTATGAATAACAATTTCCAAGGTTCATCCGGGGAAATAAAGGAGAAGATGCAAAAAGTATTGGAATATGTGAGAGATTATTATTAATCAATGTTTCACAGCACATGTGGATATTTGCGTAGGTATATTTCTGCTAAATTCAATTCCAAATCCAAGTTCTCCGTAATCATTCCTCCCCCATCCCCATAAGCTCCCATCTTCTTGGATGCCTATACTATGCTCAAAACCGGCGGAAACTGTTTTCCATTGGGAATGATCCAATAATACGGGGAGATTTTTATTAACTTGAGTTCCGTCTCCTACTTGTCCGCTATTATTCTTTCCCCATCCCCAAAGTGAACCGTCTTCTTGAATACCTAAGGAATGGTATTCTCCTGCAGCAACCATTTTCCATTTAGAATGACCGATACGTACAGGAAAATCCTTATCCCGATTGGATTTATCTCCTAATTGGCCAAATTCATTGTATCCCCAAGCCCAAAGGCTCCCATCTGCTTGAATTCCTAAAGTATAATCGAATCCGGACGCAATGCATTTCCATTTACTGTAACCAATTCGAACAGGAATAGTCGAATATCTAAATTGATCAGTCCCTAATTGCCCGTCTTCATTATTACCCCACCCCCACAATGTCCCGTCTTCCTGTATTCCCATACTATAATTAAAACCGGCCGTTATAGACTTCCATCTTGCATTTCCTATTTTAATCGGTCTATTTTTATCATCGGTAGTGCCATCTCCTAACTGACCTTCTTCATTGCTTCCCCATGCCCATAAAGTACCATTTTCTTTGATAGCTAATGAGTGATATTCTCCGGCGGAAACACTTTTCCAATTGGAATGATCAATTTGAACCGGATAAATTTTGGTATAGTTAGTACCTTGACCTAACTGACCATTATCATTCAATCCCCAGCCCCATAAAGAACCATCTGACTTTATACCTAATGAATGATTGTAACCGGAATACACCAATTTCCATTTTTTGGAAAGATCCACTTCGGTTGGGAGGGACTTATTTTGGTCGGAGCCATCTCCTAATTGTCGTTTATCATTTTTTCCCCAGCCCCATAAAGATCCATTATAATGTATACCCAAACTGTAATAATTTTTTACAGATATATACTTCCAGCATGCATTAATTTGTGCATTGATTTTACTTACAGATAAACACGATATTGCCAATAATAAACAGTTAATTTTCATACAACGTTAGTTTTTCTATTTACTATAATTTTATAGTATATATAAAATATACTTAATAAGTAATTTGATTAACTTATTAAGATTAATTTATAATATAAACAAAAGTTGTATGAGTTTTATTATAGATTATACAATTTTTTATAAATTATTTTGTAAATTAACATTAAAATGAGCTTCTAAATCAATTTCACCACCTAATAATGCTGCAGAAGTGGCTTCAGGATCTTTCTTTGCCGGTTGATGCAGTAAATAAATATACACCGTTGAAAAAGCTTGATCTTCTACGGTCCACACTGTATGATGTCCTAACTTTCTGCCTAATGTATCAATATTATCATGATCAGCATAGGTAATGCTTAACCCTTTAGAATCAACCTTCTGATAAAATACAAAATGATCATCGGCATCTTCAATAAAAATTTCATCGGTCACATCGTGTAAATGATTTTCATGTTGTGAATAAAATTTTATTTCAACATTATACGTTCCTGTGGGTAAGCTAATATCCGTAATCGGTATTTCGTTGCTTCCTTCCGGTACTTCGTAAACATATTCTCGAATTAAATTTGGGTCTGAACTATTTCTAAATTGCAATATCACCTTTGACATTTCATCGTGATCGTGTTCCGGTAGGGAATTTAAAATGTCATCTCTGTCATGGGAAGAACAAGAAAAAATAGTAACTAAAAGTAAGGTTAACGGTAACCAAAAAATTAAATTTTTAATTTTCATATATGTATTGTATATTTTTAAAAGTTAAATTGTATTTTTAATAAAAAGCTTCTTCCGCTTTCGTCCGTATAATAACGCAACCGATTCATATAATCTCTGTATGCAGTGTCAAAAATATTTTTTACACCTAATGAAATATTCATCGTATGTATGGTTGTGATATCGAATGAAAAACCGGTAATAAAATCAAATAGCTGATAAGCAGCAGGAGGAGAACTAATATCTAATGTTTCCGAAACCAGTGCTCCATTTTTCACTATGTCAATTTCAAAATTATAATTAGGAAAGTGCGTTTGCTTAAACACCGAAGTGGAAGTAAGTTTTGCAAAATAATTTCTCCATTTTTTATTTTTATATTCTATTGAATTGATCCATTGCAAAGGAGGCATGGAAATTAAGGACGTTTTATTTTTTATATCTTTTCCTCTCAAATAAGAAAAATTAGTAGAAAATTTCAATGGTCCCAATATTTGATAATCAGCCATTACATCGATACCGTAAATTTTAGCATTGGTTTGTTTATATTGCCAAACCGGAAATGCTCCTCTAATAGTATATTCTGCACTTACAGGAATAGAGTTTATAAAGTCATTTATATAATTATAATAAGCCGTTAATTCAAAAGTTAGCTTATTATCCAATCCAAACCCTTTATAGGTCGTCATGAACTTATTAGACTTCTCATTTTTTAAGTCTAAGTCTCCCAATTCAATAGCTGCGGCTGAATGATGCAATCCGTCGCTAAATAATTCACTTGGGTTGGGTGCTCGACTGCTTAATGAATAATTGAATGTAATTTCATCAAACTTTCCCAACTTTAATTTTAAGCCTAAAGTAGATGCAAAACCGTTATAGGTAAGAATCGGATTTACCAAATAATTAAGACCGGTATCTTTAAGTATTTTTTTTGAATATTTTTTATCGTAACCCAAAGATACCCATCGGCTTTTTTTATAAAATTTTAAAGCATCTATTTTTTGATGATCAAATCGTATTCCTCCTTCGATTAGTAATTTTTTACTTATGGTAAAATATTCAATCCAATAGAAGGAATAATTATTTTTTTCATAAAAGGGGATTAATGGACTTACGCCGGTACCAGCATTTGGAAAATTTTCTTGATAAGAATAGCCGCTTCCTAATTTTGTTTTAAGTTTAGTATGGACAATCGATTCATAATCTAAATTGAGAGTATGTGTAGTTAAATCCAAATTGAGAGATGCCTTGTCGGCAAGTTCGCTTCTTCTGATATCATATTCTTTCCGATTATTAAATTGATATCCGTACACTAAACTTAATTTACCAAAATTAAAATTATAATGAGTATTGAATTTAAATAAATTATGCTGAATTTTCTGTTTGGGCGCATCTATTTTCATCGTAAAATCATCAATAACTAAGGGTTGTTTATTATTGATGGCATTTAAAAGATTTTCCAGGTTACCTACATGCGCTGCTTTTAAAATACCAGTGTCTGAACCGAAATAACTATAGAATAATTCTATGCCGTAATTTCTTTGATTTTTACCTACTTGAATTGAAAAATCATTTTCTTTAAGCCCCGTATTAGACATAATATAATTAGGCGCTGATAGATCTCCGGATCTTTTATAAGTACCTTGTAAGCGCATAGCCCATCCTTTTTTCCATCCTTTTTCAATTTGGGCTGTTGTATTTCCTCCTTTGCCATTGGAAACATAGGAAGTTATAAGATTCCCCGTAAGAGTATCTTTTGTATATAATTTTTTTGGTTCAACCAATACGATTCCCCCGGTAGCATCGCCCGCATATTGTAAAGCTCCCGCTCCTTTAATGATTGAAATGGAATTGGCAACATTAAGGTCAATATCCGGAGCATGTTCAACACCCCATTGTTGATCTTCCTGCCTTATGGCATGATTAAATATGGGCACACGACTGCTATGCAATCCATGAATAATAGGTTTAGCTATATTATTTCCCGTTTTTAATATACTCACTCCCGCAATCGAAGCTAATGCACTAGCTAAGTTAGTATCCGAAAATTCATTAATTTGATTTTTGGTTAATTTATTTTCTGTTGAAGTTTTAGTTTTTCCTAAAGATTTTCCAACAGTTACTATTTGTTGTAATTCTTTTTCTTTACGTTCTAATGAAATATCTTGATTTAAATTATTCTTTACTGTTATTTCTAATGTTTGAGAACTATAGTTAGGATGTGAAATGATAAGTCGATACACTCCTTGACAAACATTGGAAATAGTATATTCTCCGGATAAATCAGTTATTGTTATGGATTCTTTTCCATTAGTTGCTATGAGCTGAATAGAACCGTTTTTTATTCCACGAGTGGAATGTAAATCGGTAAGTTTTCCTTTAATATGCAAGGTACATTGAGCATACGATTTTATATTCAATAAAATAAAAAATGTAAAAAAAACGTATATTGTCTTTTTCATAAAATAATTATTATAAGGTATGACTTAATTGAAAAAAGTTATATCCTTTAAAAAGATATAAATACGAATCTTTTTTTTTTAATTTTTATTAAAAAATCCGCATCATATTATTATTTTTATGAAAATTTAGGAGGTGGCCTGTTGAAATAATTAGATTTATTTATATTTTTATAAAATATAAAGGTATAAATATCTTCAGGGTGATTAATTATTTCAGAGTGATGATGAAGTATAAATGTTGGGTCTTCCGCTACATCAAATAATTGATATTTTCCTAAATGAAAAATAGTATGACATTGTTGGCAATGATCATGACTAATTTTGTTTACTTTATGTTGTTCTAAGTGAATATATTCCTGTATAGAAAATATCTTAAATACGAATACTATCGAAAATAAAAGATAGATAATTCGTATTTTATTGAAATGAAGAAATTTCACTTTAGATTGTATAAATTATTTGGAAGCAAATTTAAATAAAAAAAATCTTTCATGAAGTTGAAAGATTTTTTATTTTATTATTTTTTGCTAACTACTGCTAATTTTTCTTTTTCTGCAATTTGTTTTTTTTCAAGTTCTTTGCCCAATTCAATAATGTAGTCATGCAAACTATCTTTTATTTGTGGATGGACTAAACCATATTGAATATTAGTTTTCATAAAACCGAATTTATCTCCTACATCATAACGCGTACCGCAAAAATTACGAGCAAAGACTCTTTGAATTTTATTTAGTGTATCAATTGCGTCTGTTAATTGAATTTCACCACCAGCTCCGGGAGCTTGATTTTCCAAAATACTAAATATCTCAGGTGTCAATAAATATCTACCGATAATTGCCAGATCACTGGGAGCATCTTCCGGCTTGGGTTTCTCTACAAAGTTGAGCACATTATACAACCCTTTTTCAATTTCTCTTTCAGGAGCGATAATTCCATATTTTGAAGTTTCCTCATGGGGAACTTTCATTACTGCAATGGTAGAAGCATAGGTTTTTTCAAAATCCATAATTAATTGCTTTGTTAATGGTATTTTATCTTCCATTATATCATCTCCTAACATTACCACAAAAGGCTCATTACCTACAAATGCTTTTGCTTGTAATACAGCATGTCCTAATCCTCTAGGATGAGACTGTCTAATAAAATGTAAATTTATATCAGTCGTTTCTTCAACGAGTTTTAATAATTCCGTTTTATGCTTTTCTCTAAGATTAGCTTCTAATTCAGGATTGGAATCAAAATGATCTTCTATAGGTCGTTTTCCTTTGCCGGTTACAATTAAGATATCTTCAATACCGGAGTTTATAGCCTCTTCTACTATAAATTGGATAGTAGGTTTATCTACAATAGGAAGCATTTCTTTAGCCAATGCTTTTGTAGCTGGTAAAAACCTGGTACCTAAACCAGCAGCCGGAATAACGGCCTTTTTTACTTTTTTCATAATTTTATAAATAACGGTTAAAAATAGCTAGTTCAATAAAATATATAAATGATTTATTTATGTTTGTTAATTCATATTTTATTTTATACAAATATAGAAAAAATGAACTTCAATTTCTTTCAATGAACAATATTAAATTAATTATTTAAATAAAAAAACATTTTAAAAATTTAATTTTCTCGACGATAAAAATGATACAGAAAATCCTATAAATAATACAGTAATCAATACAATAAGATAGTTAGTAAGATCGAATTTAACCGGAAATGGCATAAAAGGATTTGCCATTACTAGTCCGAAATTAGATTGTAACCAGGTCAAAAAGGTTCCTAGTACTATACCTATAACAACTCCAAACATGGTTATGATAATACCAATGGTAAAAAATAATTTTTTTAATCCTGAAATGCTATATCCCAGAGCAATAAGCGATTTGGATTGATATTTCTTATCCAATATAATAATAATAATAGCCCCCGCTAAATTAAATGAGGCAATTATAATTACTAAAATAAATATCAAATAAATAAACAATTGCTCCACTTTCATCATTTTTAAAAAAGAAGCATCTTGCTCTTGTCTATTTTGAATGATATAGTTCTTTCCCAGTTCGTCTTTTAATTGCTTTTGCAACGATTTTACATTATTCTTAACTTTTAATTCAATTGAAAAAGCACTATTAGGTGGTAAATTCAAAAGATTGCGTGATAACTGTATGGGTACAAAAATATAATTTTCATATTGATCATTTAAAGCAAATACACCCGTCATATGCACCGTTGCTTTTTTAAATGCATCATCCGTATTAGATATCAATTTTTTTCCCGGCTTAGGCATATATAATGAAGCGTAATATTCTTTATCAATAGGAACACCCAGTCGATAAGCTAAAGCATTACCAAAAGCCGCTTCATTATCAGAAGATGTGTTAGGAAATTTACCCGCTTGAAAACAAGTATCGATTTTAACAACTTTCAAAAAATTTTCATCCACCCCTTTAAGATATGCTATTTCATCCTTTTCATAAAACAAGACATAAACTTTCTCTTCTATGACTTTCGTAAATGCTTTAACTTCTGAATGAGAAGAAAGAATTTTTTCAACCCGTTCAATATCAGGCAAGGTTTTACCTGTTGCAGGTAAAATTCTTATATCCGGATTTACATCACTAAAAAGTTTAATATTAAAACTTTCTAATCCACTAAACACCGAAAGGATAACAAACATAGCACAGGTAGCAATCGCTATGGCTGTTAAAGAAGTATACATAATGATACTTACAGCTTGAGTGCTCTTTTTGGATATAAAATACCTGAAGGCTATGTACCAGGATAGATTTTTCACAAATTACAAAATAGGATTTTCATCTTTGCCTTTTAAAGCTTTCTCTATCTTTTCAACTGTATCTAAAGTTACATCAAGATAAAATATCAATTCGGGAACTTGCCTTACCTGTTTAGCAATTCTATTACCTAAAATTTTTCTAATTTTTGGATTAAGAATTTGTATTTCCTTCATTAAGGCCTCTCTGTACTCTTGCGGATAAATACTTAAATAGACTTTAGCCACTCCTAAATCTGAAGACACTTTTACTTCGGTAACAGATATTAGTATTTTAGAATTCATCTCCGCTGATTGTTTCCTAAAAATTTCAGCTAACTCTTTTTGTAATAATTGATTTATTTTCTTTTGTCTATTGCTTTCCATAACTATTTTACAAATTTAGATAATTTTAAGTACTGCAAAAATTTTAATTTTATAATCTTATTTCTATTTAAATTTTCATATTATTTTATCATCACTACATTATATCTATAATTTATATTAATTTGTAATTATTAATTTTTATTTTATACGTATCAATTTTTTATAATATACTATATGGATTTTAGTAATTAATTACCAAAATAAATAAAGTTCTATTAATCTAACCGGTAAATTATAATTTATCCGAAAAATTTGAAACATTCAACAAATAAAAATTTCAGACGGATAAACTGTTTTTAACTAATATCTTAACAAATCGAAGATTTAATTATAAAATAGTATTATTTTTGCTTATATATAAAATAATGTATAATTAATAGATAATAAATAAATTAAAAATGAATTTGTACCAAGTAAATCATCAATCAATTTCCAATGAAATAATCAATCCCACAGCTATTGAAAAATTGCTAAATAAATTACTTGATTTGGTTTATGATCTGGGAATAAAAATTGTTACCTGCTTAGTGGTTTATTACCTGGGAAGGTTTTTAATAAAATGGATTGAAAAATTATTTCATAAATTTTTAGAAAGGAGAAAAATTGATCCTTCTGTCAAGTCATTTCTGGGAAGTTTATGTAGTATTACATTAACCATTTTGTTGGTTATGTCCATAATTGGAATTTTAGGAATTCAAACCACCTCCTTTGCTGCATTAATTGCTTCTGCCGGTTTGGCTATTGGTATGGCAATGAAAGATAATCTTGGAAATTTTGCCGGAGGAGTCATGATTCTTTTTAACAAACCTATAAAAATTGGAGATCACATCTTAGCTCAAAATCAAGAAGGAGTAGTGCAATCCATTGGTATATTATATACAGTTTTAACTACCGGTGATAATAAAACCATATATATCCCTAACGGACCATTATCCACAGGATCCATACTTAATTTTTCAACGCAACCACAAAGAAGAATAGATATAACCATAGGGGTCGATTACGGAACTTCACTTCAAGATGTCAAAGACATTCTTAATGAAATTATCAGATCTAATACCTCCATATTAAATTCTCCTGAACCTTTCATTGGATTATTAAAATTAAATGACAGTTCTATTGACTTTGTGATAAGGGTTTGGGTTGAATCATCCAACTATTGGCCTGTCTATTTCTTTCTCAATGAAAACATTTATGAGAAATTTACACATGCCAAAATTAATATACCATTCCCTCAGCTTACCGTGCATATGGCTAATGATAATTAATAGCTAAAACTAGCTTTTTAAAAATCTAGCTTCCCTTTAAACTAACTTAATTATTTTGAAAAATTTTACGAATGTCTTTAAAAATTTAAGTTAAAAATTTATTTATATTGTTAAAATAACTATATATTTGCACCGTCAAATATTTAGGTCAAATACATTTTGGCCCAGTATTTGATATTGTAAAACACGATTAATAAGCACACTTATTATATGGAAACTTATAAATTTAACAAACAATAATTTGCATTTTAGTAAGTATACATATTATATTTGCACTTTCAATTTTTGTTAACGAAAAAATATGCAAACTAATTATAAGGGATTTCTCCTAAATATCACCGATAGCGACAAAACAGGATTTCTGCTTTGGAAAGTAAATAATCTTTGGCAAAGAGAATTTAAAAAAAACTTTGAACACTTAGATTTGACACATAGCCAATTAGTATTGCTTTTATCTATTTTATGGGGGGAAACTAACCAAACTGAAGTAACTCAAAAAAGTCTTTCAGATAAAGCGGGTATTGATCCCATGACTACTTCTACCGTTTTACGAACTTTACAAAAAAAAGGCTTGATCAAAAGAAAATTTAATAAAAAAGATTCGAGAACTAAACTAATTTCATTAACAGAAGATGGAAAATCAATTATTAAAGATGCAACTAAGATTATAAAAAAATTCAATACATCATTTTTTAGTTCATTAAAAGATCAACAAAACCAATTTCAACAAAATTTGGTAACTCTTTTAGATGACGATATCTATACTGATGAAATTAAACAAACTTGTTGTAAAGAATACGAATATAATAATATCAATAATTTAGAAAAATCATAAATATGAAACTCAGAAAAATACAAATTATAGCTTTGCTATTCACTGCTGCAACATCCACATTGTATGTGTCTTGTGGCGGTGATAAGAAAAATGCAGCAGGTATGGCTGCTATGGGCGGGCAAGCAAATCAAGTGCTACCCTATCCGGTAAAAGTAGTTAGTTCACAAACTGCTGTTTTGGAAACAGATTATCCGGCAACCATAAAAGGGGAAGAAGACATTGAAATTCGACCAATGGTTGAAGGATTCATAAAAACAATTAATGTTGACGAAGGTTCTGTAGTTAAAAAAGGACAAGTTTTATTTACATTGGATGCTCCACAATACAAACAAAATGTATTGAATGCAGAAGCTGCCATTAAAACAGCAAAAGCCCAAGTTGACAATGCAGTTATGGATGTAACTAAAATTACCCCTTTGGTTGAAAAAGGTATTGTAAGTAAATATCAATTAGAATCCGCGCAATATGCTTTACAGACTAAACGTGCCGCTTTAAATCAAGCACAAACTGCTTTAGCTATTGCGAATACCAATTTATCTTATACCGTTCTTACCAGTCCGGTTAATGGAATTGTAGGTTCCATACCTTTTCGTTTAGGTAGTTTAGTTAATAGTACCACTACCTTAACCACTGTGGCGAATACTTCCAATGTATATGTATATTTTTCTTTAAATGAAAAGCAATTATTGGATTTCCTTAAAAATACACCGGGAGCAACTCAAGCAGAAAAAATTAAAAAATCCGAACCGGTTACTTTAATTTTAGCTGACGGTACCGAATACAATGAAAAAGGTAAAATTGAAACTATCAACGGTATTGTAAACACTTCTACAGGTTCTGCAAATTTCAGATCTAGTTTTCCTAATCCGCAAGGTATTTTAAGAAGCGGTTCAACCGGATCCATACGAATCAGTACAACTGTTGAAAATGCTTTGGTTATCCCGCAAAAAGCAACTTTTGAAATTCAAGGTCAAACCTTTGTTTTCGTAGTTCAAAAAGATAATAAAGTGAAACAAGTAACCATCAAAGTTACTCCAACGCCGGATGGACAATCCTTTATTGTAAATTCAGGATTAAACGAAAACGATAAAATAGTTGTTAATGGAATTCAGAATTTAAAAGAGGGAATGGAGATCAAACCTCAACTTTAATTTTTTTATCGTAAAAAGAAGTATTATAACTTTAAATAATAAAAAAGAAATAAAACAATGCTTAAAACATTCATAGAAAGACCCGTTCTTTCCACAGTTATATCCATTATAATTGTGATTCTGGGTATTTTAGGGGTAGTTTCTCTACCGGTTGCCCAATATCCCGAAATTGCTCCGCCGACGGTACAGGTAACTACTAACTATCCGGGAGCAAATGCTGACGTGGTTATGAAAAGTGTTATTATTCCATTGGAAGAACAAATCAATGGAGTTGAAAACATGACTTATATAACATCGAGTGCAACTAATGACGGTAGTGCTACCATTACTGTTTATTTTAAACAAGATGCGAACCCGGATATTGCTGCCGTTAACGTTCAAAACTTGGCAGCTCGTGCCAACAGTTTACTTCCATCGGAAGTAACCAAAAACGGGGTGATTGTACAAAAAACACAAAGTAGTAATATCTTGTTTATCGGTTTAGTTAGTAAAAGTAAAAACTACGATCAAAAATTTTTACAAAACTATGCCAACATTAACATATTACCTCAGATAAAAAGAATCTCCGGAGTGGGTGATGCTCAAGCGAGAGGTGCTAATACCTATTCCATGCGTATATGGTTGAAACCTGACGTAATGGCAACGTACGGTATTACTCCTGCTGACGTAAATGCTTTATTAGCAGAGCAAAACTTAGAAGCAGCTCCCGGTGCATTAGGTGAAAATAGTGCACAAACATTTACCTATACGTTAAAATACACCGGTCGTTTAGTAAGTACTGAACAATTCGGTGATATGGTTTTAAAATCTCTTCCAAATGGAGATGTTTTACGATTAAAAGATATAGCAAGAGTGGAAGTTGGTTCTGAAAACTATCAAATTACTTCTACCATCGATGGAAATCCATCTGTAATTATCAGTATTGCGCAAACTGCAGGTTCTAATGCACAACAAATTATCAACGAAGTTGAAAAAGTTTTAGATAATGCAAAAAGTTCTTATCCTCCGGGAGTAGAAACTGTATATATGATGAATGCGAACGATTTCCTTAATGCTTCCATTGAAAAAGTTATTCATACCTTATTTGAAGCATTCGTATTAGTATTTATCGTTGTTTTGGTATTCTTACAAGATTTACGATCTACTTTGATTCCTGCCATTTCAGTTATCGTGGCTATCGTAGGTACATTCTTCTTCTTGTTAATATTTGGATTTACCATTAATATTTTAACCTTATTCGCATTAATTTTGGCAATTGGTATCGTGGTGGATGACGCGATTGTGGTCGTCGAGGCCGTCCATGCTAAATTGGAAGACGGAATGAAAGATGCCAAAAAAGCTTCTTTACATGCGATGGACGAAATAGCGGGAGCAATTGTAGCCATTACATTAGTAATGTCTGCGGTGTTTATTCCGGTTAGTTTTATTGGTGGAACTTCAGGAGTTTTCTATAAACAATTCGGGTTAACCTTAGCGGTTTCTATTGTACTTTCTGCGATTAATGCGCTTACGTTGAGTCCTGCATTATGTGCATTATTATTAAAACCTCATGATGACAAAAAACAAAATTCTGTTGTTAAAAAATTAAAAGACGGATTCAACGGAGCTTTTGAAAGTTTAACCAACAGATATAAAAAAGTTTTAATTTGGACCTCTAAAGCTAAATGGTCTGCATTTGCAATTATTATAGTTTTCTGCGGAATTTTATATTTTCTAATGAAAACAACTCCTACCGACTTTGTACCTCAAGAAGATAGTGGATTTATCATCGGGGATATAAGTCTTCCTCCGGCTTCAACACTTGAGCAATCAACAGCTATTGCTAAACAAGTATTTGAAGTTGCGAAAGGAATTGAAGGAGTATCCAATGTTGCTCAAATTAACGGTATGAGCTTTATTAGTGGTGCGGGAGGAAACTACTCCGTAATATTAGTAAAATTAAAACCGTGGAAAGAGCGTCCTAAAATCCAAATAAACGATGTAGTAAAACAACTGTTCATTAGAACAGCAGGAATACAAGGTGGTAAGATTATCTTCTTCGGAACTCCTACCCTTCAAGGTTTCGGTATCAGTAACGGATTTGAATTCCAAATTCAAGATAAAACCGGAGGTGATATCCGTAAATTCTCTGAAATCAGCGGTAAGTTCTTAGGAGCGTTAAATCAACGTCCTGAAATCATGTATGCAACTACTTCATTCAACCCGAACTATCCTCAATACCAAATTAATGTAAATGTTGCTAAAGTTAAACAAGCCGGTTTAGCCGTAACAGACATTTTAGGTGCCTTACAAGGATACATTGGTGGTGTATATGCTTCTAATTACAATGAATTCGGTAAACAATATAAGGTTATGATCCAGGCAGATCCTAAATACAGAAAAAATGTGGAAGATCTTAATGGAATGTATGTAAGGACCAATAGTGGTGAAATGGCACCAATTGCCGGATTTATTACCTTGACTAGAGTGTACGGTCCGCAATCTCTACAAAGATTTAACCTTTACCAATCCATACCTGTAAATGGACAACCCAATGCAGGATATAGTGCCGGTGATGCGGTTAGAGCTATTGAAGAAGTTGCTAAACAAACGCTTCCTCAAGGATATTCTTTCGAATATTCAGGAATGACCAGAGAGCAAGTGAACAACAGTGGTTCACAAACTGTTTATATATTCTTATTGTGTTTGATTTTCGTATATTTCTTATTATCAGCTTTATATGAAAGCTACATTTTACCTTTAGCTATTATCATTTCTTTACCTATAGGTTTAGCAGGAGCTTTCTTATTCGCTAAATTATTCGGAATTACAAACAATATTTATTTACAGATCAGTTTAATTATGCTTATCGGTTTATTAGCGAAAAACTCTATTTTGATCGTAGAGTATGCCGTTCAACGAAGAGAGCATGGAATGAGTATCATCGATGCTGCCGTTGAAGGTGCCGTTGCCCGTTTAAGACCTATATTAATGACCTCCTTTGCATTTATTTTCGGATTATTCCCGTTAATGGTAGCAACCGGTGCAGGAGCTGTTGGTAACCGTTCGATCGGTACAGCTGCTATTGGTGGTATGTTAATTGGTACTGTAATTGGATTAGTAGTTACTCCTATGCTGTTTGCTGTATTCCAATCTTTACAGGAAAAGACAACGCATAAACCTTCCGTGGTTTTAAGAGAACAAAACGATAACGATGATGATGATGATGAATAAGTATAACAAAATAAAAGAATTAAGAATGAAAATTCGACCAATTCAATATACAACCTTATTATTAGTTTCAGTAGTACTTAGTTCATGTATTACCGCTAAATATGAGAAACCTCAGATAACCGATAATCAATTGTACAGGGATATGCCTGTTAAAGATAGTACTACTATTGCAGATATTCCTTGGAGTGATTACTTCAAAGATCCTAATTTGCAAAGCTTGATTAATGAAGGTATTCAAAACAGTTATGATTTAAAAATTGCTGTTACGAGAATAAAACAAACAGAAGCTGCGCTTCGTTCTGCCAAACTAGGTTATTTGCCTAGTTTGTCTGCAGACGCTTCTTACTCTAACAGTAAATTAAATACTGTTCAAGGAAACGGAGTTAAAACTCATTCAGAAGTTTTCCAATTGGGAGCATCTGCAAGCTGGGAGCTTGACATTTGGGGAAAAATTTCCAGTGCCAAAAGATCTGCTCTGGCTTCTTATCTTCAAAGTGATGCGTATAGACGTTTAGTTCAAACTTCTTTAGTGGCAAATATTGCAAATAATTATTATTCTCTAATTGCTCAAGATGAACAATTAAAAATAACGCTAAACACCATTAAATTATTAGAAGATAATGTGAAAACTATGGAAGATCTAAAAGAAGCTAACATTGTTACCGGTGCAGCTGTTGAACAAAGCAGAGCTTTATTATACTCTACTCAAGTGAGTGTTCCTGATTTGGAAAATAATATCAAAGCTTTGGAAAACAACATCTGTTATTTATTGGGTAGAACTCCCGGACCTATACAAAGATCTTCAATGGCACAACAAACAGTTCCTAGTCAATTTGACTATGGAGTGCCTGCTCAATTATTGTCAAAAAGACCTGATGTAATGATGTATGAACTTGCATATCGTGCTGCATTTGAAGATACCAATGTTGCGAAAGCATCCTTATATCCATCTTTAACAATTACCGGTAACGCCGGGTATTCTACCTTAAAGAATTTAGATAATTTCTTTGACCACTCCAGTCTTTTTGCAAGTGTGGTAGGAGGTTTAACACAACCTATTTTTAATCAAGGAAAATTAAGAAGCCAACTGAGAATAAGACAAGCTCAACAAGAAGAAGCCTTGCTTAATTTCAAAAATTCGGTTTTAAATTCAAGTGTTGAAGTTTCTAATGCTTTATTTGCTTATGAAAAAGCTAAAAGTAAAGACTACGACAGAAGTTTACAGATAAATTCTTTAGTTAAATCTGTTGATTATACTAAACAATTATTAATATACAGCGATGCTAATTATACAGAAGTTTTAAATGCTGAAAGAGACTTATTAAATGCAAGATTAAGTCAAGTAAATGATAAACTTCAACAATTACAAGCTTCAATTAACCTTTACAAAGCTTTAGGTGGAGGTGTTAACTAAATCAAAGATGTAATGTATTAAAAAAGTCGGATTTTATAAAAATCCGACTTTTTTATTTTATGCTGTAAATTACCGGTATGCTAAAATGTGAACACACGTATTATTTTAACTCTTGCATTAACTTTAAATAATGTGAGTATCTTTTTTCTGATATTCTTCCTTCCTTGACTGCTTCAATAACGGCACATTGCGGTTCATTGATATGTAAGCAATTATAATACTTGCAATAAACCTTTTCGCGTAAAATTTCGGGAAAATAATCTTGTAATTCTTCTTTATGAATGTCTACTAATTCAAATTCTTTAATTCCGGGTATGTCAATTATTGCCCCCCCAAAATCCCACTCATACATTTGCGCAAATGTGGTGGTGTGTTTTCCTTTTTCATTATAATTTGATATAGTCGCTACTTTTAAATTTAAATTTTCTTGTAAAGCATTGATGGTAGAAGATTTTCCACTTCCTGAATGTCCTATAAATACAGAAGTTTTATCTTTTATTTTATTTTTCAACTCTTCTATATGAAGATTCGTTAAAGCAGAAATTCGTAAGGTTGAATATCCAATATTTTGATATATTTTTTCAATCTCTTGCAATTCTTCTAACTCCGTTTCGGATAACAAATCGATTTTATTAAACACAATCAAAACAGGAATCTGATAGGCTTCACAAGTAATTAAACATCGATTTAAAAAACCTAAAGAGGTTTGAGGATGTTTTAGGGTAAAAACTATACAAGCCAAATCTATATTGGATGCTATAATGTGTGTTTCTTTAGATAAATTAACCGATTTGCGAATAATATAATTTTTTCGAGGATAAATTTTCGTTATCCAAGCAATATCATGATCTTCTAATTCGTATTGTATGCGATCTCCTACAGCTAACGGATTGGTATTTCTAATTTTATCTTTTTTAAATTTCCCGCGAATTCGAGCATCATAAACTTTTCCCGTTGTTATGTCTTTTACCAAATACCAACTTCCTGTAGATTTTAATACGATTGCTTCATTCATAACTCAAAAATATAAAAAAATGCATCCTAGATTGATGCATTTTTATTACTATCTAAAACTTATGATTATTCTTCCATAATTTTATTCTGCAATTCAACGGATTCTTTATGAATGGAAACTAAAAGATGTTCTAAAAAATCTTCTGATAATCCCATTCTTTCTCCATTGCGAATGGCTAAGTTTTTTAACACATTCCATCGATCGGGTTGAAATATAGCCACATTATGTTCTTTTTTAAGATTTCCGATTTTTTTGGCTACATCCATTCTGGCTGCTAATAAACCTAACAATTGATTATCCAACTCATCTATTTCTCCTCTATATCGGTTTAATTTGGCTGAAAAATCATCCGAATTATCATTCTTTTTTCGTAAAGTAATATCTACCAAAATATCCTTCAAGGCTTCAGGCGTAATTTGTTGTTTGGCATCACTCCAAGCTTCATCCGGATTATTATGGACTTCAACCATTAATCCGTTATATTCTAAGTTAAAAGCTTGTTGAGCAACTTCTGCAATTAAATCTCGTCTTCCTGTTATATGTGACGGATCTCCTAAAATAGGAATATTGGGAAATCGGTCTTTAAGTTCTAAGGCTATCTGCCATTGAGGGTTATTTCTATATTTTGATTTATTGTGTGAAGAAAAACCTCTATGAATAACCCCTAAATTTTTAATTCCTTGAGCAGCCAATCTTTCCAATGCCCCGATCCATAAATCTAAATCAGGATTAACAGGATTTTTAACTAAAACAATTTTATCTGTATCTCGTAAAGATTCTGCTATTTCTTGTATGGTAAAAGGGTTTACAGTTGAACGAGCTCCGATCCAAAGGTAATCCACATCAAATTCCAAAGCTAATTTAGCATGAGAAGCATTCGCTACTTCCGTAGCTATAGGCATATTAAATTCATCTTTTACCCTTTTAAGCCAATTAAGACCTATAGCCCCTACCCCTTCAAAGCTTCCGGGTTTAGTACGAGGTTTCCAAATACCGGCACGAAACACCTGCATATAATTCCGATCCATTCGCTCAGCTATTTCCATAACTTGCTTTTCACTTTCTGCACTGCACGGCCCTGCTATTACTAACGGCTTTTCGAATTGTTTAATCCAATTCTGGTCTAAATCTTGTAAACTCATAAATATGTTTTCTAAAAGTATGTAAATCTAAAATTTTTTTATTAAATGTCATAAAGTATTTTGCATTTTAAATGAATTTTTTATGTTTATATGAGAAGTGTTTTAGTAAAAACTGCAAAAGAGAATGAAATAAAATAATTTGCTTCTTCGTTTTTCTACCATACGAAATATAAGTTGTACATAATTCATGTTTGATAAGTTTACATGATTGCTAATAAATTTTATTAATTGTAGTTTGCTTCTCAAAAAAATTAGAATTTGTAATTGTATTTTTGTTAACTATTTAAAAAATTATGAAAGAAATTATAATTAGTATTTTTTTCAATATAGTTGTTTCAATCCTATTAAAACTATATAATAAGAAATCCAAAGGGGTTTCTTTAGTCATTACGTACAATTATTTATTTTCAGCAATTTTTTGCTATATACTTTTCAAACCCGATCTACCTTCTTTAAATTATTCATCGGCTCCGTGGTTCATTTATTTTCTGATGAGTATTTTAATGCCCGTAGTTTTTTTATTGATTGCAGAATCTATTAAATATACGGGAATTGCACGAACGGACATAGCGCAAAGAATGTCTTTACTATTAACAGTGAGTGCTTCTTTTTTATTTTTTAATGAGTCTATCAATTCTCTTAAAATCTTGGGATTATTGATTGGATTTATCTCAATACTCTTTATATTTTACGCTAAAAAAGGAGATCAAACTTTTCCTTATACTAAATTGTATCTCCTTATTCTTATATTTTTCGGATTAGGGATTATTAACATCTTATATAAATTAATAGCGGTAAATCAAAATTTTTCGTTTACAACTTCCACCTTTTTTATTTTCATTGGTTCTTTTATAGTTGGTTGTATTATTACTTTCGCACAAAAAATACGGTTTACTTTTAAAGAAATTTTATGGGGAATTGCTTTAGGTATTTTTAATTTCGGAAATGTATATTTTTATTTAAAAGCGCATCAAACTTTTAAAGATAATCCATCTCTTGTTTTTGCTTCGATGAATTTAGGAGTAATTGTATTGGGCAGCCTAGTTGGAATATTAGTTTTTAAGGAAAAAATGAATAAACTCAATTATTTGGGATTGGTACTTGCGCTTGCAGCCATTACAATAATTTATTTATCCACTTAACTTGAAAATTTTTCGAAAACTCCCAGTCCGAATAAGGCAAAATCATATTTCACGGGATCATCGGCATCCAGCATTTTTAAGTTTTTCATGAGAAGGCAAACTGATTTCCAATCATTTTGAGTTCTGGACAACAAATTTAAAAATCTTGCTACATTTCCGGAATGCACATCCAGTGGACAAACCAATTGGGATGGAGAAATGGAATTCCATAATCCAAAATCAACTTTATTAGGGTCGTTTCGTACCATCCATCGAAGAAACATATTAATTCTCTTAGCTGATGAATTTTTGGCCGGACTGCTTATATGTTTTTGGGTTCGCTGTAAATGTTCTATTTCGAAAAATCTTTCTCTAAATCGTTCTATTACTAAGAAAGTGTCTTCTTCTTCTTTTTCTGCAGAAAAAACTTTTTCAAGTCCTCCGTGATTTTTATAAATATTTTGCAGAGATTTGATAAAAAACACTAAATCGTGTGAATTAAAAGTTCTGTGTATACTTCCTTCAATCTTTTTTAAATCTTGAAAAGAATGATTTAAGATAAAATCATGGGGTGCATGGTCTAAAAAATGCATTATTTTTTCTGCATTTTTAATTATAGACTTCCTGTTTCCCCAAGCTATAATTGCTGTCAGAAAACCTGAAATTTCAATATCTTCTTTTTTACTAAATCGATGAGGAATTTGAATGGGATCTGTTTCAATAAAATTGAGAGTATTGTATTGTTCTACCTTTTCATCTAAAAAGGGCTTCAATTTCAGAATTTTTTCCACGTGTATTATTTACCCAATAATCTAAATTAGCTAAAAGGAGCGATTTGAATCTCTAACCCATTTAGATCATTGGTAATTGGAATTTGACATCCTAAGCGACTATTTTCTTTTACATGAAATGCTTCTGAAAGCATAGCCTCTTCCTCATCTCCTTTTTCCGGTAAAGGAATATTGTTACTTAAAATATAGATTTGGCATGATGCACACATCGCCATACCTCCACAAATTCCAATCGTTCCTTCAGGTACTAATTCATAAGCTCGTATTAATTCCATGATATTCATGGACATATCCGTCGGCGCTGAAACCGCATGTTTATTTCCTTCCCTATCGGTGATATTGATGGTTACTTCTGACATATAATTTGTTAAAATTATTGAATTGATTTAACAACCGGTTTTTCTGCTTCTTTTACTGTTCCGTCAAATCCTTGTACACCTCCAACGGTAGTATATTTTAAAACGTATTTTCTGTCGGGATATATTTTATTGTAAATACTTTGACACATCAAGGTGGCCTCATGAAAACCGCAAAGAATTAATTTTAATTTTCCCGGATATATATTGATATCTCCAATGGCATAAATCCCCTCAATATTGGTTTGGTAATCCAACGCATTATTTACCTTGATAGCATTTTTTTCAATTTCCAATCCCCAATCGGCAATAGGTCCTAATTTAGGAATAAGTCCAAATAAAGGAATAAAATAATCCACTTCTTTATCAAAGGTTTGCCCTTCCTTTTCAATAACTAAGGATTCTACCTTACCGTTCCCCTTGATTCCTACAATTTCGGCAGGAGTGATTAAATTTACTTTTCCTTGATTTTTTAATGATTGAACTTTCTCAACGGAATCCAAAGCGCCTCTAAATTCATTTCTACGATGTACCAATGTTACTTCTTTAGCGATATCTGCTAAAACAATGGTCCAATCCAACGCCGAATCTCCTCCTCCTGCAATTACTATTTTTTTATCCTTATATTTTTCGGGATCTTTTACAAAGTATTCAACCCCTTTTTCTTCATAATCGGCAATATTATCTATCAAAGGTTTTCTAGGTTCAAAACTCCCTAATCCGGCAGCAATCGCCACAGCTTTAGCATGATGCCGGGTACCTTTATCTGTAGTAACAATAAAAGTTCCGTCTGCTTGTTTATCAATGGTTTTAGCTGTTTCATTGAGAGTAAACCCGGGTTGAAATTGCTTGATTTGCTCGCGTAAATTTTTAACTAATTCACCTGCCTGAATGGAAGGATATCCCGGAATATCAAAGATCGGTTTTTTAGGATAGAGTTCTGTTAATTGCCCTCCAATGTTTGGAAGCGCATCAATAATATGACATCTTAATTTTAATAATCCCGCTTCAAATACAGCAAAAAGTCCTGTAGGACCTGCTCCTATTATCAAAATATCTGTTTCAATCATAATTTTTTCTAAATATTTTTATATAGTAACAATGTATAAAAGGTTTATTTAAAATCTATTTTTCTTAAGGAAAATAAGTTCTTATTTTTTATCTTCTTAATGATAAAACATTTTTAAATAATGCTGAAACTTATAGATAACTTATTTCCAAATAAATATTAAATTACTTTTAATTGAGGCTTATGTTCTATTTTATCTTCCAAAAACAATTTCCCTCTTAAAATACTTTTAATTAAATCCACAAATTTCTCTGCAAAAGTCGTTCTAATTTGATTGGTAGAATAAATTAATGATATTTCCCTGGAGGGTGAAGATGAAAAATATCTGATATTTTTCTTTTCTTCTTCCGATAAATTTTCTGATTCTAATAAAGGTAAAATGGTAAATCCGAACCCTTCATTAACTAAGTTAATCAGTGTAGTAAAACTTCCTCCTTCTAATTTTATATTAGAATTAATGGCTTCTCTATGCTTGCAAAGATCCAACACAACATCCCGAAAGCAATGGCCTTCTTCCAACATTAAAAGATAATTGAAGTCTAATTTATCAACATCTAAAACTGTTTCTTTATACATTTTAGCATCTTGCGGAGAAACGTAAGCTACTAATGGCTCTTTATAAATAGGCTTTTCAATAATTTGATTGTCATGTAAAGGTGTACTTGCAATTCCAAAATCCAAATAGCCTTCTTTAATGCCTTTTAAAATGTCCTCAGTTTTCATTTCTTTAATAACCAAGTCGGATTCCGGGTATTTACTCCTGAAAGTTTTATAGAAAAGTGGCACTAAGGTGGGGGTTATTGTTGGTATAATACCAATGACAACCGTTCCGTTCATACTTTTTTTATCTTCTTCTACAATTTGTGATAATTTATTAGCTTCTGATAAAATTATTTTGGCCTGTTCTACAATTTTCTTTCCTATAGGAGTTATTTTTATAGGATTGGTTGTTCTGTCGAAAAGCTCAACTCGTAACGTTTTTTCAAGCTTTTGTATCTGCATACTCAAAGTAGGCTGACTTACGAAAGCTTTTTCTGCTGCTATCGTAAAATTTTTATATTCGGCAACAGTTAATACATATTGCAGTTGAATTAAGGTTATCATTTAAGATAATGTTTAATTATTCTTTGCAATTTAACAAGATTATTCGAAATATTCACAAATTAATGCAGGTATTGTAACCTTTTACAAGTAATTTTCGTATATATAAGTAAGTAAGTATAATTTGTAGGTGAGTAAACAGTTCATCTACTTTTGTTTAAGATAAAAAGAGTTACTATTAAATGAGACAATTAAAGATTACTAAGCAGGTAACGAACAGAGAAACAGCCTCTCTTGACAAGTATTTACAAGAAATTGGAAAAGTGGATCTAATTACTGCTGATGAAGAAGTTGATTTGGCACAGCGTATTAAAGCGGGTGACAGGGTGGCTTTGGAAAAATTAACTAAAGCAAACCTTAGGTTTGTTGTTTCTGTGGCTAAACAATACCAAAATCAAGGACTTAGTTTACCTGACTTAATTAATGAAGGAAATCTAGGATTAATTAAAGCGGCTAAACGCTTTGATGAAACCCGAGGTTTCAAATTCATTTCTTATGCTGTTTGGTGGATTCGTCAATCCATACTTCAAGCATTAGCAGAGCAATCCAGAATTGTACGTCTGCCCTTAAACAAAATCGGTTCTATTAATAAGATTAATAAAGCATATGCCCATCTTGAACAAGAACATGAAAGGGCTCCCTCTGCTGCCGAATTAAGTGAGGTATTGGATATGAGTGAGGACGATATTAAAGAATCCATGAAAAATTCAGGTCGTCACTTATCTATGGATGCGCCTTTAGTGGAAGGGGAAGATTCTAATTTATACGACGTTTTACGTTCGGGTGAATCTCCAAGTCCTGATAAAGAATTGATGTTGGAATCTCTTCAGATTGAAATTGAAAGATCTCTTTCTACCTTAACTCAAAGAGAAGCCGATTTAATCCGTTTATATTTCGGTTTAAGCGGTCAACATCCGATGACCTTAGAAGAAATTGGTGAAACTTTTGACCTTACTCGTGAAAGGGTTAGACAAATAAAAGAAAAAGCTATTCGCCGATTAAAACATACCAGTAGAAGTAAAATTTTAAAATCTTATTTAGGAAAATAATTTTTTATTTACCTGATACTAAAGTACAAAGGCTATTTATTGTATAAATAGCCTTTATTTTTTGTATTTAAAATTTGCAGTAATAAATTAAATAACTATATTTGCAAACGCAAAGCAGCAGCGGTCCCATAGCTCAGTTGGTTAGAGCATCTGACTCATAATCAGAGGGTCCTTGGTTCGAGCCCAAGTGGGACCACATTAAAATTAAAATCCTTACAAAATTGTAAGGATTTTTTTGTTTTATTATTCATTGATTAGTTTTTTATCTAAGGCGTTTCAATTATTCTATTTTTATTCACCTAAAAAATTTAAATGTTTTTAGATGAAATATTATAAAATATCAAGTAATTCTGAAATTCCTTTTTCGTCTTTATCTATTTCTAATTCTAATTTATCAATATAGTTCCAAATATTATTATAGAAATTATATGCATCATCTATAATTTCATTTTTTTTTATAAAGTCAATAACTTGATGATCCATATGGTTGAAATTTTCGAATCTAATGTGATATACTCCAATTTTCTTATTACTAATTGAATCTTTATACTTTATGAATAAATAGTTATTGAACTCTTCATTTAATATTTTGATTGTTTTTGGTTCTATTAATTCAAATCTTTCAATTGAATTCAAAAATATATCATCATATTTTGTAATTGAAAAATGGATAAATCCAGTTTTGATTATTTTATATTTATCATAAAAAAATGTAAATTCAATACCAATATTATCACAAATTATATTGAATATTTCAATTTTATCATTTATATTTTCAGGAAAAGCTAATTTTAACTGAGGTATTAAAAAAAATTTCAAAAAATTAATTTTATCTAATTCATAACATAATTTATAAAAGTTTTTATTACCTCCACTACTAAAATCAAAAAATTTTGAGAACCTTTCTGTATATATTTTAATTTTTTGATCATTATTAAGAGATTTTATTAAAGATGCTGCAAAATATTCTTGCAAAGATCTATGAGGAAAAGTATATTCTATTCCATCTTGTATTAAAATTGAAACAGATGTGGTTAGATCGTACAGAACATTATCAAAATCAATATTTATACTCAGTTTAGTACTAATTTTTTTTAATAAATTACTTAAATATTCTTCATCAAAATTATATTTTCCTTCAAATAAAGAAACATAAGAAAACCACCTTAAAATTGTTTCTAATTCATCATTTTTTAAACCGGACTTTCGTTCATGTTGCCATCCCCCTGCTTTAGTAAAAGAATCATGCTTACTACACAACGTATCAAAAACATTCCAATAAAATTTACTTTTTTGTTTAGGGAGTTCCGGATAATTATTAAATGTGAAAATAAACATTGACAATAAAAGGGGACTAGATAAATAATCTCTATACTCATCATTTTCATGTTTATTAATTTCATACATAATTTTTCTTTCTAACTCATGATTTTCTTGTAATCTTAGTTGCATTTTTATAAATTCATGTATTTCAAATTCTTCTAAAGATTGTACTTCAAAATTATCAAATCTTGATAAAGATTCCGCATTGCCCCCCGATCTTGAGGTTACGATAAATACATTTTTATAATATTTATCTACAAAATTTTCAATATCTGTAGTAATTTTGTTTTTAATTTCTGAATAAATTTCATCATAACCATCTAATAAAAAAATGAAATTACCTTCTTTTAAAATTCTTTCTGTAATTTTATCATTAGGTGATATTTTATTTTGTGTTATAATTTTAGTAACATATTCTTCAATTGTTTCTTTACAATCATTTAGATTTCTCAATTCTATAATAATCGGTATATGTTTACAATTTTCTGCTGATGATAGAAAAATATGTTTTGTTAACATACTTTTACCACTTCCAGCATTACCTATTATTGTTAAATATTGATATTTTTTAAATATTTCATCAAAATCATTTTCCTTAAGATATTGTTCATAATTTCGAATTTTTATCGGATAATAAATATCATAAAAATTAACTTTTTCATCTCTGTAAATAAATGTTTTAATTGATGAATATTTTTCATAAAAATTATTTATATAATCAATAAGTCCATTTTTATATATAAAAAGATATTCATCTTTTATATTGTTACCTAAATTTAATAATTGATCTTTAAAAGTCTCAATTAATTTTGCTCCAACAGAAAAATCCATAAAAAGTTAATTTTAATTAGTTAAAATTTTATTTAGAATAAAATTAAAAAAACAATCCCGGATAAAATTATTTTTTTTACTAAATTTTATAAAATTTTATATTTTTTTAATAAAGTTAAATTTTTTATTTACAATAGATAAACTTCATACATCAAAATATATATAATTTTATACACACTATTATCTTAGACCTAATAGACATATAAATACTTATATAATATATTTTAAAACATAAACTTTATCATATTTGATATTATTATTAAAAATAAATAACTAATTTGCAGATAAATTAATAAATCATAATTCATTTAATATGTCTTCATTTTTAGCAAAATTAACTCTCGACGGTGAAACATATACCGTTTTAAAGTGTGATTACGACTTTAAAAAACCAACAGATTCTACTACTAAACCTTCAGGAGAAGTAACCGGAGGTAAAATTAAATTAACCATTGAAAGCCGTGGTAACACCGGACTTTTAGAATGGATAATAGCTCCTGATAAAGAAAAAGATGGTACAATTACTTTTTTTCGTAGAGATGCCATAAGTAAATTAATGGAAGTAAAATTCCAAAAAGCGTATTGTATAAAATTTAAGGAAAAATTTAATGCTGATGATAATCAGCCCATGCGTATCACTTTTACGTTGGTAGCCCGTTCCCTTGCATTTAATCACTTGGAATATCAAAACGATTGGACAATGTAAATTTTTATTTTATATAATATTATAGTTAATTACTAAAACCATAAATTAATGACGACTTATCATCGAAGCGGATACGGAGAATCTAACTCTACTTTTGCCTTAGTTACTATAAACGGTACAGAAATATCCAAAAAGCATGGTATTACCATTCATATACATCAATCGATGCTGGAGCATACAACTTTTGAGCTACATTGCCCCAGTGAAGCTTTTAGCGATAAAATTACTTATCCCCTTAAAAATTCTATCAAACTTTTAGGAAAAGAGATAACCATACAATTTCGAAGAAAAGGTGCAAATGAGAGTCTTTTTTCAGGATTTATAACCCATGTAAATTATCGAAAAAATAATAAATATCCTTTTATCGTTATAAGCGGAAAATCCTACAGTGCACTTCTTGACAGTCAAAAAGCTTGTCGTACGTATCATAATAAAACACTTAAAGACATTTTACAGGAGGCTTTCAAAGAATATACCGGCTCCAAAGTAGATTTTATTTGCCAACCCAATAAAACGGAAATAATCCCTTATACCATCAGTTACAACGAAACCCTTTATGAATTTATTCAAAGGCTGGCTAAACGTTACGGAGAATATTTATTCTGGAATGGATCACAACTTGTTTTTGGTCGTGGCAATCAAAAAAAGATTGAATTGAAAGAAGGAAGAGATTATTTGGAATACAATATAGAAGTAGGAGTTGCTCCTCAACATTTAATATATGAAAATTACAATCCTCAAACTGCAGAAGTACAATCCGAGCAAAGCAAATCGGCTAGTTCTCATGTAAATCTCTTACAGGAAAAAGCCGTAAATGAGGCACATAGAGTTTATACGAAAATACCTACATCGGTATATTATGATACTCTATCGGAAGAACAAAGTCTAATCCAGGAACAAAAACTGACAGCACATCAAAAATCATTGGAAAATCTGGTACTGGTGACCGCCAATACTACCCATGCCCAACTACGTTTGGGAGATATAGCCAAAATGTTAGCACATATTCCTGAATATGGGAAACAAATAAATTCGGGTACCCCTATAGAAAGTTATTTAATTACTCAAATAGACCATATTTATACTGCCAAAGGATATAAAAATCAATTTACAGGTATCCCTATAGAACAGCAAGTTGCTCCCTATTGGGACATTCAAGCTTATCCGCAGGCGGAAGATCAGAGTGCGGTGGTGGTAGACAACAATGATCCTTTGAAACAAAACCGTATAAAAGTTCGTTTTTATTGGCAAAAATACAATAATGAAACAACCCCTTGGATCCGCTTATTACAAGGACATGGGGGGAATGAACAAGGATTTCATGTAATCCCTGAAATTGGACATGAAGTACAAATATCATTTCGAGGCAATAATGCCGAAATGCCTATTGTTACAGGATCTCTATATAACGGAAAGCAAATGAGCGGGGTACATACTCCCAAAAACTATTTAAAAGTTTTTAAAACCCGATCAGGAAATACCATAAAAGTAGATGACACAGATGATAAAGAGAGAATACAAATATTTGATAAAGAAAATAATATATTTGAGATTGATACTGCTACTAACTCAATCAATGTTTCGGCCAATTCCACAATAAATTTAGTGGCAACCGATATCAATATTTTAGCAAAACGAGCTATTAACTTCAGCGCAGGAGCAACGATTACCGGGGAATCCGGTGTGACTACTACTTTGTTTTCTGCCGGAACATCTGTGCTATCCTCTGCCAAAGATACCCAATTTATTGCAGGAAAGTGCCTTTCAGCAAAAGGTGGGAAAAATCTTGATCTATTTTCCGGTAATAGTTCATCCATGAAACTAAATGCACAAGGAAATGCTCATATACAGGCAAAAAAGAAAGTGCAAATGATGTCAGATAATAATATAGAAATTAACGGTAAAAAGAAAACTATGATGACAAGTAAAGAAGCTTTTGTAGAAGGTAAAAGCAAAGCTGTGATCAAAGGTTCAAAAATAAAAGAAAATTAAAATCATTACAATTATGGGAAAAAATGATGAATTTGTTGTAGACGGAGCAACTATAAAATGCTCTATGGGGGATGTATCAGCTAAACTAAATGTAACTTCAAATAATACCGTATTTATAAAAAACAAATGTGCAGCCACAAAATATGATTGTACGAATGCCAATTTGATACCCCCGGTTGCAACATTTGGTACTTGTAAACCTTATAAAGCCGTTCCTCCTCCGGGGTGTCTCTGCACATTTGTACCAAACGGACCATGGAAAGGTACGTATTCCAAAAAAACGATAAAAGGTAAGGAAGTTATAGTAGGAAGCTCCTTTCTTATTTGTCCAAGAGCATTCGGAAAAATAACTATAAAAAAAACAGGTCAATAGTATGTCAAATAAAGAAAAAGAACCATTAAAATGTCCTAAGTGTGGTCATAGTTTAGATGATGATAATCATAAACGTGATATAATACCTCCAGGAGTTTTTAAAGGAAATGGGGTGGATTTAGGAAATCATATTATAAAAAGAACAAATGGAAAAAATAAATTTTATGGGGGTAAATTTGAAAATCATCCCTTCTATTATCCAGATCCTTCAAAAAAAAAATCTAAAAAAAACCGTAATGGTATGGAGGCTCATCATTTAATTACAACTGATTCATTAAGTAAAAATGAAAGATATCAAGGTTTAGTTTATATGCTAGGTTACAATATTAATCATCGAAATAATGGAGTTTTACTACCTTCGATAATGGAAGTTGCCTGTACTTTTGGGGTACCTTTACATAAAGGTGGTCATGAAGCTACATTTATTATTAGTAGAGAAAAAAATCCTAATGATAAAATCGATGAAAAATTAATTAAAAAAGAAATAATACCTCTTTTTCCTGTCTTTAATCCAGAAGATGAATTAGTTAAATTAAATTATGAAAAACATGTAAAAGATTTAGTAAATAAAGTTTGTGAAAAATATATGATAAAATTAGTATGTGGTGAAAATGAAGATAATAAACCTAAAGTAGAAAATAATTTTATAGAAACATCCAAGAAATTTATCATTACTATGGATAGATTTAGCATGTTTATTTTTAGAAAAGTAAGGGATTTTAAATGGACTATAACCTCAGACGGTTTTAGTTATTCAAAGGGAAATATTGGTTGTTGTGGATTTGATCGTTTGCCTAAAAAAAAAGAATTTTTAAAAAAAAGATTAAAGAGCGTGCAGAGTTTTGAAGAGTCTTCTACTAAAAAATTTTGGGGTATACTTTATTCTTCAGAAAAAGCATGTAATTATTTGGAAAAAGCTGATTTTACTTGTACTGCTGGTACAATCATGAAAAATCATTATCGGAATCACACTACCTATAATTTTTACAAAGAAAAAGAAAAAATTGAAAAATTTCAAGGATTCAAATAAGATAAAAAATAAAATATGAAAGATTTTGAATATTATTTTATGAAAAGTAAAGAAGATCAAGCATACCCAATGATTGATCTCTTAGATCAAAGTAAAGAAATTATAGAGGCTCAATTGGGTAATCCTTTGCCTCGTCGTCCTATATTAGCCGATTATTTAACAGGCGCTAAAGATTTTGTTACTAAAAAAATAGCAGATGTAATGTTGGCTATGAATATGGAAGGTGTACGTATCGTTCCTATAGAATTGTCAGACCAAAAAGGTGGCTATATTGAAGATTATTACTGCATATACGTTGATGATAATACTTACGAAGCCTTAGATAAAGAGAAATCAGATTACGAATACGATGAAGAATGCGATATGTACTATATAAATGAATATGTCTTAGATAGAGAAGTTTTAAAAAAAATACCGTTAAATAAACGTCTGGGATGGAGATTATTAGAAGACCCAGGAATTTATTTATATCATAAATCGGTAATTGATGAGATCAAAAAACTAAATCCAACCGGTGTTGAATTTATAAATATTGAAGAATATGAGGGAATGTTTAATTAAAGTATAATAAATTTATGATAATTTATGAACTGAGTATTGATGGAAATAATGCAACCCAATTAGAATTTCCTTTACAAGAGGAGCAAGACAAATTCTTGCTCCTTGCCGAAGAAAAAATAACAAATTTCCTATCTGTAAAAGAAGAATGGGAAGAATTTATGGTTTTAAAAAAAGAACCTAAAATTGATATGGATTTTTATGATATCATGGATATAGGTGTCTATATTGTTAACCAACGTGTTTATGAACTCCTTTTACCATTATTAGATGAAACGGTGGAAATTTTAAAACTACGTAGTGACGACAGCGATTATTATGTACTTAATATCATTCATACTACCGATTGCTTGGATAAAGAAAATTCAGAATACACTGCCCTACCCGGCGGTCAGATTATGGAATATGATGTTCTCTGTATATATCCTCAAAAAATAACTTGTCCCATATTTCGAATCCCTGAATTACCCTATACGGTATTAATAACCGAACAAATAATTGAATTATTCTATTTGAATCAGTTAAAAGGATTGCATTTAACTGATGCCGAATATGTAACCAGTGATATTTAATTATTAAAAAATGAGTATCGAATCCCCCGTATATAATACCTTAGCCCTCACTATTAAAAAAGCTATTCCTACTTTAGAAAAAGACGGTAAAATATTTGCCCATCAGATTATTGCCATATCCGAATCGGGAAAGTCTTATATTATTAAAGAACGACGCGGCATACCTATTCAAAACTACATTGGAAAAAAAGTACACTGCGTCATTGAAATACTTGATGCCGAATTTTATACGCCAACCAATAAAAAAGAAAGGGAAGCTTTACCATCCAACACAATGAAAGGTATTTATTTATGGAAAGAAACCGGATATAAATTTATTCCGGAATTAGTTAAATTAGTTGATGGAGATCCAAATGAAATCGATCATGATTATGATGAAAATGAATATGATAAACAAGCCCCCGCCTATTTTGAAGAATGGGGTGAATATGGTCTAGGGTTAGATATCTATCAAACAAAGCCTATGTTAAAAATAGGAAATGGCGTTTGTTTTCTAAATGAATATTGTCAAGAAGAAATGATTGATGAGTGGAAATATGGACAAGAAGTATTTTTTTCACCTAAAGAAATGCTCCTTAGAGGTATACACACCGGCGAAGTAAAGATCGATTCAAATAAAATTGATAAAGAAGTCAGCAAATCTTATAATGAAAAAAATGACTATAAAATTTATGAAGGAAAAAAATATACTAAGGAAGAATGGATAATAAAAGAAAAAGAAATTTGGAAAGAATATGCTAAAAAAAACAATATTTACCTTGATGATTCAAATGAAAAAGAAAATAATAAACCATCCGGCTCTTTTTTATTTGATTAATATAAGGTTTTACACACTCTGAAAAATTCAACTTAAATTAAACAGGGAACTATTTTTTTTATAATTATTGTTGCCTAATTGGATTCAACATTATTAGATAATAAATTCAAAGCATGATAAAAAAGTTTATTTTACATAATTGAGATGGATAAAATTGATGATCAAATTCAAATAGTAGGAAGATTTATACATACCTGAAAACACTAATCAATAAGAAAAAAAATCAAATTAAACACTATTTTTAGATATTAATTAAATTTAATAATTATTAAAATAATAAAATGGATTTTGATACAAAGTAATAATCATAATTTAAATAGTTAAAATGATTAAAATTTATATACTATATGAAAATGAGTTTAAATTTTTTTATATTTTAATTAAATGAAATTTACATTTCACATCCATACATTTGCTTTATATATTTTAGCGCGATTAAGCCTAATTTACTCTTCTTCATAACCAGTCGTTAAATTTTTATTTTATAAAATAACATGGGTTAAAAATAATTTTAAATTTTTATTTTTATTTTTGACATAAAATAATTAATTATATATATTTATAATTTATTAAATATACTTATTTATATTTTATATATATATTTAATTTTAACTAAGTTCGCTGCAATACTTACTATTATTTTTAACTACTATGAATTATAAATTAAGGAATACTCTGACTTATTATGTACATAAAGTAGATTTACGAATATTTTTAGTTTTTTCAACATGTATTATAATTGGTCTCTTACTTTTATACTATAAATATTCTAAGCAAAAGGAATGTAATCAAATTAATTTTGAAATTATAGCTGAAAACAGTCAAGTTGGGGAATCTATTAAATTTAAAGATCTTACCCCCGGTGCCAAAAATTGGGTTTGGGATTTTGGAGATTATACTGAGAAAAAAAAGGATCAATATCCCGTGCATACCTATGAGAATCCCGGAACTTACATTGTGACCTTACACGTTAATGGCACTTGTAAATTGCAAAAAACAATTGAGATTAATCCCGGTGATAGGATCACAGATTCCTTAAAAATTCCTAAAATTGTTGTTCCAAGTGTAGTTAGAGTAGATGAACCCCTCGATATCTATTATGAATATATTGGAGAAGCTTTTTCTTGGGAATGGTCATTTGGAGAATCAGGACAAATGGACTCTACACAGGAATATCCTGTATACAGTTATAGCTTACCCGGAAAAAAAAGATTGACCTTGGTGATCAACGGGGATATGACACATATTGCAAGTAAAGATATTATCGTGATACCTAAAAAATTAACCGCCGAAATGTATAAAACGTACAAAGAAAATTTTAAAAATAAAAATAAGATTGTTTATACATTACCTCCGGGTAAAATTCAAAAAGATCCATTTGAGGAGTTTTTAGAATCCATTCCCTTTCAACCCATGGATAGTTCTTCTAAAAAGAGCAAAACTAAAACAGAAAATACTTCAGCTCCCTCAATTTCTGAAAATCAATTCGAATTATTATTACTGGATGTTTCAAAACAGACGAAAACCATGGAAGACTTTGGAAAATATACGTGTAATAATTATGAATTTCCGGTAATTCATAATAATGAAATAATTACATTTTCAGAGTTTTGTAAAAAAATTAAAAATAAAAAAATTAAAATTAAATCACTACGACTCGTAAAAAATAAAAAGAATTGTATAGAATCTATAATAATAAGATGCAAAATCAAAAAAACTCGAAAGTAGATTAAAAATCTACTTTCGAGTTTTAATTTATTTAACTGTCAATCATTTCCAATTTTTGCTCGATACGACTGTCTCTTTCACGATTCCAACTTACCCATCGGTTAGCCGCTTCATTCAAAGAACAAACCGTAGAATGTTGTCTTCTAATTATAATCAAAAAGTTCGAACATAGAATTTTTAAAACTTTCGATTAGAGAAGATTGATATTCAACTCAATCATAATTAAATAATTCAGTAATTGCAGCCGGTTGTCTTCTAAATAATTTTTTTTAGTTATATTAAAATCTTTAAAATCTGATTGTTCCTATTGTTTAATATATTTTATTTGGGTAAATCTATCTTCTTTCTTGTTTAGTATGATGGAAATTTTATCAGAATTTCGATGACTCATTTTTTTGTTAATTAGTTAAATTGTTTCTTAAAATAACGTTCAAATTAGCTGCATAGTACTTTTTAAAGACTAGTTTTTTCAACATTTAATCCTCTTAAGGACCAATAAATACAGCAGGATGAGAAACAAGGGTTTTAGCTTGAGCGGAATTCCAACTTTGTAAGATTCGGGCATTCCAAAAAATATTTGCTAACGGCAGCGGCTCCGGCGTGGGAATCGCTCCTTTGATAGTATTATCCGGCAAACGAATAACGTTGATCGCATCAGGTACATCAAAATTTAGATGGATTCTTGTATCAAAATCAATATGTGTATATGCCCAAGGAAACTTAGAATTAACCGATTGTGAAAATAATTGTTTTTTTATAGTTGCCGTTTTTCCTCCGTTTGAAATTGGATATACCCCATCGGCATATCTCGGATTTAAATTAATTCTGTCTAAGGTCCATTCCGGATAATGGCATATTTGTTTTTGATCATGCTCTTCAATAATCGGTCGGGTCATCCGTTTGTTTACATCCCATATTCCCATTCCACCTTTTTTCCTTTGAACCCAAGTATACATTTCGGTGGTACCTGCTTCTTTAACCACAAATTCTGCCGAAAAATCTTTTACAGGCAAACCCAAAGCGTTTTCTGTATAAACATTTTGTATAGTTCGTAATTCAATTAAATTATTACTAACCTCCACAAAATGAACTATACTTTCTTCATTTACCTTTGAGGGGTGTGAAAAAGATAAAACTTTAAAATAAATTTTCATGGTTGAAAATTCGTGTAACGGCTGTCTGGCTAAATCTCTCCACCACTCTAACGGCATTTTGTAAGAAGCCTTACCCGAAGCATCTAAAGTCAAAGGGTTTTCTTCATGAGAATAGCTGCTGAACGTTTTCACCGAAATCCTTTCCACAGGTAATTTATTTTTATCCCAACTGTCGGATATTCCTACCGTACTTGTTAATAAAGAAGGATCAACCTTTGCCACCTGAATATCAATTGATTCCCCGGGTGCTCCGTCGGTAATTTCAAATTCCAGATTGGGAAATCTTGGGCCGAATAAAGTTCCGTCCTTTTTCAACACTACTGTATATTGATCTTGAAGGGCTTTTATTTTTATTTTCTTTTTGGGAATCGGTATGGGGGCTCCTTCCATGTTGAGTTCAGGTTTATTGATTTGACCGCTGTCGATAATTTTTATATCTACTCCGCCATAATGGCAAGGAATCGTGCTTTTGAGCAATAAAGGCGGCCGATCTTGGATTTTCATACTTCCTGTGTTTTTCCAATCTCCCGTTATCATGGATACGTGACAAGGAAAAGAATGGTTCGGGCTTTTTTTACAGTTTCCCCGAAAAACAAGACTCAAGGAACTTTTCTCTTCTATGGTTGCTGTTTTCTTTTCTTGTGTAGTGGGTGTATCTAAATTTACTTTAAGTATTCCTTTGGGATTGGTACATAGCGGACATTCCAGCTCTGCTCCGTCAATAACGATTAATTCATCCCATATTTTCTGCCTTTCTTTTTCTCTTTCTGCATTATCTGATTCGAGTATCCGGGCATTTTCTTCTTCCATTCGGCTAATTTCATTCCATTGCTTATCCTCGGAAGTAGCTGTTTTTCCCATAATCGGAAGTTTTTCAAACTCCTTGTCCCAAGCTTTTTTACTACTTCGAGACGCATCTTGTGGTGTGGGAAAATGGTTTGCTTTATTGTTCGAAAAGAGTTTTTTTAACCAATCCATACTATTCTGTATTTTTTAAGTTGATTTTCATAAATTATATCCAAATATCCCTCATGCAATAGCCCCGAAGAATAGAGATAGCTGCCTTCATATAGAGTCGTGTTTGTCTCTTTTGTCTGCCATGGTTTTCCTTTTACGTGGAAGCATTTTTTTATGTCTCCTTCCCTTTCTTTCACTTCATTCCATTCTTCCGCAAAAACTTTATTCCAATGTGGATGTTTTACTTTTCTTGGATACTTCGTATCATTTTCATTTTTTAAATTTCCGATACGGCTTCCGTTAAAAAACATTCCATACATTTCATAACTTAACAAGTAGCCGATCATTCTTGATTCATCCTGAAGTAAACGGCTTAAAAAATCAAAGTACAATTCAATAGAAGAGCCACTATGATAAGCTTCCAATTTTCTCCGCTCTGTGTTCCAACGTTCCTGTATTTTTTTTAGATTTTTAAGCTTAACGGCTTCTCCTTTCTCATTAACACAAATACGTATATCGTTAAAAAGATAGGAGATTTCCCGAAGCAAATTATATTGGGGTATGGCTTTTTCCAACTTTAATTCCGTGCGAAAACACAGAATTTGAAAGTGAAAGTGTTCACGGGTTTTTCCGGTAAATAAGACTCCGACATTTCTGGTCCAAAGTTTTTCCTTACCTTTTCCATGATTCATTTGATCCATAAAACTTGTAGTGAGTCGGTAGTAGTACGTTTTTCCCGGCTGCATTTTTATTTCAATTGGTGTCAACGGTTCCATCGGCATTATAATATTCTCTTTTTCTGCTTTTATTGGGCGTATTGCCCAATTCTCCCCAATGGGAAGACCAATGCAAGTAGTAGTTTCTTATTTTCTTTAGCAATCGATCGGAATCGGTGACATATATTTCTTCTAATTCTTTTTCGATTGGTTGGTGGTTAGTTTCTGTTTTTTCTTCTGTTGGTATCTTCTTGTCTGCTTGATTCAAGTAATTATCCTTGATTTCTTTTGTTGGAGTGGCTTGGTTGAGTTTTTTTTCTTCTTTTTCGCTTTTCAATACCCAGTCTTCATTCCATTTCATGGTATAAAGCTGTAGATACTCTTTGGCCTGTTCCAGGATCTTGTTTCCCGAAAGACTGTATTTCTCCATTTCGCCGGGCATATAATACTTCCCCATATAGGGTTCTGATTCTTCACGCATCAGGTGTAGAAAGATATAGCTGTATTCTTTCCTTAGGTTCCGTTCGCCTTTTAAGCTGTAATGGCTGTGCTTGGTTACCATTTTGGGTTCTATTTTTAATTGTTCCGGAGTGTACCATCCGCCTTGGATCAGTTCTGCTCGATAGTCTATAAGCTTTTCCAATTCATATTTTGGCCTTTTTTCGATTAACAGGTTTTCGCTGCCGGTTTCGGTATAGTTGGAATAGCTGCCTCCTATATCACTGTGAACTCCCGGGAAATTGCGTTCTATGCGATTAGTCCCCGGCTTAATGCGGGTAAGTGGAAAATATTCCCGATGCTCGTCCAACGAGGTAAAATGAACGATTTTTTGTGGTCTTCCTAATTCATCTAAATGTAATTTATGTATTTTACTTTTGAAATTCGGTAAAAGCAAGGCATCCGGATCGTAAGAAACTACTGTATCATAGATTCCTAAAAAACGTAAATGAATAAAGGTATTGTCGATCAGCTCATGACTAAATCCCATTTTTAATAAGGCTGTTCCTAAATTACCCATTTGGGGCAGTTTTCCATTCTTTACCCAGGCTTCCGGCACTTCTTTTCCTTCATGATCATAATATTTACCGTTTTTTACTTTCGCTAAATATGCTAATTTTTGAATATTGTAAGCAAAATAGCGTGCGGCGGCAGCTCCTCGGCTAAAGCCAAAGACATCTACGGATATTTGTACGGAAATGATATCATCTGATTTCTTTACAGAATCTTTTGCTTTTTTAATTTTTTCAGCTAAAGAATCACAACCATTAGTCACCTTTCCCAGTATTCCAGTTTCTCCTCTTCCGTAAGCATACCCTTGAAGTTTATCCTCCTTTTTGTCTTGGGTACCAATTCCTTCTATATAAATAGTATAATCTCTCTTACAACTTAATGATTTTCTGCCTACATTGGTAAAATCATTTAAATAACTGGTACTTTCTTTATCTATTCGTTTTCTGCTTAAAAATTTTTTTTTCCGGGCATTTTGCTCGAATATTTTAATTTCTTCCTCGGTGGGATTTCCATACCCGTCTATCCCTCGCACCTTTTTCCATATTCGGGTATTTTCTCGGTTATTAAGTGTTCCGTCAAAAAATAATCCATAGGTTAGTTGAAGCTCTCCCGGTTCAGATCGGGCCTCTCCGCTGTTAAATACAAAGGTTTTTCCCATTATATATCAACTTCACTTTCATACAATCCGATGCTTTTTCCGTTTCCCTCCAACCATACCGAGGCATCATCTCCTGTCCGAATGATTCGTATGGTTAATTGTATTGATTCTTCCGTATTTCCCTGAGTTAGTTCTTCAAAAGCCTTAAATATCTGGGCTTCATTAAAAGTTATTGCTCCTGATTTTAGTCTGTTTTCTTTTGTTATCCAACTAAAGGTTATCATTTTTGGTATACTTCTTTTTCTTGGCGTATTCCATTTCAACTCTTCCGGTATTTTAAATCTTTCTATTTGATAATCTCCAAATAAAATCTCCATTTCCCCATTATATGAAAAACATGTTATTCTATTAGACAACCCTTTATCTGGTATATCGAGCTTCATGCTCCAATTATATCTTTTCCTATAATTATCCCATTGTCCAAAAGGAATGGGTTTGCCTTTATTGGCATCTTGCACTTCTTGGGGGATAATCCCCGGATTTTTCATTATGGATTCTTGATATTCCGGCCGTAGCATGCTGTATTCCGGTTCGTCTTTTAATTTTTCTACTTGCTCTTTGGGTATTTCCGTTTTTACTCCCTGGTATCTGCCCACTTCTATTTGACGGCCTGTTCCCGCTACCCAAACTACGGCTACTCCTCCCGGGGCAAAACCTACGTTAATAGTACCATAATCCTCTCTAAATGGTTCTGGTCGTTCTTTAACCATGGATAATGTATAATAACCTCTCCTAAATAGTCCTACTATTTTTTCATAATCCAACTCAGCATCCACATGGTAAAAGGTCTTTTCGGCAAATGAAATCCAAATTACATTTAGTCGTTTAGGCAGCGGTTTTTTTCCATGACTCATACTCCTTCCTTCGCTACCCCATTCTGCATGATCTACCACTCCCGAATATAAACTTGTATAACCTCCATCGGTTAATTCAAGTCCCCCCATAAATACGTCTACCGGATAGCCTGAGGGACAGGAGACGGTTTCTTTCCATTTAAATTCTTCTTTCATAGTTTTTTTATTTTTATCCTGACAGCTTACCACTACGGAAAGCAGTTGTAGCAGTGCTATCAGATAATGATTTTTTATTTTTAGTTTCATTGTTAAATATTTATATAATTAATGGTTTCCCATTTTAAAATATTTTTACCTCACTTTTATACAACCCGATGCTTTTTCCGTTTCCTTCCAACCATACCGAGGCATCATCTCCGGTATGGGTGATTCGTATGGTTATTTGTAGAGGTATCCCTTCCGCCTTACCCTGTTTCAGCTCTTCAAATGCCTTAAATATTTGATCTTCTTTAAATTTGACATACCCTCCACAATTCTTTTTTACTTTTTCATTCCAGCGAAAGCTTATTAGTTTAGGTATGGCTTTCTCATCTTCATAATCCCAATGTAATTCTTTCGGGATATCATATTTTTTTATTTGATCGTCGCCAAATAAATTTATTTCTTCTCCGTTATAAAAATCATATGTCATCTCATCCAATTCTGCCTCTTTGGGTAGTTCATAATTTATTTTCCAATTATATTTTTTCCTGTATGTATCCCATAGCCCGTAAGGAATGGGTTTGTCTTTATTAGCATCTTGCACTTCTTGAGGGATGATCCCAGGATTTTTTATCACCGACTCTTGATATTCCGGACGAAGCATACTGTAAACCGGTTCGTCTTTTAGTTTTTCTACTTGCTCTTTGGGTATTTCAGTTTTAATTCCTTGATATCTGCCTATTTCTATTTGACGAGCTGCTCCTGCTACCCAAACCACTGCCATTCCTCCAGGGGCAAAGCCTACATTTATTGTCCAATAATTTTCTTTAAACGGTTCGGGGTTATCTTTATTTATAGAGGGGAGATAATATCCCTTTCTAAAAAGACTGGCTATTTTTTCATAATCTAGTTCCGCATCTACATGATAAAAGGTCTTTTCGACAAATGAGATCCAGATAACATTTAGTCGTTTGGGTAACGGCTTTACTCCACTACTCATACTTCTTCCTTCGCTACCCCATCCACCTAACCCTGGATGTAAGCCAGAAAATAAACTAGTGTATCCTCCATCAGTTAATTCTAATCCTCCCATAAATACGTCTACCGGATAACCTAAAGGACAGGAAACAGATTCTTTCCAATCAAATTCTTCTTTCATAGTTTTTTTATTTTTATCCTGACAGCTTACCACCACGGAAAGCAGTTGAAGCATGGCCACCAGGAAATAATTTTTTATTTTTAATATCATTGTTTAAAATATTTTTACCTCACTTTTATACAACCCGATGCTTTTTCCATTTCCTTCCAACCATACTGAGGCATCATCTCCGGTATGGGTGATTCGTATGGTTATTTGTAGAGGTACCCCTTCCGCCTTATCCTGTGTCATATCTTCAAATGCTTTAAATATTTGATCTTCATTAAATTTGATATATCCTCCACAGTTCTCTTTTACTTTTTCCTTCCAACGAAAGCTTATTTGTTTAGGTATGGCTTTTTCCTCTTCATAGTTCCAGTGCAATTCCTTTGGTATTTGATATCTTTTTATTTGATAGTCTCCAAATAAATTTGTTTCTTCTCCGTTATAGAATTCATACGTCATCTCATCCAATTCTGCCTCTTTGGGTAGTTCATAATTTATTTTCCAATTATATTTTTTCCTGTAAATATCCCATAACCCGTAAGGAATGGGTTTGTCTTTATTAGCATCTTGCACTTCTTGAGGGATGATCCCAGGATTTTTCATTATGGATTCTTGATATTCCGGCCGTAGCATGCTGTAGATCGGTTCGTCTTTTAATTTTTCTACTTGCTCTTTGGGTATTTCTGTTTTTACTCCCTGGTATCTGCCCACTTCTATTTGACGAGCTGCTCCTGCTACCCAAACCACTGCCATTCCTCCAGGGGCAAAGCCTACATTGATAGTCCAATAATTTTCTTTAAATGGTTCGGGTTTATCTTTATTTATAGAGGGGAGATAATACCCCTTTCTAAAAAGCGTGGCTATTTTTTCATAATCCAGTTCCGCATCTACATGATAAAAGGTCTTTTCGACAAATGAGATCCAGATAACATTTAATCGTTTGGGCAACGGCTTTTTTCCATGACTCATACTCCTTCCTAAACTTCCCCAACCTTTCCTACCTGTATGTAAGCCAGAAAAGAGGCTGGCATATCCTCCATCAGTTAATTCAAGTCCCCCCATAAATACGTCTACCGGATAACCTAAAGGACAGGAGACAGATTCCTTCCAATCAAATTCTTCTTTCATAGTTTTTTTATTTTTATCCTGACAGCTGTTGAATATAAATGAAAGCATGAGTAGGAATTTATATATTGTTGTTATTCGAATCACCTTGTTTTTATCCTTTATTTACTCTTGCATCAATGGCCCCTAAAATTGTTGCTGTACCTGAACTTTGTATCCAAAGATCCCCTCCTACTATTTTATAGGTGGAAGTGGCTGTTGTTTCGGTTAATTCTCCGTTAACCGTAATTTTTTTATTTTCGAACACCCTCTGTGTATAAGAATGAGAAATATGTTTGTGCTCATTCCCTACTTCCAAATGATTGTCATTTCCTACTTGTACATGAAAATTATTCCCTATGGTAACCGTAAAATCATTTCCTACGGTAAAATTCATATTATTAGGGGCATTTACGGAAATATTTCCTTTTCCGTCCATAAACCAGCTGCTTTTTCCGGGATCGGTTATTAAAATGCTACCCTCTGCATCATTAAACAGTATTTGGGTTCCGCTTCTTGTTTGTATGACTTTAATGTCATTTTCGGCTGTGTAATAGGTCGCAATTTCTCCTCCGTTGTATGCTGTTCCTACTACGATAGGCGCTTCGGCATTGCCGCCTTGAAAGGCTATCAATACGGTTTCTCCTATTTCGGGATTCATAAAACAACCTTTTCCTGATCCGGCATGGGGTTGGATCACTTGAATCCAAGGGGTTTGCTGATTGTCGGGTTTCTGCCAAACAAATTGTACGCGCACTCTTCCCATTCGCAAGGGATCTTTATTATCTGTAACGACGGCATGTTGCAGGGGGGCTTTCGGATATTCGTATTCATCACAATACGCAGGAACGGTTACCTCTTTGGGTAACCCGATAAAGGTATTGGTATATCCTTCTCCATCTGAAAATTCGTGAGTTATTTCTGTTATTCGGTAGGATTCAATGGGGGTTTTACCTGTTTTGAAGATTTCATGCCCGGGCATCCAAATATTTATTTTGGCAATATCTCCTATCCGTAGTTCGGGGTTATTAGAAGTGGCTTCTATATATACCAAATTTTGTTGTTTAACCTTTTGTTTGATAATCGCCTCTTCTATTTCAACCTGTCCTTTGTGTAAAAGACTATGATGGTAATGTGCGGTAGGTGCTTTGGTAAACAAATTTTGACTGGAATTAAAGGCTGATTGTTGAAAGGGATTTGTGGACTTTTGGAGGTTTTCTCTTTCAGAGTTTACCGTGTAATCTTTTCCTTGTATGGGATCGTAAACGGCATAAGAGAATTTTTGAGGTTTGGTTTCCAGTTTAAGTTCATAGTCATATATATCTTCGCCCTCGGTCAATTCAACAATGCGGCTGCCCCATGAAGAAAATTGAAATTTTTCTCCGTTATAATAAAAGTATTCTCCATATCTTACGGCGAGATTTTTTATAAATTGAAAATCATTTTGATTGTATTGAACGGTATAGGGTAATTTGTTTTTAAGGTTGGGATTGCAATCAAACGAAACTATATCTTTTGGATAGTCTTGGGAAACTTCTCGTATAATCTCTTCTAAGGTTTGATTTTCAAAACTTCGGCAATGAATTCCATTTTCCATTAGAAAAGCCGGAGTTTTTCCTCGAATGATAATCTTATTTATCCCGTCTTTTTTATTGGAGGATATGCTTGATATAAGTCCTGTCCATACGGAGACAATTTTTCCAAATTGTATGAAACTAAAAGTTATGCGACTTCCCAAATATTTTTTTGAATTCTGAAGCAAATAGGCATTGGATTCATCGAATTCTCCGTGATCAGCGGTTAGAGTAAATTCATGATCTGCATTGATTTTCTGAATTAGCTTCAAATGTATACAGGTATTTGAAAAAAACGGATTTCCGTTTATTTGTACTTCAATATGAACCAAATGTGAATTTCCATAGAGTTGTTGTTTACTTCCTCCATAGGCAGCTATAACTCCTTTTTGTTGTTTAGCTTCTTCTATTTCTTTTTGAGTTAATAGTTTGAAGGATTCTCCTTCATCCGGCATAATTGGATTCATGACAGGAATGTTTTAGTTAGTTTGTTTATAGATATATAAATATATATACAGGATAAATATAAAGATATTTTTAAACCAAATAAAATATTTTTTATTTTATTTTTTATTAAAATACCATTCATAAATAATTTAAATAGTTTCCAATTATTAACGGTTTATTGTAAAAGATATGCTTAAAAAGTATTTATTTTATATTCATTATAAACGTTAAACATTAATTTATTCCTTGTTTACTCTTTTTTGTTAAATATAGTTCATGATATCATCTTTACGGATAAAAATTCATTATTGGATTAAATGATTAATTCGTTTACATTACGAAATCGATAGTACTAGTTTTCATTTATTAATGAGGGATAAATCGGCGTCTAAATAAATCGTCCGGATGTACTACATTATTAGATTTATAGTAAGGTCTAAATTTGAATCTTTCTTTATAAGAAAAAAGTTTCAAGTAAATTTGTAGAAATAGTTTGTCAATAGACAACTATAATTTTTAAGCCGGATTATAATTTTTCTCTAATTTGTTACTTTTTTCTTTTTTGTTGACGTGTAGATCAAATGTTTAATTAAAAGTTATTTAAAATTTTCAATTTTACTTTTTATTTCACTTATAAAATCGGATGCTAAAGTACTATTAAGTACATGTTCTTCAAATGTCATGGTTAAATTCATAATAACTTTATAAAACTTTTCATTATTTTTTACAATCGGAATATTTTTTAACTTATCTAAACTTATACTCATTGATGAATTCAAAAATAGGGCATCTGTAATTAAATCTTTATCTTTTAGCGAAGTGATCATAAAACTTCCCTGTATGCGGTGTCTTTTAGCCAAATTTTTATAAATCAGAAATGAAATCAAACGTCTTAAATATTGGAGTTGAGCTTCTATTAATCTGGTTTCTTTAAAAAAGATGGAAGTATTATAGTCAGAAAATTTGCATTTATCATAATTTCTTGAATTTCTTCAGGTTTTTTTCATCCGAATCTTTAATTACACAAGATATATTTTTCTTTTGCCCATTGATCTCTTTGTCTAACATAAATTTTGCATTTATGGATTCGTATTCTACCACTTTCGGAAAAAATTTGGAACGTTTAACGGCTATAGTTTCGGAAAACATCTTAATACATCTGATATTATATATATCATATAAGCAGTATAAGAAATTTTTTTTTGTATTGTTATTTCTATGCTCAACGAGATTAGTACCATCTACGGGTACGGAGAGATGGATGGCATTTATTTTTGTGGTGTATATACTCCCTTTATTTGTCTTGAAATAGGCTTTATTGGGTTCATTTTTTTATTATTTAAATGTTAGAATCTTTTAGCGATAAATTCTTTACATTCTTATTAATAAAAAATATTTATTTGAAAATATCTTTACTCCTTTTTCAACATACGCAACTATCTCTAATGGAAATAAAGAATTCCATTTTTCACCTATTTGTGGTGTTGCCCCAAATATGATCATTTTGTATAGCAATCCTTTCAAAAATTCACCTAATTTTTGAGTTTTATTCTTAAGTATTACTTTTTAATAGTTTAAATTTAGTTTGATTGAATTTCGAGTGGTTAGCAGATTCTCTTATTGATTATTTATTTTTTATCTCATATCATTGTATCATTTTTTTATTTTAAGCCATATATGAATTAACAAACGAACCAGTTTTTTGCTATAAAAACACATTCAATCTAATCCTAGTCAATAATAGGAAAATTTTTCCGTAATTATTTTTTTTTAAATGAATTAGTTTCATTCACTACTGCGTTCCCTATATTTAGGATTATCTATTCTTAAAAGATTAGCACCTACTTAATTTCTATTTTAATTTCTATTTTTTATAATTCTTATTGAAATGACCTATATTCTATCTGATATGTGCAAATCAATATTATAATCGTTTTACTTAATTTTTCATATTTCAAGCAGGATATATTAAATTCATGACTGATCATATATCATTTCTATTATCCTGATGTATGCTTTTTATTTATAAATAATTATTGCCAACGCTTTTGATTAAATTTTTAATTGAATTAATCGAATTAACCTATACCGGCTAACATGCCTTTCTTTTAGAATTTAAATACTTACTTTTTGATATTAATATCATTAAATTATATTTTATATTAGTATAAATACTCAGTATTTCATCTAAGGTAGTACTACGCAACTTTTCAAATGAATCGAATCCCATCTGTTGTAATCTTTCTATGATTTTATCACCAACTTATTTTAGTTCTAAAAGGTGTTTCTTTTCTTGTTCTGAAAAAGCCATACAGTTCCTTATCTTTTTGGGAATAAATGTTATGATTTTACTGATTTGAATTTAATTTTTTCCATTTTCTAATTTTAGTTCTAAAGGATTTAAATGGTGCAACAGAATTAATATGGATAAATCGTGCAACAGTCCATGCTGGAGGAAAAGGTTTAGTCCAATTACGCGAGTCTTTTATGAAAAGTGTACTATCATCTAATGAGTTAATCCAATTATTCCAGATAACAAGTTTCTCATTAAATAATTTAATCAGTTCTTGTAATGAATAATCCTCATAAATCTTATAAAAGTGTTGATATAATGTGCCTAACTGATTCCATTTGTAGCCTTCTGCTGGTAATGTTGGGGTTTGTCCAGCGAGTTCAAGATCATCCCAAGACTTGACAAGATCCATCCATCCTAATTGATAAGCAATCATTTGACTTGGAGTTCGATCCACTCCATCTATTAATTTATCTTTATCTGATTCGGATAATTCACTGAATTCATCAATAAATAGCTTAGCAGTTTTATTTATGTCATCCAATAGATGCTGTTTATTCTCGTAATTCATTTTATTTTTTTTAACTTATTAAAATGTTTCATTTTTTCATTTCAAATATATGAAAATAAATATACAATATTTTATTTGTTTTACATTTTTTCAATATATATAAGTTATTTATACATTTTAAAATATAAAAATATGGTTATTTACACTTATTCACTCGAATTTATAATATAAAAATTTATTTTTTAGTTTAATAAAATTATTTTTTTTATAATTAAATAATAAAAAATATTTACTGAATACGAGTAAAATATTTCGTACCGATTCAATCAAAAAACACAATAACAATAATATATAAATAAACACAAAAATGACAATTATCAGGAGTTTAACTTATATATTTTTATTAATTTTAAAAAATTATTTTAAAATTTATAAGTATTATTGTGTATAAATAATTTAATTTTAAAATGATTTATATGAATGATTATGACTTTAAAAAAGAATGTTCATAAATTAATCAGTAAACTTATTTTATCTAACCTGATAAAATTTGGATTACCTTATTTATAGATTTTTTTTCTAATAAAAACCAATTTTTATAATTAAGCATAATTACTATACTGCCTGGTTAGGAGTAATTATATTATACTAACCGGATACGATTAAAATAATTACGATAAATATTATTGAATAAATATAATTTAATATATAAAAATGAAAATGAAAAATAAAATTACCTTAAGCTTCTTATGTCTATTATTTATTATTATCAATTTTTCTGCCCAATCAATCTCAAATAATAATAATAGTTATAATGCAGGATTTCGTGAATTAAATTTAAATGATAATTCACGACCGCTTCAAATTGCTTTAGTATATCCTACTTCAGCAAAACATCCCATGGCAAGAATTGGAGACAATGAATATATCATTGGCGAAAGTGTAATTTATGATGCGAAAATATCCGATAAAAACTTTCCTTTGGTTATTTTTTCCCATGGACTGAATGGGTCTTGGGATAATCATGTTTGGTTAGCTGCAGCTTTAAGTAAAAGGGGATTTATTGTGGCAATGCCTAATCATCCCGGAACTACCTTGCAAGATATGGATCCGCAACTTGCTCGAAATATGTTAGCCCGTCCGGAAGATATTCGCCGTACGATCAGTTATTTATTGGAAACTAAACAATTTTCGGATCATATAGATGCTAATAATATCTCTATTATCGGGCACTCTTATGGAGGATGGACTGCAGTAGAAGCTATTGGTGGTAAATCTTCTGCTAAAGTTTTCAAAAAAGAATGCCGTAAATATCCTATCATGTTGGCATGTGATGTTTTTAATGAGCAAATGAAAGACTTAGATGAAACATCAGATTTTTTAAAATTAGACAAGGACATGAAGGATTCCCGTATCAAAAAAGCTGTAATTTTAGATATAGGATTTGGCCGCATGTTTATTCCGTCCAGCTTATCGGAAATAAAAATTCCGGTTTTAGTGTATTCCGCCGGACCATTTGTAGAAAGAATACCGGCAAAATTAGAAACCGGTTATTTAACTAAATATTTACCGTCAAAAACAACTAAGCACATACCTTTGAATAAAGCTACCCATTACAGTTTTATGGCTATCTGCAGAAACAATGCAATTGAACTATTTCAAAAAGACAGACCGGATCAAGTTCCTACTTGTCAATTTGATACGAATGAGCGTGCAAATATTCATATTCAATTGATTGACCAAATAAGTAATTTCTTAGTAAAATAACCAGAAGCTTTAAAAAAATTTCATAAATGGCAAGAGTATATAAAAACTATTTTATAGCCTTGCCATTTTTATATACATCATTTCAATAAAATTAGAAAAAAATCACCGATAATTATATATAAGTTACTTAATCTTTAAAAAACATGACTTAACTTCTATTACTGTTATGATATCCTCAAAACCCTTTTCCTTATTTCGTTTTTAATCTCTACTAAAAAAGTGTAAAATTTTATCCCTGAATTTTAAAATAATAATCTTATTTTTGCAGGCAATACAAAGACAACAACACAACGCTAAAAAGTTTTATTATGTTTGAAAAGATTCTTATTGCAGAGAATTTCTCTAACGATAATTTTGCTGTTAAAAAGATAGTTGAAGAACTAAATATTCCTCATATTGACCAAGCAAATTATTGTGATGATGCCATTTCTAAAATTCGAAAGTCTTTTTCTAATAATTTACCTTATGGACTATTAATTACAGACTTAACATTTGACCCTAATCAAGAACATGCCATTACATCAGGGGAAGAACTTATTAAAGTAGCCAAAGAGGAATTTCCCGATCTTAAAATTATTGTTTTTTCCATTGAAGACAGACAGCCTATTATTAATTCTTTTTTTGAAAAATATAATATAGATGCTTTTATAACGAAAAGCGCAGAAAGTGCAAAAGAATTAAAGAAAGCTATAGAAGATGTTTATGAAAATAAAATATACCTGTATTCCAACAAATCTCAAAAAGGCGGATTATTTGAGTTCACAAACAACGACCTGGAATTAGTGCGCCTATTATCGGTTGGTATGAATGTACCTGAAATTTCAGTCAAATTCAAAACAGAAAAGGTATATCCCAACAGTGAAAGTTATTTAAATAAAAGATTGGTATCGATTCGACAACATGCCGGAGCTGCTACTACTTTACATTTACTTACTTTATTTTCAGATTGGAACTTAATATAAATCGTACGGTAAAATTTATTAAAAAATATTTTACAAACTAATTGATTTATTTTCAATTACATATGAAAGTTTAATGCATATATTCATGAAATCCATCAATTAAACAGTAAATATCCGATCCCTATATCCTTTCGGTATATAAATGATTGTTGAAACAGTTAGCACCTCATAAATATGCCTTTATTTTATTAAGGATATATCATTGATATTATCTAAATATCAATCAAATTGCTATTTTATCGCTTCTTTTTCAACATAATTCATAATAAATTTGCATTTATGAAGCGAAAAGATAATTTGTCTTTATGGTTTGCAGGAGACATCAAAGCCGGATTCCCTTCGGCAGCAGATGATTTTCACTTGGAACGAATTAATTTGAACGACGAATTAATAAGAGATCCCGAAACCACTTTCTTGGCACGAGTAAATGGGGATTCTATGAAAGATATGAGGATTTATAACGGAGATCTTATTATCGTGGATAAAGCATTGGAACCTAAAAACGGCAATATTGCCGTATGTTATATAGACGGGGAATTTACATTAAAAAGACTAAAAGTAGTAAAGGAAAAAGGAATAGTAAAAGAAATTATTCTCCTGCCGGAAAACAAGGAATACGAACCGATCCGGGTTACTCCTGATCAAGATTTTATTATTTGGGGAATACTTACCCATACCATTATAAAATTTTCATAGCATGTACGCTTTATTAGATTGTAATAACTTTTATGCTTCTTGCGAAAGAGTGAGTAATCCCTCTTTAACAGGTAAACCTGTTTGTGTGCTTTCAAATAACGACGGCTGCGTAATTGCCCGCTCCAATGAGGCAAAGGCCCTCGGCATCCCTATGGGAGCTCCTGCATTTAAATATGAAAAAGTATTTGAAGAAAATCAAATATTCCTCTATTCCGCCAATTTTCCTCTGTATGGTGATTTAAGTAACCGTGTAATGAATATCATCGGGCGTTATTGCAAAGAAGTTGAAATATATTCTATCGATGAAGCATTTATGAACTTTAACGGCTATATGCAATTGAATTTGCGGGAACATTGTTTAGATTTAAGAAAATATATACTTAAGGGTGTAGGCATTCCTACCAGCATAGGAATTGCTCCTACTAAAACACTTGCCAAAGTAGCTAACAGGATAGCCAAAAAATATCCTGAGCAAACCCATAATGTATATGTTATTGATTCTCCCGAAAAAATTGAAAAAGCACTCAAGTGGTTGCATATTGGAGACATATGGGGAATTGGAAGAAGATTAAACAAACGATTTCAGGCAAAAGGTATTCGTAAGGCTTATGAATTGGTTAATCTTCCGGAAACATTTATACGTCAAGAAATGGGAATAGTAGGAATCCGAATGATCAATGAATTAAAGGGAATTCCTCAGCTGGATATAGATTTGCCGGCTCGTAAAAAGTCCATTGCCACTACCCGCACCTTCGATTACATGACCGACAAACTAGAAGATTTAAAAGAAAGAGTAGCTACCTTTGCCGTGAAATGTTCAGAAAAATTACGCGCACAACAAAGTTGTTGTAATTATGTGACTGTATTCCTGCATACAAATTTCTATAGGGGCGATTTAATTCAACATCACCCCGCTGTTACTTTAACGCTGTCTAATCCCCACAATTCAGCTATTGAGTTAAGTAAATGCGCTCAAAAAGCATTGGAAACCATATATAAAAAGGGGTATCAATACAAAAAAGCAGGAGTTATTGTTTCCGGTCTAATCCCTGAATCGGAAAGACAAATTTCTTTGTTTGACGAGGATTATTACCTGAAGCACCAACCTATTATGAAGATTATGGATAAGTTGAACCATAAATACCATGAAGATAAACTGAAATTGGGTTGTCAAGATATTAAAAGGACTTGGAAGATGAAGCAGACCCGACTTTCTAAACGTTTCTCTACCGATATGAGGGAACTTATACAAGTTAAAGTATAAGGAAGATCCGGCTAAATATCATCCGATGATAATTTTATAAAAAAACAGAGTGAATATGCGTGAGGATTTAAAAAAGATGGTTACCGATTTACCCACCGTTCCGGGAGTATATTATATTTATACCCATGAAGAACGATTGATTTATATCGGAAAAAGCAATAATATCAAAAAAAGATTAAGCCAACATTTTACCTGTACCGACCGCAAATCGGTAAAAATACAAAACTTTGCTTCCAAGGTCAGGTATGAACCTACAGGAAGCGAATTAATTGCGCTGCTTATGGAATCTGAGGAAATAAAAAACCATAAACCTATTTATAACAGAGCGCAAAGGCACAACATTTTTTATTATGGTTTATATCCCGAAATAACTCAAGAAGGGTATATATCTTTACAATTGAAAAAAATAGATAACCGATCACAGGAAATTAATTCTTACTTGAGCTTAAAGCAAGGAAAAGAAGATTTATTCCGCATTACGGAAACTTATAAACTTTGCCAAAAAATAAACGGATTGTATAAATCCAAAGCCCAATGTTTCCAATATACGCTACACGAGTGTTTAGGCGCCTGCGTTAATGAAGAACCCGTAGATGATTATAACAAGCGTGTGCATCAATATTTAGAAAAAAATTCTTTTCCACAAGAAACCTTATTATTAAAACTTCCGGGAAGAACAAAGGATGAAAAGGGATTAGTTTTAATTGAAAACGGAATTTATAAAGGATTCGGATTCTGCCCGAAAAGATCTCGAAAAGATCCGTTAACGTTTATTATGCCTAAATCGGATAACAAAGATGCGAGAAGAATTTTAAGAAGTTATTTGAAAAAAAAATAAAACATGTTTACTACAAACCTAATAATTTTGTTTTCAATCAGTAATTATTTCCATACCGGTAATGTACTTTTTTGCCTCTATTAAATACAGACAGACAATTGTTTACGTTTAATAAATCGTTTTTAGTGTTATATTATTTTACCTAATAATTATTTTAATTTAAAAAAATTTTCAAGATATCTTTTATAAATTTTTACATGAAAAATTAATAATAAAATAAAAATCATACTAGATAAAAAAGTAAACCATAAAGGCGAAAAAACTATCAACCAAGACCATTCTATAATATTTAAAAGTTTTAAAATAATAAAAGTAATTGTTAAAAATCCCGGCAAAGAAGAAAGAAAAATTAATAGTTTCATTTATCTAGAAGTTAGTTTTAATTTTTCAATTATATTGTGAAAAATTTATTTAGTGCACACAAAGATACAAATTTCTAAAAAAATATACGAATTTTAATAAAAATACATGTATTTTATACAAGAAAGATAAAATAAAATAAAATATAGTATAATTCTAAGAATTCTTGATTAGTCGAATTTGATCGTATTCCATATATAAAACACACTGAGCCATTTTGTTAACTTCGTCTTGATCGTGAGAAACTACTAAGGTAGTAGAACCAAAAACAGCATGTGTCTTTAAAATTTCGTTTTGAAGTTTTATCCTCATCGTCGAATCTACAGAAGACAAAGGTTCATCCAGAAGTAATAGATCCGCTTTTTTAGCCAAAGTTCTTGCAAGAGCTGTTCTTTGTTTTTGTCCTCCTGAAAGTTTATCAGGTTTCTGATTTCGTAAAGCATCTAATCCATAAGACTTAATTAGAGTATCCACCCATGCTTTATCTTTTACTTTATTTTGTGCAAAAGATATATTTTCTTCCACCGTCATATTAGGAAATAAAGCATAATCTTGAAACATAAAACCTATGTTTCTTTTTTGCGGACTTAAATTTATGTTATTTAAAGAATCGTAGAAAATGCGATCTCCTACTTGAATTATTCCCCGATCGGGTTTTGTTAAACCGGCAATCATTCTAAGAAGTGTAGTTTTTCCTATTCCCGAAGGCCCGGAAATACATATTAATTGGTTTTCGGGAAGTTCAGTTTGGACAGATAGAATACGACTTCCTTCCGAGGTTAAAATTCTATATTCAATATCAATATATATCATTAAGAAAATTATATAGTTTTAATTTTAAACCCTTTATTAATGCTATAAATGAGAGTAAGCAATATAAATGAAATTAAAAATAAAATAAATGAATATTGATTTGCGGTTTTATAATCTAATGCTTGTACCTGATCGTATATGGCAATGGAAGCTATACGAGTTTCTCCGGGGATATTTCCTCCAACCATTAACACAATTCCAAATTCTCCTATGCAATGCGCAAAAGTTAATGCTACACCGGTGATAAGAGAAGGCTTTATATTAGGTAATAAAACTTTGAAAAATGTAGTTGTTTTGGATTTTCCTAAAGTATAGGCGGCTTCTCTATAACTTACAGGAAGAGAAGAAAATCCATTTTGAATAGATTGTATCATAAAGGGCAAACCTGCTATAATACTTGCTATAATTATGCCTTCAAAAGTAAAAGCTAATCTGGTATTAAAATGTTTCTCTAAAAAAGCGCCCGGCATGTTTTGAGGACTAAAGGCCACCAATAAATAATAACCCAATACCGTGGGAGGAAGAACTAAAGGCATACAGATCAAAGCTTCTACCAGGGGTTTTATTTTGAAATGCGTATATGCCAACAGGTAGGCAACCGGCAACCCTATAAACAATAAGAAAAGGGTTGATAGAGTTGCCAACTTACCTGTAAGCCAAAGAGTGTTTATAAAATCTTCGCTCAATTAATTAATCTTTTTTTGCTAAACCGTATCCGTATTTTTTCCAAATATTGTCACATTTGGAACTGATGATATAATCCAAGAAACGAGAAGCTTCACCGTTTTTTTCCCACCCGTTTATAAGTACGGCAGCTTGTGCTATCGGTGGACATATATCTTCCGGTAATACATAATAGTGCCCCTTATTTTTCATTTCGGGTGCTAAGGCCAGCGATAAAGCAATAAACCCTATTTCTGCATTTCCTGAAAATGCATATTGAGCCGTCTGATTAATATTTTCTCCCCATACAATACGTTTACTTATTTTATCGTATAAATCCTCCTTTTTAAGTGCATTAACAGAATTTAAACCATAGGGAGCATTGTCCGGATTAGCAATGGCTATTTTTTTAACTTCCGGTAACAAAACGGCTGACAATCCTTGCGATAAATTCAATGTAGAACTCCACATGGCTACTCTTCCGTAACAATAGTTAACTGCCGATGCAGAAGTTAACCCTCGATCTTCTAATTTGCCGGGAAATTTAGTATCTGCAGACATAAAGAGATCAAAAGGGGCTCCATTAATAATTTGTTGGGTTAGAGTTCCTGAAGATCCATAAGTAATTTGGAGATCTGCGCCCGGGTAATCTTTAAGATATTGTTCTTTAATTTCTTCCAGTACATATCTTAAATTAGCAGCAGCGGCAATAGTAGCTTTACGTTCTTTTGTACAAGATATTAAGCCGAATAAAAATAGTAATATCGGCAAAAAAACTAGCTTACGTTTCATGATTATATAAAATTTTTAGTGTTGTGCTCCTTCAATTATTTTGAAAATATGCAGTATCGAAGGAAAAACTGCATCCATAGATTCTTCTGCTCCTTTGGTTGAACCCGGCATAGTAATTACTAAGGTATTTCCGATTAATCCGGCTATGCTTCTGGATAACATGGCTAAAGGCGTTCTATTTTGCCCATAGCTTCTTATCGCTTCAGCCACTCCCGGAATTTCTCTTTCCAGTAAAGGTTGAACCGCTTCAGGCGTAACATCCCTCTTAGATAATCCGGTACCGCCGGTTACTAAAATTAAATTTACTCCTTTCCGGTGATATTCTCTAATTTTGGTTTGTATATCCTCTTTTTCGTCCGGAATAATTTCATAATCGGAAACATCTACTCCTATGGTTTGAAGTTTTTCCATAATTACTTTACCAGCACGGTCTTTTTTATCACCCTTAGAAATGCTGTCAGAACAAACCAATATGGATGCAGTTAATGGTAAATCAAATGAATTTCTTTTATCTGATTTTCCACCTCTTTTTTCCAGTAATTTAATTTGTTGGATTTCGACATTCTTATCAATGGGTTTAAGCATATCATACATCGTTAGGGCAACTACCGATGCCGCATGCATAGCTTCCACTTCAACTCCTGTCTTATAAATGGTATGTATTTCAGCATAAATATAAATCTCTAACTCTTTCATTTCATAGGTTATGGAAGTATATTCTATGGGCAGCGGATGACAATCAGGAATCATGTCACTTGTTTTCTTTGCCGCAAATAATCCGGCAACTTTTGCCATTTCAAAAATATTTCCTTTGGGAACTTTGTTATCCTTAATAGTTTGAATAGTTTGTTGAGATCCCACCTTAACCACCGCTTGAGCTATGGCTTTTCGTAAAGAATTACTTTTATGCGTTATATTTACCACTTTTTTATTTTTTTAAATTATTTTTCTGCTTTGGTTGAAAAGAATACCGGTTTGAAAGTAATCATGATATAAGCCCATTGTGGAAACTTGGTATCAACCCCCAATTGATCTTTTAGTATTCTTGTTCCTTTGTTTTTCATATAAGTACTCCAACCTGCTTGTAAAGATAATGTTTGAGAAACTGTATAATCTGCCAATAAATCTATTTCAGATCCTATGCCTTTGTTATTTCGGTTATCCATTTTTTCAGCAGTTGAAAAAGTATGGAATCCTCCGTCAAAACTAAGTTTTGAATTAGCTTTTACAGACACTCCACCGTATAAATCAAGTAACCCTTGCTTAGGTAAGGTTGCCCAATACTCCATAGATCCATTAAAAGAATGGTTAGCACCATAAAGTTTATTAAAGGTGTGATCTTTAGATTTTGATAACGTGGATTTGGAACCTGAATAATAATCAACCCCTACGTTAGCTGAAATGAAATCGGAGAATCTATACTTAGTTTTCAAAGCTAATAAAGAAGCATCTAATTTACTGTCAGATCTATCATATCCAAACTGGTAATATCCGGTTGCATAAAATGAAAAAGGAATGCTGCGATCATCTAATCCAAAGTTAGCTCCTACTGTATTTCTAAAGATAGAAGTTTTTACTTCTTCAGGAACTTCTCCTTTTTGGAATCCTTCATTAACCCATATGGCAGAAGCTGTAAATTTTCCAATTGGTTTATATAACCAAGTATAGAATAATGATTTATAACTTTTGTCATACACAGATTCATAAAGGACATCTGCCGCATTGTTCCAACCTCCTCCGACATGTGCTTTAAATTTAGAAGTTTCGTATTTTAATTTTAAAAGGTCATGTGCATTAGGGGTATTGCTCCAATTACCGGATGAAAAAAGACGCTTGTCGTCATATTCTAAAATTTGACGTCCTAAAACTCCTGAAAATTCAGGGGTAAAGAAATATTCTGCCCAAGCTTCGTATACTCCTAAATTATTTCCGGTTTTATTTATTCCATTTGATCCGTACGTTTCCGTATCTTGTAAAGTAATTTTAACTTTATAATCTTTTTCAGAATAAGTAGCACCCAATCGTACCCTTAAATTATTCACATAAGCAGCATCTAAAGAATCTGCCAAAGGCTTACGAAAACCACTTCTTAATTCTCCTCTGGTTCTCAGTTCTCCGTCAATTTTAATTTTCTGTGCAGTTAAGAGACTTAAACTCCCTAAACTAAAAAACAACAAATAACAAATTTTTTTGTGTTTCATAAATTTAATTTTAGTTAATAATTAATTTTCTCTATTTAAACAATCGTTTTTCCCAATTTTCAATGGTTCCATTTTCTAAACGATTGCTAAATATTTTTTTCCAACTTAGTGCTAATGATTTTATCTTTAATAATTTGTTTAAAATTTCCTTATCTAAACAATTTTCTTTTTTATATAAAATAGTTAATAAATAGGTTAAACTATACTCGGGATATGGCCGATCTATTAGCTCAATAGTATCTCCTTCTTTTAAACTTCCTTCTTCCAATACACGATAATACCATCCTGTTTTTAAACTTTCTTGTACTCTAAGCGACATATCACTGCATTGAAAATGATAGTTTAATTTCCAACACGGTTGTCTGGCTTGACTAACTTCTAACACACAGCTGCCGATTTTATAAATATCTCCGATCATGACCATCTCTTCCGTCATTCCTAATGAGGAAATATTTTCGCCGAATGCTCCTGATTTTTCTAATAAAGGAAGTTCAGGCAAAGACGTTTTCCAATATTCATAATTTTCAAAGGCATATTGATGTACCGCTTTTTCTTCTCCTCCATGATTGATCTTATCACTCTGTTCATCATTAATTAATCCCAATTTGGATACCTTTTGCGAATCGGTAACTTTTTTTTTGTTAATGGCGCTTTGATATTCTGTGTTAGCTAAGCGTTGTATTTTACCCGCATGTAAAGAGCTAATTAAAGGTTTTTTCATGGTTTTATTGTTTGTTTTCTTTCCATTGGTAGCTGTTATCGCTAAATATTTCTTTACCCCAAATGGGAAGTTCTTTTTTTATTCTCTCAACTAATTCGTCACAAGCCAGCATAGCAGGTTTTCTATGTTTAGATGATGTAAAAACAAAAAGACAAATTCCGCCTTTTTTTACCAAACCGAGGCTATGATATACATGCATGCACAACAAATCATATTTAGAAAATATTTCTTCCCGTAGTTGTGAAAGTTTTTCAACGGCCATTTCTTGATAGGCGGTAAATTCTATTCCTTCAACTTCCTTTCCTTCAACTATATCTGCTCTAACTTGTCCTAAAAAAATGCTATGTCCTCCAATATCTTTTTTATGAGTATGGCTTTGAATACTTTCAGAAATAAATTCTGCGGGTATAGCTCCCTCTAAAAATGGATATATTTTTTTCATATAATTTTCTATTTAAAAAATCGTGTCAATTCCGTTTCGAATATGCCATACAGCTTTATTGGGAAACAATTCTTTGGCTATCTGGACAGCTCGGCTGCTGCGTATTCCCGTTTTACAAACAAATACAATTGTGTCATATTTTTCAATAATAGGTATATTATCTTCAATCACAGACAACGGAATTTGTATATAATCGAAACCGGAAATTTTGGGTAGTTCATTTTCATTTCTTACATCAACCAGTATCGATTTTTCATTGGAAAGTACTTCTTCCAACCGGGAAAGATTTTCAATTTCATTTTCGGATGAAAAAATTCCACAACTACATTCATAATCGATTGCTTTAAATTCATCTTCATTTTTTGGAGTTGAATTTTTTTCCGACTCGGCAAAATTAATAATTCGAGTACTATAATACAAGATGTTAAATATCATTAATTTATGTACTAAAGGTTCTCCGATACCTGTAATTAATTTTATAACTTCTTGGGCTTGTATAGTACCAATTATACCCGTCAGAGTGCCCAAAACTCCTGTCTCATTGCAGGTTGGAACTTCTGAAGGTTTGGGTGGATCAGGAAACAAATCTCTATAATTGGTTTTCATTTTATCTTTTTCCACATTGAATACAGAAACTTGACCTTCATATTGGTAAATGGCTCCATATACTAAGGGAATATTTTTTAAGGTACAAATATCATTAAGAAGGTACCGTACCTGAAAATTGTCTGTACAATCTACAACGATTTCATAGGAATCTATAAGTTTACATACGTTTTTTGAAATAACCTTTTCCGTGAAGGAGTTAATTTTAATAGTTGAGTTCATTTCTTCAAGCCTTTCTTTTGCTGCTTCCGATTTAAACTTTCCTATATCGCCTTCTTTGAATAAAATTTGTCTATGTAAATTGGTTAATTCAACAGTATCATAATCAACAATTCCCAATTGTCCAACTCCAGCTGAAGTTAAATATTGAAGCACGGGGCAACCCAATCCTCCTGCTCCCACCACCAATACACGAGACTTACAAAGTTTATTCTGGGCTTCCATACCAAATCCGGACAAAATTATTTGTCTGTTATATCTTTTAAAATCCATCGATTGATTAAATTAAATTTTTATCCTCCGGAATATGGCGGAAGTAAAGCTATTTCTGCACCTTCCGGTATCGGGTCTGTTTCTTTTGCATTTTGGTTATTAACAATAATCAAATAATTTAAAGATTTTAATTCAGGAAAATAAGTTTCCAATATTTCTTTAAGCTCTGAAACAGTATTAACTTTATCATTAAGTTGATATTTTTCATTCTGAAAAATATCGGTTAATTTCCCGAAAATTTTAATATTCATATTGTTTTAAAATTTTTTTCGATTTTCTTAAATTCTTCTTGGGTATTTATATTTGAAAAGATATCTTTTTTAATTATCTCAGTTAGGTCGATTACTTTAGATTCGGATTCTATAATAAATTCCTTTAATTTTAATTGGTTATGGGCTAGTTTATCTTCTATAAATTGTAGTGCATCATAGGTATATATTCCAAACAATGGTTGAATTCTTCCGCTATAACTTGCTATGGTGGCTAAATTAGTACTGAGGTTGTTAACTAGATAATTAATTGCTTCGGGGGTAATAAAAGGCATATCACAACTTACAACAAATACATCTTTTTTTGAGTGATCTAATGCTGCATGAATTCCTCCCAATGGTCCTTTATTTTTAATCTTATCTGCAACCAATTCTAAACCGAATTGCTTATATTCTTCTTTATCCGTATTAATTTTAACCGATGGAAAACATTGGGATAAAACTTCAATGCTGTATTGTATTATAGGAATTCCGTTTAGTTTTTTCAAACCTTTATCTTCTCCCATGCGAGTACTTTTTCCGCCTGCAAGGATATAAGCTTCCATTGTTATAAAGTTTTGGTTTTAAACAAATTAAACTGTCCGTTTATTTTTTTATATTCTTCCACAATTTTTTTCCCTTCTTTAGTCAAGAAAGCACCTCCCCCATTTTTACCTCCCAGATTTTTAAAAACCAGCGGTGTATTGGAATATTCGTTCATTTCTCTTATCATTCCCCATGCTTTTCTATAAGGTATACCGATTTCTCTGGCGGCTGCGGCTATAGAACCGGTTTCCTCAATACTGTTCAATAATTCGGCCCGTCCCCTGCCTATTTTTAAGCCGTGAGTAGTTTCTAACCAAATATATCCTTCTATTTTTAAATTCTCCATACTGTAACTTTTTCCCCTTGACGGATCATTCTTTCCTCTCCCGATATTTCCACTACACAATTCGCGTTACTGAATGAATTCATTTTATAAGATTCTTGAGAGGATGTTATGCTTACCTCTCCATTTTCTAAATACCCTTTTAAAAAATTAGTGAGTTTATTTTTTTTGTTAAAGTCGTTTAGCAACTGGGCATCTTCATAGGAATTGAAAATATGATTTTCTCCTTTCAATCCTTTTAAGAAAGGACGAACATATTGATAAAAACACGTTAAAACGGATGCGGGATTACCGGGTAAGGCAAATACATAATGTTGTTCTTTTTTACCAAAATACAGAGGTTTACCCGGTTTTTGCTGAATTTTATAAAAAAGTTGATGTATCTCTGCTCTTTCTAAGCTTTCTTTTACATAATCATAATCTCCTACAGAAATACCTCCTGTAAGCAATAATACATCAACTTCCGGTATTCTTGTTTGGATTTCATGAAATGTTTTTTCTTTATCATCAGAAACTTTTACTATAAATTCAACTGAAATATCCATTTCTTTTAAAGCAGATTGCAACGTAATAGAGTTGCTCTCATATATTTGTCCTTTTTTCAAAGGGGTTCCTGCCGTAACTAATTCATTCCCTGTAACGATAATACCAATTTTAGGTGAGGAAAAAACGTGTACCTTTTCAATTCCAAAACCTGCTAACATACCTATTACGCCCGGCGTGATCAATGTGTTTTCGGCTGCCACTAATTCTCCCATTTTTGTCTGAGAACCTTGGGGGCGTATATTATCTCCTTCTTGAAATTCTCCTTTTTGAACTAGTAATTTATTATTTTCAACGGCTGCTTTTTCTTGCATGACTACTATATCTGCGCCGATCGGAATCATTGCTCCGGTAAATATTCGAGCTGCTTCTCCTCTCTTTAGAGTTGGCAATTCAGTTTGTCCCGCTTGTATGACGTATTTAACCGTTATTTCATTTTTATCCATCCAATCTTGATAACAAAAAGCGTATCCGTCCATCGCTGAATTGGTAAAATTCGGTACGTCTATGGGTGCATATATCGGTTTAGCTATATACGAATGCAAAGAATCGCTCAAATTCTTCTCACGAATGGGACATATAGTACGTATTTCGTTAGAAATAAGGGTTCTCGCTTCAGATACTGTTATAAATTCATTCATGTTTCAATAGGTTTTTTTTAGCATATCGAAAAGAAAAGTTAACCGCCAATTTTAATCATACTCCTGTTTTTAAGATATTCGGGGTTTAATTTTACAAAATTTTCAAATTGACCTCCCATTTTTTTATGTTTGTTTTTTAGAAAGGATTGTATGAGCGGTTCAATATCTTCTCCTTTTCGTAAGGTTCCTAAAATATCAAATTCATCTTTTCCAAAGAGACAATTTTTCATCTTTCCGTCAGCGGTAATTCTCATTCTATTACATCCTTGACAAAAAGGTTGACTCATGGTTGTTATAAAGGCAAAAGTTCCTTCATAACCTTTAACTTTGAATTTTTTGGTTGTATCGTGGTTGTGATCCTGAATTTTCTCATAAATAAAATGAGAATCTATTTCATCCAACATTTCGTCCATAGTAATTACCTTATTTTTTTCCCATTGATTTCCATTAAAGGGCATAAATTCTATAAAACGAACTTGTATTGGAAAATTTTTGGTTAATAAGATGAAATCTTTTATTTCGTCATCATTAACATTTTTCATTAGTACTGTGTTGAGCTTAACCTGAAAACCTCGGTTTACGAAAAGTAAAATATTATTCCAAACTTGAGAGAATGCATTACGCTTTGTAAGGAATTTAAATTTTTCTTCTTGTAAACTGTCAATGCTGATATTTACTGTATGCAATCCTATCTCTTTTAATAAATCCGCATACTTATGTAAAAGCACCCCGTTGGTTGTTAAATTCAATTCTACCGGTAAAGTAGACAACCTTTTAACTATTTCTTCAAAATCACGTCTTACCAAAGGTTCTCCTCCGGTAAGACGTATTTTATTTATTTGATATTTAGTAAACGTTTTAGCTATGCTGAAAATTTCATCCGGACTCATTAATTTTCCGTAAGGCAAACACTGCATTTTTTCATTGGGCATGCAGTAAATACAACGGAAATTACAACTGTCTGTAAGAGAAATTCTCAAATAATTATGAATTCGATTATAACTATCAACTAGTTTATTCATATTTATTATTCGGATCTTTTTTTAGATTTTTAGGTGGTTCCGGTAAATATCTTAGTAAAAAGACAGCCGAGAAGAAAAGAAAAACCGAACCTCCAAATGTTGCCCATGCAAACGCCTGGTTATCATCTAACGCATTGTTCAATGCTCCATACATCATCCATACCTGCAAGGTTAAAATTAATATTAATATAACAATAATTGCAGACATTAATGTATTAATTTTATTTGAATTTGCTGAATTTTGAACTTCTTTGAAATTATTCATATTCTTAGGCTTTATCTTTATCTGTTACGTATACTTTTCCATCTCTTATTACAACAGACAGTTGTGGTAAGGGTCTTGGCGGCGGACCTTGCAGTACTTCTCCTGTTTCAGGATTAAAAAACCCTTTATGACAAGGACAAACGATTTTATTTTGATCGTGATCATATAATACCGCACAAGATAAATGAGTGCATTTTTGTTCAAAACATCTCCATTTATCTTCACCTAAATGTATAAGAATATAGGGTACTTTATGGTTTTCATTAATTACAAAGGCTTTCATCTTTCCAATAGGAACTTCTGTTGAATTACAAACAAAATATTCTTCATCCAGCCTTTTTTTAGGAAATAATAAAGATTTAGCAGCTATTGCACCGTTTCCTATAGCCAATCCACCGGATAGTAGGCATAAAAACTTTGCAAATTCTCTTCTTGAAACATGCGTTGCTTCATCCTGCTTTATAGGAAAATCTGTTTTCCAAATGGGTTTCTCTTTATCTTTTTTTGACATTTTCTTCAATATTATTAGTGAACTTTTAACTCGGTACTTCCTTTAGGCATCATAATATTTACTTTGGTAACTACTTCTTGTTTACCAAAAATAAACTTATTCACCGGTGTACTGTTCGGACGTTTTGCTTCTATTTCTTCTAAAGTTCCATAGAATAGTGCTCCACTTGGACAAACGGTTGCGCACATAGGTTTTAGTCCTGCACTGGTACGGTCGTAACACATATTACATTTCATCATTAGTTCTGCTTCTTCCATTTTTTTAGGTACTCCAAATGGACAAGCCATTACGCAGTTAGAACATCCGATACAACGGGAAGTATTCGCTGAATGTACCACACCGAAAGTATCTTTGGTTATGGCATCAGCCGGACAAACATTAGCACAAACGGGATCATCGCAATGCATACAAACCTGTACAGTGGTTTGTATGGTATGTTTACGATCAACATAATGGATATTGATCATACTGTCCTGTCCGTTAGTTTCACATTCAGCACACGCCATTTCACATGCATGACATCCAATGCACCTTTGCATGTCCACGAAAAAGCCTACATTTTTATTATATTCTGTACTTACCATATTTTCTAATTTATCCAATTGAACTTTGGAATGCTTTGGATTCTTCTTCTTTTGATAATTTTTTACCTGTATTAATTAATTTACATGCACATACTTTAAATTCGGGCATTTTGGAAACAGCATCTAAAGTTGATATTGTTAATTGATTCACCGAATGTTTTCCTCCCCAGTGATACGGTATAAATACGGTATCTTCTCTGATGGTTTCTACAACATTGGCAGGAACTATCATTTCTCCTCTTCGAGTTACTACTCGAATTAAATCACTATCTTGTATACCGTATTTTTGTGCAAGATTAGGATGTATTTCTAATAAAGGTTCAGGATATTGGTCTACCAATTTTCCGATCCTTCTGGTTTGCGTACCGCTTAGATATTGAGAAACAACCCGTCCTGTAGTTAAAATAATCGGATATTCTTCATCGGTCATTTCTGAAGATAAGCGATAAGGGGCCGGATTGAAATGTGCTTTTCCATCAGGTGTTTTAAATTTATAATCTTCCCAAAGCCTAGGAGTACCCGGATGTCCTATTTCGGGACAAGGCCAAAAAACTCCCATTTCTTTTTCAATTCGATCGTAAGTTATTCCATAATAATCAGCTCTACTGTTTCTGGAAGCTATTCTCAATTCATTGAAAATTTCTTCGCTGTTTTTATACGGGAAATAAGATTCTACTCCTAACCTTCTGGCTAATTCCAAAATAATACTGGTATCGGTTCTGGCATCTCCCGGAGGAGTTACACATTGACGCACACGAACTACCCTTCCTTCTGCTGTGGTAACCGTACCTTCTTCTTCTTCCTGCAGGGATCCTGCCAAAACTAAATCGGCATAACGTGCGGTTTCACTTAAAAAGAAGTCTATAGCTACATAGAATTCTAATTTTTCTAAGGCAGAACGTACGTAATTATTATTAGGTAAAGAAACTAAAGGATTAAAGCAAATGGATATAAGTCCTTTGATTTCTCCTCTATGGATTGCCTCAATAATTTCCCAAGCACTGTATCCTTTGTGCGGTAAATCTTTTTCATCGATTCCCCATATTTCGGAAACTACTTTTCTGTCTTCAGGATTTTCTATATCTCTGTTTCCGGGAAGTTGATCACATTTGTGTCCGTGCTCTCTACCTCCTTGTCCGTTTCCTTGACCTGTTATGGTACCATAACCACAATAAGGCTTTCCAAGTCTTCCGGTTGCCAACACTAAATTAATGCATCCAACTACATTATCTACCCCTTTGGAATGTTGCTCGATTCCTCTGGCATGTAATAAAAAGCTGGTTTTGGCTTTACCCCATATCTCGGCTGCTTTGCGTATTTTATCTGCTGAAACACCGGTTACCTCTTCAGCCCATTCAACCGTATGATCTTGAATTGACTGTAAGGTTTCTTCTAAACCTGAAGTGTGTTTTTCAATAAATTCATGGTCTACCCAATCGTTGTCAAATAAGATTTTAAGTATAGCTCCGTATAAAGCAGAGTCTGTACCCGGACGTAAATCTAAATGTAAGTCTGCAGTTCTGGCAAACGGAGTTACTCTTGGATCGACTACCACTAACTTTGCACCGTTATCTCTGGCTTCCCAAAGTCGATAAGTTAAAGTAGGAAACGTTTCACTCACATTTGCTCCGGCTACCATGATAACTTCCGCATGTTTTAAATCTGCCCAACTGTTGGAAGATCGGTCCATTCCGAATGCTTTTTTATTACCTGCACCGGCACTAACCATACAAAGTCTTCCGTTGTAGTCCAAATTAGCTGTTTTTAAAGCTACACGAGCAAATTTACCGATCATGTAACTCTTTTCATTGGTTAGTGAAACTCCTGAAAGCATAGCAAAGGCATTGTTTCCATATTGCCCTTGAATTCTATGAATTTCTGAAATTATCTTGTCAAATGAATCATCCCAAGAAATAGGCTTAAAACCTTCGTTTTCAACCCTTTGCATCGGATGAAGTAATCGATCCGGATGATTATCTTGTAGATAACGCTGAACTCCTTTTGGACAAAGTCTTCCTTCATTAAAAGGAAACTCTTTCCAAGGTTCGAATCCGATTACTTTATTATCTTTTACTTTTAGCTGAATACCACATTGCATTCCGCAAAAACAACAATGTGTTTTTACAAGTTTATCCGGATCTGAAATTCCTTTGAAACCTTCTTTAGGTGTATAATTTTTATGAGGTCCAAATTGCTCTATAATTTTATCTCCATCTACAGGTAATTTAGCCATATAATTAATTTTATTTTATCTTTTTAATTACTATAGTTTCTATTTTATTATCCGAAGAAACTACCGGATTCTTTTCTAGCTTTGAAGTGAGCGATTGCAAGGGCAGATCGTTTTCCTTCCGGGCTATAATCTAAATGACTGCTACCGTCTTCTAAGGTAAAGTCAAATCCCAATTCTTTGGTAACAGTTTTAAGGTCATTAACGTGCATTTTGGTAGCAAATTCCTCTTTGGTGTGAGGACATACCGCCATACCTTGTCTTATACCTTCTGTTTTATATATATTGGCACCTAGTTGCGCCGGACGTTGAAATATGTGGAAAAATTTTCCAAACGGCATCCATACTAAAAATAATATCACAGTAACCGCGTGAGAAACTGACATGAATTGATTGGTTTTTCCGTCCAAATAGGTATAGTCGAAAACAATTCCTATTCCTGTTAATGATATGGCTATCAACAAAAGTAGCGGTAACCAATCTCCGTCAAATGTTTGCGTAGCTATTAAGCCTCCGTTGGTAAGCCTTCTTTTCATCATCATAATTGAACCGATGATAACTAATATAGAACACCAAACCAAAGCATGAAATACTAAAAAAGCAAAGAAAGATCCTAATTGAAAATCCATTACTTTAAAACCAAACATATGAGCTTCATAGGTGGACATTGAACCTGATTCTAAGGTAAAATGTATCCAACCGAAAGTTAACGGAAAGGTTATACAAAATGCGATCAAACAACCGGTGGCTAACATAAAATGTCCTATCCATCGGGTTCTACCTCTAGGGTATATAAATTTTTGAAAAAGTATATTTTGACAAAATAATTTAAGCCCTCTTATTGCATAAGCGATAAAATGCTTACTGAAAAAAAACTGCCAAGAACGTCTCCAATACATTTTAGTTGGCGGACGTTGCAGCCAAATGGAATACCGATAGGTTACTCCAAATACACAAAAGACAGCTCCAAATAAATAGGCTATTAATGCGGCGTCAAAATTTTGAAGATTGCGCGAACCTATAAAAACTAAGGCAATAATTAAGAGTGTAGCAATAGTTGCTTTTAACAATGCCGGTTTATTAAGTGTACTAAATGATTTAAACATAATTTTTATGATTTATTTAGCTTGGTCTTTCAGCTCCTTTTCTTTGATAGTAATACCAATTTATAGCAGTTGCTAAAAGTGAAAATATAAGTATTCCCCAGAAAAAAGAATTTACACTTTTCAATCCTGAAGCTTTAGATGATTGTAATTCAGCTCCAATAATCATTGAAAATATAAACGGTCCGTAGGCTGCGATAGCTGCTGTCCATCCTATTACTCCAGCAGAATGTACCGGGTTATCTTTGAAAATGATAGGAAATTGTCTGAAAGTTCCCGCATTTCCCATTCCTGAGAAAAAGAATATGGTTAACATCATAGCTAAGAATAAAGGAAATTGATCTATGGAAGTTGGTGCTACCAATCCCATAGTAATCATAACTGCAATACAACCGGCAAATCCTAGACCTGTAATTGTTGTTAATACGGCTCCTCCTACTTTATCTGCAACGAATCCAAAAGCTACTCTACTAGCAGAACCGATTAATGGACCATAAAATGCATATTTTAACGGGTCCGGAGCTCCCGGAAAGTCTCCATATAATGATTTTATCATTAACGGAAATGCTGCTGCAAGTCCGGAGAAAGTACCGAATGTCATAAAATAGGTAATTGTACAAAACCAAGTATGTTTGATTTTGAAAATGCCTAATTGTTCTTTAAAAGATGATTTTAAAGGGATGCTTCGTAAGCCAAACCAACAAACTAAAGTCATTATTATTAGTATCGGTGCATATATTAAAGCCGGGCTTTGTAGATAAATCGGTTTGGTCGTTACTTCATGAGTAATTGGATCAGTAGTTTTTAAAATTTCCGGAGCTCCTACAATGGCTACTCCCAGTAAAGCCGGAGTTAAAAATTGTACGATACTTACTCCAAAATTACCAATACCTGCTTGAACTCCTAAAGCTGTTCCTTTTAAACGAGCCGGGAAAAACATATTGGTTGAAGGCATAAAAGATGAAAAGTCTCCACCTCCGAATCCCATTGTAAAAGCCAATACAGCAAATACCCAAAATGGAGTTTCGGGATTCATTACTGCTAAAGCTATACCGATTACCGGTATTAATTTTATTAAGGTAGAAAATGTAACGGTATGTCTTGTCCCGTAAATTGGGATTAAGAAAGTATGGACAATACGTAAAGTTCCGGCTGCTAATCCGGGAAGTGAAGCTAACCAGAATAGCTCTTTTTCAGTAAAGTTAAAACCTATACCCGGAAGTTTAGTTACAATACCACTCATTAAATACCATACGATAAATGATAATGTTAGGGATATTGTAGTTATTGTTAATGTTCTCCAAGCTATTTTCTTACCTGTAGATTCCCAAAAATTATTGTCTTCAGGCTTCCATTCTTTTAGCCATGTACCCATATTTGAATTTATTTTAAGTTATAATTTGATTCTTTTATTTTTTTTCTATATCATTATAAATTTCAGGCATTTTCTCACGAGTCATTTTTAATATAACTCTGTGCATACAAATTAGACAGGTTAATGAAATAATAAATATTAATATCCAAGAACTGGTCCACAATCCTGTATAATTAAGAAAATATCCAAAAATAATTGGTCCGATGAATCCTCCCAGTCCACCGATAAGGCCTACCATACCTCCTACAACTCCAACTTCATTAGGAAAATATTCAGGTATATGTTTGTAAACTGCTGCTTTTCCTATTCCCCAAGAAATTCCTATACATATTACCAATACTAAATAAACCCACATATTTGCATCAAAACTGATTTCAGTAATTCCTTTGGCTAATAAATCCTTTTTATTAACCTGCTGGTTTTCTTTTACAACAATTTCTTGCCAAGATTCTTTAGTTGGAAATATATCTTTTTTCTTATCTGCTCTATCTTCTTTTTCTTTAATTACATATTCTTTAGTATCAACAGTTACGCTATTTGCCGTAACTTTAGTTACTATTCCTTTTTTGGCTGCAGAAACTCCTTGTCCATCCGTATAAATATCCATTTTAGGGAACATTAATAAGAAACTTAATGCGACAGAAGAGCCTAATACCCAATACATAACTTTCCTTGCTCCAAATTTATCTGAAAGATATCCCCCAAAGGCTCTTATTACTCCTGAAGGAAGACTAAAGTAAGAAGCAAACATTCCTGCTACCACTAGAGACGTTCCGTAAACGTTCATGAAATTGGGAACCAACCATTGAGAATAAGCTACAAAAAAACCGAATACTAATAAATAATACAAACCGAAACGCCATACTCTCCCTTTTTTTAATGGAGATAACATTTGATTCAAATTTCTAGCATTTCCGGCAGGTTTTTTATTTTTGGCAAATAGTAGGAATAAAATCCCTATAACCAACAACACTGTTGCATAAGTTATCGGAAGCATTTTCCATCCGTTATCGGGATCATTCTTTGAAAAATAGTTTAAAAGAGTCGGCGCAAAAAAAGTGGTTAAAGCTGCTCCGGCATTTCCCATTCCAAAAATTCCCAGGGCTCTTCCTTGCCATTCTTTAGGATACCAAACAGAGGTATACCCTACTCCTATAGCAAAGCTTGTTCCGACAAATCCAAATAAAAAACTTAATAAAGCAAATACCCAAAAGGATTTGGCCATAGGCAGTAAAAATAAAGGAATGGAACAAAACAGAAGTAAACCTGCAAATACATATTTACCGCCGAATTTATCCGTTAAAATTCCGATAGGTAGTCGTAAAAGTGACCCTGTTAAAACAGGAATTCCCAATAGCCATCCCGTTTCTACCACTGAAAAATCAAATATGCCTTTATCTACTAAGTAAGTTACTAAAACACCATTGAGTGTCCAACAGGCAAAGCAAACCGTAAAGGCTAATGTATTTAAAAAAAGTATTTTGTGAGATTGAAGTAATTTAGTGCTCATTTAATAAAGTAGTTTAATAATAGTTAATAGTTGTATAATAGTTAATTGTTAGACTTCTAAGGTTGAATCCAAAACATATTTTTTAAAATCGTCTTTAATTTTATAAAATTTATGATGTAAAGGACAAGGGTTTTCTGAAGAACAATCTTTTAAACCTAAAAGGCATCGATTTATAGATTTTTCTCCATCAACTGCTATAACTATATCAGAAATCTTGATTTCACCCAGTTCTCTGCTTAAAGTGAACCCGCCATTTTTACCTTTCATTGAAAACAATAAACCCGCTTTAACCAATTGCTGCAAAATTTTAGCAGTAAATGGCCCGGGAGTGCCTAATGCTTCACTTACCTCTTTGACTTGACGCAAATTATCTACTGTACTGTTAGCACTTAGATATATCATAATTTTAATTGCGTATTCACTTGTTTTTGAAAACATTATTTTCTAATGCAGAAATTAAACATAGTTTTATTTCTACAAATATACAAATTTAAAAATTATAATAAGACTTTTATATCCTATTATCTTCAATATTTAAAAAGATTATAAATAACTGATTCATTTTCAATTTATTAACTTAATATACCATTTAATTTTATTATGTTTTTTTAAGATATATGTATTAATGTTTTATATTTATTTTGCAATTTATATATCAAAATTTACCTTAATTTAATTTATTATTCTGTAAATCAAGCATTTTTATCCCATATAAATATTGATAATTTTCTATATAATAAAAGATATTTTTATCCTTTATTATTTTTTTTATACCTTTGGCACAATTTAAATATCTAGAAATTGTTTTCGAAGAGCTGTGAATATGCTATTAGAGCGACGATATTTGTTGGTGCCCAATCTTTTAAAGGAAATAAACCGGGTTTGAAAGATATTTCTGCAGAAATTAATTCTCCGGAGGCGTTTACCGCTAAAATCTTACAAACTTTAGTTAGGCATCATATAATTACTTCCCATAAAGGACCTTCGGGTGGGTTTAGTATTCCTATTAATTCTTTATCGGAAATTAAAGTATACGACATTGTATCGGCTATTGATGGAGATTCAATTTTTACGGGATGTGCATTGGGATTACCCAAATGCTCGGAGAATCACCCTTGCCCTGCTCACCATAAATTTAAGGCTATTCGGAATCAATTACAGGATACTCTCCAATCAATCAGTATTGAAGATATGATTAGGGATGTAATTTCCGGTTTAACTTTTTTAAAAATAACAAATTAATTATAATATGGAACATAATTGGAATGCAACTATTGGAGAAATTGTAGCTGAAAATTATCAAACAGCTTCCGTTTTCTCAAAATACGGTATCGATTTTTGTTGTAAAGGAGACAGAACCATCGAACAAGCTTGTGATAAAAAATCAATTGATATCAAAGAATTAACCGATCAACTCAATGAAGCAATAGCTGTTCGCGAGGAAAACATTGATTTTAAATCTTGGCCGCTGGATTTATTGGCAGATTATATTGAAAAAATCCATCATCAATATATTCGTGAAAAAAGCCCCTCATTGTTAAAGTTTTTAAATAAAGTACAGAAAGTTCATGGTTTTAGGCATCCCGAATTAGTGGAAGTTTATCATTTATTTGAAGCCTCTGTAAACGATTTAGAAGCACATATACAAAAGGAGGAAAGAATTTTATTTCCTTTTATTCGTCAATTGAATGAAGCTAAAAATAAAAATTTACCCTTTGTAACTCCTCATTTTGGTACTGTCCAAAATCCTATTGAGATGATGAAGCACGATCATGACATTGAAGGTGAACGATTTAAAAGAATTTGCGAATTAACTCAAAATTATACTCCTCCCATGGAGGCTTGCAATACGTATCGTGTATCTTTTGCTATGCTGGATGAATTTGAGCAAAATTTACACAAACATATTCATTTGGAAAATAATATTTTATTTCCTAAAGCTATACAATTGGAATCTTCTATGAACTAAGAATACAAACGATGATTAAAAAGTGGATTATTGTAAGCTTTTTAAATGTATTTGTTGCCGGAGTTCTGGGATTTTTACTCAGGATATTTCAATACTATGAGGTACGTTTTCCATATGGTAATTTTTTACATACTCATTCTCATATTGCTATGTTGGGAGGATTGTATCAAATATATTATGTATTAATCTATCTGTATTTTATCCCTCAAAATAAAAATAATTTATCTTCCTATTCTGCCTTATTTTGGATTACTCAATCAACTATTTTGGGAATGTTATTGAGCTTTCCGATTCAAGGCTATGGCTTGTTTTCTATATTGTTTTCCGTTATACATATTTTATGTTCTTATTATTTCTGCTTTATAACTTTTAAGAGTATTACTCAAGAGAATGACTTAAGTTCTATTTTTCTTAGATCTGCATTAACTTGTATGCTCATATCTTCTTTTGGTATTTGGGGACTGGGGATTACAATGGGAACATTAGGTAAGAACTCTGTATTGTATTCTATTTGCATACAATTTTATCTACATTTCCAAATCAATGGTTGGTTTTTATTGGGCTCTTTGGCTTTATTATTACGATTGATTACAATAAAATCTTTAAGGATTCCGCCTAAAATTGCCAGGTATTTTTATATTTTGATTTTAGGAGGTATACTTTTAACATTTGGCTTACCTCTTAGCTGGTATTTTCATTCGATTTATATTTATTTTGTATACTCTTTAGGGATTCTTTGTAACATTGCCGCTTTAGTATTGTATTTAAAGTATATTCATCCTTTTTTTGTAAAAATTAGTAAAAAAAATGATTATATCCTATATCTTTTATACGGTTGTTTTGTAATTTCCTTTGTTGCAAAAAACGTTCTCCAACTGTTTCTTTTAGTACCGGAAATGGCTCAATTATCTCATGAAATTAAAAATTTACGTATAGGATTTATACATTTGGAAGTTCTTGGAATGTATACAACTTTAGCTGTTGTTTTACTCTTGATACAATGTCAATGGATTAACTGCAGAAATAATCTTATACAGATCGGTACTTTCTTTTTCTTACTTTTCTTCTTTATTTCGGAAGGTTTATTATTTATACAGGGATTTTACCTTTATTTAGATAAAGGTTCAATTCCTTATTATTCTTGTGTTTTGTCTTGTATCAGCTTGTTATTTCCTTTAAGTTTTGGATTATATTTGATGTATTTATATCAAGCTAATCTTTCTTTAAAAAGCAATAGCCAAATCCAGTAAAGAATCGAATAATAAAAAATTAAAAAAGGGTTAAAAAAGGCTGAACTAGCTTAATATAGTAGCAACCAGTTTTCTGTTTCCTCCTCTATTTCTAAATTCACATAAATATAAACCCTGCCAAGTTCCTAAATTAAGTTTTCCATTGGTTATTGGTAACGATACACTCGCTCCTGAAAGTATGGATTTAGCATGGGATGGCATATCATCTTCCCCTTCATAAATATGGGTATAGTAAGGTTCTCCTTCTTTAACTATATGATTAAAAATATTTTCTAGATCGAATCTGACCTCGGGATCGGCATTTTCATTGATGGCTAAGCCTGCAGATGTATGCTTAATAAAAAGATGGAGTATTCCGACCGGAGGAAGGTGCGGTAATTTATTGATGATTTCATCCGTGATCAAATGAAAACCTCTGGCTCGTTCTTTTAAAACAATTTCTATTTGAGATACCATCGGATTTATTGATTAAAAATTAACCAGTGTAATGTTCAATATATTTTTCATATTTGTCAAATATAATCTTAAACCATTCAGTATAACTAGAGGGATGTAAATCAATATCTTTTTTTAAATCGGTTAAGTTTATCCACTTTATCGATTCTACTTCCAAGGGATTGATAACTATTTCTCCATCGTATTGGCCTATGAAAACATAATCATATTCATGTTCAATAAGCCCATCTCCTACCTCTGCTTTATAAATAAAATCGAACTTTTTGTGCAATTCACAATCAAACCCTAATTCTTCTTTAAGTCTCCGATGCGCTCCATCCATATAACTTTCACCAATTCTAGGATGGCTGCAACAAGTATTGGTCCATTTCAATGAGGAATGATATTTTATTTTTGCTCTTTGTTGAATTAAAAGTTCCTTTTTTTTATTGAAAATAAATATTGAAAATGCTCGATGCAATCTACCTTTTATATGGGCTTCTTGCTTTTCCATTTCACCTACTATCTCATCTTTCTCATTCACTAAAACTACGTATTCTGTCATCTTTTCAAAAATTCTTCTATCTGTAACGAAATCCTTGTGGATTTATAAAGTTTTCTATATTATATCCTAAACCTACCAATAATCCATCACCTCCTTTTTTGAATACGTCTGTAATTCCAAAATTATATCCAAAAGTAAAATTTAACCTGCCTAATTCTGCTTGTAAAAATGGTGTTACGGATAGACCGCCGCTAACTTGAGAATCTTTGGCTGTCCTGTAACTAACTCCTAAAGCAAAAGCATTGAAATCATCTTTATATTTAGCTTTCAAATTTAAATCCATCATTCTTTCGGAATTTGTATTTAAGCTCATCATAAATGAGGGTTCTAAAAAAAAGGATTCCACCAATTCCCAATTATAGCCTAAATTCAAATAATACCAAGAAGGTGAAGGTTCAATGGAGTTTACCACCGGTTTGTTTTTTCCTAAAGGTATGTCTTGTACAGAAACTCCTGCAAAGAAACCTTCATAGGCTACAGACATCCCTAAATTCAGGTAAGGCAAAAATACAGATTTATCACCATATAATAGAGGATCATTCGCATCTTCGGGTCTCAATTTGGAATATTCAAATGATTGTGAAAAAAAACTGAACGAAGTACCGAATGAAAACTGACTTTCCGATCTGTTCTCTTCATCCGTTAAAGGAATATGATAGGCTCCAGAAATATTAGCTCCTGTTAGTGTAATCGGACCGTTTTCATCCCTAAAAAAGTAAGCCCCTAATCCTACCCTGTCAAAAGCATTGAAATGGGTACTGATGGTTTGGGTATTCGGACTTTCATTAAAATTGCTAAATTGTTGATGATACGTAGCTTTTAATACAATATCATCAGTAGATCCTGTATACGACGGATTAATCAACACTTTATCCGACAAAAGATATTGTTGATCAAAAGGGATACTTTGTTGACCATATAATTTTACTTTAGTTAGAAAAAATGATAGCATTAAAAATAAAAAAAGTCGAAATGATCTCATTAGCAATTATTAAATTAGAATCTAAATAAACATTTATATATTGTACAAACTTACTAAAAAAAGAAATATTTTACGTATTACTAAAGTTTTAAATTTTTTTTCATCAATTTTTATTATTTATTCATTTAATATTATATTTTCTAATGCTTTATTCACTTTTTTTGGTAATTCCAATACTAAAAGATGGGATCCTTTTTCTACGATTTCAAGATGGGGTTGTTGGGTAGTAGCATAACTGGTATGTATCTTCTTAAATGGAAAAATAATATCTTTTGTTCCATGAATTTGATATATTTTTTCACATTCTTTTTCGGGTAACCAATTTATAATTTGATCAATGGACCATTTAAAGTACTCTGAATTTAAATCTACCATAAATTCTTCTAACTTAATTTGATTTCTTTTTTGTTTTTTGGATGGTATCGTATTAAAATAAACGGATCTCATAAATGCATATGAAAGCATTTTCTTTCCGGTAAAAAATTTCATGGGAAACCATTTTGCGAATTTAATTTTCTTTAAGATTTTGAATAATTCAGGAATTTGGATTTTATCTTTCATACTTGCTATCAGTATGGTTTTTTCAGGTTTCATAAACTTATTCATTTCTTGAACAATGACGCCTCCAAAAGAATAGCCGACTAATATAAAAGGCTCGGATTGATCTATTTTTTCTGACATCTTTCGGACATAAGTAGATAAACTATCATTTTTTTCAGGAAGATGCCATTCAATATATATTTTTTCAAATCCTTCAGGTAGCTTAATGAACTTGAAACATTGACATTTTGCCCCTAATCCCGGAATGAAATATACCTTCATAGTTTTATTTATTTTGTAGTTAAGTAATTACTGTTATAATACAAATGTATTTTTTATTGTGCAATGCATTAGCTTAACTATTGATACATGTTATAATTAACCTATATATTTGCAAATATTTTCATACGAAATGATTCCAAAGATAAAGTTACACAGAAATTTAATAATAGGTTTACATAAAGCCTTAGAAGAAAGTTTTTTCGAGCCAAATAAATACGCGGACAAGGTGCTGGAAAGAACTCTGAAATTCAATAAAAAATGGGGCAGCAAAGACCGTGGCTTTGTTTCTGAATCATTTTATGAGATTATACGCTGGAAAAACCAATTGGAATTTTTTGCAAATAAGAAGCTATCTCCCGAATCTATAGATAGTATAATCGCCACGTATTTACTCCGTAGTAAAATTGAGCTTCAACCTTTTCCTGAATTCGAAAAAGTATATATAAAAAAGATAAAGGATCGTTTTAAACTTCCTTTTCCCACTCTAGCCATAAAATATTCTATTCCTGAATGGATGCAAAAAGTGTTGGAATCAGAATTGGGCGATTCATGGAGCCAAGAAATAAAAGCTTTAAACGTTCCGGCACAAACCATCTTAAGAGCTAATACTCTTAAAATCACAGCTGAAGAACTTAAAGACGTTTTGAGTGAAGAAAATATAACCGTTGATTTTATCAGGGGATACAAAAATGCTCTTATAATGGAAGAGAAGAAAAATATTTTCAAAACACAAGCTTTTAAAGACGGTTTATTTGAAATTCAAGATGCGTCTTCACAAAGAGTGGGAGAATTTGTTGACGTAAAACCCGGGATGAGAGTTATCGATTCATGTGCAGGAGCCGGTGGTAAAACTTTACAACTTGCTGCTTTAATGGAAAACAAAGGCCAAATTATTGCCATGGATATTCATGAATGGAAATTGCAAACGTTAAAACAAAGAGCTCGCAGAAATGGTGCTCACAATATACAAACTAAATTTATTGAAGATTCTAAAACATTAAAAAGACTTGAAAATAGCGCAGATAGAGTACTCATTGACGCTCCGTGTTCCGGTTTGGGTGTTTTGAGACGTAATCCGGATGCTAAATGGAAACTAAATGAAGAGTTTATAAGCCGTGTTAGAGAGGAACAAAGACAAATCTTGCAAAACCATTCCAAACTTGTTAGAAAAGACGGAATCTTAGTTTATGCAACTTGTTCCATTTTACCATCTGAGAATTCTTTACAAGTGGAAAACTTTTTGAAAGAAAACTCCAATTATCAGTTGATTGAAGAGAAAAAATTGATGCCATCCGTTTGTGGTTTTGATGGGTTTTATATGGCTAAAATCGTCCGAACTAGCTAGTCTGTTTGCATTTACTTTTTAAGATATTGACGGTTTGAATGACCTGATTTTTTAAATTTTCATAATCCGAATCATTATTTATATGAAAGGTGGATAATTTTACAATTTTACTCTGAGGCCATTGATGTTGAATACGTTCTTTAACTTCAGTTTCGGATAAATGATCTCTGGATAGTATTCTTTGCATCCGTAGAGAATCGGGAGAAGTAACAGCTATCGTAAAATCGCAATCTTTGTAAGAACCACTTTCAAATAAAATGGCTGCTTCTTTGATTCCAAATAGGGCATTCTGTTTACTTTTCCATAACTGAAAGTCGTGTTGCAAAGCAGTATGAACTAAAAGATTCTGCTTTTTAAGAAGTTCTTTATCGGTAAAGATTTTTTTTGCTATATATTTTCGGTTTAATGTGTCTCCTTCATAAGCCTCTTGACCTAAAAGTGAAATTATATTCCTTTTGAGCTCATCATTTTCAACCATTAGTTCCTTTGCTCTTGTATCGGAATTAAACACCGGAAAACCAAAATCTTCAAATAATTTGGCTACCGTCGATTTTCCTACCCCCATTCCTCCTGTTAATCCAACTATTTTCATTAATAATTTATATAATATAGTATACCATAGCGTAATGGGATGCGCTTCCTCCTAAAACAAATAAATGCCATATAAAATGAGCATAAGGCATCTTATCCCTTGCATAAAATATAGTTCCCAGAGTGTACAAAACTCCTCCCAGAACTAAAAAAAGCAAAGCCTGAAAAGTCATTGAATTTGCGATATTCTTTATGTCGAACACCAAAAGCCAACCCATAACCAAATAAAGAAGTAAAGATAACTTATCAACCTTACCGGTCAAAAAAATTTTCATGATAATACCTAAAGCTGCTATAGTCCAAACGATAGTAAAAAGCGTCCATCCCGAACTTTTTTCCAATGTGATCAGACAAATCGGCGTATATGTTCCTGCAATCAGTAAAAATATGCTCATGTGATCTAAAACGCGTGCTTTTTTCTTCCAATTTTCATTCACAAAAAAATGATAGATGGTTGAAGAGGTATATAAGATGATGAGCGAAAGACCAAACGTCCAAATGCTTAAGGTACTGTATAAACTACTATTATTATTTTTTACTAATAGAAATATTAGTCCGACAATACCCAATATAATTCCCATTCCATGCGAAATAGTATTTAAAATTTCTTGTTTATCTCTGGCTATTTGAGTCATTACCTTTAACTTTTAACAAAGTTACTAAATATATTTATCTGAAATTTAATTTTGTAATTTTTAACACTTCTTATTCATAAAAGCTTTATTCATACATACCGGCTATTACATTTATTATGAGTAATTTTGCAGTCACTAAAAACTTTATTGTCATATGTCATCAAAAGAAAAAAAAGTTTTGATTATATATTCTTCTACCGATGGTCATACCATTAAAATTTCCAAGTTCATTGCAGCTAATTTAAAGGCGACGGTAACTATAGTATCAATTAATGATCCAATTCCCTCTCTTTCTAACTTTGATGGTGTAATTATCGGGGCTAGTATTCGGTATGGATTCCACAGAAATAAAGTAAAAAAATATATCAATACTCATTCTCAAGAACTAAATTCGATGCCAAATGCTTTTTTCTCAATAAGTTTAATATCGAGAAATAAAGAAAGAAGATTGGTTGAAAATAATCCATACGCTAAAAAATTTTTAAATAAAATTAAATGGAAACCAAACCTTATAGGTTTATTTGGTGGCTTATTAAATTATCCTGCCTATTCAACTTTCGACAGGCTCATGATTCAGCTTATTATGACAATGACTAAAGGTCCTACAGATTCTTCAACCGTAATTGAATACACAGATTGGAAACAGGTTAAAACTTTTGCCAACGAGTTTAATTCTCAAATTGATGCCATTTGAGCACTATAATTTATAAAATATAACTTATTTTTGTAAGTGAAAAAACCTTGAAAATATATTTTTAAGTAATGGCAAAAGTAAAAATCGGATTGGTACAATCCAGCTGTTCCAATAATATTGAGAATAACATAGAGAAAGCAATTGAAGGAATTAAAAAAGCAGCTTCACAAGGTGCTCAAATAGTTTGTCTTCAAGAGTTATTTACATCCCTGTATTTTTGTGATGTTGAAAATTACGATAATTTTAAAATAGCTGAAACTATTCCCGGCCCCACTACGGACCGATTGGGAAAAATAGCGGCTGAATTAAATGTTGTCATTGTTGCTTCTCTTTTTGAGAAAAGAGCCAAAGGATTATACCATAATACTACTGCAATTATTGATGCCGATGGTCAATATTTGGGAAAATACCGCAAAATGCATATTCCTGATGATCCTGCTTATTATGAAAAATTTTATTTTACTCCGGGTGACTTAGGATACAAGGTTTTTCAGACCAAATATGCTAAAATTGGAGTATTAATTTGTTGGGATCAATGGTATCCCGAAGCTTCTCGTATTACGGCTTTATTGGGTGCTGAAATTCTATTTTATCCTACAGCTATTGGTTGGGCTTCTACTCAAGATGAAGACACCAACATCGAACAATATAATGCATGGCAAACCATTCAAAGAAGTCATGCTATTGCCAACGGAGTGCATACAGTAAGTGTTAATCGTGTGGGATATGAACAAGACGGCGCTATGAAATTTTGGGGTGGATCTTTTGTTTCTAATCCGTTCGGCACTATTTTACAACAAGCTTCTCATGAAAATGAAGAGGTTATGGTCGTGGAAATTGAAACCGAACAATCTGACAGTTACCGAGTGCATTGGCCTTTTTTAAGAGATCGTCGTATTGACTCTTATTCTCCTATTACCAAACGTTTTATTGATGAAGATTAATTTATAGAATAAATCATCTAAATTTTGGAAATAACAAAAATACCTTTAGGGGACAATCTGGTAAATTTTATTCTCTTAGGATCTTTACTATTATTGATTATTTCGAGATTTTTATTAATTCCTAAAGATGAACCCATTTTCCGTTTTAGGTCCATACCTACCGAAAATGAGAATTTTACTTTGTATGTTGCTATATGTAGTTTTGTTTATACGGTTATTTTGGCTTTAACTCTTCTTCCTTTTTTTACGGTAGTAATTCCATTTTATAATACGGAAGCTTTAAAATTAATCTCATTATTTGTAATTTTAACCATATATCAAGTATCTTCTTATACGTTAGGAAACGGCTTTCTTTTGATATTAGGAAAAAACAAAGAATATCAGATTAATTATAATAATCGATTTATCTTTTTGTTTATCAAATTGTTTATTACAATACTACTTTGTTTTACAATATATTATACAGATATTTCGGTTCAATATGCTCCTTATCTTGTGGTAGGAACGCTATCATTTTTACTGGTTACAGAATGGATTTGGCTGATGTTCTTCATTAAAAATCAAATAAAACTTCCTGGTTATTATGAATTTTTGTACCTTTGCGCTTTCGAAATCTTACCGGCACTATATGTTTTAAAATTAGTGTTTTTAGGAGATAAATTTTAATTTATTATGAAAATAAAATCCGTTTTAATCTCTCTATCAAAGCCCGCTGGCGATAGTTCACCATATTTTGACATTGAAAAAAAGCATAAAATAAAAATTGATTTTTGTCCTTTTATCCATGTGCAAGGCGCTGATGCAAAAGATGTTAGATTACAAAAAATCGATTTTTCTAATTTTACCGCAATCATATTTACCAGCCGCAATGCGATCGATCATTTTTTTAGACTGGCCGATGAAATGCGATTTACGGTACCTGATTCCATGAAATATGTTTGTCAATCTGAGGCTATTGCTTTATATCTTCAAAGATATATTGTATACCGAAAAAGAAAAATCTATTTTGGAGAGAAAGAGGCGGAAGATATGATTCCTCTTTTGAAGAAGAACCCAAATGAAAAATATCTTTTACCAACTTCTGATGTGCTTAACCAGGATATCCCTGATGCATTAGACAAATCAGGAGTAGATTATACCCGAGCTATACTTTTCCGTACAGTAAGTAGCGATGTGGCTTCACAAATTAAAGATATTAAAGAATACGATGCTTTAGTATTTTTTAGTCCTTCCGGTATCAAATCCTTATTTGATAATTATAAAGATTTTAAACAAGATTCCATAAGTATCGGTATATTTGGTCATTCCACCAAACAAGCTGCTGAAGAAGCAGGATTAACTGTTAACTTCTTTGCACCAACCAAAGAAAGTCCATCAATGGCAAAAGCTTTGGATGATTTTTTACAATAATTTATAAAATATATAAAGCTCAAATTTAAAATTAAATTTGAGCTTTTTTTTTACTGTATAGATAAAATTTATTTTCGTTCTTACTTACATATTAACTTTGCATTACTTGTTCCCTATTTAAATACTTGTAAGGCACATTTACCTTTTTAGCTTACGACACTAATAAAACTCATTCATTGATAATACACATTTTTTTAACTTACTACTTTTATAACTTAATTTAATCTTCATTATACTATTTATCAAATATTATGACGTAATCATTTGCTTAAAAAAATTTATTAATACAAGTTAAATTAATTAAAATGATTCAACATTTCCTTGAGTTGTAATATCTTTGCAATGATTTTACTATGTCGGGACTTTATATTCATATTCCTTTTTGTGTAAAAAAATGTAATTATTGTAATTTTCATTTTTCAACTCAATTCAACTACAAATCACAATTGATACAAGCTATAGGTAAAGAATTGATTTTAAGAAAAAATGAATTGATTAGCCCCATTAAGACCATATATTTTGGTGGTGGAACTCCTTCAATCCTTAATTATAAAGAACTTGAATACTTATTTACTATAATTAAGGAACATTACGATATGTCTGAAACAAAGGAAATTACTTTTGAGGCAAATCCGGATGATTTATCTGTAGAATATCTTCACTTCCTCAAAAATCAAACTCCTGTAAATCGACTAAGTGTCGGGATCCAATCTTTTATTGATGAGGATATCAAATTTATGAATCGAAACCACAATGCGGATGAAGCAATTCAATCTATTCGATCCGCTCAAGATATTGGTTTTAATAATATTACGATAGATTTGATTTATGGGGCACAAACTACTACCCATGAAAGATGGATGTATACTCTTGAAAAAGCTATCTCTCTAGGAATTCCTCATATTTCATCCTATGCGCTTACAGTTGAACCAAAAACCGCTTTTGAAGCTCAAATCAGAAAAAATAAACTTCCACCTATTGATGAGGAAAAACAAGCGATTCAATTTGAAATGCTTAGAAATAAATTAATTGAGCATAAGTATATCCAATATGAATTTTCAAATTTTGGTAAAGAAACGTTTTTTTCTCAACATAATACTTCCTATTGGAAAAATAAACCTTATTTGGGAATAGGACCTTCTGCCCACTCTTATAATGGAAAAGATAAAAGAAGCTGGAATGTTTCCCATAATATAAAATACCTTAAAGCAATCGAAAATAATATACTCAACCATGAGGAAGAGGTAATTAGTGAAAAAGATCGTTTTAATGAAAAAATCATGTTGGGACTACGTACCCTCTGGGGGATCAATATCGATGAATTGGAGAAAGAATTTTCATCTTCTTTGATGAAACACTTTTATAAAGAACTAAAGAAACTGGAAGCAACTAAAAAAGTAAGAATATCCAATCAAATAGTAACCATTCATCCGGAATCTTTATTTTTTACGGATGGAATTATTGCCCAATTTTTTTTCATTGATTAATAAATTATAAACACTTATTTTTGCATCAATGAAAGAAGAAGATCGACCTATTGGTATTTTTGACTCCGGAATGGGAGGACTTACTATTGCGAAGGAAATAAAACGATTGTTACCTCATGAAAGTCTAATTTATTACGGAGACTCAAAACATTTGCCTTATGGAGATAAATCTAAAGAAGTTATAACCGAATATTCGATAAAAATAACTAAATTTTTACTCGAAAATAATTGTAAAGCTATTGTTATTGCTTGTAATACTGCCACTGCCAACGCTTTAAAAGAAGTAATTGCTTTGGCAAATGAAAAAAATGTGCCGGTATATGATGTTATTTCACCCGTAGCTGAAAAAGTAGCCTTCACTTTTAATCAAAATGTAGGTGTATTAGCCACCAAATCTACCATATCTTCTCATATTTATAAAAAAAGCATTCAAAAACTGAATCCACATATAAATGTTCATGAACTAGCTGCTCCTCTGCTGGTTCCGGTAATTGAAGAAGGTTTTAATAATCATGAAATATCTTCTATAGTTCTTAAAACGTATTTAACTAATAAAAAGCTACAAAATATAGATTCTTTAATTTTAGGGTGTACTCATTATCCTATCATTATTAATGAAGTTAAAAATTTCTATTTAAATAAAATTCAGGTTATTGATTCTCCACTGATCGTTGCCAATTACATTAAACAAGACCTAGAAAATAAAAAATTGACTTCACAATCTAAAAACCCTTTGTATGAATTTTATGTTTCCGATTTAACGCCTACTTTTTCTAAATTGGCAAAGAAATTTTTTGGAAGCTGCATACATCTTAAAATTGTTGATATTTTTAATACTATTAGAAATTAATTTATCAACAAAAAAGGATTTTATTAATTTATATAAAGAAAAGTTTCTTTATACCCCTAAAATAAATATCTATTAAAAAATTCTAAAAAAAAATCGTAAATTGCATTGTTATTTCAGTATTTACTATGTTTTCATTGAGTAATATATAATTTATGGATTTAATTCGACTACATATTAGAGGTATTTCATACAGCCAAACTCAAACCGGAGCTTATGCTCTTATTTTAGAAGAAGATTTTGGTAAAAGGAAAATTCCTGTAATTATAGGAAGCTTTGAAGCACAATCCATAGCTTTAGCATTAGAGAAAGATATTACTCCTCCTCGACCAATTACTCATGATTTATTTACTACCTTTGCAAAAAGTTTTCATATTGTTGTAAAAGCTGTTTTTATATATAAATTGAAAGATGGAGTATTTTATTCCAATATTTTATTTCAAAACAGAGATACCGATGAGGAAATTGAAATAGATTCTCGCACTTCTGATGCCATTGCCTTAGCCGTGCGTTTTGAAGCTCCCGTGTATGCCACTAAAGAGATCCTGGAAAAAGCAGGAGTTTATACGGAAATGAATGAAGATGAATTAGCCAATGAATCAACTTTTGAAAAGGCGTTAGATACCATTGAAAATCAATTGAATATCAATGACATTGAAGATTCATTCGCCCATTTAACCGATTCAGAGATTAATGATTTAATTTCTAAAGCTATAGAAAATGAAGATTATGAGACTGCAGCGAAATTAAGAGATGAACTCGTTAAACGAAAATAAACTATCTCGCAACTTGTTTAAATTTATCATTATTTTATAATATTTTAACATCATTTAATTGATTATTATTTATAAATTTAAGTTTCAAACTTTAAATTTATTATCTTCCTTATTTAAGTAAATAAAACATTACTTAATTTAATGTAACATATTTTTTGAAACCTAGGTTTCAAATGATAATTAATGCCTTAACATATTTGTTTTTATACAGTAAAAAAACCTTTTAAGTAAAAAGAGTACTATCAATATATATTTTATTACATTTATATTTTTAATATATGAAATTTCAAGTAGTTTCTCAATTTAAGCCTACAGGCGATCAGCCTCAGGCTATTGAATCACTTTCCAAAGGAATATTAAAAAATGAAAAGTATCAAACTCTATTAGGAGTAACCGGTTCGGGTAAAACCTTCACTATTGCCAATGTGGTTGAAAAAATTCAACGTCCGACTATCATCCTGGCACATAATAAAACGTTGGCTGCTCAACTTTATATGGAATTTAAAGAATTCTTTCCAAATAATGCAGTAGAATATTTTGTTTCATATTACGATTATTATCAGCCAGAAGCATTTATGCCTACTACCAATACGTATATAGAGAAAGATTTGTCCATTAATGAAAATCTTGAAAAATTACGTTTAAGCGCTACTTCTTCCCTGCTTTCCGGCAGACGAGATGTATTGGTAGTTTCTTCTGTTTCTTGTCTATATGGTATTGGAAATCCGGTGGAATTTAAAAGTAGCATGGTATCATTAAAAGTGGGTCAAGCTATTTCAAAAACAAAATTACTGCAATCTTTAGTGAATGCCTTATATTCACGCTCTGAAATCAATTTTGGAAGAGGAAATTTTAGAGTCAAAGGGGATGTAATCGATGTTTTTCCTGCTTATTCAGATACAGGAATACGAATTCAATTTTTCGGAAATGAGATTGAACGAATTGAAAATGTTGATTATGTTTCTAATAATGTAATTGATTCTATTGAAAGTATCAATATATATCCGGCTAACCTATTTGTGACTTCTCCAGAAACATTAAATAATGCTATACGAAACATACAAATTGATTTAGGTAAGCAGGTCGACTATTATAATGAAGTAGGTAAAAATCTGGAAGCTCACCGCTTAAAAGAACGAACTGAATTTGATCTGGAAATGATTAAAGAGTTAGGATATTGTTCGGGAATTGAAAATTATTCTCGATATCTCGACGGTCGTCTACCCGGAACCCGACCTTTCTGTTTATTAGACTATTTTCCTGAAGATTATCTAATGGTAATTGATGAAAGTCACGTTACTTTACCTCAGGTTCATGCCATGTACGGAGGAGACCGAAGCAGAAAAGAAACGTTGGTAGAACATGGTTTCAGACTTCCTGCCGCACTAGATAACCGTCCTTTAAAATTTGAGGAATTTGAAATGATGCAGAATCAGGTCATTTATGTTAGCGCTACACCAGCTGATTATGAATTGCAGAAAAGTGAAGGAATATACATTGAACAAATTATTCGTCCGACCGGATTACTGGATCCTGTAATTGAAGTGAGACCTTCTTTAAATCAAATTGATGATCTGATGGCTGAAATTCAAAAAAGAATTGAAGAGGATGAAAGGATATTAGTTACTACGCTAACAAAACGTATGGCGGAGGAATTAACTAAATATCTTACGAAATTTGGGATTAGAACTCGATTTATTCATTCAGATATTGATACATTGGAACGTGTTGAAATTATGCAGGATTTACGTATTGGTAAATTCGATGTTTTAGTTGGTGTCAATTTATTACGTGAAGGATTAGATCTTCCCGAAGTTTCTTTAGTTGCTGTACTTGACGCCGATAAAGAAGGGTTTTTACGATCGCATCGTTCTCTAACGCAAACCGCGGGTAGAGCCGCTCGTAATATTCACGGTAAGGTTATTATGTATGCGGATAAAATGACGGATAGTATGAAAAAAACGATCGATGAAACAGCTAGAAGAAGGGAAATTCAAAATCAATATAATTTAGAACATCATATTACTCCTCAACCATTAAATAAAAAAATAACCAATATTTCCATTAATAACTTGGATAATGAAGTGAAATCGTATGCTCCAAGACATGAAATTAAAAAAGTTGCAGAGGATGAACCTCAATATAAATCAGAAGATTTAGAAAAAATTATCTCTAAAAAACAAAAAGAAATGGAAAAAGCTGCTAAAAATTTAGATTTCTTAACGGCTGCTCAATTTAGAGACGAAATACAGGCTTTAAAGGATAAAATGAAATTATCTGATTAATCTTTACTCCATAGTAAATATATTCATTATTACTAAAAAAATAATTTTATCTTTTGTTAATTTGAAAAATTAATAATTTAATCAAAAAACCTCGCATAATGCGAGGTTTTTGATTTCTATTTACCTTTTGCCCATTCGGGACGTTCTTTCCAGCCTCCCGGCGGAGCTTGCTTTATGCTATCCGGAACAGGAATATCCTGGTATATTTTTGAATAACTATTATCCTCCAATGAAAATTGAACCAAATAATAATGTCCTACCTTGGGATCTGCACTATCCCTATATATACTACTACTTGAATATACTTTATCATTTACGGTATATTCATAACTTACTTTTTTATGATTTACTATAGGCCAATAGATCCGATCTATATATCCTATCGTGTAATTGCCATATTCTACAGGATTATGTTTGTAACTTATATTCATATACAGCAATATAAAAGGTATTATAATAAATAAATAATTCCATTTTGAGTCTCGAGTCCAATAATAGCGTAAAGTTTCTATAAACTTATTCATTAGGGTTATTTTCTAATCCAATTTATTTTGAATTACATTGACTCCATAATCCGGGGCATTCATAAGTACGGTTGCGGCCTTGCTTCCTGCTGTTTGACCAAAGCGTACGCTGGTTTGCATGTATGTCCCGATTACAGTTCCTTTAAATAATTGTGAACCGCTGATTCCTGTAGCTGCAGCTCCTCCCATTACCCCTAAGGTTGCCTGGTTTACAAATCGCTTGCCTTCAAGTGTTCCATTAAATACGGACTGCATTCCATCATTTATTGTTATTGGAGTTGATGAAGAAAGCAAGGCATTACCTACATAATTCATTCCTAGACCCGCTAAGCCGCTCTGGATAAGGTTGACATCTCCTATAGCTTTGGTCAAATCTCCGCCGTTTGTAGTCATGTTTGCCGCCGTTTGTACAGCTGCATCTGTGCCTACTCTACCTAAAACGGCTGTAGTTGTTGCTCCTCCGGATAAACTAAAGAATCCTGCTGCTATGCCTTCATAAGCCGCAACCGGTCCGAAAATCACGCCTAATGCTCCTAACGTCCAGTTCTTTACATCATCTGTATGCATTAAGGGTTTTCCGCCATAGGCATCCAAATATCGTTGATAGGCTTCTCTTGAGCGTCTTTCTTTTTCCTGCTGTTGCTTGGTTACTTCATCGTTGGACGGTCTTCTTTTTCCTACTACTACTATTTCTGGTAATACTGTCTCATTCTCTGGATCTACTCCTTCTGTTTTCATTCCTGTTGGATCTGTATACTTTATTGGGTTCTGATAGGTATACTGATATATTAACATTGTTTTATCATATAAGGGATCTACATTTAAAAAGATGCTTTCTCGCGGATTATAGTATCTTGCTCCATAATAATACAGTCCTGTTTCTTCATCCAACTCTTTTCCATTAAACAAGTAAGGAGTATTCCAACTGTTGTTTCTCTCCTCTATAAACACTTCTCCAAACGGTACATATTCTACATGTTGTACTATTTATTCCTAAATAGTATGGCATTTTGGAGTTATGAAAAAGGGAGCAATTGCTCCCTTTTTCTATCTAATTAATTACTTATTAAATTAAATGTAACACTCCTTTTAGCAATATATAAAAACCTCCAATTATTCCAATCCAACCAGCTAGATATACTCCAAAACGTACTGATTGATCAAAAGAACCTACATCTTTTGGATCTTCTCCTTTTTTTAACCATCTCATTAATAAAAAAGCGCTTATGCCTATTATAAAATTAATAATACTATATAAAAGGTTTTCATTTTCTTTAATCAATTCTTTCATTATTCTTTACTTTTATTATCTTGATAATAATCATATATATATTCACCTAGCATAAATTTAAGATTTACATTTTGTTCTAAAATTTCCTTGGTTAAATTATTCACTCCTGGTAACAATCTTAACCTTTTATTAATTATAGATTGTCCTCCTTCCAATATTAATAATTTAGCTGCATCTATATTTCCATCCGTAAAATTTCCAGTTGAATAATCAACTAATATTTCAAGACCTGTTCCAGCTAAAGAAATTATATTTCCAATTTTTGACGTTATAATACCAAACGGAGCGCCTACTCCAGTTAATGTGGCTCCATATCCCACTAAAGTTATTATATTTCCTCCACTTTGCATCAAATGGGATATATCTCTTGCTATATCAACATTATTAGTAGCGCGATTATTACGAATTGCATTTCTTAATCTTTGACTTGCAGAAGATAAATTTAAATTATTATAGGGATTCCAACTCCTTCTACTTCCTACTACCAGAACTGCTTGTTCTACTTCTTTTGTTTCTGATGAACGCGAATAACTCACACTGTTTCGGTAATCATCAATACTGAATGTTCCATCCTTTGCTTTATGTATTTTTCCATCAATTCCATGTTCTCTCCTGTATTGACGAGCTTCTTTCCTTGTTTCAAATAAGCCATACGGATCTATAAAGTTAGTTGGATTGTTAAAAGCATATCTATATGGACTCATATTAGGTGCTAATTCCGCCAAAGGATCTACACTCAACCACACGCTCTCTCTTGGATTATAGTATCTTGCTCCATAATAATACAGTCCTGTTTCTTCATCTAACTCTTTTCCATTAAATAAATAAGGGGTATTCCAACTGTTGTTTCTCTCCTCTATAAACACTTCTCCAAACGGTACATATTCTACATGCTGTACTATTTCGCCGTCTAAGTTAGTGATATAACTTGAGCTGCCCAAATGATCCGGGTGATAATAATACTGCATTTTCTCATAATTCACATTGCCGATTCCTATCCCTGCTCTTAAGGCTGTACTCTGAGAACAACAGAAACCTTCCCCGTTTACGTAATCGTCATTGTCTTTTCCGTTATACGGTACTTCAAAGTACGCATAGTTCCCTTTTATGTCTTCAATGCTTCTTTGGTATTTTGCTTTCCAGTTGATCGTTACTCCGGGTACGCTTGATCCTGCATACTCTATTCTTCTCGGATCTGCACCAAAGCTTTCTATATCTCCCAACTTACTCACTATTCGTTGACTTCCTGCATAGTAATGTTTGGTATATTTTCCATTGGGACTTACTACTAAGAAGGGGTTGATATAGGCCGTGAATCCTTGTGTTTCGGTATTGCCGCCTGAGAATAAGGAATTGATATACACTTGCTCACTCTCGCCGCTTGTTTTGATTACTCGTTCTCCTGAGGCATCGTATACATAGTTACTTACATACCCATTATCATCTATTGCCATTAATCGGTTTTCTTCATCCCAGCGTAATTTCCTTTCTTGCGTTTGGCTTGTTTTTCTTAAATCCTTCTTCTCTAATTCTACATTTACATAGGTTAGATTTCCGTTTAAATCATAGTGATAATTCTTGTGCTCTTGGCGTTTTTCTTCTTCTTGACTTTCTTCTTCTCTGTAATTGATGTCTTGAACGGTTTTTATTTGATTCTTTTTCGTTGAATCGTAGGTGTATTGTAAGTCATAACCTGCTTTTAATCCGCCTTCAATCATTATGCCTTGTTGACTTACTTGTTGGTTTTTGCTTACGATATTATGTAAGTTATCGTAGCCCATTTGCAAGCTATATGCGGCCGTTTTGTTATCCGCTCCTGTGTAACTTCCTTGTGCTTGTACTAAGCGGTAAAGTCCATCGTAGGTATAGTCATGCTGCATTTGTCCCCCCATAGTCTTTTGGTTGTCTTGAGGTAGTGGGGCTTGGTTGGATACGCTTAATACATTACTAACAGCGTCATAGGTATATTTGTTATTAATAATCTGAGTTCTTACACCTCCACCTTGCGTTTTCGGTGATACCCAAACTTGTAAATCGCTAAGTCTTCTTCTTTCAGGATCATACGTATAAGTGGTTTCCGAGCCATTGCAATATTTTAGATAATTTCTTTGTTCGAATTTATCATATCCTATTTTGTTTACATAGTCATAGCTATAAGCTTTGCTTCCTTTTATTCCGGTTAACAACCCTGCCGTATTATAGATATAATCTACTTTTTCTTGATCCGGATAGATGATCTGCTCTAGTTTATTCCAGCTGTCGTACTTGGTTTGGGTTACGTAGGTAGCGATCGCTTGATTAGGAATTATAACCGTTCTGCGTACTTCAGTAATTTCTCCTAAAGTTCCATATTTAAATTCCTGAGCTCCGGTTGCATCTTCTTGCAACATCACTTTTCCTATACGATTATATTTTGAATTTTTATCTCCATAGTAATAGGTAACGTTATTTTGTGGATGTTCCGGATAATGTATTGATTTTAATCGGGTATAATCATATTCGTATTCTATTTTTTGGTTTGTTTTTTCTAAGTTGGAAGTCTGACGACTTATTACATTTCCTAAGGCATCATAACTTAATTGGGTAATTCCTGCACTTGGATGTGATAAATGAATTCTTCTTCCGGCTAAGTCATACTTCGATTGAGTGATTTGTCCCTCGGTATCGATGACTTCTAATAATTGATTAATGCCATCGTAAGTATAACGGGTAGTAATTATTCCTGATGGGCCGGATAGTTGTTCGGTCTTAACGGTAAGACCCGATCCGTTGGCATAGGTTTTCTGTTTTCCTCCCATAGCATCTGTAAAGATGGTTACTTGCTGTCTTTCAGTCGGATTTATTGTATACTCGGTGGTTTGAGTACTTGAATCCGGAAGGATAGTTGCTACGGTACGGTCTAACAGGTCATAGTTACTTACACTTGGATTTACTTTATCAAAGTTTCGATTAAATTCTATGGCGTGTTCCGGAGATTCGGTAATCGGATAGTAGCTTTTTACTACTCGTCCGAATGGATCCAGCATAGTTCTTCCGCTTACAATAAGTACCTTTTCGTCCTGAGGATTACTTCCGTTTGCATCGGTATGTGTTATCACTCCGTCTTTTTTTACCTGTAAGGTTTTTCCTGCTCCGTCAACAAAACTTAACGTTTTTATATCCTCTGTAGGGTGTTGCGGATTGTAATGATAAGTTATTGCATAAGCAGGGTTTTCAATGTCTCCATCTGAATTTAAAACTACTGACGGATTATACCTATATTTTATAGTATAAGGTAAATCCAATTCCAATTCATTTGGTCCGGTGATAGTCTCAATTCTTCCCAGATTATCTATTGTGGTTTCTGTAAAATATCCGTTGATATCTTTGCTGGTTAATGGTATTCCATAGCGATAGTCATAATTTTCCAATAAACTGGTATATCCATAGGCATCATCAATACGCTCTACATACATATGGTAATCTTTATCGTATCTATATTTATACCACATTCTTTGGCCTTTAGTATTGGCCGGTAAAGTTTTTTGGGTAATATTTCCGTACTTGTCGTAAGTTATATCAGTTACCGATTCTTCTTTATCATTGAGTTTTTGACGAACTCGGGTAAGATGATTAACATAGTTTAGATCATATTCTGCCGTTACTTCTCTTTGAACACTTCCGCCTGATCCTTTGACTTGAACTTTTACCGGTAATCCAAAAATGTTCTTATTAGGATTAGAGGTATAGGAAACGGATGTTTGATAATTATAGCTTCCTGCTCCGTTTTCGCCTAAATTTCCGCTATCACTGTATCGGTAGTTGGATAATTCTCCGTATTGTTCTACCAAGTCATACGAATACCAGGTTTCATTGGTTACTATCCCTTGATCTTTACCTTCAAACACCATATTGCGGGTATATTGTAGTGGAGCAAAGGACGCTTGGTAATCAGAACATACTATGTTGGAAGAAATGGTATAGTTATTATTTTCCTTTTGTTTTACTTCGTATTGATAGTATTTGTTTTCAGTTTGTGCATATTTTTTCCCTTGAGCATCGGTGATGGTTGTTTTTAATAAATTACCTGAAGTATAGAAATTCGTAACATCATATTCTTCAATGGTTTTTCTATATACTTGATTGTTGTTTTCGGTATTTATACTTATTTTTTCTACTTTTCCAAAGCCTAAAAACTCTCTTTCATGTCTGTCTTGTTTTCCTTCCAGGTAGCGATATTCAGTACGCATATTAGCACCATCATCATGAATTCCATCGTCAATTTCTACGGATGATAACACCCATTTTCCTCCCGGATGTTCATAAGTAGCTTCGGAACGGTTATAATCAAGCATAAATTTTCCCCCTATGGAATTGGATACTTTGCTCAATTTATTGGTTCTTCCAATGGTTGAGCGCTTCACTTTTATACTTCCCGAACTATCTGTCCATACCATATCCGGATATCCATCCCCATCGACATCTTTAATTTCAAATAATGTTTGTCCGGTGGTATTAGACGTATTTAATCCCGGATTTAAAGAAATTTTAAGAGTTGGTGCTATAAGTAATGGAATCACAATATTTAACGTGTAGGCTACATTAGTGGAAACACTCACTGAAGTTGATTTAGCTATTTGAGTTAATTGCGGCCATTCTCTTTCCACATCAAAATTTAGCCCTAAATTTAGTGCTACCCATACTTTTCCTTCTTTAACAAAAACCTTATCTAATAAACCGTCATTATTTACATCTATAAACTTGAATGAAGGATTATTGGTAACAGAGGTTACATTAACGCCTCCGGCAAAACTGGATGAAGCTTTATCATCTGACTTAGGTATTATATCAATTCCCATATCTGCTCCTCCCGAAATAGTTTTCGAACTTGCTCTTTGAATCTCATTTAAATCCCAATCTACTTCAGGAGTAAAGCTGTAACCCAAATTTAAACGTACTTTTCCGTTTTTATACACTTTATCCGGCAATCCGTCTCCATTGAGGTCTATCAAGGTATGTTCCACTATTTCACTCATTTTCGGAGCACTGAATGAAAGGTTTACAGCGCTTATACCTACTTGAGATGCTTTAGAGTCAAGTGAATTTTGCTTTTCTCCTCCCGTTAATTTGTTGAAGATTGATACAGCAGTAATTGGATTAGCACCTAAACCATAGGCCTTACTGGTACTGGTACTTCGATGATTTCCAGTAAAACCATTACGAGAATCAATAACTTCCCCGTCAAACCCTCCTCGGGTATTGGTAAATTGTATCTTATTTTTGGTTATAATATCCGGATATCCGTCCCCGTTCATATCTGAAAAAGATAAAGTGGTTTCGTCGCTGCCTTCGGAATCGTTATAATTTACCCCAACACCAAATGACGCTCCTGCTTGTTTAGTCGTATTTTTTGACTTGCTGGTCAATTTTACCCCTATGGCCGAAGATCCTTGTATACAGCTACCAGAAGATGGAGATTTACTGCTTAATCCTTCCAATGGATTGGTAAGTTTAACCTCTTTTTCTCCTAAACGAGAAGCACTTAGAATTCCTTCTTTTATATATACATATCGATCGGCTCCTGTCCAATAACTCTTGGTTTCATTATCAAGACCCATCGGAATGAAGATCATGGTACGAGGATCCATATCAGCATTTTCATTCTGCGGCAATTGTAATTCCTTTTCATCTATAGGACGTGCATAACGTCCGGCATTGGCATTATAAATAAATTGACCCCAACCGCGATACATTGGTCCGAAACCTTTGTCTGAATCTTTTACAAAAATATTTGCATATCCATTAGACGACAATCCGTTATCTGGTTGCAAAGTAAAAGTTAAAGCTTTCAAATTTTTGATGATCGTTGCATCTTTGGTAAAAGCTTCCACCCATATATTTTCAGATAAAGACTCATTGGCTGCTACTTCCAAATCCATGAGAGGTGGGGTAACGACAATTCCATTCTCAACTCTGATTATATATCTTCCCAATAAACCTGTATTTTTCTTGATGGTAATGGCCAGTTCTCCATTCAAAAGGGAAGAATTCATAGGATCATTTGCCAGCGCTTGAAATGAAAGCGATATTTTTTTAGTTTGGCTTGCATTTTCAAAAACTAAAGGATAGTAACTTCCTTCCCATTTCTGATGGTAAATGCTGTAATTAACACTTCCCGGTTCTGCCTCTTGGCTGTCATCTAATTTTATCTGTGGTTTCCAACTAATTTTTTTCCAATTCACTTGGCTGGGTGAACTTAAAGTAAAATAAAAGTTTGTCCAATTTTTGCCTTCGGGTACAGGTATTTCCAAATTTCCTTGATGAGATTCGTTCCAATTAAATGTTTTTTCATAAATTATAATTTCCTCGGAACGGTTATCATTGGTTTGAATTACTTTTACCGTTACATCATCGGAAGTGATTGGTTTTTCAAAAGTTCCAAATATTACGGCTTTTTTATAATCACCGACACTGGTTGCTACATCCTGTGAAGCTATGTGGGATTCTGAGGATGGAAAACGATACATTTTTTGCCCGTCAGGATTTATACTGTTTAAGTCTGCTTCAACAAGGGTAGTTTGTTCATAGGTTATAACGGGATTCCATTGTACTTGATCAAAGCTTCCGTTAGACATTTCCTGGTTTCCTGATTGAACTCTGAAATAGATTTTATCTCCTTTTTTTACAGTCTCGGATAATTTTACATTAGCAGGATAATTAGTAAAATCACCTTTGTTTATACTCTTATTCCATTTTTCTTTTCCTTTGTACTGAATGGCAACTCTCACCCCATCGGCTTTTTCATATTCTTCGGTGTCATAATCTCCCGTTGGTGCTTGAAGCTGAACATTTCCTTCAATTTTTATTTTCCCGTCAAAAGGCGCTTCCCATACTTTTACAACATCATAAAGTGGAGAATTATAAATAAGGTCTTTTTGTTCCTGAGGATCTACCGCAGTGTCGGAACTATCTATAGTCCCTCCACCCATAATCGGGCTCGGAGTTAATGAACTTTCTAATGTAAAGGAAGGAATCAAATTACCATCACTATCTCGGGTAATACGATTGAAATATACCTTACCGTTGGATACAAGATCAATTAACCCATCACTATTTACGTCTGCAAAATAGACGGTTGTAGTTGTATTAGTTGTCCCTCCGCTGATACCTACAGTTGCAGTGGCTAAACCAATTCCTGCTCGGGCAGAGCCACCTCCATTGGAACTGGTTGACTTTGTTTTAGAAAATTTATTTATACCCTTTATAGCAATAGGCTTACCAAATTTTTCCCCTTTTAAAGGTGTTAACAAATGAGGCTCATAATATAATACTCCATTTTTTTGATATACTTTATCTGTTAAACCATCACCGTTGATATCTATAAAAGTCGATTTACCTTCGGTTACACTATTGCTATAACTGTAGCTGCCTCCCAAGGTTCCACTGTTAAATATGGCATCTCCATTAAAAATTCCTACTCCGGTATAGAAAGATCCTCCATAAGAGGTAGTTTTACTTTGATTTATCTTTTCGCCAGATCTTGCCCAAACTTCTTCTTGCTGGTTAAAAGGTATGTACCCCTCTTGTGATTTAACATCATCATAATAATCAAAACGATTGGAGGTAAATTCTTTTCCTTTATCATCTTTATGAGTAATTTTATCTAAAAGATCTGTATAAAACGCTCCGGATTTATATTTTAATTCATATTCTCTTAATTTGCTGCCTTCAAAGTCTATCTCAACATGGGTAAGTAAACGATTAGAAGAGGTAAAAAATCCATATCGAGCTGAGTTTGTTTCTTTTTGCTTAGTTTTAGCAGAGGTGAATTTAACCACTGTATGCGGATTTTGTCCTTTGTTACCGGCATGTACTTCTTTAAGATATAAAGCTTTGGATTTCAAACCTCCTTTTATCGGTTCTTCCACTTGTTCATAAATATATTCAATCCAATCTCCGTGAAGTTCTTCTACTCTGGAAACTTTCCATTCCGTAATTACGTCTTTGCTCTTTCCGGATATATCGGTAACAGTTCCTTTAAGTATTCCTCCATTTCCTCCGTAAGTATATTTAACCCCTTTTCTGTTGGTTACTTCCCAGGTATAATTTCCCGGATTAGTTCCTTTCCTTTGAATGGTAGCAAAGCTCCCTTCTTTTCTGGAATAAAATAAGCGGTCTGATTTTCTGGCTATTTTTTCTCCTCTGTGGGCTATGGACGTATTTCCATCGGCTCCCAGGGTTACCAACTGGGTCCCATCCATCGTATAGGTTTCGGTTTCTTTTGAGGTATCGTATCTAGGTACTCCCCAACGAGTATCTACTGTTATACTCGGAATATTCATATCCCAGCCTTCGCCTAACCATCCGCTTCCTCCATCACTATTATATTGGATACCTAAGGATGGACTCATTCCATTACGAGCAGGTGGCATTTCAAAGGTATAACTTAATGCTGCGGATCCACGATTATTGGCACTCGGTGCGCTAATCAAATTCACCTTTGACAAGGGATCGGCAACTTTGATATCGCTCATAGTTGTAGGGGTAAAACCGTTTGTTTCAGGAGATTCAGGCGCTTGTATCACTCCATTAATCATATCGGTGAAATGAGTAGTTCGGGATATGATTACCTGATTTTTAGTATCTACACTGTCTCTTTCTAAAGCGACCCAATGACGGCTCTCTAAGTCAAAATAATATGTGCGTATATCTTTTTCAGTATAACCGTTTGGAATTTTGGTTCGATCATAGGCTAACTTGATGGTAGCTCCTTCTTTAAAATGTTCTCCGTGTGGTAAAAATTTATATCCATCAGCTTTTGCAGTGACATTTTTCATGCCCATGTCCAATGCCGGTATATCTACATCGCGAAGGCCTTGAATACTTATTTTTTTATCCGAATTAAGATTTATACCTTTTGCCAGTAATTCAGCTCCTAAAAGATTAATTTCATTAGTTTCCTTATCTTTTTTAAACCAAATTTGTTTTTGATCCAAAGCTGTTTGTAATAAATTGGTAAAATCTGGCTTACCGGATAATATGGTTGATTCTTTTACATATGTTTTACCTTCAGATACTAATTCTATGGTATTTACATTTCCAGAAAGAATCGCTTCAAATTCACCCTGATAAGTAGTAGTTTGAACATTATTGATCTGTATTTTACGATTTTTTTCATCCGGAAAATATCCTTTTACATAGGTGTCCCCTCCTTTATAGGATATAGCTTCCCATTGGAGAGGTTCTAAAATAGATCCCTGTTTTTCAATTTCAATTTTTAAATTTTTAATTTTATAACCATAAGTAGCATCTTTAGGTATTGAAAATTGAATATAATTTTCTCCTTGTTGTAACCAGTTAGAATTTATAGGTTCTTTTTGCTTAGTCCAATTATAATGTTTTTTTACCAAGTATCCCCCTCTGCTTATTCGATCATTTATACTCTTTGAAATTCCATTTTTATCGGAAACCCCGTATAATTCATAAATTAAGTATGCCTTATGATTTTGTAATGGCTTCTGATCTATATAGACCGTAAATATGTTATCTTCAGGATTATCAAAATTTTTATCATCCAATATTCCAATCATCCCTTCTTTAGTTTTCGAACTATAAAGAGTAGAAAGAGAAGTATCTGATTTATCTATTTGATTTTCTTTGTGAATTTTTAAATAATTTAATTCGTGCTCTTCAGACTTATTAGAGTCTGTACTTATTTGATCAATTTTAATATTTTTTGTGTAAGTAACACGTTTTTCCCTGGTTTTATATTTTTTATGTTCTAAAATAGGGATATATGGGGAAAAGCTTTGTAATGCCATGGTGGTAAGTAACACTAATGAAACAAACCTGGCTTGCTTTGAATTTAATTTCATAGTACAAAATTTTTGATTATGTATTTATGTATTATAATTAGTTGATTGAAATATGTTTAGTAAATTCTCCTTCTTCAGTAAATACTTTTACTACATATACTCCTTTTGGAAGACCTGAGATATCAACAATATGCTCCTTAGAAATTTCATTATTATTTTTATTATAAATCATGTTTCCGTTATAATCAAATACAGAAATCATTATTTTAGAAGGATTTTTTAGACTAATCTTTCCTGTTATCTCTGATTTATTATTGAAATCTTTATAATAAAATTGAACATGATTATCATCATCTACATTGGATGTTATTTGATAGACACGATTATTTTCTGGCTTATTTAAACAATTTTCGTCGAGCGTTATAGTATGTTCGAGTATCGTTTTTGATAAATTGACTGATTTAGGATAAGGATGGACTCCTAGGAAATTCCAATAGGTAGGTAGAGATTCTATAAATCCGTCTGTATTTCTTATATTATATATTCTTCCATCATTATTATTGACTTTAAAAGCAAAAAAATGATAAGAGGAAAGATATTGCGTATAAAAAGTTTGACCATTTATTTTATAATAAACTTTATATGGCGACTCCTTTTCATTAAAATCTTTATAAATTTGAATTCTATCTCCTTCTTTAACAATTATATTATCTAATGGAGTATTACTTTTTGTATGTTCATTAATAATATAAATTCGCCCTTGATTAATTTCAAAGCCCGCTCTTATGTTAACATTAGCAACAGAATTGTCTCTTGGATGTAATGATAATCCCATTTGAAAATTTTGATCATTTCCTTTCAAAATCGTTTCAAAAAATCCGCCTCTATCCCAATCTATATTTTGAATACTATATGCTTTTGCTTCCACCGCAGTAGAATCTGAAATCAAATTAAAACCTCCCAATTCCTTTAATTTCAAAGTATATTGTCCGGATGAAAGTTCATTTATATATAATTCGTTACCAAAAAAAACTCCTGCTTTTTTTATTTCATTATCTTTTTGATCGACTAATTCATATTCAAATCCTTCATCTCCTCTCAATATATTAACTTGAATAGTTCCATCATTTTTAGTAATTGAAGACGCATCACAGGTCGGATTGGATTTATTTATATTTGCAATTATATTATTAGGTCTGTAACCAAATGTGAATACATCACTTCCGTTTGAATCAGTATCGAAAAATACATTATTAAAAATTATTTTTTTTCTGTATGGATCAAAATCATCAGACTGATATAAATCAGTATTTTCTATTTTAAAATCTCCTTTTCCTGATCTATCAATTAAAAGATAGGTTTTACCATCATTGTATCCTTCAAATTCTTCAGCCCTATATTTTATATATCCTAATTCTATCTTAGTGCCATTATTTATAAAACCTCCAGTTCTAAAATCTTTAACTCGCGATTCATATTTCCATGGATACATTACTACACTAGTATAAAAATCATTTTCAATATCTTCTTCATTTATAGGTATATTCGGTGAAATTAAACCAGGAATAGGTGGAGCATATCCATTAAATCGAATAATAAAATCATCTTTAGATTTATCAATTTGAACCCGGTCCCCTACATTTAATTTAACTTTTATTTTATCTTTAACGATACCTCTGATAACGGTAAACACATCACCTTTATGATCTATATATAATCCATAATCGGAACTTTCATTTTGTTGATCTGTAATATTTTTAGTTCCAAATTTTAACATTACTCCTCCGTAAGGATTACCTAAGATAAAAGATGCATGTCCTTCGTAACCCGATAATGGTTTTTCACTATACAATATCTCAGGTTGAGAATTATTAGAATTAATCATTTTTATCTGAGAAAATTTGTATTTATCCTTAATAGCCTCTAAGTTATCGGAAACATGCCAAGTAATATCATTCTCACTTTTATCCATGTTGGTTTTCATTAACCATCGACGATTCATTATATTTAAACCTGCAAAACTTTCAATTTCTGAAGTTTTTAAATCCTCGTTATTATCTCCCCAAATCATGAATTCGGAATCAACCATGGAATTAGCCGGAAATTTTTCAATTACTAACAGCTTATTTCTATTAGACTGATTGTAATTATTGGCTGCATCAAAAGAATCCCCTTCCAAGCTATAACTTAAATAAGGACTTTCTTCATAAGATGTGGAACTTTTTCTTTGATATAACCCACTTAGATCATCTCTATAGATACCTGTAACCCTGTGATTAAATTTTTTTTGTTGATCTTTATCCCATAATAATTGATTATTGCTTCCTATCATGGAATTTTCTAACATAAAACCATATTTTAAAGCCAAATAGGTTTCCGATTTAATTTTTTCTAAAGGATTAAGTACCCTGTCATAAATTATTAATTCAGGAATATATGCTGTATAAACGGTATTTGGATCAAATAAATTAGTATCGTATGTTGAATTATTAAATTTATTAAACCAATAAAATTTTTCACCAAGAGATAAATTAGAATTCATTTTCTCCCCCCAAACATTCGTTGCCCTTTTATTTGTACGAAAATATGTAAACGAGCGCATCGATTTTTCCTTATACGATGTTATCCCCCCTAACGCATTTTCTTGTGGATGGTACATTAAATCATGCCCATTTTCCGAACCATAATCTAACATTCCTTTCTGACTTTCATTGCTATGAATAATTTTATCTTTATTCAAAACAATACCCTTTCCTGCAACTCCATTCAGAGCGAAAATATAACTCGGCTGCTCAAAATTTTCACCATAAATATTATTTTCTGCAAAAGTTCCTAAAATCGTAGCAGTTGATAAATTGGCGCTCCTTATTTGAACATCTTTACTATAGGAAGGATTGATTAAAAGTATAGAAGGGTTAAAATTATAAGACCTTCCAAAAGGATTCCATTCTACAATGTATTCATTTCCTGTATCATAATAATTAAGTCGTAAAGAATCACCCGAAAAATCTTTCCAAAGATATCTTCCATTTAAATTTCTGGTTTCTGGGACTGTTTTCATCCATAAAACAGCCCCAGGTACACCTCCCGGCCCAACAACTTTATTATTTTGAGCTGAGGTGAACATTGAATTAATACCAATAATTAATAAAAAGTATAATTTCCTCATAGTTTGTTAATTAAAAGTTTACATTTCAAATGTATTATTTTATTTCTAATGAGTATAATATTTGAAAAAAAAATTTGATTAATATTTACAAATAACTATTAATTATACCTTTATTTTGTTAAAATGCTAATCTTGTCTATTATTTAAATATAAAAAATAGTAAATTGACAATTATTTTTTTATGTATTGAAATATTTGATTTATTTATAGTTATAATTAGTCATGGATAATAATTAATGTTAATTAAAATATCATTGCAATTCATTTCTTAAAGATATCCACTTCAAAAATTATTACAATTTTGACTCTTCATACATCTTATTATGCTTCACATTATTATATTGATTCATACTATCGTAAAGAAAACTGATTAAATAATCTAAAAAAGATATTATGTAATTTTGAAGAAAAATAATCTATGTCACCTCAAGAAATTCTCGCTAATATGCTTCTTGCTCATGACCTACCCAGCATTGAATATAAAGACTGGCTTTTGGTTGATGAACAACTTCCTGCCATGCGTGCTGAAACATTTGATTTTAAAGAATATGAAAACGGATCCAGTATACGTTTAGATATAACCTTACTTTTAGCCAGTAAAAAAACTATCTCGGAAAGCTACTTAGGTATTGGTAAAAATAAAATTAGTGCCATACAAAATGCTTTTCAAAATTTTGTAACTAATTCATTTCATGTGTTCTTATCTGCTTTTTGGCAGATTACAAATGATGATCAAATTGGAATTGAAGAATGGGAGATCAAAGGCATCCAATGGAAGGTATATATCGGTAATTTTGGGTGCAAAGGCGATTTCAATATTCCCGAGAATTTATTTAAAATCATAGAGGAACAAATTCAAGAGGAAAATCTAGAGGAAGATCTATACTGGCTTCGCATCTATTATGCTAATGTAAACAGCCGGGATATTATTATTGAAACTTTAAAAAATAATGAAGTATGGCCGGAAATGGAAAATAAATTGAAAACAATTACTTGGGACAGTTCCGATAAATTTTACAGTCTAAGAAATTTTATAATATTGAAGCGTAAGTAAGTTTGTAAGAATTATTATATATATTTCATATCATATATCCTCTTTTACTATTGTAAATAATACGTATGCTTTAAGCTGAAATTCAATTTTAAAAATTGAATAAATCATTACCTTTGCAAAAAATTAATTCAATTTTACCCATGCAATATAATTTTCAGGAAATCGAAAAAAAATGGCAAAAAAAATGGAAAGAGCAACAAACTTTTGCTGCTTCAAACCATACAGATAAACCCAAGTTTTATGTATTGGATATGTTTCCGTATCCTTCGGGAGCAGGTTTACATGTAGGTCATCCACTGGGTTATATTGCCTCTGATATTTATGCAAGGTTTAAACGCCATCAGGGTTTTAATGTACTTCATCCCATTGGTTATGACAGTTTCGGGCTACCTGCTGAACAATATGCTATTCAAACAGGCCAACATCCGGCGATAACCACAGAAGTTAATATTAACGGGGGTATAGATAATAAAGACAATGTTATTGCTGGATATAACAATCAATTGAAAAAATTGGGATTTTCTTTTGACTGGAATCGTGAAGTGAGAACATCTGATCCCGGCTATTATAAATGGACCCAATGGATTTTCATCCAACTTTTTAACTCATATTACAATACTGCTTCGCAAGAGGCTCGTCCTATTACTGAATTAGTAGATATTTTTTCAAAAGAAGGTAATGCTAAAATAAATGCCTGTACCTCACCAATCGAAATATTTTCGGTTGAAGAATGGAACCGTTTTTCAGATGAAAAAAAACAACATATCCTTTTAAATTATCGATTGGCATATCGAGCAGAAACAACCGTTAACTGGTGTCCGGCCTTAGGTACGGTCCTAGCAAATGATGAAGTGGTAAATGGAGTTTCTGAACGAGGAGGATATCCTGTCTATCAAAAAAGCATGATGCAATGGTCTATGCGGATTACGGCTTATGCTGAAAGACTTCTTTCCGGATTGGAAACTATCGATTGGAGCGAATCAATCAAAGAAAGTCAACGTAATTGGATCGGTAAATCTTTAGGAGCAGAAATCAATTTTTCTGTTGCTGATTCCGAAGCAACCGTTACAATTTTCACCACTCGTCCGGATACAATTTATGGTGCTACTTATATGGTTATGGCTCCTGAACATCCTCTTGTAGATCAAATTACTACCGGCACCTATTACGAAGCCGTAAACCAATATAAAGATCAAAGCACCAAACGATCGGAAAGGGAGCGAATCGCAGATGCTAAAACTGTTTCAGGAGAATTTACCGGAGCTTATGCTATAAATCCTTTTACTCATAAAAAAATTCCTATTTATATTGCAGATTACGTATTATATGGATACGGAACAGGTGCCATAATGGCTGTTCCTGCACATGATGAGCGTGATCATCGATTTGCTAAACATTTTGGACTTCCGATTGTTGAAGTAATTAAAGGAGGAACCGATGTTCAAGAAGAGGCTTTTTCTTCTAAAGAAGGGGTCTGTATCAATTCCCAAATTTTAGACGGATTGACTGTTAAAGATGCTCAAGCTAAAATTATTGAGGAAATAGAAAAAATGAAAATCGGGCACGGAACCACCAACTATCGATTACGAGATGCCGTTTTTTCTCGTCAAAGATATTGGGGAGAACCTATTCCAATATATTATAAAAATGATATTCCCTATGCTTTACCGGAATCCGCACTACCTTTACTCCTTCCGGAGGTTGAAAAATATTTGCCCACTGAAGACGGAGACCCTCCATTGGGACGTGCTACACAATGGGCCTGGGATACTGAAAATGAACAAGTTGTAAGTAACGACCGTATTAATCATACCACGATTTTTCCTTTAGATTTGAATACAATGCCCGGTTGGGCCGGAAGTTCCTGGTATTTTCTCAGATACACAGATCCAACTAACCATTCTTGCTTTGCCGATACTAAAAAAATAAATTATTGGGAAAACGTAGATTTATATATTGGAGGAAGTGAACATGCTACGGGACATTTATTGTATTCACGTTTTTGGAATAAATTTTTAAAAGATTATGGATACTGTGCCCAAGAAGAACCGTTCCAAAAATTAATTAATCAAGGGATGATTTTAGGTCAAAGTGCTTATATCTACCGAATTAACGGAACTAATAACTTCATCTCTTACAATTTATTACATGAAGCACAAGATACCACTCCACTGCATATTGATGTAAAACTTCTTAAAGGAACTACAGATGAAGTTGATTTAGAAAAATTAAGAAATTGGAGAGATGAATTCAAAAATGCAGAGTTTATTCTTGAAGAAGGTAAATTTATATGCGGGAGAGAAGTAGAAAAGATGTCAAAATCTTACTACAATGTTATTAATCCGGATGATGTTTGTGATGAATACGGAGCCGACAGCTTACGTATGTATGAAATGTTTTTAGGACCTATTGAACAGGCTAAACCTTGGAATACTCAAGGACTTAGCGGAGTTCATGGATTCTTAAAAAAATTCTGGAAACTATATCATTCCGGTGAAGGAGAAACTTTCTTTGTATCAGATGAAAAACCTACTAAAGAAGAACAAAAAATAATTCATCAATTAATAAAAAAAGTTATAGAGGATTTGGATAATTTTTCTTTCAATACATCCATAAGTTCTTTTATGATTGCTATCAATGATTTGGTAAAAATAAAATGTTATAAAAGAGAAATTTTAGAATCTTTATGTATTTTAATCTCTCCTTATGCTCCACATATTGCAGAAGAACTATGGGAAAAATTGGGATATGAAAACAGCATTGAATTTCAAGCATTTCCTGAATTCAACGCTGAATATCTTGTTTCCGAAATACATGAATATCCGGTTAGTTTTAATGGAAAAGTACGTTTTAAAATTGAAATGCCTATTTCCGCTACTCCTAAAGAAATTGAAGAAGCAGTAATGGCTCATGAAAAAACACCGAATTATCTTGACGGCAAACAACCTAAAAAGGTTATTGTAGTGCCTAAACGAATTGTCAATATTGTACTATAAATAGACTTGAAAAAACCAATCCCAAAACGGATTGGTTTTTTTATATTTTTTTATGCTATCTTTTATTAACTAATTAGTTGTTAACCCACCATCAACTGATAAGATCGTTCCGGTAATCCATTGGGCTTGATCGGATGCCAGGAAAACAGCAGCCGCCCCAATATCTTCTACCGTTCCAATACTACCCATCGGATATATAGATTTAATCATTGTATGAAAATTTGTTTTCCCTTCTTCGCTTAACTGTTCTAAATTATATCGTAGAAGCGGCGTATCGATACTTCCCGGAGCAATAGCATTAACCCGAATTCCATCTTTTCCTGCCTCAAAAGCCAATGATTTAGTAAATGAATCTATACCACCCTTAGTCATGGAGTAAGCAGTAGATTCTCTTCCCTGTAACATTCTGTGTGAAAAATAAGATGAAATATTAATTATATTTCCTTTGGATTTTTTCAAAGATTGATACAAATTTTGAGTCAGTATATAAGGCGCTTTCATATTAAGATTAATGTGTTTATCTAATAAATCTTCAGATGTTTCTTCAAAAGGATTAAAACGACCGATTCCAGCATTATTAATTAACACATCAACTGTCTTTACTTTTTCTAAAATTAGTTTACCAACTGAAGATAATTTTTCAATTTCCGTTAAATCCGCAGAAATCAAAGATACAGTTACGTGATACAACGAAAATTCTTCTTTGATGTTGTTTAATTTTTGAGGATCTCTGGCAATTAGAACAAGATTTGCTCTTTGTTGGGCGAAAGCACGAGCAATTCCCAAGCCTATTCCTTCTGTAGCGCCGGTTATAATAACATTTTTGTCTATGAACATAATATTTAAATTTTAATTATATTTTATTGTTAAATATTTACATTTTATGTAAATTATTTACAATTACAAATTTAACTTTTATTTTGTATATTTACTTCAAATAATGTAAATAATTTACAAAATGAACGAAACCAATCATTTATCTTTCGATTTTAAATTTTTAGAGCAATTAATTGTGGGCATTGGCGAAGTTTCTCAAATAACGGGAATTCCTACCCGACAAATTAGGTATTGGGAAGATAAAGGAATTATCAAAAGTCTTACAGAACAGGAAGGAAAAAACAGAAGATACAATTATGAAAATATTAAAAAAATGATTCTAATAAAAGAATTATTGGAAGAAGGGTTTACATTAGATGCTGCGTCACAAAAATTAGACAGTCGAATGCAAATGATTGAAAATGTATTAAAAAAGCTTACCAACTAATAAAATCAGTATCTAATGAATGGGTTGTTAAAATATCTTTTACATTGCAAAATATTATTATTGATCTTACTATAAATCATACCTTAGTATAAAATATTTACCATTGCAAAAAATTGTATTCTTTTAAACTTAGAATTAATTTCGACGGTTATTTAAATGCTTCTGTAGGTAAATTGATTTATATCTAGCATACTTTATATCTTATATTATAATGATTATTAAAAATACATTACCTTTATAAATATTATAATAAAATCGTTTTTTATTGGAAATTAAAAAATAAAACGTATCTTTGTAATATATTTAGCGATCATTAATAAAATTACTTATCAAGAAAGGTGGAGGGAATTGGCCCTATGATACCTTAGCAACCCTCTTATATGAGTAGGTGCTGCATCCAACCGTAAAGGAAAGATAAGTCGAAACAGCTTACATACAAATACAAATAATACGAGCTTCTTTCGACCTACATAAAGAAGCTAATTCATAATTTAGCATTTAAATGGGAATCTTGTATAAGTTGTTTTATGATGATTAATGAATTTTAAAGCATTTATTAATTAGAAAAAACAACCTAGTCATGAAATTAGAAACAAAATTAGTACATATTTCTACACCTGATGTGCTTACCGGAGCTATCTCTACTCCTATTTACCAAACCTCTTCTTATGTTCAGGAAGAACCGGATGTTAATAAAGGATTTGCTTATACAAGAACGGCTAATCCTACCCGTAAAGTGGTAGAACAAGCCATTGCTGAATTAGAGGGCGGTATTGCTGGATTTGCTTTTTCATCGGGATTGGCTGCAACGGATTGTGTTTTAAAGTTATTAAAACAAGGGGATGAAATTATTGCTGTAAATGATGTTTACGGAGGTACTTATCGAATAGTTACTACGGTTTATAATAAATTTGGTGTAACCTCTAAATTTATTGATACTACTGATATTCAAAATGTCTTACAAGCAGTTTCAAATAAAACTCGCTTCATTTGGCTGGAAACCCCTACAAATCCAACTTTAAAAATATCCGACATTGAAGAAATCGCTAAAATTTCCAAGCAAGTGGGAGCATTATTAATTGTAGATAATACATTTTTATCTCCTGCTTTACAACAACCGCTACGTTTAGGAGCAGATATTGTTGTACACAGTGGAACTAAATATCTTTCAGGACATGGAGATGTTTTATCCGGATTTATAGTTGTGAAAGATCCTAAAATAGCCGAAGAATTAAAATATTTACAAAATACCTCAGGTGGTGTTCTCTCTCCTTTTGATAGTTGGTTAACCTTACGCGGAATTCAAACTCTATCTCTGCGTATGGAAAAACATTCACAAAATGCTCAAAAAATTGCTGAATTTTTAACTACACATCCCAAAGTAGATAAAGTATATTATCCGGGATTAAAAAATCATCCCAACCATCATATTGCGTCCAAACAACAAAAAGGGTTTGGCGGGATGGTATCTTTTAGTTTAAAAGACGATACATTAGAAGCGGCAAAAGTTTTTTTAACCCGTACCAAAATTTTCCTTTTAGCTGAAAATTTAGGCGATGTTAGGAGTTTGGGTAGCCATCCTGCCACCATGACCCATAAATCAACCCCTCTTGAAGTTCGTAAAGAAACAGGAATTCAAGATTCTTTAATTCGTTTATCGGTAGGAATTGAAAATGTAGATGACCTGATTAATGATATCAAACAAGCTTTAGATTAACGGTTAATTTTATAAATTGAATAATTGAATGATAAGAAATAAACTTAAATTAGGAATTTTTGGATTTGGATGTGTGGGAACGGGATTGTATAAAGTGTTAGAAGAAGCCGAAAGTGTAGATGCAAATATTAAAAAAATATGTATCAAACATCCCGATAAACCGAGATCAATCGATAAAAAGTATTTTACTACTGATAAATACGAGTTATTATCGGATCCTGAAATTGAAGTTATTGTCGAATTAATAGATGACGCTGATGCTGCTTTTGATATTGTTTCAGAGGCCATGAAAAACGGAAAAGCTGTAGTTTCGGCAAATAAAAAGATGATTGCCGAACATTTACCTGAACTTCTAAAGTTGGAAAAAAAATACCAAGTTCCCCTACTCTATGAAGCCTCTGTTTGTGCCAGTATTCCCATCATCAGAAATTTAGAAGAATATTATGACAATGATTTATTAACATCGGTATCGGGAATTTTTAATGGTTCAACCAATTTCATTTTAACCAAAATGATCCATGAAAAACTTTCTTATCCTGTGGTTTTAAAAGAAGCACAAGAAAAAGGATTCGCAGAATCAGATCCTACCTTAGATGTTGAAGGAATTGATCCTAAATATAAATTGTGTATTATTCTTTTTCATGCTTTTGGACTTATTACTAAACCGGAATCTATATTTAATTTTGGAATATCAAGAATAAGTGATTTCGACTTGGAATTTGCTCGTCAAAGAAATTTAACAATCAAGTTAATAGCAAGATGCAATAAAAATAATAATGAAATTACGGGTTTTTGTGCTCCTACTTTTATAGAAAAAGAAAATACATTAGCTCATGTAAATTATGAATATAATGGAGTGGTTTTAGAAAGTGCTTTTTCTGAAAAGCAACTGATGATCGGTAAAGGTGCCGGAGATAAACCCACCGGATCTGCCGTGCTTTCTGATATTTCAGCTTTAACGTATGATTACAGATATGAAAACAAGAAATATATTCATCTAAATAAACAATTACAATTAGTAGATACTAAAATTTATAAAGTTTATGTGAGATATCACGATCAATTTTCCGGTTTTGATGATTTTGAGTCCATCGAAGAACAATACAGCAGCCTTTCAGGTAATTATTTTATAGGCTTCATCTGTTTACATAAATTAGCGCATTCTTCATGGATTAAAGACCCGAATATAAATGTTATTTTTTTCAGCTGATTGGGTTGATAAGTATGTAAATTCAACTATTTAGTTATGATTGCCCAATGCTCGGTCATACAATTCTTTATATATAGGAATTATCTTAGAATTATCAAAAAGTAAAGCTTGATCTTTCGCTTGTTTTTTGAAAAGTGAAAGCATTTTTTCATCTTTCAGCAGCCTAATGGCATTCTTTGCCATGGAAGGAACGTCACCAACAGGTGATACAAATCCTGAAAAACCGTCTTTATTAACTTCTGTAATTCCCCCGGCATTACTTGAAATAACAGGTATGCCACAGGCCATTGCTTCTAAGGCTGCCAATCCGAAACTTTCTTGTTCAGAAGGTAATAAAAATAGATCTGCAATGCTTAAAATTGAAGATACATCAACCATTTTTCCCAATGTTTTGATTCTATCCTCCAAATGATACACTTTAGTTAAATGCTCAATAGTTTCTGTCTCCGGTCCTTCTCCAACAATCAAAAGTTTCGATTTAACTTCTTTTTGTATCAGATTGAAAATCGACATTACATCATCAATGCGTTTAATTTTTCTCAAGTTAGATACATGGATAAGTAATTTTTCATCTTCAGAAGCAAAATTCTTTCGGATACACGGGCTTGATATTTTAACAGAATTATCAATAAAATTCGGAATTACTTCAATCTCTTTTTTAATAGTAAATGCCTCAAAAGTATCTTGTTTTAAACTTTGGGAAACTGAGGTTATATAATCGGATTTATTGATCGAAAATTCGACACCGGATTTATAAATGGGATGACTTCCTACCAAAGTAATATCTGTACCGTGTAAGGTAGTGATTACCGGTAAGTCAACACCCTTCTCTTTTAAAATTTGCTTGGCAAAATAGGCTGCATAAGCATGAGGTATTGCATAATGCACATGCAGTAAATCTAATCCGTAAGTTTCTGCAACATTTACAATGATTGTAGACAATGCTAAGGAAAAGGGTTGATATTCAAATAAAGGGTACTGTTTAACGCAAACTTGATGAAAATATACATTAGGCAAGGTGACATCCAGCTTTGCCGGAATGCTATAGCTTATAAAATGAGCTTCATTACCTAATGCGGCCATCTCCATTCCTAATTGGGTGGCAACTATCCCGCTCCCACCGAACGTAGGATAACAAACAATTCCAATTTTCATCTTATTGCAAAAAATTTAAAAGATCATAATAGTTTTCAGAATTTATGCCATGACCTTCATTGTATTCATGAAATTCATAATCTAAATCTAATTCTTCACATATTGATTTGAATTGACGAGACCATTGAATGGGAATAATAGGATCTTCTTTTCCATGTGAAAAGAAAAATTCTAATTGTGAAAAATCATCCCCCATGTTTACGTCTTTCAATAATTCCGGATCCGGATATCCACTTAAACAGGCTATTTTTTTAAACCTTTTTGGATGGTGTAATGCTAATGAAAAAGAGAGGATAGCTCCTTGACTAAAACCTAACAAGGTTATGGAATTAGTATCAAAAGGATATTTAGTTTGGATTTGATCCAAAAATTTCATAATAATTTTTTGCGATTCAATGGCCTGGTCGGAATTAATCATTTTGGCTCCTGAAGTAAAATCTAAATCGTACCAGGCATATCCACCCATGCTAATTTCTCGTATGGCTCGTAAACTAATCACGTAGGCATCATCGGGTAATTCTTCTGCAAAACTGAACAAATCTTGCTCATTACTTCCATATCCATGCAGTAAAAGTATTAATGAAGGCGTCTCGGTAGCTGACTTAGGTTCTCTTAATAAATAATGGACCATATTTAGAATTTTAGTAAAACAAAGATACTCTTTTTTGTATAATACATTTTAGAGAATTAAGCGATCTAACGTTATCTATACGTTTCTTATGAAATTTATGCTTCTTGGTGAGTATCTTGAAAATGATTTTTTTTAGATCAATTGTTAATAAGAAAATTAGATTAGATTATATTTTTTCAAATTATTAAAACATAATGCTTTTTAGTAAAATAGATACGGTTTAAAATTATAAATTGAAACCAATCGATTTTTTATTCAATCACTCTATTTTCTAACATAGGAACAAATTGATAATCTCCAAACTCCATAGTCTCAAATGTATTTTCATCTAATTTTAGAACGGTATACATTTTTTGCTCTTTTTCTCCTATAGGAATAACCATGACCCCTCCAACTGCTAATTGCTCCAATAACTTTTTAGGCATGGTGGGAACCCCCGCTGTCACTATAATTTTATCAAAAGGAGCAAAAGAAGGAAGACCTAAATATCCATCGCCAAAAATTTGATGTTTAGGAGTGAAATTAATTTTTTTAAGGATTCTTTTGGAGAATTCAAATAATTCTTTTTGTCTTTCAATGGTAAAGACTTGTGCTCCTAAAGCTACTAACACAGAAGTTTGATATCCGGAACCCGTTCCGATTTCTAAAACTTTTTCTCCTTTCTGAACGTGTAATAATTGAGTTTGAAAAGCTACTGTAAATGGATGGGAAATCGTTTGATTTGATAATATTGGAAAAGCTCGGTCTTCATAAGCCAGATCTTCAAATATTGAATCTATAAAGAGATGACGAGGAATTTTATTTAAGGCATTTAATACAATTTCATCATTTATTCCTTTTTGCTTAAGTAAATTAATTAGTTTATTTCTCTTTCCTTTATGTTTTAATGTATCCTGTTTCATTGTCTTGCAAGTTATTTAAAATATCAATGAGAAACAATATTTACCGGGAGGCATAAAGGCGAAAAGCAAGCGATAAAAAATATTTTTTACATGAAAATTATTGTAAGTTAAAAAGTTCCTTATTTTTATCTTATTTGTATTTTTTTTGAATTTTTTATTTTTTTAATCTTTTGGGAAGGATAAAAGTTAAATTAAGTAAAACAATAGCGATAAGGATAAGTACAATGCCTACCCATTGCAGGGAAGTTACTTTTTCGCTAAGCACAAATTTCGCCATCATAACAGAAACCGGAAGTTCCAAGGAAGCAATTATACTTCCTATTCCGATTCCCACCACCGGCATACCTTTGGTAAATAAAAAGGGAGGAAGAATAGTTCCGAAAACAGCTAATATAATACCCCATTTATAGAATATTGAAAAATGGAACGGTTCAGTTATCAGCGCATAAGCCCAAATTAATGAAACCATAAGGGTGGCTCCTACTAGCAGATAAACAGACCGCAAAGTAGAGGGCATAGATAAGGCTACTTTATTGGACGTAAACATAGAAAAAGTATAGGATAGTGCTGCTAAAATTCCAAAAATTACACCTGTTGCATTCAAATGAACGTGAGATTCATTAATAAGATTGGTTGCTAATAAAGTACCCAAAAGAATGGTTATAATGGCTACAATTTCAACAAGTGTAGGTTTCTTACGATTTACAATAAAATCCACTAATGCACCCATCCATACCGCCTGCATAAGTAAAACTATGCATATGGATACAGGGATTCCGTAATGAACAGCTAAATAATAAAAGGTGCTGGTAAGACCAAAAGATGTTCCACACAAAACTAAATATACTTTGTCTTTTAAAGTGTATTTTTTTTCTTTACTTACCTGTTTATTTTTACTAAAACCATGAAGTATGATAAGACCTAGCAAGCCGAGGACCGCTTGAGAAAAGGTAACCTCCGCAGTAGTATAGCCGTCGTTATAAGACAGACGAACAAAAGTTGCCAATACTCCATAAGAAGCTGCTGCAAACGCCACAAAAAATAGCGATTTTAAGTAGTTCACGTTCATTTATTTGTATTTATATAATTTTAAGCAGGTTCAAAGTTAAAAACTTAAATTCAGATACTTGACGAAAAATTCATTCAATTCTTGATTTTTTTTAAATTTAGATTAAACTATTATCATTTAGAAAGATAAAATTTTAAATAAATAATCATATGAATCAGTGGATTATGGGCGTATTATTTTTTGCATTTATAAATAAAAAGCACTACATTTGCAAACTTAAAAATTAAAAGAGCATAAATGCCAACTATTCAACAATTAGTAAGAAAAGGAAGAGCCACACTTACCAAGAAGAGTAAATCGGCTGCTTTAGATTCTTGTCCACAAAGACGTGGAGTATGTACTCGTGTATATACCACTACACCTAAGAAACCGAATTCAGCACTTAGAAAAGTAGCCAGAGTTCGTTTAACTAACGGTAAAGAGGTCAATGCGTACATCCCGGGAGAAGGACATAATCTGCAAGAGCACTCGATAGTATTGGTGAGAGGCGGAAGGGTAAAAGATTTACCTGGTGTTCGTTATCACATTGTCAGAGGTGCTTTAGACACAGCCGGCGTTCAAGGACGTTTACAAAGAAGAAGTAAATACGGAGCTAAACGACCTAAAGAGAAAAAATAAGTAATAACGAAATTATTCAGGTAAAATGAGAAAAACGAAAGCAAAAAAACGTCCGCTTTTACCGGATCCTAAGTTTAACGATCAGTTAGTAACTCGTTTCGTTAATAACTTAATGAAAGACGGTAAAAAAAGCATAGCTTTTAAAATTTTTTACGATGCGTTGGAAATCGTAGAAACTAAAAAAGAAAATCAGGAAAAAACATCTCTGGAAATTTGGAAAGATGCTTTAGAAAACGTAATGCCACACGTTGAAGTACGTAGCAGAAGAGTTGGGGGAGCTAACTTCCAGATTCCAATGCCTATTCGTCCGGATAGAAAAATTTCTATGGCGATGAAATGGTTAATAAAATATTCAAGAGATAGAAATGAAAAGTCCATGTCTCAAAAGTTAGCTGCTGAAATTATTGCCGCTGCTAAAGAGGAAGGTGCTGCAGTTAAAAAGAAAACCGATACGCATCGTATGGCTGAAGCTAATAAAGCATTTTCACATTTCAAATTCTAAAGAAAATATGTCTAGAGATTTAAAATATACACGTAATATAGGTATTGCTGCTCACATTGATGCAGGAAAGACAACTACAACGGAAAGAATTTTATTTTATACCGGAGTAAACCATAAAATCGGAGAAGTTCATGATGGAGCTTCAACGATGGACTGGATGGTTCAAGAAGCTGAAAGAGGAATCACTATTACTTCTGCAGCTACTACATGTAATTGGAATTTCCCATTAACTGATGACGGTAAAAAACTACCGGATACACAGTCTTACCACTTTAATATTATCGACACTCCGGGACACGTTGACTTTACTGTTGAGGTGAACCGTTCATTAAGGGTATTAGACGGATTAGTTTTCTTATTTAGTGCGGTTGACGGTGTTGAGCCTCAATCTGAAACTAACTGGAGACTTGCGGATAATTACAAAGTTCCTAGAATGGGATTTGTAAACAAAATGGACCGACAAGGTTCTGACTTTCTTAATGTGTGCCGTCAGGTTAAAGAAATGTTAGGATCTAATGCGGTTCCTATCGTATTACCTATCGGATCTGAAGAAGATTTCAAAGGGGTAGTTGACTTAGTTAAAAACCGCGCTATTGTATGGCATAATGATAACTTCGGTTCTACTTTTGATATTGTAGATATCCCTGAAGATATGAAAGAGGAGGTAATGGAATATCGCCAAAATCTAATCGAAGCAGTTGCTGAGTACGATGAAACTTTAATGGAAAAATTCTTTGAAGATCCGGATTCAATTTCGGAAGAAGAAATCCACGAAGCGCTTCGTAAAGCAACTATAGATATCAGCATTATACCTATGGTTTGCGGATCATCTTTCAAAAATAAAGGGGTTCAATTTATGTTAGATGCTGTTTGCCGTTATCTTCCTTCTCCACTGGACAAAGAAGCTATTGAAGGTACAGACCCTAAAACTGATGAACCGATCGCAAGAAAACCGGATGCAAAAGAACCGTTTGCAGCTTTAGCGTTTAAAATTGCTACCGATCCTTATGTTGGTCGTTTGGCTTTCTTTAGAGCTTATTCCGGTCATTTAGATGCCGGATCTTATGTATTAAACACTCGATCCGGTGATAAAGAAAGAATTTCCAGAATCTATCAAATGCATGCCAATAAACAAAATCCTATCGAATATATCGAAGCCGGAGATATTGGTGCAGCAGTTGGATTTAAAGATATTAAAACAGGAGATACACTTTGTGATGAAAAATCTCCGATTATTTTGGAAAGCATGGTATTCCCTGATCCGGTTATCGGTATCGCTGTAGAACCTAAAACTAAAGCGGATGTTGATAAATTGGGTATGGCTTTATCAAAATTAGCGGAAGAAGATCCAACTTTCCAAGTAAAAACAGATGAAGCTTCAGGACAAACTGTAATTTCAGGAATGGGTGAGCTTCACCTTGACATCATTGTAGACCGTTTAAGAAGAGAATTTAAAGTTGAAGTAAACCAAGGACAACCTCAGGTTGAGTATAAAGAAGCTTTAATGGGATCTGCTGATCACAGAGAAGTTTACAAAAAACAAACCGGTGGTCGTGGTAAATTTGCTGATATTGTATTCCAAATCGGACCTGCTGATGAAGGAAAAACCGGATTAGAATTCGTAAACGAAATCAAAGGTGGTAACATTCCTAGAGAATTTATCCCATCTGTTGAAAAAGGTTTCAAAGAAGCTATGAAAAATGGTCCTTTAGCAGGATATGAGATTGACGGTATGAAGATCACATTGAAAGACGGATCTTATCATGCGGTTGACTCTGACCAGTTATCTTTCGAATTGGCAGCTAAACTTGGATTCAAAGAAGCAGCTAAGAAAGCAAAACCGGTTATTATGGAACCTATTATGAAATTGGAAGTTTTAACTCCGGAAGAATATATGGGGGACATTGTAGGAGACTTAAATCGTCGTAGAGCAACAGTAAGCGGAATGGATGACAGAAATAATGCCAAAGTTATTAAAGCATTTGTTCCATTATCTGAAATGTTCGGATACGTAACTTCCTTAAGAACTTTATCTTCAGGACGTGCTACTTCAACTATGGAATTTGACCACTATGAAGCAGCTCCTCAGAATATAGCTGATGAAGTAATTGCTAAAGCTAAGGGTACAAACGTTTAATTTTTAAAACAATGAGTCAAAAAATAAGAATAAAACTTAAATCTTACGATTATAATTTAGTTGATAAATCAGCTGAAAAAATCGTAAAAACCGTGAAAGCAACCGGTGCTGTAGTTAATGGTCCTATTCCATTACCTACTCATAAAAGAATTTTTACCGTATTGCGTTCTCCACACGTTAACAAAAAATCTCGTGAACAATTCCAATTAAACTCTCATAAAAGATTAATGGATATCTACAGTTCTTCTTCTAAAACTGTTGATGCATTAATGAAATTAGAGCTTCCTAGCGGTGTTGAAGTAGAGATTAAAGTATAAGTTTTTAAACGAAACTTTAGATATAAAAAACCTTCTGAATTATAATTCAGAAGGTTTTTTTATTTTATATAGTATTACAAAAACGCACATTACCACTTAAATATAATATATATTTATACAGTATTCGGAATATATTTTAAATATTTACTTTATTATTATATAAATTTTGGCACGAAATTAGTGTTTAATAAAAGCATAAATAAATCTATTATGAAAAATAATTTGGCTTATTTTTTTAAAAGTATATTGTTCTCAACTGAAAAAAGTAGTATTAGTCATTCTAACTTATTGCCAATTGTAACTTTCAGCACATTTATAATTCCATTTTCAATAGTAAAATTCACTAGCTTAGTATATCTATCTAACTTTCTAAAATATTTTTTAAAAGAATTCGGATTTATATTTTTTAGAAATCCAAATATATATTTTTCAAGATCACAATCAGTAATTTACTGCGATTGTTGCTATAAAAATTAATTAAAATATTATTGAATATTTTGAATGGTTTAGAATTTTAATTATGAATGAATTATAAGATAAAAAAGAATAGAATCAGAAAATTTAAAGACTAATTATAAGTATATGTATAAATTCACCAATTAAATTTGTAAACTCATTTAATTTAAATTCAATAACATGTTAAATTCTATTTAGTGATGCAGGCTTTTTTAAGCCTGCTTATTTTATATTTTTATTTTTATATTCTTCAAATTTTAAATATAATTTTTCTTCTTTAACTCGAGGCATTCTTCGATGAGGCTCTGTCACATCCGTTGGTAAAGAAATAAAATCTTTAATGGTATCGACCTTTTCAATAGAATCAACCAACAGCTGCATTTCTAAATTCCAAAGTTTAAAGCATATAGTATGAAACGTATCTTCTGTAGCTATTTCTATTTTTTCTTGAATAATTAAAAGCCCTGCATCTGCCTCTTTGTTTACATAATGAACCGTAACTCCTATCGGTAAATCTTCATATACCGCCCATTTCAGAGCATCTAAACCCCGAACAAAGGGAAGGTATCCCGGATGAGAATTTATAATTTTATGGTTGGAAACTAATTGTTCGGGCAATAAACCTGCTCCCGCTATTAAGATAGAATGATAGGAATTTTCTGCAAAACAGTCATCCAACTCTCCTATTTCTTTTTTTATATAAGTATAGTCTAAATTTTTAGCTAACTGTTCATTTTCCAGGGTAAGAAGTAATTCGGTGGGACGATGTGTAATAAGTGCTTGTATAGGTTTTCTGGGAACAAATGGTATTGCATATACATCAACTTTATGATATCCTTTCCCTTTTAATCGCAACAATACTTCTTGTGTTTTTCTTGTGGGATGGTCATAACAAATAACAGCTATTTTTTTATTCATAATAAATATTTTAAAAATTAACTATTTCTAGTGAGATTTACTTAAGTGTGTTATTTTAAAGCATTATATTAATAATAAGATAATGAACGGGAAAAGGACGTTCTATTGTTTAAAACTTTAAAAATAACACTTAAATTTAAAATTAATTTTTGGATGAATCTTGTAAAAAATCTACTACCACATATTCAGAATTGGTTCCTATTCTGAATCTTCCTCCCCAAATTCCGATTCCGGAACTTACATAAATATGAGTATTTCCTTTTTTTAAATAACCATGAGATTTTTCGAATATGGATTTAGTAATTAAAGAAATCGGCCAAACTTGTCCTTGATGGGTATGTCCTGAAAATTGTATGTCTACTTGATTAAGCTCGGATTCTTCCAGATGATAGGGCTGGTGATCTAGAACGATTATAGGTTTAGAGGAATCAATATCTTTAATTAATTCATTAAGAGGCTTTCTAGAGCTATTGGTACGATCATCTCTTCCCACAATATAAAAACTATTTTCAATTAAAATTGAAGAGTCTCTAAGTAAATGAATACCGGCATTTTTAATAAAATCTATACTTTCAGTAATTCCACTTATATATTCATGATTTCCTAAACAACTGTAAATACCTAAACGGGATTTTATTTTTTTAAAATGCTTTTCCAATAAAAAATGCTGTAAAGGCTTAACATTAGTGTCAATGATATCTCCTACTATAAGAACTAAGTCAGGTTGTTCCTTATTAATTTTATTAATCCAGCTTTTCAGTTCATTTCCCTTAATGGCATAACCCAAATGAAGGTCGCTGATCATTACAATTTTTAAAGGTTTAATTAACTTTTTATTAGTTGATAATTTTAAATAAATTCTCCTTTTATTAAAATAATTTCTATATCCATAGAAACCTATACAAACCACTAAGCATAAAATCAAGATAATACCATAATTGTTATTAAAGAAATTTTCAGGTATAAATTCACCAAACTTATTTAATAAAAGCAATCCATCATAAACAAGAAAAAGTAAAAAGGAGTATAAAAGAACAACCGGCCAACTAGTAGAAATTTTATATAAAATCGTTGCGGATGTTAAAGATAATTTTTTTGAGAAAAGTAAAAATAATATAAAAGAAGAGGGAAGAAAAAATACCAGTAAGAAAAAAATGCTTTTTAGTATAATTGATTGTTCAGATAATAAGGAATATATATGATAAAAAGTATAAAAGTTAGCTAAAAAGTATAAAAATATGGTAAACGAAAATAAAAAAATTTTTTTCATAGAATCTTTTTTATCTAATTTTTATAAAGATAGCTAACTTTCATTTCAATCAAATTTAATTTTTAAGGATCAAACCTATTTTACTATACTTAATAAAGCAGATAAAATGATTTTAATTGATTAAAAAAATTATATAAATCTGAATAAATTAGACGTTTTGTTTAGTCTAATTATTTAAATATCGATTTATACTATAATTTTTACTCACCTGGATAATCATTATCTTAGTCAGATACCTGCTTTATTTCTTCTATAAACCTATCTGCCAATTGATCGGCTTCTTGTTGTGTAGGAGCTTCAGTATATATACGGATGATAGGTTCTGTATTTGATTTTCTTAAGTGTACCCAATTATCGGAAAAATCGATTTTCAACCCATCATAAGTTTTTATATCTTCATTTTTATATTTTTCGGTTAATTTTTGTAAAATAACATCTGTATTAATTTCCGGACTTAAATCAATTTTTTTCTTTCCCATAAAATAGGAAGGATACGTATTTCTAAGTTGTTTTATTGTAATCTTTCTTTCAGCAAGATAGGATAGAAAAAGGGCTATTCCAACTAATGAATCACGACCATAGTGTAATTCAGGATATATAATACCTCCATTACCTTCGCCTCCGATACGCGCGTTGATATCCTTCATCTTTGTTACTACATTTACTTCTCCAACTGCCGAAGCATGATATTCTTGATTGTATTTTTCTGAAATATCTCGTAATGCCCGTGAAGATGATAAATTAGAAACCGTAGCTGAAGGAGTTTTACTTAAAACGTAATCTGCAACAGCAACTAATGTATATTCTTCTCCAAACATGGTTCCGTCTTCGCATATAAATGCTAAGCGATCTACATCCGGATCCACAACTATTCCTAAATCCGCTTGTTCTTTAGGAACTCTTTTCATTATTTCGCCTAAATTGACTTCCAACGGTTCGGGATTATGTGGAAAATGGCCGTTGGGTGTACAATACATTTCGATTACTTCAACTCCTAATTTTTCTAATAAGGGAAGAACCGATATACCTCCTGTAGAATTTACGGCATCAACCACCACTTTAAAGCCTGCTTTTTTAATTAAGTCAACGTTCACTAAAGGCAGTTCCAATATTTTGTTTATATGATGCTCTATTGCTTTTTCTTCTTTTTTATACGATCCTAAATAATCTACTTCAACAAAATCAAAATCTTCAGCATCAGCTATGTTTAATAATTCTTTACCTTCTTTATCGGATATAAATTCACCTTTAGCATTCAGTAGTTTTAACGCATTCCATTGTTTAGGATTATGACTTGCCGTTAAAATAATTCCTCCGTCTGCTTGTAAATATGGAACCATAATTTCCACCGTTGGAGTTGTCGAAAGTCCTAAATCAACAACATCTATTCCTACTCCCTGTAAAGTGGATGAAACTAACTCGGAGATCATTTGACCGGAAATCCGCGCATCTCTCCCAAGTACTACTTTAATTTTTTCTTTATTTAATTTTCTTTTTAACCAAGTTCCATAAGCTGAAGCAAATTTTACGGTATCAATCGGGGTAAGATTTTCTCCTATTTTACCCCCTATTGTCCCTCGTATTCCTGATATACTTTTAATTAACGGCATAGATATTTTCTTTTATTCTTATAATTATTTTGAATATTCTTCAATTTTACTTAAAATGAACTCTTTGGAAAGATTTCCTAAAAATCCTTCTTTTTTATTTCCTTTTTGTATAACTGTTACCGGTATACCCCCTTCTAGATCAGGACTAATCGTACCAATATGGTCTCTCATTTCTTGAGAGGATATATTGTATACGTTTTTCATTTTATTTTTTTGCACAAATGATTGTAATGTACTTTGGGTATCTATTTGATCGATGCTTACAAAGATAAATTTTACTTTTTCATGGGTGTATTTCTCTTGAAGAGCCACAAAATCAGGTATTTCTTTAACACATGGAGGACACCACGTTGCCCAGTAATTGGTAATATATATAGTATCACTCTTCGTATTTAATAAACTTTGAATTTTTGAAAAATCAGACTTGATTATTTTAGTTTCTTGATTACTTACTTCAATTTCGGAATGATCTACAGTAGTTTCATGAGTTTGTTTTGAACTCTGCTCTTTACCAGTATTTTTTTCTTTACAGGAAACTAGTAAGGCAAGGCTGAATAGTACTACATATATTTTTTTCATTTAACTATTTTATTTACAAAAGTAATCATTTAAAAGTTCAAATTTTTATTTTATAAAATCAATCATATAGTTTATGTAAAAAAAAACATATTTTTTTAAAGTGTTTTTACACGTAATGTTTATAAATTATATCGCAGAATACTACTCTTTATTTTTATAAATAAAAGAGACCGTAATTGCTATTTTTTTTATATTTGATAAAATTAAATGTTTATGAAAAAAAATTTTTATGTTATAGCAATCCTTACTTGTGGATTGATTTCATGTGATAAATATTCAAGCGGTAATAAAAATATTATTCCTGCCGATATCGAACAAAATGTAAATTCACAATCACAATCAAATGATACCTTAAAAAAATCTTCTATTGTTATAGATACTTTAAAAAGTGAATCTACAAAAGATTCCCTAACGAAAAAAAATCTTACCCAAGATTCATTACATCCTATGAAAACTGTTATAAAAAAAAGGTAATTAATTATTTGATTTATTGAATAATTTTTTACTAACAATTAAAACTTTTAAGATGTTATATAATAAATATATTAGTTTAATTTTATCCGTTCAACTAATTTTGTTTTCTTGCGGAGATAATAAGAGTAATAAATCTACCTCGACTTCTGACGTAAAAAGCACTGAAACTACAACACAACAAATTAAACCTCAAGGAAAAGAATCCGGTTTCAAAAAGGAATTAGTATGGACGGCTTATAAAACTCCCAAAAAAGTACCTGTAAGTGGTAGTTTTAAAAATATTTCTTTAATCAACACGAAAGAAGATAAACCGTTGGATGAATCATTGGAAGGAGCAAAATTTTATATTGATGGAACAACGGTTTCTACCGGTGACACTTCAAGAGATGGAAACTTAACTTTATTTTTTTTTAAAAGATTATCCTCTCCTGAAATTTATGGATCATTTGGGAAATTTGAAAACAATAAGGTGAAGATCTCCTTAACTTTAAATGGAAAAACAATAACCAAAGAATTTTCATATAAACTGGACAAAAAAACGATGATGATTCAAGGTTCAATCGACGTATTAAAAGATTTTAATTCTGAAAAAGCATATACCAGCTTGCATAGAGCTTGTTTTGATCTGCATGAAGGTAAAACTTGGACAGAAGTTAATTTAATGGTTTTTATTTCTAAATAATACTTGTTATCTACAATTAAATTTGTTTGCGACAAGTTAAACCTAAAATAGTATCAATCACAATTAAACAATCAATACGTAATTAATTTAGATACATTAGATGATTGATTTAGTACCTATTAATCGATAAAGAATATTATTTAAAAAAAATCAGTGTTTATTTCATTTATTATTTTATTGAAATTCATAGATTTAATAGTATTAAATAAGATTAATTACTTTAAAAATCGTTATTTGTAGCAAAAAATATGAATTTTTCAATCAAAAAAGTTTGTGAAATTGAAAAATGAGTTTATCTTTGCACCACTGAAATTATTAAAAATAAGTCTTCAGAAAAGATCCGGTAGTTCAGTTGGTTAGAATACCTGCCTGTCACGCAGGTGGTCGCGGGTTCGAGTCCCGTCCGGATCGCTAAGAAACATAAATTTCTTTATTTTTTTATTGCACACTATGCAATCTACCCTGATCCGGTAGTTCAGTTGGTTAGAATACCTGCCTGTCACGCAGGTGGTCGCGGGTTCGAGTCCCGTCCGGATCGCTAAAATTTATACTTAATTTTCATATTAATTCCTATTAATCTCCTTTTTTATTTATTAGTATTTTATATATGAAGACTCTTAATATAGATCTCTAAAGATCTTATTTTGTTTAGAATTTAATTATTATAAGAGTTGTTTGCATGAATATCTACCCTATTATACTAATTACTATAGCAAAGCATTAATTCAATTTTTTTTCTTTTAACCACTTTTGAATATGATCCGCAATTTCAATATTATTAAGATCTGACATAATAAAATGCGTATTTCCATTTATTCCAATGTCCGGCAAATGAATAATAGTGACATCTCCACCGTTTTCATTAACTAATTTCGCCCATTCTTTAGCAGAAATCAGTACTTCTCTCCAAAAATTTTGCGAATAAGCAGTAGTTTTTTCTTTGGGAATAAAATCTCCATAAATAATATGAATATAGACATACGGGTTAATTTCATAAATTGATTCATGGGTATACTTCCCCCCTATTTCTTTCGAAAAACTAAATGCAACCTTTTTTTAGAATAGCAACAAAATTTTCAATTTGTTAATTTATATAAAAAAAAACCGGAATGAGATTTATTTAGCAAATCTAAGAATGAAATTTATTTCAGGATAAATTATTTTAAAAATATTTTATCTCTAATCCGAATATTATACTAATTAATTGAAAAACTTTATAAATAATTTGCCTGAAGATTAATAGGATTTCTATTTTATATATAAGTGTATAAAATAAAGTTTACCATAAAATAAAACGACTTTACTTCCGGTCGGTAAGTAAAGTCGTTTTGTATGGTAAGTAATTTAATTTTTAGTTTTCAAGAGGAAGGAATCCATAATTTTTAGAGTAGAATAACATTTCAACTGCAAATGATTCCGGATAAGTAACTTCAATATCAGTTATTTCTCCTTGTTCATTAGTTTTAGGAACTAAAATAGGATTGATGAAACCTTTATAAGCTGCGGTATTAAATTTAGAGTTTCTTTTTAATACTTCTGCATGTAATTCTTTATCCACTTTTACTCCATACGTTTCCACTAAATTTTTTGCAGCATTATAATCTCCTTCAGATTTAATTCTTTGAGTTTCTTTCAGTAATTCTCCAAATAAATTGTGAAGCTTTTCGTAATCATTAATTTTAAAATAGGTTTTACCATCTTTAACCACTTTTTCAATTACATTATCTTTTTTACCTTTTTCATACGCCCACGCACTAACCCATTGACGATTTCTCATATGTGCTTCTTCTATATCTCTTCCCGGTTCAATTCTAACTAATTGAGTCATTAATCCGTTTCGTATATAATCATTATAGGCTGTCATTCCTACTTTTTTCCAGTCATCTACTAATCCAAGCTTTTGTAATTCCGGATCATATAAATAATACAATCCTACTAAATCTGCTCTTCCCTCTTCCATAGTAGATGCATAACTTTTTAAAGTTTCTTTAGGGGTTCCGACTCCTTGATTAATTTGTCCAGAAGCATGACCCACAACTTCATGTAAAGCTGTATGCAGTTTATCTGCTAATTCTCCGTATTTTTCTGATAATTCTATTTCTTCTTGACTATATGCAAATTCTTTTAATTTTTCACTTCCTCCGGCTAAATTATAAGCGTCTATAATATTACCTAAAGAAACCGACTTTGAGCCATATTCCGCACGGATCCAATCGGCATTAGGTAAATTTACTCCAATCGGAGTACTGGGTGAAGAATCTCCCGCTTCCGATGCTACATTAACTGTTTTATACGATATCCCTACTACATTTTTCTTTTTATGTTCCGTCATTAAAGGAGAATGATCTTCAAACCATTGTGCATTTTTGGATATAACTTCCATTTTTGCCGACATGTCAAAATCTTTGATTTGAACAATATTCTCATAGGATCCTTTGTGACCAAGCGGATCATTATACACCTCTACAAATCCGTTTATATAATCTATATTTCCTTTAGTTGCTTTAAGCCATGCTATGTTATAATCATCCCAAGTTTTTAAATCTCCTGTTTTGTAATATTCAATTAAAAGTTTTAAAGCATCTCCCTGTTCTTTATTTTCAGCTACGGTAACAGCCTTATCCAACCAATAGATTATTTGATCAATAGCTGAACCGTACATTCCCCCGCTTTTCCAAATCTTTTCTTCTAAAGTACCTTTACTGTCTTTAACTAATTGGGAGTTTAAACCAAAAGATAAGGGACGAGAAGCATCCGGACTTTTTTTAGCTGAATAATATTTCTCCACTTCCTTTTCGGTAATTCCTTCTCCATAAAAATTTACTGCAGATCCTGAAATTAACCCTTTGGATTCATCTAGATTTACTTTTTTAGAATCTTTTTCATTGAATAAAATGGAAACGATCTGAGAATCCAATGAAGTTTGAGTTTCTTTCATTAGCTCCTCAAAATATGCTTGGGTAAATTCAGGCATAATTTTATCATTAGAATAATGATGATGAATCCCATTTGAAAACCAAACCCTTTTTAAATATACTTCAAAATTGTTCCAATCTTTTGAGGTTTTATCTCCTTTATAATTTTGATAGATGGATTCTAATGCTTTTCTTATTTTCAAATTATATTTATAGTTTTGGTCCCAAAGGATATCTCTACCTGCTAATCCGGCTTGAGAAAGATAATAGACCAATTTTTTTTCATTTAAAGACAACTTATCCCATTCAGGTATTCGATATCTTAAAACTTCAATATCGGCAAAACGATCGACTTTATAATTAAAATCTTCTTCACTAATTTTTTCGGTTTGCTCTGAATGTTTCGATTCACAAGACCCCAAAATTATTGAGGCAGCAAGAATACCCGCAACAATATTAATTTTCATCTTTATAATGTTTATATGTTAATTATGTTAACAAAGATAAAAAACTATATGATAAGGAGAGTATAGTTCTCAAAATTATTATAAAATGAATGGGATAAGTTTGTAATTAAAAAATAATACTCAATACGTTATATAGAAACCTTTAAAGAATATTACTTTTTAATAAAACTGATATAAGCACCTTCTATAAAACTATTTACCACTACAATTGATATTTATAACTAAATTTTATAAAAGAGCAAAAACCGGTATACTCTTCTAAATTTAAGACGAAAGCTATTTTAAAAATGAAAGTTATTATCTCAATCAAGAAAAATATATTACAAACGAGTATTCATAAACTAAATTTAATTTTAAACGTTTAGAACTTATATTATATGGAAGCGAATAAGGATACTATTACTATATTTTTTTAAAAAACGGGTTTAACAATATGAAGACTTTATTTATAATTAATCTTCTATTTTTGCAGTTATTAATGTGGCATGAAAATTACATTATTATCGATTGGCAAAACCAATTCTAAAGAATTAGTAATTCTAATGGAAAATTTAGAAAAACGCTTACCCGCTTTCATTAAATTTGAACGCAAAGAATTACCGGATGTAAAAAATTCCAAAAATCTTTCAGAAAATGAATTAAAAAATGCGGAAGCAGAGTCCATTCTTTCTTTTTTAGTTTCGGGAGATACACTCATAATTTTAGATGAAAAAGGCAAAGAGTTTACTTCAACTGAATTTTCATCATTTCTGGAAAAGCAAATGAATAATTCTGTTAAACATTTAGTTTTTTGTATCGGAGGAGCTTATGGATTTTCTGATAAAATTTATAATCTAAATCCTCAAAAACTAGCTTTATCCAAAATGACGTTTACGCATCAGATGGTGCGTTTGTTTTTCGTTGAGCAATTATATCGCGGCTTCAGTATTTTACAAGGAAAACCTTATCACAATGAATAATTATCTTAAATTAAAATGGTATGACATAGTTTTAGCTCTTATCTTATTTTTTTTGGGAGCTTTGGTACTAAGTCCTCTATTTTCAATTCTAGCTAAAAAACTACATACCAATCCCTACGTTTTTACCCCGATTCTAACCATTGGAAATTATCTAATTGTTTATTTAGTCTATTATTTGGTGGGATTGAAACCCAGAAAAGAACGTTTTATAATCAGTTACTCACTTAAGAATAGTAAACTCTTCCCTATTGCCCTTTTGTTATTTTTTGGACAATATTTAGTTTCAGAATTTTTAACCGGATTAATACCTACTCAAGGCGAAATATTCGAAAAAATGTATAAAACCATGTCGTATGCCTTATTGGGTAATGCCGGTAATTATCCTATAATTACCTTTATATCGGTATGTATCGTTGCTCCAATTTTTGAAGAATTATTTTTTAGGGGATTTATTTTAAAGGGAATGCTCAATAATCAAATTAAACCACAAAAAGCTATATTAATATCAGCCTTAATTTTTGGAGGAATCCATATATTTCCTTGGCAAGCAGTTGGTGGAATTTTAGCCGGAATTGTCTTGGGAATTACATTCTATAAAACAGGATCCCTACTTACCTGCACACTACTTCATTGCATTAATAATACGATAGGTTTTATATTTTTTATGCGATATAAATCATTGGAATCACCCGAATTAGGTTTTAGTAATTTTACTCTGTTCATTGTTGGTATTATTATAATAGCTATATTTGGATGCATTTATATGAAATTAACAAAAAATCAATCATGGAAATCCTATTAGCTACACAAAACGAACATAAAAAAGCTGAAATAATTGAAATTTTACCCGAAAATTTTCAACTTAAAACCTTTGCTGATTATAATTTTGAAGGCGAAATTGAAGAAACAGGGACCACTTTCCGTGAAAATGCTTTTATTAAAGCTAAATTCGGATATGATTTAACTCATATACCCTGTTTTGCTGATGACAGCGGATTAGTAGTTGAAGCATTAAATGGAGAACCCGGAATCTATTCTGCGCGTTATGCAGGCACCGGATCTTTTGATGATAATATTTCTAAAGTGCTAAAAAGTATGCAAAATAGTACCAATAGAAAAGCATATTTTATAAGCGTAATCTGTTGGGTAAATAATGAGGAAGTTAAATATTTTGAAGGTAAAATTTTTGGTACTATTACTACTGAAATCAAGGGTGATGGTGGGTTCGGATATGATCCGATCTTCATTCCTGACGGATATTTGAAAAGTTTCGCAGAATTTTCACCTAAAGAAAAGAATATGATAAGTCACAGAGCTATTGCTTTACGAAGATTTACTAATTTTTTAAAGTTATATTAGTTAACTTCATACTGTAAATGATCCGTTATATTTTTTACTTTAATTTAAGCAATTACTGAATTTCATTTTCTTAGCATACGTTGATATTTCAATTAATGGAAAGATGCACAAGTCTTATGAAAAAATATTTCAATTATAATTTGATTTAAAAAAGTAGGATCATGAAAAAATATTTTCTGAAAATATGTCTTACGGTATCTATAATTACCTCGGCTCAGAATTTAGAGATCGTTCCATTAGGAGTATACGGAGGAAGTAATGAGAGTAATCTTTCTTCTTATCTAATTGCTGAAGAAAAAACATTCAATTATTTAGCTTTGGATGCCGGAACTATTTATAGTGGTATTAATAAGGCAATTGAAAAAGGAACCTTTACCAATACTACAATTGAAAATGTATTAAAAGATAGCATCAAAGGATATTTTATATCTCATGGCCATTTAGACCATTTATCAGGAATGTTGATTAACTCTCCCGAAGATTCCTCCAAGCCAATTTATGCAAGTAAGGAAACCATTGAAGTTTTAAAAAATAAATATTTTACCAATGCTGCTTGGATCAATTTTGCCAATGAAGGCGAAAGTCCAATTCTTAATAAATATCAATATATATACACAGAAATAGGAAATGCATTCCCTATTCTTAATACCCGTTTAACGGGTACAGTTTATGAATTAAGTCATGTAAAACCACTTAAAAGTTCCGCCATTTTAGTGGAAAATAATACCCAAGCAGTTTTATATTTTGGCGATACCGGAGCAGACAGAATTGAAAAATCCGATAAACTCAAAAAAATTTGGAACCTTATAGCTCCTAAAATTAAATCAGGAAAATTAAAAACCTTTCTTATTGAAGTTTCTTTTCCTAATTCTCAACCTGAAGAATTATTGTTTGGTCATTTAACGCCCAACTTACTAAATGAAGAAATGAAAAAATTAGCTCAATTAGTAGGAAAAAAAAATATGAAAAAGTTAACAATTATTGTTACCCATATCAAACCTAAAGGAAATCATGAACAAATAATTAAGGAACAATTAGTTAAACATAACCCATATTCTATCAATTATATATTTCCTACACAAGGAGAGCGTATCATTTTGAAATAGGTGATGAAAAAAAGAATCTATTTCTGAAAAATATTTTTACAGTTTATTATTTCAAACATTTCACATTCTCAATCTAAACTTATTTTTGTGTTTTACCATCAAAAAGTTTATAAAATAAATTAAAACCAATAAATAAATTTATTTTAAAAATAAAAATTACAAATTATATTTACATTTAAGCTAATTTACTTTAATTTTACAAAAATTAATAAACAAAAAAAATGTGTGGATTTGTAGGAATTTTCGATTTAAAAGAAGCCGGTGAAACATTAAGGCCTCAGGCTTTAAAAATGGCAAAAAAAATTCGTCATAGAGGTCCGGATTGGTCCGGAATCCATTGCGATAAAAATGCAATCCTTGCTCATGAAAGATTATCCATCGTTGACATTGCTTCCGGTGGCCAACCCTTATATAGCAGCGATAAAAAATTGATATTAGCCGTAAACGGTGAAATTTACAATCATAAAGAAATTAGAAAGAAATTTGAAGGAAAATACGATTTCCAAACTTTATCTGACTGTGAAGTTATTTTAGCTTTATATAAAGAAAAAGGGGTTAAATTATTTGAAGATATTACAGGAATTTATGCCTTCGTTTTATATGATCAAGAAAAAGATGCTTATTTAGTTGGCAGAGATCATATGGGAATCATTCCTTTATATATGGGATATGATGAAAAAGGGCAATTTTATGTAGCCAGTGAACTCAAATCGTTGGAAGGAGTTTGTCCGGATATCAAAGAATTTGAACCCGGAAAATACTTATACAGTCCGGACGGAGAAATAAAAACTTGGTATCATAGAGATTGGATGAATTTTGATTCTGTGAAAGACAACATTTCTGACATTCAAAAATTAAGAAAAGGATTAGAAGATTCTGTACACAGACAGTTGATGTCTGATGTTCCTTACGGGGTTCTTCTATCCGGTGGATTAGACTCATCCATTATTTCAGCTATTGCAAAAAAATATGCAAGTAAAAGAGTGGAAGATAACAATAATTCGGATGCTTGGTGGCCTCAACTGCATTCCTTTGCTGTCGGACTGAAAGGTGCTCCGGATTTGTTGGCAGCCAGAAAAGTGGCAGACCATATCGGGACCGTACATCATGAAATTCATTTTACCATTGAAGAAGCTTTAGATGCGATCAGTGATGTCATTTATCATATTGAAACCTACGATGTTACAACAGTTCGAGCTTCTACCCCCATGTACTTATTAGCCAGATATATAAAATCTATGGGAGTAAAAATGGTATTATCGGGAGAAGGATCCGATGAACTTTTCGGCGGATATTTATATTTCCACAAGGCACCTGATGCTCAAGCATTTCATGAAGAAACCGTCAGAAAATTAGATAAACTCCACCTTTACGACTGTCTTCGTGCCAATAAATCCTTAATGGCTTGGGGCGTTGAAGGGCGGGTTCCTTTCTTGGACAGAGAGTTCATGGATATTGCCATGACTTTAAATCCTAAAGATAAAATGTGCGGAAACGGAAAAATTGAAAAGCATATTTTAAGAGAGGCATTTGAAGATTATTTACCAGAAGAAGTTGCATGGAGACAAAAAGAACAATTTTCAGACGGGGTGGGTTACTCCTGGATTGATACATTAAAAGAAACGGCTGATAAAAAAGTTTCTGATAAACAAATGGAAAGAGCATCTGAACGCTTTCCAATAAATCCACCGATGTCAAAAGAAGAATATTGGTTCAGAAGCATATTTGAAGAACATTTCCCTTCTCAAGCAGCAGCACAAACGGTTCCTTCTGTACCTTCTGTAGCCTGTAGTTCTGCCGTGGCTTTAGAATGGGATGAAGCATTTAAAAATAACCCTGATCCATCAGGTAGAGCCGTAAAAACGGTGCATACTGATGCTATTTAGATCAAAATTTCTATTTCATGGCTTTTATTATTGATAATAAAAGCCATTTTATTCTACTACTATCCCATTTGGAAATAGGTTTTTCTTTTTTAGATAATTAAATATTTTTGGAAAAAATATGCGTAAAAAGAGTTTTATCTTTAATTTTCTATTTTCTCTTACAGATTGTACAACATAATCACTTATGGTTTCTTGATTAAATACAGAAGCAGGAATTTTACTTTTTAAAGTTTTAATGGCTTCATTATAATTGGTTACCTTGCTTTGACTTAATGATTTTCCATCATGAATTCTTCTATATTTGTATAAGGGTTGATTAAAATAATAAAAGCTATAATTTTTAACTGCAGCTCTTGACCAGAAATCCCAATCTTCTGCATACGACAAAGTTACATCATAGCCTCCATTATCCTCCCATACCCTTTTTTTATAAATACTTGAATTGGGTAAAAAACATCCGCTATTTATTAAGCGTAAACGATTATATTTTCCTGATTTATTGTACCTGTTTTCACTTCCGAAAATTATATAATCTCCATAGAGAATGTCAATAGTTGGATCTTGAACCATCTTGTGTAGGGCTTGATCATAATAATTTCCATTCATTATATCGTCCGAATCGAAAGGTAATATATATTGGCCTTTTGCATTTTCAATACCCTTGTTTCTTGCCCTGGCTACTCCTCCATTTTCTTGAGTTATAATTGTATATTTTTCATTGTAATCTTCCAATATTTTTAAAGTCTCCGAATCTGTTGATCCGTCATTTACTAATATGACTTCATAAGGATATGAAAAATTTACCTCTTCAATACTTTTAATAGTTTCCTTCAAATAAATTCCTGAATTAAAAACCGGAACAACTATAGATAAAATAGGATTTTCTTTCATATTACAAAAGTAATTTTTTTTATGGGATTGAATTTTATATTCCAAAAAAATAAAATTAAGATCATTACCATGACGATAAATTATCTGTTTTAGTGACCCTTAATTTTACTAGTTTTAAACACAATATACGTATGAATATTTTAACAAATGATTCAAATACTTTATACTATCTTTTTGATTGTGCAATTAGTAAAATAAGGATAATCGGAACCGAGCTTTATTTAAAAAATGGGTTGAATGAACCATTTGACAAGTCTTGGTTTTTAAGAAACCTGATCAAAGTTATAAATTTAAATAGTTATCAATAAGCTCAATAAACGGAAGAATCTATTGGAAAACTTTAAACATTTTTTATAATGGATATTTTTTAACTCATGTCATGAATTTATGAGTTAAAAAATTTATATCTTATTTAAGATACTAATTCAAATTACGATAAAGTTTTCGAAATGATAGCATCTGAAAATCCTATTTTTTTATAGATTTCCAATAATTTTTTGGCTGAATCGTAATTGCTCACTTTTCCGCTGGTATAAATGTACAAATTGTTATCCGTTTTTTGTCTTATTACATTATTTAATCCTTTGAAAATAGCATCTCTTTCTCTGTATTTTTTAGGTGATACAAATAATTCAATGGTATAGTATAGACCGGTTACCACTTCTTTTTCATTAAATTCAATTATAGAAGCATCTGTAAACCCGGCTTCTTTGGCAATTTTTAATGTCGCTTCACTTTCAGATCGTAAATTGGTACTTCCTGCATAATATATATACTTACCGTTTGATTTAACAATTTCAACATTTTTCATACCTCTAAGTTGCAAGGAATTAGGACTGTATCTGTTGAATGATGCTAAGAATTGTACCTTTAGTGATAAGTTACTGTCCACTGGATTTTCAACAACTTGTTGAATTTCTTCCTCCGCTTTTTTCTCTGATTTTTTATCGTATTCTTTTTTATAGCTTAAAAAAGCTTCGTATATATCTTTAGCTATAGCATTTTGTCCATCTTCTGAAGCTAAATATTGTCCTTCTTGAGGGTTAGAGATGAAACCGGTTTCAATTAATACTGAAGGCATGGCTGTTTGAACTAAAACCAAAAAACCGGCTTGTTTTACTCCTCTGGAAAATCGATTTTCTTTTTTAAAATTATTTTCCACATAGCTGGCCATTTTTAAACTGTTTTCTAAGTATATGTTTTGCATCAATGTGAGGCCTATTACCGATTCGGGTGATGAGGGGTTAAATCCTTCATAAGTCGTTTGATAATCTTTTTCCATATAAATAACCTCATTTTCCCTTTTTGCAACATCAAAATTATCTCTATTTCGATGAGCTCCGAGAACAAAAGTCTCCGTACCGTACGGGGCACTTTTAGGGCTTGAATTACAGTGTATGGAAATAAATAAGTTGGCTTTTCCTTTATTGGCAATATCTGCGCGGGTCATTAATGGAATAAATTCATCTGTCTTTCGAGTATAAATAACTTCTACATCTTTATTGTTATTTTCAATCATGGCTCCAACTTTTAAAACCAATGAAAGATTAACATCTTTTTCATTGGCAAAAGCTCCTCTGGCACCATTATCATGCCCGCCATGCCCGGCATCCAAAACTAAGGTAAAATCTTTTTTTTGTGAAGATAAAGAGCTTGTGAAAAAAATTAAAGTTATTAGTAGTATATTTTTTAAGTTAAATATTGTTAAAACTCTCATTAATTCTTTTTTTTGATTAATTTTGACAGCAAAATTTTTTCTGAATTTATATGCTTTGATCAATTCAAGTTTCAAATATAATATACTTTATTTATTTTTTCTAATTTTTAACATTCTCTTAGCACAGGAAAAAAGAGTTAAAACCCTTTCTGACACTGTAAAAATCCCTACTGATTCCATATCTGTCAATAAAGAAAAGCTTGAAAATATTGTGGACACTAAAGGGGATGAAATTCGTAATGTTTTTTCAAAAAAATTAACCTATCTGATCCATAATGCACAAGTCAGCTATCAGGATATGACCATTAAGGCAGATTATATTGTTATGGATTGGAATACCGGAGACATTTTAGCTCGTGGAAAAGTGGACAGTTTAGGAAGAATTATTGATAATATAAAATTTATTCAGGGAGGAAAAGAGTATGAATATACAGAAGCCCAATTTAATATGAATACCAAACAAGGTACGGCTTTTAATATTCGAACGGAAGAAGATGAAATGGCAATTATTGCTAAGAAAGCCAAAAGAATGAATGATGAAGAGTATTATATGAGGGGGGGATTTATGACTACGGATGAATATTTTAAAGCAAAAAAAGATTCTATTCCTGATTATGGTTTATCGACTAATAAAATGAAAGTTATTACCGGTAAAAATCAAAAAACCATCATTGCAGGACCTACCACGATGTATATTGAGCAAGTCCCGACTCCATTCATTTTACCTTTTTTATATTTGCCTTCTACCGGCAGCAATCGACAGGCTGGGATTTTAATCGGAACGTTCGGTGAACGGCAAAATAAAGGATTTTATTTGGAAAGATGGGGAATTTATGTTCCCATTGGTGAATATTTGGACTTAGAAAGCCGTTTTGGATTTTATACTAAAGGTAGCTGGATGATCGATAATCGATTAAGGTATTTGAATCGTTACAAATATTCAGGTAATTTAAATTTTATTTATGAAAAAAATATAAACAGTACCAAAGGACTGGATGATTATTCAGAAATTGAAAATTATCGTATTACCTGGTCTCATTTACAAGATGCCAAAGCCAATCCAAATTTGTCCTTTAACGCATCGGTAAATTTTATGAGTCAGAATTACTACAACAACAGCATATATAATCAAAATGCTTTACATGGTAATGTAAATAACAATCAGACTTCATCATCAATTTCTTTGGTTAAAAGATTTAATAATAATCCCTTAACTATTTCACTTAATACCTCCGCTTCGCAAAATATTTCAACCGGCGATGTAACCATGGTACTTCCTAATGTAACGGTTACGATGCCTCAAATTTATCCTTTTAAACCTAAATCAGGACCTAAGAAAACCATTTGGCACAATATCTATATGGATTATAAAATGAATCTTCAAAATTCATTGAATACGACTACTGATGATATGTTTACGTCAAAAATGTTTAAAAACTCTAATAACGGAATGAAAAATTCCACCAGTTTTGGTACTACTTCCACACTTTTTAATTATTTTCAATTAGGTATCAATGGTAATTATCGAGAAATCTGGACAACAAAGACTATTAGAAGGGACTATAATGCTTCTTCGGATAAGGTTGAAACATTTAATAAAGATGGATTTAAAACTTTCCGAACTTTTGACGGGTCCCTTAATTTAACAACGACTTTGTATGGTATCGCCAACTTTAAAAAAGGAAGTATGATTCAGGCAATCCGTCATATGATATCTCCTACGGTCAGCTATGGTTTTATGCCTGACTTCTCTAAAGATTCTTGGGGATATTACGGTACGTACACAGATAAAGATGGAAAAAAAGTAAAATATTCTTATTTTGAAGGAAATGTCATGGGTAATCCTTCCAATTATGAAAACAGTGCCATAAATATTTCCCTTGCTAACAATCTTGAAATGAAGGTTAGAAATAAAAAAGAATCCAGCGGTTTTAAAAAGATAAAAATATTCGAATCTTTAAATATCAATACATCTTATAATTTTGCTGCAGATTCTTTGAAATGGAGTCCTATTAATGCTTCGGGTTCTTCTTCTTTATTTAATTCTAAATTACGTGTTAATTATGCCATGAGGGTAAATCCTTATAAAATAGTATTTGATACTCCCGAATCAACAGTAGGTCATGCTATTGATAAGTTTGGATATTTTACTATTGCCAGTTATACGATGGGACTGAATTTTTCTTTGGATGAATCATTATTCGGTGAAAAAAAAGTAATTAAATATAAGAAGCAAGGAACAGTTAGATATGAAAAATACTACTTTGATGATGAAAATTACGCCCATTTTGATATGCCTTGGAAATTGGACGTAGGATTGAATTATGCTTCTACGAAAGAATATAATAGAAATACTAATGTTACTGCTACGGTAAATCTTTCGGGAGAAATCTCCCCTTCTCCGTATTGGAAGATTACTGCATCTACTAATTACGATTTGGAAAGTAAAGAATTCGGATACACTCGACTAGGATTTATGAGAGATTTAAGAAGTTTTAATATTAATTTTAATTGGGTTCCCATATCTTCAAGTTATAACAAGACATGGAGTTTTTATATAGGAGTAAAAGCAGCCATATTAAAAGATGCGGTAAAATATGAGGCTAAAAATTTCAATGACAATGCAAGTTTTTAAAAAATTTGTATATTTAATTCATGATTAAAAAAATAATTAATACTAAAAAAGCTCCTGCAGCTATTGGACCTTATTCTCAAGCGATTAAGGTTAATAACTTTTTATTTGTTTCCGGACAAATACCGGTAAAACCGCAAACCGGAGAAATTCCTACTTCCATTGATGATCAAACTCATCAGGTTATGAAAAATATTGAAGCAATTCTCAATGAAGCTAATTTAAATTGGAATAATTTGGTTAAAACTACCATCTTTCTTCAAAATTTATCTGATTTTGCCGCGGTTAATGAAATATATGCTTCTTATTTTTCTGATGCGTATCCGGCCCGTGAATGTGTACAAGTCTCAGCCTTACCCAAAAATGTTTTAATTGAAATTTCAGTTATTGCTACAGAATTATAAAACGAAATGATAAGAAATACTCTTGCAGTTATATCCGGGCTTTTAGTAGCCATTACAGTAATTACTCTTTCTGTTATGATAAATTCTTATTGGATACCTTACAATTATAAAGGTCTTCCAATAGAATATTGGAGATCCATTGTTCGTACTGCTAAAGGCGAATTCTTTATAGCTTTATTAATTTCTTCCGGGATTGGTTCTCTATTAGGTGGAATAGTTTGCGCTTTATTAGTAAAAACAGCAAAAACTGCTTATGCTATGTTGATCGGATTTATACTTTTATTAACTGCTATTATTTCTGTTTTTACATTTAAAGGACATCCCACCTGGTATATAATAAGTATGTTTTTTATATTTTTTCCATTCTCTTGGCTGGGGGCTAAAATAGTGGAATGGTTACAAAATAAAAAAATAATAGATTCACAAAAAAACAAGTAATTCTACATTCGTATAGTTTTCATTAACAGCTCCACTACTTCGTAAGCAGCAGGACATATGACTGTATTTTTTAAGGTTAATTTATTTATCTGATAGAATTTTTTACGATCCGTATGGGGGTATTCTTTACATGCTTTTGGACGTACTTCATAGATGGAACAATAATTGGAGCTGTCCAAAAATGGGCAAGGCAATTGTTTAAAAATCCAATCGTTATCTTCATCTTTATATAAATATTGATCTATAAAATCAATCGGTTTCATTCGTAAATATTTAGATATTCTTTCAATGTCTTTTTCCAAAAACAAAGGTCCTGTTGTTTTGCAACAATTAGCACATTGTAGGCAATCTATATGTGAGAAAACTTTATCATGAATTTCGATTAATTCTTGATCCAATTTTTTAGGCTTCTTATTTTTTAGTTTTTCTAAATATTTTTTGTGTTCTGAAGCTTTTTTTAACGCTTCGTTTTTATATTTATCTAAATTCATTATTCTTTTAAAGTGTATATATTATTTAACTTAAAATATTAGCCCTTTTTAATTGAAAATGGATGATATTTTTCAATGGTATCTCTTAGTTGTTGACTATCTAGATGGGTATATATTTCTGTTGTGGTAATACTTTCATGTCCAAGCATTTGCTGAATTGAACGTAAATCGGCACCATTTTTCAGTAACACCGTTGCAAAAGAATGCCTGAATGTATGGGGGGAAACTTTCTTTTTGATTCCAGCCTTTTCCGCAATATTTTTTATTATTATAAAAATCATTTCACGTGTTAGCTGTCCTCCTCTTCTATTTAAAAAAAGTATATCTTCACATTTAGGTTTAGGGTTTAAATGGATACGAATTGAGTCTTTATAAAGATTAATATATTTAATCGTCCAATCCGATACAGGAACTAATCTTTGTTTATTACCTTTTCCGATAACTCTAATAAAATTTTCATCCAAATATAAATCGGAGAGTCGTAAATTAATTAATTCTGAAACACGAAGGCCACATCCATATAATGTTTCAATAATGGTACGGTTCCTCTCTCCTTCTGATTGGGATAAATCTATAGACTGTATTATAGTTACTACTTCTTCATGACTTAGCACATCGGGAAGATACAGGCCAATTTTAGGACTTTCGAGCAATTCTGCCGGATTATCTTGCCTTTTTTCTTCAATTTGTAAAAATTTAAAAAATGATTTTAATGATGATATTACTCGTGCTTGAGATTTTGCTGAGGAAGATTTTTTTGCAAAATCATAAATAAAATCTTGAATTAAAAATCTGTCTATAGTATATGGGGTAATGGACGTATCATGTTCGGTAAATTTTATTAGTTTTTTAATATCCCTTATATAAGCTAATTGTGTGTTTTGAGAAAGGCCTTTTTCTAATAATAAATATTCTTGAAAAATATGTATTTCTTGATTCCATTCCATTAATACAAATTTAATATTTTGGCAATTAATATTCTTACTAATTAATTAAAAGCCGTTATTGCCAATGTCTAATTATGTTTTCGTATTTTTGTCGGTATAAATACTGAGAAATGTTTTTCAACTCATTTGAATACGCAATTTTCCTACCTATCATCTTTATTATTTATTGGCTTATTTTAAATAAAAATTTAAAACTCCAAAATTTATTCCTTTTAATTTCAAGCTATTTTTTTTATTCTTGCTGGGATTGGAAATTTTTATTTTTACTTGCCTTTTCAACCATTCTTGATTATATAAGTGGTTTAAAAATATATAATTCTAATACTCAGATAAAGAAAAAAATTTGGTTAATTATAAGTGTATCCATAAATTTAGGTTTTCTAGGTTTTTTCAAATATTATAACTTTTTTATTGAATCTTTTGCTGATTTAATTCAAAAATTGGGTTTTACTGCTCATTATTCAACTTTAAACATAATTCTACCGGTCGGCATTTCTTTTTATACTTTTCATGGCTTGTCTTATGTATTTGATATTTATAATAAAAAAATCAAACCTTCCCATAATTGGATTGAATACGCTTTATTTGTTAGCTTTTTTCCTCTCTTGGTTGCCGGGCCTATTGAAAGGGCTACTCATCTACTTCCTCAAATTGAAAAACCAAGAAAATTCAATTATGAACTAGCGGTAAGCGGTTTAAAACAAATTTTATGGGGGTTATTTAAAAAGATAGTAATTGCAGACAATTGTGCTAAAGCAGTTAATTTAATTTTTAATTCCTATGAAAGTCAATCGGGCGGGACTCTTTTTTTAGGTGCCATTCTATTTTCATTCCAAATTTATGGAGATTTTTCGGGATATTCTGATATAGCTTTGGGTTCAGGTAAACTTTTGGGAATAAAACTGATTAAAAATTTTAATTATCCTTATTTTTCTAGAAGTATTGCTGAATTTTGGAGACGTTGGCATATATCCTTATCTTCTTGGTTTAAAGATTATCTGTATATTCCTCTAGGTGGAAGTAAAGGAGGAACAATTAAGAGAATTAGAAACACTTTTATAATATTTTTAGTGAGCGGTTTTTGGCATGGAGCGAATTGGACTTTCATTTTATGGGGAGGATTGAATGCTCTTTTTATTTTGCCTTCCATTATTTTTAAAACTAACAGAAATAATATGGATATTGTAGCCAAAGGAAAAATTTTACCTAATTTCAAGGAGTTTTTTCAGATTGTTTATACATTTCTATTAGCTTCATTTGCTTGGATTTTCTTTAGATCAGAATCTTTAAGTCAGGCATTTTCTTATATTAACAAAATGTTTAATTCAATTCATTTACCTGATTTAAGTATTTTTAATCTAAGTTTATTTCCTCTACTTTTACTTTTAATTTTAGTTGAATGGAAAGGAAGAGAAAATAATTATGCTATTGAAAAATTATTTTATAAATCAAAAACTTGTATTCGTTGGGGATTTTATTACATCCTTATTATTTTAATGCTTGTTTTTGGTCAAAAAAATTCTCAAGAGTTTATATATTTTCAGTTTTAGTAAATACATGAAGAAGTTTATTTATAGAATTTTAGCTTTCCTCCTACCCATAATATTTTTGGCTTATTTAAGTGACTTTATTATATCAAAAAAAATTAGAGCATCTGGTGCTGGTGACTTTTCAGTATGGGAAGATATTTATAATGGTAGGATTAATTCAGATATAGTAATTTATGGTTCTTCTAGAGCTCTTAATCATATTAATCCAGTAATCTTAGAAGACGAATTTCATACAACTGCTTATAATCTCGGAATGGCCGGACAACATATATGGCTACAAAATTTAAGGCATATTGAGTTTTTAAAATATAACAAAAAACCAAAAGTAGTTATTTATTCTTTAGATGATTTATTATTTAGTGATCCAATAGGTATATATCAACCCGATCAATTTTCTCCCTATATGTTTTGGCCTAAACATAAAGAAATTGAAGAGCAACTTTCTGTTTACAAATTTCCTCATTTTAGCTATTTTGATTATAAAATTCCATTATTGAGATATGTTGACTCATTTTATTCTAATAAGGCTTTAGAATTAGGGCGTATTAAATTTCTATCTTTTATCCAAAATATTTCACAGCAGAAGTTTGAAAATTCTGACTCATTAAATGAAGAAATATCTAGGATTATTAATAATGAAAATATTATAAAACCCGAAAAAAGAATTAAAGGATATCTACCCCGTGATTTAAATTGGAATAGTGATTTTGATAATGCTTTATTTTCTAAAGGACATTTAGAAGTTTCAATAAATAAAAAAGGGATACATTTATTTGAAAAAATTCTTACTGAGTTAATTCAAAAAAATATTTATGTATTATTTGTATACACACCTGAATATATTGAAGGACAAAAATTCATTAAAAACAGAGCTGAAGTTATGGAAATATATACAAACATTTCCAAAAAATATAATATACCATTTATTAACTATTCAAATGATACAATGAGTTACCAAAAAAAATATTTTTTTAATTCATTACATCTAAATGCAAATGGAGCTGAAAAATTTTCAAAAAAGTTTGCATTAGATATAAAACCAATATTATATAGGATAATAAATAAGTTTTAATAAAAAGTTGTCTAATTTAGTTAAATGAAATAAGATTTAGAAAAACTTAATATCAATAATTAAAAACTCTTAATTCAAAGGTAAAGATATAATGTTTATTAATCTTTATATACTTTACTTTATTAAAATAAAAGACATAATTAATTAAATATTCAATGTATTTATTAATTACATACCAATACTTATAATTTTAATTTTTAAGATATATATATTATTTATAATTAATAACTTAACTTTAATAAGTTTATCAAAATGAGCTTAAAAGATATACAATTACAGGTCGATGAATGGATAAAAAAATATGGTGTTAGATATTTTAGTGAATTGACAAATATGGCACAATTAACCGAGGAAGTAGGTGAAGTTGCTAGAATTATATCAAGAAGATATGGGGATCAATCAGAAAAAGAATCAGATAAAAATAAAGATTTAGGTGAAGAGTTAGCGGATGTAATTTTCGTTGTAGCCTGTTTAGCTAATCAAACAGGAATTGATTTGGAAAATGCCTTTCAAAAAAAGTTGGTTGCAACTACTCGTCGTGATAGTGAAAGACATGTTAATAATAAAAAATTAAAATGAAAGAAGTAACTATCAATCTATCTGGATCAAAAAGTATCACCAATCGTGTATTATTATTAAATTCATTATACAACGATCCACTTCGTTTACAAAATTTATCTAAAAGTCAAGACAGCCAAAAGATGGTAGAAGCTTTAGCTTCTAAAGAACCACTGATTGATATACATCATGCGGGTACAGCAATGAGATTCTTAACTGCTTATTTTGCAATTCAAAAAAATAAAACCGTTATACTTACCGGTTCAGACAGGATGAAAGAAAGACCTATAAAGATTTTAGTAGATGCATTAAATTTTTTAGGATCTCATATTTCCTATCTTGAAAATGAAGGATATCCTCCTTTAAGAATTATGGGAAAAAGAATTATATGTGATACTATTAATTTACCTGCTAATATTAGCAGCCAATATATAACTGCCTTATGTTTAATTGGAGCAAAACTTAAAAACGGTTTAATTATAAATTTAGAAGGTAAAATTACTTCTAAACCTTATATAACTATGACTCTGCAGATTTTAAATAAAATAGGAATTTCTGCTACTCTATATGAAAATAAAATTTCAATACTCCCAATTAATGAAATTAAAAAACAAGATTTTATAATTGAAAGTGATTGGTCATCCGCTTCATATCATTATGCAGTTTGTGCATTAAGTAATAATTTTAGAATAAATATTAAATATTTATTTCAAGATTCTTTACAAGCAGATCGAAGAATTGTTGATATTTATCAAAAATATTTTGGTATAAAAACTTTATTTGCAAACGATGAAATAACCTTATTTAAAATCGACCATTTTGATTATCCAAAATATATCGAATTAGAAATGAATGATTGTCCGGATATTGCCCAAACTGTTGCATTAACTGCTTTTGGACTGCAAATACCAATCAAAATAACTGGTCTTGAAACTCTGAAAATAAAGGAAACTGATCGATTAATCGCTCTTAAAAATGAAATCGAAAAATGTGGAGGAAGTGTTGAAATTACTGATAATTCTTTTAAGCTTCATAAAGTCAATATTTTTAATGAAAATCAAAAAATTGAAACATACAATGACCACCGAATGGCTATGAGTTTTGCTCCTCTTAAACTATTATTTCCAATAGAAATATTATATCCAAATGTAGTTGAAAAGTCTTATGTGGAATTTTGGCATGATATGAAATATTATGGAATAAAGTAATATTTACTTATGAATATGCTATCATAACACCCTTTTTTGACCAAATCTATTTTATATAATAATTTTAAATATACTACCTTTGGATCGTTTTTGATAATTCATGAATTATAAAATATCTATAATTGTTCCCGTTTATAATGTTGAAGCATATCTTCGTAGATGCTTAGATTCATTAATTCATCAAACATGTAAAGAAATAGAAATCGTTATTATTAATGATGGATCTACCGATAAATCGCAATTAATTATTGATGAATATGTATTAAAATATCACAATATAAAATCAATAATTCAAAAAAATAAAGGATTAAGTGAAGCCAGAAATAATGGGATCAGAAATTCCTCAGGTGATTTTATAGCCTTTGTCGATAGCGATGATTGGATTGATGAAAACATGATGAATGATATGTATAATTTAGCAATTAATCATTCTGCGGAAATAGTTGTATGCAGTTTACAAAATGTAGATATATATGGGAACATTATAAAAAAATTACCTCAGTCACATCAATTGCCTGAAAAAATAGACCTCTCAGAAGATTTCACAATTTTTGGAGAAATGTCTTGTTTTGCATGCAACAAGATTTTTAAAAGAGAATTATTTAATGAAATATCTTTTCCATCAAATTTGCATTTTGAAGATGTTGCTACGATACCTCGTTTATTTTTAAAAGCAAAAACAGTAGCAAAAACTAATAAATTTTTCTATTATTACCTTATTAGAAATGGTTCTATAACAAGAAATTTTACAATTAAAGGAATTAATATGTTGGATGCCATTGAAATGGTTAAACAGGATTTTTTTAAAAGTAATTATAAGAAAAATATAGATGAATGGAAAAAATTTATTATATTCCAAGGATTTTATTCTTTTTTAGCTTATTATGCATTTGTAAATGATAATGGTGTTAAAAAACAAATGTTTGATAAACTAAAAAAAATATTAAAAATTGAAAACATATCTAAATGGCAAATTTTTCAATATAAACGATTCGGTAAAAATTATCTATTTTCACTAAACCTTAAAAAAATAGTATTTTATTTATTACAATTAATAAAACTATGAATTAATGCTTCATCCTGTATATTATATTATTCTCTTTATAATTACATTTTTTTCATATTTAGAAATATCGAATAATGGCCTAAAGGCAACGATTAAAGTACCTTATATAATTATTTGCTCACTTCTTATTTTTCTTGCAGGAATACGTGTGGCTCAAGGTGCAGACTATTGGCCCTATTATCGAATATATTTAAATATTAATAAATATATTACATGGAATAAAATTTTTAATGCTGATATTGAAGTAACATATGCATTAATATCAAAAATTTTGGGATATTTTAAAATGCCATTTTTTTTATTATTATTTATATATGCTTTAATATCAATCTCATTAAAAACATATACCTATTACAAATATTCTCCCTATCCGATGCTATCGTTAATGTATTTCTTTATGCCCAATTACTTTTTTAGTGATTGTGGACATATTAGACAAGCTGCATCAATAGCATTGTGTTTATTTTCCTATCAATATATTGAAAAAAGAAAATTAGTAAAATTTTTATTGTGTATTTTTATTGGATATTATTTTCATAAAACTACATTAATATTTATTCCTGCTTACTGGATTGCTAAATTTAAATTATCAACATTTAACTGTATATTAATCATTGTTTTCGCTGTACTTATATCGCCATTTAAACCGTATTTAATTTTTGAAAACTTATTCTCAAATATCTCTTCTGACATTATTTCAGAAGCAACCGGGGGCTTCTATTCTTATAGAAGTTTAGAAGGAACCGGATGGGGGCTAAATGATTTTGTAAAACTTATTTTTTTAGTCATACTTTTACTCAATGACAATTATATATGCAAAACTACCTCCGATAAAAATTATATGATGATTAGAAATCTAATCATCACTCACTATTTTATTTATTATTCTTTACGTGAAAATTCAATTTTTTCAATAAGACTTCCAGCGGCATATGGTGATTTTTGGTCTATTTTAATAGCTATGATTGTTAAATATTGTAATAAAAGTTACAAATACTTTTACTATTACTTTTTTATACTTTATTTTTATTTAATGAGTTGGAGAATGTGGCCTAATTCTGTCCATTTAGGCTTTGATAAAATGTCTAATATATTTAATGAAAATATAAATATTAAAAAGTTTATACCTCAAGAATTTGCTAATGATAATTAGTATGATTGTTAAAAATAATATTAAAAAAATATATAAAATCCTAATTTATTAATTGGATGTTTTAATTTATAAAAAATTCTTCTTATATCTTAAATTAATTGTAAGCATGCAATTAACTGTTAATCCTTAAATTATGAATAATCTTACTTCTGTATCTATAATTACAGCTAATTTTAATTCGGCAAATTTTATTGGCGATACGATTGAATCTGTTCTAAAACAAACTTATATTGATTGGGAGTGGATAATTATTGATGATTGTAGCACTGATAATTCTGTTGAAATAATTAAAAAATATACTGATAGTAGAATAAAACTTATTGTTTTAGAAAAAAATCAGGGTGCTGCAATAGCTCGCAATTACGGTCTAAAAAATGCATGCGGAAGATATATAGCTTTTATAGATAGTGATGATTTATGGCTTCCTAATGCTCTTGAAAAAAGAATTAATTTTCTAAAACAAAATAATGAAAAAGCTGTATATACTTCATATAAAAGAGTTGACGAAAATTTAAACCCTTGTCTTGCTGATTTTGTCGCGGAAGATATGGTCTCATATAAACGTTTATTATTTAACTGTCCGGTATTTATATCAACATTAATTTATGATTCAAATAAAACAGGTAAAATATATTTTCCTGACGTTCATAAAAGAGAAGATTATGCTATGATTTTAAATCTTTCAAAAGTCATAGGTAAATTTCGTGCTCTAAACTTACCTTTGGTAATTTATAGAATACGCCAAAATTCATATTCTAGAAATAAATGGCTAATGCTAAAACTTCAATTTTTAGTTTATTATAAGTTTTTAAAATTACCATTATATAAATCACTATATTATACAACTCATTGGGTTATAAATGGCTTAAAAAAATATAAACTAATATAAATTTTCAATCATCATATAAAATATATTCTATTATTTATATATTTAAAAATAGAAAAGATTTATATCAAGTATTTCAAAATCCTTAAATAAGCTGGTTTAGCAAATTTCGTAAAATTTCAATAAAAAAACTCTCTAATATTTTATATTAGAGAGTTTATTATTAGCAATAAGAAATTTTAATTTTTTATAATTTTTTTAGTAATAATTTTTGAGCCTGATTGAATTTTTACAATATATATTCCTGAAGGTTGTCCTTGAATATTTACTTCAATATCTGATGAATTAAATTGTTTAGAATAAACAACACTATTATTAATGTTTAATATTTGTATTGTTCCTTCAGTAATATCTTTCAAATTGATTGAAAATAAACCTGTATTTGGATTAGGATATATTTGAATGTAAGAATCGTCTAAGTTTTCATTATCATTTACAGTAAAAATCTCATTGACATTATTTACTACTTTATGAAAAGTATTTACGCTTCGTGTATCTTTTACACAACGAACAGAACGACCTTGACCAATATTATTAAATCCTAATATATTTAAATTAGAACTATTAGCATAAAAAAGATGTGCATTTGAATAAGCGGATTTTGACCAATTAGCTATGGATGCTGTCCACAAGGATGATTCTATACCAAAATTTTCAATTGATGATTTTCGATTATCTTTAACCACTCTAAAACCTGCTGCAGGATACATTCCTAATTTATAATCCGGTCTATCAAATATAAAACCTGAGCCGTTTATTATTTTTTCTTTATCTATGTATAAAGAAATATTTTTGCCTTCAAGTTCTTTATATTTTTTCTCATAGAAAGCATCACCTTTAAAATAATAAGTACCTTCTTTATACCAAGGAGATGCAGGTTGTATATTTCCACCTTCAGGAACTCTCCATCCTCCAGGACATGGATCAAAAGGAGATTTCTCTTTAGCTTTACCCCAAAGTTCATTTCCATTATTTAGTAAAGCATAGGGTGTCCAAGTATTTTTAGAATCAACGATAAAAGATAAAGGATTACGGCTTGTAAAGAGCAATGCTTCTTTTGTTGAACCAAATTCTTTACGTCCTATATAATCACTATTATCGTATTCATCGGATGTCATAGGAGTATAATCTTGTCTTCCGTTTACTGTGTTTCCTATATAAAGAGTATAATTTTCTTTAGAATTTCTTTTGAAGTTTGGAATTGGATCTTTTCTTCCCCATTGGTAGTGCATACCCACGAAATCCGTTTTAGTAATATTAGCATCTAATGCTCCTAAATCACGATCCATAAATTCGGTAGTAGAAGGTTTATAACCGGATGTTGTTTCATATACTAAGAATCTTTTATAATCAATTAATTTTGTTTTAGTATCACTAAATCGTTTTTCCGTTGTATAGGTATTTATTTTTACTTCATTTTTAGTAACCCAAATATGCCAACTCCATAATACTTGATCTTTGGAATTTCTATTGTTTCCTACATGTACTGATATAATAGCATTTCCTGATTGATTAGGATTTATTTGGACTTTTATTTGAGAATTTTCTTTATTTCCTGTTGTATTATATAAAGATATAGTTTTTATTAAATCTTTATTAGTAGTCCAATATACATTAGATGATAACTCGCCTTGAGGCCATTCACCATCAGTTAAATAGGTATTGTATATTGAGAAAGCTTTATTTACAGGAATATTAACTTCTTGAATACGATTTGATTGAGTTAACAAATATGTATTAGGATTATCCATCCCTTCACTGTAATAGGTTTTTCCCTTAAGATATTCTGTATCAAACAAAAATGTATCAGCCCTATCTTGTTTAATACATCTAACAGCATTTAAATTATATGTAGTTCCACCTCCAGATCCTTCCGGATCAAGTAAGTATTTTCCGGCGCCTTTTTCTAAAGCATTTGCTGTTAAGGAAAATCTTTTTGCATAACCATATTGTTCTAAAGTTGCCCCCCAAAGAGCTAATTCACTATTTTGATCTTGGAATGTAAGCCCCCTAGCAGGATTATATCCATAGTATCCTACATAGTGACCTACTAATGGAAATGTTCCTATATCATAACCCGGTACATCACTAAAGTCATATCCTAAACTGGGATAAATTTTAATTCCAGGATACTTATCAACGGGCAACATAGTATCATCCTCGTAACCATTAGTAAATTTATATTTTATTAAGTCTAATTTTTGACCAAAAGGTTCCATCCATAATTTTGAATTATTTTTACCCTTATATCCAATGGTAGGATATTTTCCCCATGGACTAGAATTATATCTGTCATAGCTTGTACGGCTAGCATAAGACGGAACTTTCCATCCGGATGGACATGGATCAAATGGTGTTTTTTGAGCTTGAGCAACCACCCAACCTGCTGAGTTTCGTGCACCTTTTGAATTATCACCCCATAAATCTAAGGTAGATTCGTTATTACTAACAGAAATGTTATTGGACAACCAGCTAACATTATGTACTGTAGCTTTAAATATTTTCAAACTATCATCCCAATTCTGTGTATATTCTTTTTTCAATGGATAAAAAAATTTAACTGGATTATGAATACTAGCTTGAATATTCTTATTTACATCTGTCTCATATGGCCTTTCCATTTTCATATGATTACCATAATTCCATCTATTTACAAAACCTTTTTCACCTAAATGTATTTCGGGAGCATAACCATCTAAATATAAAAATACCGGGTATGGATCTTTTCTTCCCCATTGATACATAAGTCCCCCTGAACGTGTCCAATCATTTCCTAAAAAGCTTGCGGATAATGCACCTAAGTTTCGGTCCATAAAAGTGGAAACCATTCTTGTTTGTCCATTAGGATTATTATTATTAGTGCGAGCATTTTTAGTAGGATCGTCTGTTACCCAAATATGCCAACTCCAGTATATAGGATCTGAACTATTACCATTAGGACCAACATGAAGTGCTACTATAGCATTTCCTTTTCCTTTCCTTTTATCTATATTAACATTTATTTTTGCATTTTCCCTATCAGAATCTGATGAATTTATAACTTCAATTTTTTCAACTAATCCATACACATCCTGCCATTGTAAATCTGCAAATAATTTTCCTTGTGGTATAGGTTTATCTAAAAACTTATTATTTTCCCAAACTGCAAAAGCTTTTTTTACAGGAATTGAAAGACCACCTAGATTTTCTTTATTCGCTTTGTCGATATCGAAAATATAACTGTTGGGCGCCAAAGTATAATCTTTTTCATTTGATGGAGATATATATACTTTTGAGGCAACGTTTAGAGATTGTCTTGCTCTACTGCTGTTGACATAAACTTTAACTTTTATGTGATATGTTCCCGGTTTTAATTCTGCCTCTGCTAATGGACTTCTCGAATTAAACCACCCTTTAGCTCCATCATTCATCCACGTAGTTTGAGTTAGTAACGTCTCTGTTTCCGTGCTATTAGTATTTTCCTTAACTAAATATGTCCATTGCCTCATATAAGCTAATGAACGAACTTCTAAATCAGCTTTATTTCCTTTAGGTACCACAAAAGATTTACTTTTATAAATAAAATACCCTTCGCCGGGATCTCCCGGCGCTCCCGTAATCCATCGCTCATTATAAGTATTATCTTTGAATTGCGGATAATACCAACCTGAATAGGTATGCCTTGTACGAGCAACGTGTTCTGATCCATCCGGACGAATACATTTCCAATCCGGATCTTCGATTTCAATTGGCATAACAGAGCCGTCGTCATTACGGCCTGTACTAAGATCAATTACCTTGACCTGGGCTTTCATTATTGAAAATAAAAAAATAAAAAGCCAATAAATTTTCCTCATTTTACTTGATTATTTAATATTGTTCTGACAAATATACATTTTTATTTATTTTTGATTTTATATTTAAATTAATATTTTTATTAATATATTTTATATTATTCATTAAAATTATTACATAATTACCATACAATAAACGTTTTAAATATATAATTAATAATTAAACTTTGTTATTTAAATTATATTGTTATCATATAAATATTTTTAATTTATTTTTTGAAATAAAATATGTCGAAAATTATAATAAATTTGATTAGGAATAAAAAACTATAAAATTCTATTTAAAAACTTTCGATATATTAATTATTTAAATATATCTTTGTTTTTACTTTAAGAATTACGCGATTTTGTAAGTCACGAAATGACTTAATAATATGGAAGGATTTGATATAAGAAGTATTAAAGATTTTTTAGGTATTGACAGTTTCTATCTAAAGTGTATTATAGGATTTTTAGGATCTTTCTTATTAACTTATGTGTCAATCCCAAAAATTATAAGAGTTTCTTATAAAAAAAATCTTATGGCTACTCCAAAGGAAAGAAGCTCTCATATAAGAAAAACTCCCAATTTAGGTGGAATTTCTATTTTCTATTCTGTTACCATTATGTCATCCATCTGTGCTTACGAGTTATTTTCTTCCTATATATTTTTATTTTCTGCTATAATCGTTCTTTTCTTTATAGGATTAATGGACGATATACTAGTCGTTTCTCCGAACAAAAAATTTTATGCGCAAATTGTAACGGCACTGATGATTTCAGTTGGTTCTAATGTTAGAATAGGTCATTTTTTTGGTATTTTTGGTATAAATTTACTTCCTTATTGGTTTAGTATTTTATTTACAGTTATAGTCTTTATATTTCTAATTAATGCTTTTAATCTGATTGATGGAATAGACGGTTTAGCCTCGGGCATTGCAATATTAGTATGTGGTGCATTTATAGTAACTTTTTGGAGATTAGGCGCAATCAATCATCCTATGATAGTTTTATCTTTAACGATTATTGGAAGCCTTTTAGCTTTTATCCGATTTAATTTTTCAAAGAAGTATAAGATATTTATGGGAGATACAGGATCTATGATTATAGGATTTTTGCTTTCATTTATGGGAATTAAATTCCTTAATCTTTTTTTGTTGCAATATCCTTATGGAGCTCCTGTTTATTGGATACAAACTGCTCCTGCAATTGTAATTGCTATATTAATTATACCTATTATTGATACTTTAGGTGTATTTGTAATTAGGTTATTTAAAGGTCATTCTCCTTTTAAAGCTGATAAAAATCACATGCATCACAGATATTTGCGTTTGGGTTTATCACATAAACAAGTTTCAATTATAATTGTAATTGAAAATGCTATTGTTATCTTAGTCGCATATTTTTTAAGGCATATTGAAGTTCATTTACTACTTGCAATTATTCTTTCTTTAGGTATTATCTTTTCATTTCTTCCATTATTATTATATAAAAAAATAAATCTTATAAAAAGTGATTCATAATACGAAAATATATTTATCTCCTCCACATATAGATCAATCAGAAATAAATAGTGTTATAGATGCTTTAAATAGCGGTTGGATTTCTCCATATGGTTCCTATGTTAAAGATTTTTCAAATAAATTATCACGATATTTTAAAAAAAATGTTTTATTAACAAATAGTGGAACATCTTCCATTCATTTAGCACTAAAATTATCAGGTATTCAAGACGGTGATTTTGTATTATGTTCAAATTTCACATTTGCTGCTACAGCTTTTCCCATTTTATATGAAAAAGCTTTTCCTGTGTTTATCGGTTCCGAAAATGAAACATGGAATATGTCTCCTGGATTTCTTCAGTCCGCAATAGAAGATTTAAAAAGAAAAGGTATAAAACCTAAAGTTCTAATTATTGCTCATATTTACGGAATGCCAGCACAAATGAAAGATATTATAGATATCTGTAAAAATAATAAAATCATTATTATAGAAGATGCAGCAGAGGCATTAGGTTCATTTTACCATAATAAGCCTTTAGGCTCGATTGGCAACTATGGAATTTTATCTTTCAATGGAAATAAAATTATAACTACTTCTCAAGGAGGAGCTCTCATATTACCCAATAAAAAAAGTTATAAATATGCAGAAAAATTAGCTTTTCAAGCAAAGGAAAAAGTTGATTATTATAAACACAATGAAATTGGATATAACTATTCAACAAGTAATATTCTTGCAGCTTTGGGTAGCAAACAATTTGATAAATTGGAAAAAAAAGTAAATCGTAGAAGAGAAATTTTTAATTATTACTTCTCAAATTTTGAAAATAAAATTAATTTTGATTATCAAAAAGAGTTAAAAAATAATTTCACTAATAGATGGTTAAGTGTATTTATTTTCCCCCCTTCTATAAATAAAAAAATCAAAAATATACTAAGTAAAAATAATATTGAATCCAGATACGTTTGGAATCCATTAAATAAACAAAAAGTTTTTAAAAATTTTTTATATTATGGAAATAAAAATTTAGAAAATAAATTATTTTCAAACGGACTTTGTCTTCCATCCGGTGATCATTTAAATAGTAATGACTTAGATAAAATTGTAGATTTAATAAATAATGGTTTTAAGTAGTTAAGATGTCAAAAATAGAAGATATAATCAAAATTCAAAATCAAGATATTTCATTTGAAAGTTTATTTGATAAAAAAATTGACTATTCTTTTAAAGAATCATCATTTTTAAATGATAAAATTATATTTATAACAGGAGGAGGAGGATCCATAGGGAGTATATTGATTGAGCGATTACTTGAACAAAATATAAAAAAAATTATAGTACTAGATCATTCAGAATATGCTATTTTTAAACTTAAATTAAAATTTAGAAAAGCGATAGAAAATAATAATTTGTATCTGATTTTAGGAGATATTCGAAATAAAACACTTTTAAAAAAAATATTCTCATTATTCCCAATTCAAATTATTTATCACACAGCGGCATACAAACATATAGACATCTTAGAGAATAATTGTGAAGAATCATTATCTGTAAATTTAAACGCAACATTAAATTTATTAGAAATTGTTTTAAATAATCCTAATTCTGAGCAATTTATTTTCATTTCAACTGATAAAGCTGTCAATCCCGTTAATAATATGGGAATATCTAAAAGATTAGCAGAATTATATTTATTAAAAAATTTTTTTCAAAATGAAATAAATAATCGTGTTAAAATTAAAATTATTCGCTTCGGAAATGTTTTTAATAGTAGTGGCTCTGTATTTACTATATTTAAATATCAAATTGAAAACAATTTACCTATTACTATAACTAATAAAAACATGAAACGATATTTTATTTCAAAATATCAAGCATCAAAAGGATTAATTGAAATTGCTGATTCTAAAAATATTTCTGGTATTTATGTCTTAGATATGGGAAAACCCTATAGTATAACTAAACTTTTATTCAATTTATTACAAAAATTACAGCTTAATTATACGCCAGAAATATCTTATCTAAATATCATACCTAAATTTGAAAAATTTGAGGAAGAATTATATTTACCGTATGAAGAAATTGAAAAAGATATTTCTATTTATAAAAAAATAGATTTAAATAATTATAATTCGAGTAATATTAAAACAGAAATATCAAATCTTATACAAATATTAAAAAAATAATTATTTTTGTAACTTAAGTTATTATATGAAATTAAATCAAATTATTTTTCTTATTTTTTTCGCTTTATTTTTATGTTCTTGTATTGGAGTAAAAGACTTAAAATACCTCCAACCAAGTGAAAATTTACGTTTTAATGAATATGGATTGGTTCCGGTAATATATGAAAACTACAGGGTAAAAAAAGATGATATACTAGCAATGACTCTTATTACCTCCGATAAAAATGCTTCCTTGTTTTTATCCGAAGAGAATACTTCTGTATTTAAAGGAGCAACTAACACTGGAGATAGTAGATTAAGATCGAGTGGATTAATTGTGGATGCCAATGGCTACATATCAATATATGGTTTAGGTGAATTTTATGTATATGGTTTAACTTTAAAAGAAATTACAGATCTAGTTCAAGATAAATTAAATAAAGTGCTTTATAATGAAGGCAAAGCAGAAGTAAGGATGAATATTGGTGCTATCAAATATTATATGGTAGGGGAAATAAATACTCCAGGTGAAAAAATAGAATTATCAAACCGAGTGGATTTACTACAAGCAATAGCTAAATCCGGCGACTTAACTAGATATGCTGATAGAAGACATATAAGAATTATTAGAGAATATCCTGAGGGAAAAAAGAATATAGTTCTTGATATAACTCATGATGATATTCTCAATTCGCCCTATTTTTATTTGCAATCTGGAGATCAAATTATTATCGATCCATTAAAAGAAAAAATATCTGGATTAGGTGGAGGTACTACTATTGGAGATGTGACCCAATTTCTATCTGTAGGTATTCAGGCAATTACAACATATTTATTTTTTAAAACTTTATAATAAATTACTAATTGAAATTTATGAATACCTCTGAACATCAAAATAATAATCACAAAAACAAAAGCTCTGATTTTTTAGAAAAAAATTTTTTTAGTTTAGAAAGGTTTATCCGAAGATTGATTAAAAACTGGTATTGGTTTCTAGTAGCCTTCATCATTGGGTGGACCATTGCTTTTTTAGTCAATCGCTTTTCCGATAGATTTTATCAATCATCTACGACAGTTAGCATATCTTCTGGTACTTCGAGCGTTTTAGCTCCTAATCAATCCATAAATTTTATATGGGGAGGAAATTCCGGTGCTACACAAGGTATATACTATAAAAAATTATTGACTTCTAGAACACATAACGAAAATTTAGTTAAATCACTAAATCTATATATAAATTATTATTTGAAAGGTAATATAAAAACCACTGAAATCGATTATGTAGATGTACCTTTTAAAATTACAGTAGATACAAGTTATGCGCAAGCATTATATTATGATGTTAAAGTAGATGTACTTCCAAATAATAAATTCAAACTAACTTTTCCAGATAATCTAAATGATACTTGTTTCCTTTACACAAATGAAAGTTATTTTTTACGTAAAGATAAATACGTTAAAGAAATTATAGTTCCTATTAATACTTGGGTTAAAACTAATAATTTAAAATTTAAAGTCGTAAAAAATACGGAGTATGGAGGAAGATTCGGTGATAATTTCAAAGACCTTAGTTATTATTTCTATCTTTCATCCATCAATTCTTCTGTATCTAAAATAAAATCATTAGTTTCCATAGATTTTGATCAAGATCTTCCTTCCATCATGATTATTACTAAGAAAGGTCTCAGTCTTAATGGAACTATTAATTTTTTAAATAAATCTGTTGAAGAAATTATTAAAAGAAGACTTGAAGATAAAAATAAAGTTAATTTAAATACCATTGAGTTTATTAAAAAGCAACTTATAATTACTAAAAAGAAATTAGATAGTGCGACAGTAATATTTCAAAAAGTCCAGGTTGATAATAAAATATTTTCTAATAGTGATGTAAGTACTAATGTGTTATTATCAAAAATTCAAGCATTAGACCTTAATAGAGAAGAATTAAAATCGAAAATCGATGCTTTTAATCAATTAAAAAAATCGATATTAAATAAAAATTTCTATAGTAACGGTGAAATATTAGGATTATCGGATACAAATTTAGATGGACTAATTGATAAAGTTCAAACTTTAGAACTTGAAAAGAGAGATTTATTATTAATTTATAGAGAAAATTCTGAACCCATTAATGAAATAAACTTTAAAATTGATAATGCAAAGAATAATGTAATAAAAATACTTGAAAGTTCATCTAAAGATCTTTATACCAAATTAAAAAATGTTACTAGTCAAATTAGTAATTTAGAACTTGATATTGAATCTTTACCTGAAAAAGAACGAATGTTCATAAATGCTCAAAGAGGTTATTTACTAAATGACGGAATTTATAATACACTCTTGGATAAATTATCTGAGGCAGAAATGAGAAAAGCCACTACAATTTCAGATATTACTGTATTAGATAAAGCAAAAAATACCGGACAAGCCCCCATTACTCCCAACATTCAACAGAATAAATATAAATTTATAGGAATATCATTATTTATTCCATTTATTTTGCTTTTTATTATTGAACTAATAGATAACAAAATAAAATTAATTTCAGATTTGAAATCGGTTACTAAAATTCCAATTATTGGTACTATAGGACCCAAAAATACCGAGAATAATTTAGCTGTTTTGGCAAGACCAAAATCAAGTATATCTGAAAGTTTTCGGGCTATTAGATCCAATTTAAGGTTTTTATATAATGAAAAAGAGATTAAAGGTGGAAAAGTTATTTTAATAACGTCTTCAATAGGTAGTGAAGGAAAAACCTTCATAGCAATTAATTTAGCGTCTGTTTTAGCTTTAAGCGGTAAAAAAACGGTATTGGTTGGTATGGATTTAAGAAAACCTAGAATTTTCGATGATTTTAATATTAGTAATAAAATTGGATTATCAGCTTATCTTTCAGGTACCAATTCTTTAGATGAAATTCTTAAAAAAACAGAATATGAAAATTTAGATATTATTCCGGCAGGACCTATACCTCCAAATCCGGGTGAATTATTAATTAGTATGGAAAATGAAGAACTGATTAAAAAATTAAGAACTATGTATGATTATATCATTATAGATTCTCCACCGGTTGGTTTAGTTATCGATGCATATGATCTTATGTCTCTTTCTGATGCAAGAATATATGTAGCAAGATGTAATTATACATATAAACAACTACTTAAAGGTATTAACGATAAATACAATAATGATGAAGTAAATCATATCGGTATTATTTTTAATGATTATATTAATCCGAGAGGATATGGGTATGGATACGGGTACGGATATGGGTATGGATACGGGTATTTTGAAGAAGATGAAAACTATGACAATTCATTATTTACTCGAATAAAACGTTTATTTAAAAAATAATTATCAAAAAGGTTGGAACATATTCCAACCTTTATTATAAATATATCTACCTCAAAATTTTCGTATATAACATAATTAATCGTAAGTGAAAAAGCTTATCATTATAGGAGGCGGAGCTTCCGGATTTTTTTTAGCATCCAATATTAATTCCAATAAATGGGAAACAATTATATTAGAACAAGCTAAAAGTCCCCTTCAGAAATTAAAGATATCGGGCGGAGGAAGATGTAATGTTACTAACGCTTGTTTTATACCTAAAAAACTGGTAAAGTTCTATCCTAGAGGATCCAAAGAACTTTTAAGTGTATTTAATCATTTTCAACCATCTGATACATTTGAATGGTTTGCTCAAAAAGGCGTTAATTTAAAAATTGAAAATGATAATAGAGTATTTCCCGAAACTAATTCTTCTCAAACCATTATAGATAAATTTATAGAGCAAGCAAACAAAAAAAATATTGAAATTAATTACAATTCAACTGTAATTAACCTAAAAAAAATAAATGATAAATTTGAAATAATTACCACTCAATCCACTTATTATGCTGATGCCCTAGTGGTTGCAACAGGAAGTTCCTTAAAAATGTGGAAAATCCTAAATCAATTAGGTCATACCATCATTCCTCCTGTCCCTAGCTTATTTACCTTTTTATGTGATGATCCACTGATTCACAATTTACAAGGAATTTCTTTTCCTGAAGCAGAAATACATATACCTTTATTAAAATACAAGGAATTCGGATCTTTACTTATCACGCATTGGGGTATAAGTGGGCCTGCCGTATTAAAATTATCTGCATGGAGTGCCCGGGAATTATATAATCTTAATTATAAATTTGTCGTACGGATAAATTGGATTTCTGAAACTTTTGATAAGGTAAAAGAAGCATTAATTCAAGAAAAAGAAAACCATCCTAAAAAATCGATTTATAGTGTAAAACTATACCATTTAACTCATCGATTTTGGAATAATCTTTTAGAACATCTGCAAATTAACGATAAAAATCTAGCCGATTTAAGTAAAAAAGATATTAATAAAATAGCAGAATCACTTACCAATACGCAATTATCCATTAATGGAAAAAATACGCATAAAGATGAATTTGTAACAGCCGGAGGAGTAGATTTAAAAGAAATTGATTTTCGCACTATGCAATCTAAATTAATACCTAATTTATATTTTGCGGGTGAAGTTTTAAATATTGATGCATTAACGGGGGGATTTAATTTTCAAGCATGTTGGAGTGAAGCATATATCATAAGCCAACATCTTAATTCATTAAATTGAAATTTAAATTTTATTTAGTAAATTGAAAAATAAAATTTGAATTAACTATTATAAAAGCATTTTAAAAATTTTAACCATGATTTCATTAGAAACCTATTTAAAACATGTGAAAGATCTTATCATATAAATTATTTATTATTTTAAATACCAAACATCAGTTAGTGCCGACAAGCTACCATTTTATATGCTCTCTTCTACTAATAAAAAATTATTTAACTAATATGAATTTTAAGTTTCCGTTCATTTTAAATAAAAACATTATATCCTTATAAAATAATTTTGTAACAATCTAATAATATTTATATTTCATTTTTATACTAACTAATACTCAAATTATATGAAACCTTTCTATTCTATTTTAATCTTATTGGTATTTAATTTGTCATTTTCACAATCAATAAATTTTGAAACGATAAAAGATAATGTAACGGATAGGAATTCGTCCTATTATTATGATCAATTAATATCTGAATTCTTAAATAATACGTCTGCCTACCATAATGAGAAAGTTAAATCGTATTATCTTTATTTTGGTAAACTATATTCTTCATATCATACTAAGTCTTTGGAAGGAAAAAACAATTATTTAAAATTCATGAAACAAATAGCAGCTAAAAAATATACTAAAGCAGTTATTTTAGGAGAAGAATTACTAAAAAATGATCCGGTTAATCTTACGGTAATTTTAAATCTAATTATATGTTATAATGAGAATAAAGAAAATGAAGAAAGATTAAAACTATTAAAAAATCAAGCTGAAATTTTAATGAGAGCTATTGCTGATTATGGAGATGGAAAAAGTAAGGAAACCGCTCTTAAAGTTATTTCATTAAGTGATGAATTTGCACTTTTAAATTATATGGGAATTAATCTAGAAATGTATAGTAGAAATTCAGAAAAGCTAAATTCAACTACTATCTTAGATATTTGGACTAAAGAGCAGAAATATCAAAAAGATAAAAGAAATAAAATTTATATAGAGGTTTTTGCAGAACCTTCTGTTAAATAGAATAACTGAATCTTCTTTGTAGATCACCACTTAGTTTATAAACTATTAGTACAAATAACTTATATTTACAAAAATAATATTTATGATAGTCCACGATTTCAGTAAATCTAAATCCATTTTAAATCATTTTGTAGGAGAATTAAGAGATGTTACTATTCAGAAAGACAGAATGAGATTTAGAAAAAATTTGGAAAGAATAGGTGAAATTTTAGGTTACGAACTAAGTAAGACGTTAGAATACCAGACTGTTAACATTACTACTCCCTTAGGTAGTAAGCCTACAGAATTGATTATCCAGCAACCTGTACTATGTACTATTTTGAGAGCGGGATTACCTTTACATCAAGGAATGATGAATTTTTTTGATCAAGCAGAAACCACATTTGTATCCGCATTTAGACATCATCCGAACAGTAATAAAGAATTTGAGATAGTGGTTGAATATTTGGCAACCCCTTCTTTGCAAGATAAAACATTAATAATTTCTGATCCTATGCTGGCTACCGGTGAATCTTTGGCAAATGTTTATGAAGTTTTATTAAGTCAAGGAAAGCCTAAGAAAGTACATATTGTTGCAGCCATAGGCTCCAAACCGGGAATTGATTACATTAAAACTAAATTACCTGAAAATTCAGAATTATGGATTGCGTCTGTTGATGATGAATTAGATGAAAATAAATATATCGTACCGGGATTAGGAGATGCCGGTGATTTGGCTTTTGGAAAAAAATTATCCAAATAGATAAAGCAGATTTCTTTTTTTAGCGAACATAATAAAATAAAAAAAAGAGTAACGTTTAATTTAACTTACTCTTTTTTTGATTGAATAATTATTAATAACTATTTAAAATAAATAAAAATATCTTTTTTAAAATTTCAAAATTTATTTTTTGAAATATTCTTCTTCGTAATCACAGATTCGTTGAACTTTTGGAGCAGAACCGCCACCGCTAAATTCTGACTCTAACCAAGTATTCAACAAACTTTTCGCAAGTTCATGACCAATTACTCGTTCACCAAAACAAATAATTTGTGCATTATTACTTTTTCTTGCTCTTTCAGCAGAAAAAGGATCATGACAAACCGCTGCTCTAACTCTCGGTATTTTATTGGCTGTTATTGCCATTCCTATACCCGTTCCACACGTTAACACAGCTCTTTCAAATTCTCCTGCTGCTACAGCTTTTGCTACTTTTGCTGCAACATCCGGATATAAAACCACCTCTCCTTTTTCAGCACCAAAGTCTTTGACTTCATATCCTAATTTTTCTAAATGATCTTTTAAGACAATTTTTAAAGCATACGCTGCCTCATCGCAGCCTATTGCTATTTTTTTCTTACTCATAATATTGTTTGTGTGTTTTAGTTAAATCTTTATTAAGATTTCTTTAACAAATATAAGTACTATTTAGCAGTTTACCAACAGAAATTTTAATTTTTATTCACAATTGTAAATAATTTTAACTTTAAGTTAGCAAAAAAATATTTTGTAAAAAATTACAATACAATTAAATACATTAAAAAACTCAAGTAAAAATCTGATGAAAATTTTTTATTGATTTCTTAAAATTATCTTAAGAAAAAAATAAATGTTAATAAAATTAATACTATTGAAAAGTAATATTTCTTTATTTCACGGAAACAAATTTTAAAAATCTTGATAGAAATTAAGATAAATAGGTAAATTATGAACGGGGTAGCCGGAGCAATTAACACACAATTTGTTTATAAATAATTTAGCAATAATTATAATTCATCTTTTAAAAATTTTGCAGTATAACTGCTTTTATTTTTAACTACTTCTTCCGGAGTACCTTGTGCAATTATTTTACCTCCTTTATCTCCCCCTTCCAGTCCGATGTCAATAATATAATCTGCTGCCTTAATAACATCGAGGTTATGCTCTATAATAATAATTGAATTACCTAAATTTACCAAACGATTAATTACTTCCATTAAAATTCTGATATCTTCAAAATGTAAGCCTGTAGTTGGCTCATCCAATATATAAATGGTATTCCCTGTTTGTTTTTTACTTAATTCTTTAGCTAATTTAACTCGTTGAGCTTCCCCTCCCGATAGGGTTGTTGATTGCTGTCCTAAAGTAATATAACCTAAACCTACTTCTTGTAAGGTTTTAATGATGCGATGAATTTTAGGGATTGGCTGGAAAAAATCTACAGCTTCATCTATGGTCATATCCAATACATCTGAAATAGATTTACCTTTGTATCTTACCTCTAAAGTTTCTCTGTTAAATCGTTTTCCATGACAGGCTTCACAATGAACATATATATCCGGTAAAAAATTCATTTCAATCAATTTCAATCCGGAACCTTGACAAACTTCACATCTTCCTCCTTTCACATTAAAAGAAAACCTACGCAATTGATATCCTCTTATCTTTGATTCAGGCAATTGAGCAAACAAGTTTCGTATATCTGTAAAAACTCCTGTATAAGTTGCAGGATTGGATCTTGGAGTTCGACCAATTGGCGATTGGTCTACATCTACAATCTTGTCTAAAAATTCTATGCCTTCTATCTTCTTATAAGGAAGAGGTTCTTTTTCAGCACGATAGAAATGTTTGTTTAATATAGGATATAATGTATTAGTTATTAACGAAGATTTTCCACTACCGGAAACTCCGGTTATGCAAACCAATGACCCTAAAGGTATATCGAGGGTTACATTTTTTAAGTTATTTCCTGTACATCCTATCAATTTTAAATGATTTCCATTTCCTTTTCTTCGTTCCTCGGGTATGGGAATTTGTAACTCTCCATTAATATATTTTGCAGTTAATGTATTTGCTTTTGATATATTTTGTGGTTTTCCTTCCCAAACTACCTCACCTCCTCCCTTTCCGGCCAACGGTCCCATATCAATTACATAGTCTGCATTTAGGATCATATCTTTATCATGTTCCACTATTAAAACAGAGTTTCCTAAATCTCTAAGTTTTTTTAAAGAGTCTATTAATTTAATATTATCGCGTTGATGTAGACCAATGCTGGGCTCATCTAAAATGTATAAAACATTGACCAATTGAGAACCAATTTGTGTAGCCAAACGTATTCTTTGAGATTCTCCACCGGATAAGGTCTGCGAGGGCCGATCCAAACTAAGATAATCTAAACCAACGTCAACTAAAAAACTAAGTCTCTTGGAAATTTCTTGAATTAAATCTTTAGCAATTATTTGGTTATTTTCAGATAATTTTGTAGGCAATTCATGAATCCATTCACTTAATTTTTGTAAAGAAAAATGGGCTATTTCCGAAATGTTTTTGTTATCAATCTTAAAAAATAAACTTTCTTTTTTTAAACGAGCTCCCTCACAAACCGGACAAATTCTGTCTTCAAATACCTGAGTTTTAAATTTTCGAGATTCTTCTTCATCTTTTCCGGTGGACAAACGAGTTATATAATCAATGATTCCTTCAAAATTTACTTTATAGGTCTTCTTAATTTGAGCATAATCTAAATCTAAGGTAACCTTATCATTTATTCCATAGAGGATTTCATCTTTTGCCTGTTCAGAAAGTTTTTCCCACGGAGTAGACATTGTAAAACCATTCTTTTTTAGTATAACATCTATTTGAGATAAAATCCATCCGGTATGACTAAGTTCTTCAAAAATTGGAAAAACGTTTTTATCAAAAGATAATTTGGGATTGGGCACTAACTTATTTATATTGATTTCCTTAACTCTTCCTAGTCCGTTACAGTGCTCACACGCTCCTTTAGGAGAATTAAAAGAAAAAGTATTTGGCTCTGGCATTTGATAAGAAATCCCGGTACTAGGGCACATTAAATTACGACTAAAATATTTTCCCTGCTCCTCTCCTTGCTTCAAAAGCATTATGGTACCCTCTCCATATTGCATGGCTAACCGTATCGATTGTATGATCCGTTGGGTATTCTCTTTTGTATCTATAATCAGCTTATCTATTACAACCTCAATATCGTGAATCTTATAACGATCTAACTTCATATCCGGAACAATATCCATTAATTCTCCATCAACTCTAACTTGTAAAAAGCCCTTTTTAGCAAGATTTGCAAACAACTCTCTATAATGTCCTTTTCTTGATCTAATTAATGGCGCTAAAACTAACACCTTTTCTCCTGAAAAATCCTTATAAATTAAATCAGTAATTTGATCTTCCGAATAAGTAACCATTTTTTCACCCGTCTTGTATGAAAATGCATTCGAAGCTCGTGCATATAACAATCGAAAAAAGTCATACAATTCTGTTACGGTCCCTACGGTTGAACGTGGGTTTTTCGATGTGGTTTTTTGTTCAATAGCTATAACAGGAGATAAACCATCTATTTTATCTACATCCGGACGATCTAAAGTTCCCAAAAATTGACGTGCATAGGCTGAAAAGGTTTCGATATATCGTCTTTGACCTTCTGCATATATTGTATCAAAAGCCAAGGAAGATTTTCCACTTCCACTTAAACCGGTAATTACTACTAATTGATTTCTGGGAATTTTAAGAGAAATATCTTTGAGGTTATGTTCTCTTGCTCCATAAATATTTATATAATCCTGACTCATTATAGGTTATCTCAAGTTAATCGATAAACTGACTTAAATTAAAGTAGTGCGCAAAGATATGAAAATTTGCTTTTTTTAGTGATTTCTGTATTTTATACCTATTTATTACACAAATAATCATACCAAATCTTTTTTAATTATTATAAATTGAGAATATATATATAATTATATCCGTATAAATTAAATCTTTTTATACATGATTATATGAATAACTTTTATTACTAATCTATTTTTTAAATTATTATCAAATTATTCTCCCATAAAATTTATTATTTTTTATAAAAAAGATTTTTTCTTAATTAAAAATATAAAAATACTATTAAATAGGTAATAAAAATATTTGTTTAATAGTATATTTAATCCTTTTTATTGTTTTAAAATTTCATAAATATTTTTAAGGTTATATACTGATCAATCTGTACAAATTTGAAATATAAATGGCTAAAAATTATTAAAATAGTTCAACTAATAAACTGATACATTTTTTTTAATTTTTACTTTATGTTTATTTTTTTTAATAAATATATATTTATATAGTAAATATTAAAATTAAATTTATATTTGCAAAAAAATTTAAAATTATATGCCTATGAAATAAAATAATTAGAATAATATAAACTCCTATCTTTATTCAATACCGATCAGCAGCTTCTAAAATTTAATAAAATTAATATATTTAATTAGTATATAAGAGGAATATGTAAGGAGTATAATTAAAATCAAGCTGCATATTTATAACTAACTACTTTAAAATTGCAAAATGAATCAAAACGGAAAAGCTACGAAGAAAAAAAGTAAAGGCTGTTTAATAGCTTTAATTATAATGATAATAGCATTTATAGGAGCTATATTTTTCTTTATAATTATGCCAATCTTCTTTATCAAAAAATCAACTGATGCCTATTTAAATAATACCGAACAAAAAATAGAACAATCCAAAAATTTAGTATATAAAGATGTCTTAGTTTTTAAAGGAAACGGTAAGAAAAAGTCAGAATCATTTCACCTATCAGGAAATGGAGCTAAAATAATTTATAAATATTCTTCAGGCGCTAATAATATGGGAATATTTAATGTATATGTTGTAAAAGAAGGTAATGATATCATGGTACAAGGAGGAATTCCAGAAATCTTTATTACATCCGATAAAGAAGAAAGTGAAACAATTATTAGAAAACGTGAAGGAGACTATTATTTAGATGTAGATGGTTATGGCAATTGGGAAATCATAGTTCAAGATAAACAATAAGTTAAGGGTTCATTAATGAACCCTTTCATATATATTTATAAAATAATAAAATTTTTTGACAGAGTTTATTTAAATGCTTAAATGTTATTAATTATTTAAACAATACTTATTTTTTAGGTTAAGCAATCGAGTAAAACTTAATTATTGTAATTTTGCAAGTTTTAATTGAATTGATAACCATGAAAGAATACGTTTTTGAATTAGTTCGACAAATCCGCTTCGTTGACATTATTGAATTTATAGGAACATTTGCTTTTGCAATCAGTGGTGTTCGGGGTGCTGCAACAAAAAAATGCGATTGGTTTGGTGCTTTTGTTTTAGGTTTTGTTACTGCCGTTGGAGGAGGAACTTTTCGAGACCTTCTTTTGGGTATTACTCCTTTTTGGATGCTTAATAGTATCTATGTATGGTGTACTCTTTTCTCTTTGTTATTTTATATATTTCTACGTGAGCATCTTAATCATTTAAATAGTTTCTTTTTTTGGAGTGATAGTATCGGTCTTGGATTATTTGTTGTTGTAGGCGCTGAAAAGGCTATGTTGTTAGGATATGACTCTTGGGTCATAGTGATTATGGGAACTATTACAGCTGTTTTAGGTGGAGTAATTCGTGATATTCTTTTAAATAAAGTCCCTCGAATCTTTAAACGTGAAATTTATGCTTCTCCCTGTATAGTTGGAGGAATTTTTTTTGTAACGCTTCAATTCTTCAACTTTAATTTACCATTTATTAGTGCTGTAACTATCGGAATTGTAGTTTTATTAAGATATATAGCTGTTAAATGGGATTTACAAATCCCTAAACTTAAAAGTGAAAAACTTTAAATCATAGTATGTCTTTACTTTATAACCTAAATTTATAAATTAAATAAGAAGTTAGACCATTTCATTTTAAAAATTTAAAATATACATATTACTATATAAAAAGAAAAAGGGAGTTTAAACACTCCCTTTTTTAATATCCTATGGTAAATCTTTGTTGATGATGTTTTGGATTTTCAAGTTCGTCAACCATAGCTTTCGCATAATCCTGAACTGATATTTTACTGTTCCCTTGATCATCTGTAATAAGATTGTCTAATCCTAAACGATATTTTCCTGTTCTTTCTCCCGGCTCAATAGTTCCGGCAGGTGAAAAGAACACCCAATCCAGCTCTTTTTCCGGTAAAAATTGATCTTTTAAGACTAATGCTAAGGCCTTAACTCCCGGTAAAATTTCATCCGGAATGGCTCCAGAATCTACAACGGTTTTACCCGGAGCTACCAATAAGCTTCCTGCTCCACCAACCGCTTGTAATCTCTTAATACCCGCTTTTTTAACAGCCTCAATTATTGATTGATATCCTTTTATTGTATCATCGTAAATATTCGGATTAGTCCAGCCCGGATTATATGCACTTATTACTGCATCATTATTTTTTAAAACTTCTGCTAATTTATCTGTGTTAAATACATCTGCACTTACCACTTTTAAATTTTTATCGTCATTTTTAATTTTATCAGCCGAACGAACGATTGCTGTTACTTGGTACCCTCTGCTCAGTAATTCTTTTACTAATTGTGACCCTATAAATCCTGAGGCACCTATTAATGCTACTTTTTTCATAATTTGTATACTAATATTAATAATTAATTCTTTGATAACTTATTTTCATATAATAAATGAGATTTCCATATTTGTTTTCCCTAAAATTTCATACTGAAATCTTGAAGAGTTACTCCTTCCAGTTTTTTAAATACTACCTCTTCAATAGTTTCATTCAATTCTCTAATGTTTTGATTAATTTTTTTTCCAACACAACATAAAGGATTGGGAGATGGTAAAAGTTTTCCTACTAGCGATTGATTGTAAACACTTAAATAAATTTCAGACAATGCAATTTTTTCAGGAGATTTTAATAATCTACTTCCCCCTTTCTTTCCTTCTTTTGTTTCTATAAAACCATGTTTTTGAAGATTGGTTAATTCATTCCTGACTATAACAGGATTAAGATTTAAACTTCCTGCTATATAAGCTGACGGTAGCCATTGATCCAAATTTTTTGCCAAAAGAGTAAGTATATGCATGGAAACTGTAAAATGGCGGTCATTCATTACTGTAATATTTTTAATTACAGTTCAAATATAAGTTTTTTTTATAAAATATTTACATATTTATTAAGTTATTCAATATTTATTAAAATAAATTAGCAAACTATTATTCTAATTATTTTGTATTGTCTCTATTTCAAAATGAATTAGTCTCCGATATATAACTTTTATTTACTAGTTATACAGAGCTTATAATAACAGACATTAAAAATAGGGATTCAAAGAAATGTTACAGTAATAAGATACAACAAAAAAAGAGCTATTAAAATAGCTCTTTCATAAGTATAAATATATTAGTAAATTCTATTTCTTAAGAAAACAGGTCTTTAAAACAATACTTGAACCGTCAATTTTACAATCTACTTCTTCCGGATTATCAGTTAATCGGATGCTTTTTACTTTAGTTCCTCTTTTAATTACCATAGAAGAACCTTTTACTTTAAGATCTTTAATGACTGTAACCGCATCTCCATCTTGAAGTTCAGCTCCGTTGCTATCTTTAACTATTGAATTTCCCGCCGATTCTTCTCCCGACCATTCATAAAAACAATCCGGGCATACATAGGAAGTACCATCAAAATAAACATTTTCCATTGAACATTTTGGGCACTTTAAAACATCTGTCATTATTTTTTCTTTTTAAAGATTACTAAATTTAATTGGGATGCAAATATAACTTATTTAAACGCAGAGAACAAATATTCAATTTACTATTACATTTATATTATTCTTTTCTCTAATTATTTACCAAGTATTTTTCCATATTTTAAAAAACATGTATATATAGGTTTTTTTATAACTACATAAATTATTCTTTAATTTATAAGATTCTTTTAGTCAAAATAAAAAAGTTTACCTTTGTTTTATTTCGACAAATTCATTTACCATGAAAGATAGAATTGTTGTAAAGATTGGAAGTCAGCTGTTAACCCGTAAGGATGAAACTCTTGACATTACCCAAATGTCTGATATCGTTGATCAGATTGCCGAACTTCATGAAAATAATACGGAAATCATTCTGGTTTCATCCGGTGCAGTAGCGTCCGGTAAAAATGAATTTAAAACCCATTCAAAACTTGACAGTATTTCAGCTCGCCAGTTATATTCTTCTGTTGGACAGGTAAAATTAATTCATAGATATTACGACCTATTTAATCAACACGGGATTCTATGCGGACAAATCTTAGCAACTAAAGAAGATTTTTCTACACGTAGGCATTATTTAAATCAAAGGAATTGCATGAATATTATGCTTGAAAATCATGTGATTCCAATTGTAAATGAAAACGATGCGATTTCCGTTAATGAACTTATGTTTACGGATAACGACGAATTATCAGGCTTGATAGCTGCTATGATGGATTGCAAAAAATTGATTATTTTAAGTAATATCGATGGAATTTACACCGGCGATCCTTTAGACCCTGAATCTAAGCTCATAAAAGAAATAGACAGTTCAAGTGATCCTATTGAGGATTATATACAATCTAAGCGGTCGACTACCGGAAGGGGCGGAATGAAAACCAAATATAATATAGCTAGAAAAGTAGCAGAAGAAGGTATAGAAGTTATTATTGCCAATGGAAGGGTGAAAAACATCATTTCTCGACTTGTAAATGGCGTTGACACACCTTCCACCCGATTTATTCCCGCGTCTAAAGAAATTTCGGGCGTAAAAAAATGGATCGCCCATTCTGAAGGTTTCGCTAAAGGAGAAATACATATTAATGAAGGAGTAAGAAAAGCTTTATTAAATTTTAAAGCCGTCAGCATATTACCTGTAGGCGTATCTCGGATAGTCGGAAATTTTGAAAGTGATGATATTGTTCGCATTATAGATCACACCGGAAAACAAATTGGAATAGGCCGATCTTCCTATTCCAGCGTAAAAGCAAAAGAAATTTTAGGACAGGCCAACAACAAGCCGATCATACATTACGACTATTTATATATTGAAAAATAAATGATGTCTACTATTCAACAAAATATTTTTACCTCATCCGTTAAAGCAGTAAATGAACTAAATTTAGTTGATATTGATAAAATCAACCAAGTTTTAGAAGTTCTTGCCAAAGAAACTGAAAATTCTATTCCCTTTATTCTTTCTGAAAATAAGAAAGACATAGAAAGGATGTCTACTTCCGATCCGAAATTTGATCGGTTGCTTTTAACTGAAGAACGCATACAAGATATAGCAAAAGATATTCGCAAAGTTGCCTCTCTTCCCTCACCTGTAGGAAAAATAATTTCAGAAAAAATTCTTTCCAATGGTCTTAAGTTATCTAAAATTACAGTTCCTTTCGGAGTTATAGGAATTATTTATGAAGCCAGACCGAATGTAAGCTTCGATGTATTTTCTTTGTGTTTAAAATCGGGTAATGTTTGTATTTTGAAAGGAGGCTCTGATGCTTTTTTTTCTAATACAGCGATTGTTTCGATTATTAAGAGGGTTTTACTACTAGAGGGTTTGAATCCCGATATTTGTAATTTATTGCCCGCTGATCGTTCTTCGACTTTACAATTATTGAACGCATGTAAATATGTTGATCTTCTTATTCCAAGAGGAAGTAAAGAGCTTATTAATTTTGTTCGTGAAAACTCGAAAATCCCAGTAATCGAAACCGGTGCAGGAGTATGTCATACTTATTTCCACCGGGAAGGTAATTTAGAAATAGGAAAAGAGATCATCTTTAATGCTAAAACCCGAAAAGTTAGCGTTTGCAATTCGTTGGATTGTTTACTTATTGATAAGGAAAGAATACAGGACCTTACCGATTTGTGTAAAAAATTAATTGAGAAAAAAGTAGTTATTTATGCGGATGAACCTGCATACGCTCAATTAGAAAACTCTTATCCATCCAATTTACTGCATAAAGCAACTTCCGCAAATTACGGAATGGAATTCTTGGATTATAAAATGTCTATAAAAACGGTAAATTCTATTAAGGAAGCAATTGAACATATAGCGAACTACGGATCCAAACATAGCGAAGCAATAATAAGCGATAATAAATCATGTATAAAAATTTTTGAAAAGCTGGTAGATGCCGCTTGTATTTATGTTAATACTTCTACTGCCTTCACAGATGGCGCACAATTCGGAATGGGTGCAGAAATAGGGATCAGCACGCAGAAAATGCATGCACGAGGTCCTATGGCTCTGGATGAATTATGTTCTTATAAGTGGATTGTAGAAGGTAAAGGTCAAATAAGACCGTAAATAATTTAGATAGTAGCTATACCATTTTTATTTCTTAAATTAATAAACTTTTCGGTTTTTAAATTCAGTATAAAAATTGGAATTTAAAAAAGATGAATGATTTATCTTTATATGTAAAAAATTTCATTAAATATAAATTTTGAAAATAATAAAAGGCAATGGATGAATTAAATTTTAATTAGATAGTAAAATTTAATTCATCCATTACAAAATATATATTTAGTAGAATAAATTCTTAACCAAATATATCTTTCTATAAATTATTTATTTTTCCATCACCGTTTTTCAATCTCATCCTAAAATCTTCGAAGCATCCAAAACTATTTTCACTAAAAACAGTAACGAAACAATATAAACCGTTGGAGTAACCTCTTTTCTTCTGCCTCCTAATACTTTCAATAAAGTAAAGCTTAGCATACCAAATACAATACCTTCCGCTATACTAAATGTAAAAGGCATAAAAATTATGGTTAAAAATGCGGGTAAACCTTCCGTGATATCATTAAAATTAATTTTTACAACAGAAGAAATCATAAAGAGACCGACAATAATTAAAGCCGGAGCTGTGGCAGCTGCCGGAACTAATAAAAATATAGGTGCTAGAAATAAAGATAAAAAGAACATCAAAGCTGTACTAACTGCTGTAAGACCGGTTCGCCCTCCGGAGGCTACTCCGGAAGCACTTTCTACATATGAAGTAATCGTGCTGGTACCCAAGATCGCTCCAACCGTCGTTCCCAATGCATCAGACAATAATGCTTTTTTCATTTGAGGAAAATTTCCTTCTTCATCCGTGAATCCCAGTTTAGATACAACTCCTATTAATGTTCCAATCGTATCAAACAAATTAACAAATAGAAAAGTGAAAACTACAATCAACATATCCACTGAAAATATTTTGTCCCATCCTTCAGAAGAAAACATCGGTTCGACAGCTTTACCAAATATAGGTTCAATGGAAGGAGGCATGCTTACCAATGAACCAGGTAATTGTATGTCCCCCAACAAATAGCTGAATAAAGTGGAAACTACAATTCCCGCTAAGATGGATCCATTTATATTCCGCGAATGAAGTACAGCCGTAACCAACAATCCCGCAAAAGCAATCCATACCGAATGTTGTTTAAAATCACCTAAAGCAAGAAAAGTATTGGGATCTGAAACAATGATATTCGCTCCTTTTAGTCCTATTAAGGTAATAAATAATCCAATTCCGACAGGAATTGCCTCTTTCAATACTCTGGGAATGCTTTTAACTATCATTTCCCTGACATTCAAAAAAGTGAGAATTATAAATATAAGTCCCTCTATAAAAACAGCTGTTAGAGCAAATTGCCAAGAATATCCAAGTCCTAAAACTACAGAAAAAGCAAAAAAGCTGTTCAGTCCCATTCCGGGTCCTTGTGCTATGGGCAATTTTGCCAATATTCCCATTAACAACGTCGCAAAAATAATAGCTAACGTAGTTCCTGTAAAAAGAGCTTCTCTATCCATTCCCGTTTCCGATAAAATACTAGGATTGACAATCAAAGCATAGGACATGGTTAAAAAAGTTATGATCCCGGCTACTAATTCTTTTTTAATAGTTGTACCATTTTCGGATAGCTTAAAATATCCGTCTAGAAAAGTTTTCATGTTATCAGTTTAGTTTAGTTTAGTAAAAAGCAAAAGTACTAACAAATAAGTAATATTGATTAGTGTTTTTGTGTGTAAAGGCTGCCTTACCACTCATTTAATCAATTGCATTTTTTATTTAATTAATTATCAGTTTATTAAAATCTAAAGTTAAAAGCTCTTCGGGTAAAATCGTATTGAAAAAGACTTGACCGGCTTCTTCTTTTAGTATGGATATATCGGTATAACGATTGGAAAAATGCCCTAATATTAACACTTTAACGTTTGCCATTTTTGCTATTTCTGCGGCTTGATGTGCTGTGGTATGTCCTGTTTTAGAAGCTAATTCTCTTAATTCATCTAAAAAAGTAGCTTCATGGTATAAAACATCTACCCCTTTAATTAACGGGACTATATTGGGACTGAATTTGGTATCTGAACAAAAAGCATAGCTGTAAGAATGTTTAGGAGGAAGGGTAAGATACTCATTTTTTATGATATCTCCGGATTGAGTTATAAAATCTTTACCTAATTTCAAATTATGATAATCGCATACTTCAATTTCGGGATTGTATTTAATTACATCCATATTAAGCCTTCTCGGCTTTACTTTTTCTTTAAACAGAAACCCATTGGTGTAAATACGATGGTTTAATGGAATCGTCCAAACACACAATTTATTATCTTCATAAATTAATTCACTTTTTAAAGAAGTCAGTTCAATAAAGTTAATATCAAAATGATTACTACTCTCAGTTAATAGTAATTGAATTTCAATTAATTTTTTAATTCCTTTAGGCCCATAAATGGTTAAAGGTTCAGTTCTTCCCAATAAATGAAAGGAAGATATAAGCCCGATCAAACCAAAAACATGATCGCCATGCAGATGAGAAATAAATATAGTATTTATATGGGTAAATTTTACTCTTGCTTTTCTAAGTTGTACTTGAGTCCCTTCTCCACAATCTATTAGAAAATATTGGTTGTTACATTCTAATAACTGTGATGTAGGATTGGTACGAACAGTCGGAACCGCTGAGTTATATCCTAAAATAGTAAGTTTCATAAATTTTAAGTTGTATTTTTGAGTTTTTACAAACTATTACCTTACTAATATTTTTCATAAAAATACATGATTTTTTTCATTTGATAAATAAAAAATTAATTTTTAAGGCACTTTTTTTTACGCTTTTTTTTCATTTTTAACGCATTTTTTAAGAAAAATAAGTGATTTTTTAATGAATTTTTTCTTAATTAAATTAACGTAAAATACTATATTTCATACAATTACAGTTTCAAAAAATGTTTTTTAAAGAAAAAAATTACAATTTATAACAATTCAAATATATTATTCATATATTACTGTCCTTAATAAAATAAAAACAATATGAAAATACTTAAAAGTCTTTACGTACAAGTAATAATTGCCATAATTATAGGTATTCTTATTGGATATTTTTTCCCAAGTGAAGATATTATAGTTAATGGAGTTAAACAACACAGTACGGGACTTGGTGAAATGCTAAAACCATTAGGAGACGGATTTATCAAGCTAATTAAAATGATTGTAGGACCTTTGATTTTCTGTACCATTGTGCTGGGTATTGCAGGAATGGAAGATACTAAAAAGGTGGGTAAGGTTGGTTTAACAGCTATTGTTTATTTTGAAATTATGACAACAATAGCTTTAATCATCGGCTTGGTTTTCGTTAATGTGCTAAAACCCGGAAACGGCATGCATGTAGATCCTTATGCATTGGATTCTTCATCTATGTCCCATTATATAGAAAAAAGTAAAGAAGATCACGGAATTATTACGTTTATTTTGGATATGATTCCTGAAAATGTTATTGCTTCTATTGCTTCTAATAATTTACTTCAAGTGTTGGTATTTGCCATTCTTTTTGGTTTTGCCATGACGAAAATCGGACCTAAATCTTCAAAACCGGTTCTATCCGTAATGCAATCTTTCCTGGATGGACTTTTTGCTATTATAAAAATAATTATGTATCTGGCACCTTTAGGAGCCATGGGTGCTATGGGATATACCATTGGAGTTTACGGATTGAAAGCATTGAGTAATTTAGGAATGTTAATTTTATGTTTTTATCTAACATGTATTGTTTTCATTTTCGGAGTTATCGGAGCAGTTCTTTATTACAATAAAGTCAACATATTCAAATTTATTAAATATATTAAAGAGGAACTTTTAATAGTGCTCGGCACCTCATCTTCCGAATCAGCATTACCGGGAATTATGAGCAAGATGGAGAAGATAGGATGTTCTAAGTCTGTCGTTGGTTTGGTTATACCAACCGGCTATTCTTTTAATCTCGACGGTACTTCCATTTATCTTACCATGGCTGCTGTTTTTATTTCTCAAGCTTTAGACATGCATTTGAATTTACAACAAGAAATTACGCTTCTTTTAGTATTGCTTTTAACCTCAAAAGGTGCAGCCGGGGTAACAGGAAGTGGTTTTATTACTCTTGCCGCTACCCTTCCGGTAGTAGGACATGTACCGGTTGAAGCTGTGGCATTAATATTCGGTATTGATAAATTCATGAGTGAAGCAAGAGCTTTAACTAATTTAATAGGTAATGCAGCGGCTACTATTGTTGTTGCCAGAAGGGAAAATGAATTTAATTACGATAAAGCTGAAAGCATATTAATATCCAATAAGTCTTAAGTGTGATTTGTAATTTATTTTTAAAAAATATAATTTGTTAAATAAATATTATCATTTTTTTGGTAAAATTATAAATTAAAAATAGATTTGTATAAAATATACTAGTTTTGAAAGTCCTGGTAGATAATTTACTAGGGCTTTCTTAGTAAACTTTCTATTTTTTACTTCGACTTATTTATAAATATTCTTTTTAACGCAGGCTTACGTAAATTTATGAACATATATTTTTTATTTTTGTAATACTATGGATTAGCATAATATTAAATTTTTTAAAAGAAATTTGAAATTTTAGATTAATAAAATTTATTATTAGAAAATATTGAAAATATAAAAGTTTTACAATGTTAGTTTTTATTTAATATTTTAAATGTTAATCTTATGAAGTAATTTATTTCGATAAATAAATTATCTTCAAGCATTTAAAATAGAATACGAGCAACTTTTGAATTATAATTAAGCAATTAACCAATGAAAAAAATATATTTAGACAGTGCCGCTTCAACCATTATAGATGAAAGAGTTATTGAATCAATGATTCAATCTATGAAAGAAGATTTTGGTAACCCTTCTGCTATACATAGCTTTGGGCAAGAAAGTAAGTCAAAAATAGAAATGGTCAGAAAAAATATAGCTCAATGGTTGCATGTAAATCCTAATGAAATCATTTTCACAAGCTGCGGTACTGAGTCTAATAATTTAATTTTACGTTCTTGTATAGAAAACTTATCTATTAAACGGATCATATCTTCTCCTTTAGAACATAAATCTGTTTTGGAAACCATCAGAGATCTAAAAGAAAAACATCCTGAAATTGAAGTTGTTTTTCTTCCTTTGAAGAATAAAAAAGGGGATTTGGATATTGCTTTTTTAGAAGATTTACTAGAAGATAAAATTCCAACATTAGTTTCTTTAATGCATTCCAACAATGAGATTGGAAATTTAACGGATATTGATTGTATTGCTCAATTATGTAAAAAATATGGAGCTTTATTTCATTCAGATACTGTTCAGACCATGGCTCATTATCCTTTAGATTTCTCTAAAACACCCATTGATTTTGCTTCTTGCAGCGCCCATAAATTTCATGGTCCTAAAGGAATAGGAATGGCTTTTATAAGAAAATCAAGCGGTTTAAAAGGTATTATTACCGGAGGAACACAGGAGCGTAATTTACGAGCCGGAACCGAAAATGTTTACGGGATTGTTGGCTTAGGTAAATCTTTTGATTATGCTATGCAAGAATTAAAGGAAAGAAGAAGGCTAATTGAAGATTTAAAACAATATACGATTGATCAATTGTCTAAAAATATACAAGGGGTTTTGTTTAATGGGCATGGAACAGATTTTACTAAAAGTAACTATACACTTTTAAGTATTTTACTTCCTTTTCCCAATACTTTAGTTGGTTTTCAACTCGATATGAAAGGTATCGCCGTTTCTCAAGGAAGCGCCTGTGCATCCGGAGCTTCTAAACCGTCAAAAACCATGTTGCAGCTTTATACCGAAGAAGAATTAAAAAATACAACGACGTTACGCATTTCATACAGCCATTATAATACAAAAGAGGAAATAGATGTTTTGATCAATTTTCTTTCTGAAATACAAAAGAATTTAACTAATACCATCCCCGCCGAAAATGGGTAACCACCGCGCTTAAGTTAAAATTAAAGGTAAATCGAATATGGGATAAATAATTATTTTTTGTCGGTTCAAATCCCAATGTTGATTGAATGGGTAAATACAATTCTAAAAATTCAGGTATTATGTTCAATTTAACTCCAGAATCGTAGATAAAATACGTAGATTTCTTTTTATTCGAATACAATCCCATATCTGCATATAAGTCAAAAGGCTTCCATAAATGTATTTCTCCATTTAATGAAGTAATCCATTTATTGGCTGATTTATCCAACATGGATTTAAACCCTCCTTCAGCCATTATATATTGTTGATAAAACAATCCGCCGGTTGCAGATCTTCCTAAATAATCCATGTAATTGAAACTATAATCTGTAATATGATCTACTCCGAAATCGAAGTAAGTAGAATTGGAATGATTGTTAATAAAATATCCTCCAAAATAGCGTAAACTTATTTTTTTATTCGGCGCATATTCATGTCTAAAATATATTTCTGTACTTATTTTATTGAAAATATTAGAATGTTGAAAGTTCGTTTTACTATACCATTCATTGATTATTCTTTTATCTGAATGCGAATACGACAGATCCAGCAGATTATAATGGGAATAATCATTTTTTTCAAGAATTTTAAACGGATCTTTTTCTCTTTCAACACTATTAAATGAAATTCCTATGGTTCTGTTAATATCTGATCTGGGCCTCTTTTTAAATATAAGATTTACATTTCCTGAATATTTTTTATAACTCAAATTCTTATCATAATGATAATAAGTATATCCTGTTCCCATAGACATTCTTCTGAATAAGCCCTCTTCCATATCGTAATTGTAATTTAAGGCACCTGAACCCGTTAAACTTTTGGTTCCTGTGGAATAGGTTGGAGAAAATGAATATTCAAAAGGTCTTGAAAATGGAGAACTATTATAAAAACGTAATCCTAGTATAAATTTATCGTAATTGTTCCAGTTTATATTGGGTTCATAAAAAATTTGTGTATAATTAGGATTATCAACGTCTGCATAGAATTTCATTTGCAATTTCTTTCTGTTCTTATAGATACCCTCTGTATTCAATAAATTATCATTATCGTTAATTTCCGGAAACAGGTAATTTTTATTTATAAGTAAACGATCATATTCTCCATTTTTAAATGAATATAAAGAATCTTTATTGGTTGAAAACACCCATTTCTGATTGATTATCTTCTTGTTTTTTTCTCCCGTGATTAATATTGGAATCGGTAAAGCAGTTTTATTAGTGATACGTACTTTTATAGTATCTTTTTCATACTTATCCTCATAAAATTTTTTAATCTTAAAATTAATACGATCATTGGTAACTATATAATTTTGAAAAAACCATGCTAAATTTTTTTGAGAGTTTGTTTCTAAAATCCTTTGAAAGTCTGATGAAGTAATTTCACGATCTTTTCCTTCTTCTATAAGCTTTTTAACTGAATTTTCGAAAAGATCCGCTCCCAAATAGGCGGATAGAAAATTAAAACTTAATCCCGATTTAAATCCACTAATTATATACTGGTTGATATTGCTCAATTCTAAAAAATCTTCACTTATCGGCTGATCATAATTTTGAGTTGCTATATATCTGTAACCTAATTTATATCGATCGGTTATAGGAACTTTAGATATGAAAAAATATTGTAACGGTTTAATTTTTATTATGCTAAGTTCTTTAGGAAGATTACCTAATAATTTAGTGTCAGGATAATACTTCTTTAAATAATTTAATTGATAATAGGTAAGCAAACCGTTAGGTATCCAATGATATTTATTTTTATCCACTTGTATTACCTGATTGATAACTGAATAGGCTATTTGCTGAAACATTTTAAGATCAATTTTTACGTCATCAGGAAAAAGTTTCCATTCTTTTAAACCCAATAATTTAATGTCATCAACTCCTATAAAATTGCGATCTTTTTTAATTTTAGAGCTAATTAATAGTTTTGAGGGTAGTTTGCCTAATTTTTCATTTAAAAATAGTAATTCGCGTTTAATATTTTTATAATAAATTTCTTTAAATTTTTCATTAATGGAATATCCAATAACTACTTCGGTTTGCGATCCGTTTATAGTATAAATAAAAGAAATCGGTTTATTTTTAGTAAGGATCATAGTTACAGCATCACCGCATGTTCCCTGTAATTGATTTTCTCCTACTTTTGTAAGGTCTCCATCCATATATAAACCCACGGGATAATAAAAATTAATAGTATAATTGGTTTTTCTATAGGGATTAAACTCAGTATCGGTAAATGGCTCCAATTTGGGTTTTGAATTGATAAAATCTAGAGGCTGTATAAAAAAGTTTTTTAAAACATAAGTACCTTTCGAGGAAAATCCATATCCGGTAATTCTATTGGAAGGAATTTTTATATTATAATTTAAATCCAAAGATATACTATCATTGGGTAATAAAGGAGAAAAAAGATTTACTTCGTAAAATTCAAAATCTCTAAGTAAAAAAACGGGTTGTCGTTTATTTATAAAGATGGTCAAATCATTGATTCGACCTCTATCCATATATTTTGAAAAATATAAAGTTTTATTTCTATCCTCTAATTTTCGTTTTCCTAATACCGTATTAGTATTAGAATAGGAATTAGCTGCTGCGTGTAAATATATTTTATCTAAAGTTATACCCGTATTATTATAAAAAACGATCTTTTGTTTTACGGATATATTTTTAGTTAGGCTGTCTAAGGTTGCTGATATGAGTATTTTGTCACTTTGTGAAAAGCACAATACGGGTAAAATTACTAAAATTATATTCGATAAGATTCTTAGAATTTTCATAGTTAACAGCAAGAAGTCACAGGAGATGATTACTATTTAAACCTTATTTCAACGGCTCCAAAACGATATTTAATTATATCTGCTTCAAAATATTCAATATCATCCATACTATTTAATATTTTATAAATTTCTTTTTTTAATACTCCTTTTCCCTTGCCATGTATAAGTATTAACTTCTTAACCTTATCTTTCTTGGCTGATTTTATTTCCTCCATAGCTTTATTAATTTGCTTTTCAAGCATTTGATGAGGCATCATGTTTTTAAAAGAATCAACAATATTTCCTATATGCAAATCAATAATTCTTTCTTGTATAGTTTCTTTTTTTACATTATTGGTCTTTTTAGAAGATACATCTTCTTTTTTAGCATTAAAATCGGTAGCTTCAGTATACATATTTGCATATTTATCATAGGCAATTAAGTTATTTAGTGAATGAGTAACTTCAAATCCATAAGAATCTAGTAAAACTGCTTTATTTCCTATAAAATTTTTTATAGTAAAAATTCCTTCTTCATCCAGTAGTTTAACTTTATCCCCGATCTTCATATAGATTGAATTAATAAAGAAGGCTATCTTGAGGATAGCCTTCTTTGTTTTGTTTATACTATTTAATTTATTTTACATTATTTTCTGGGAACTCTATTGCTGGCTCCTCTTTTGGTTCTTTTAGAAGAAGATTCTTTACCTTTATGATCTTGAGCTACCCTAAATCCAACCCATACGGCAGACTCATTTTCAAGCATATATCTTCTTTGTCCCGGATCTAACCAATAAGCGGTATCATTCCAAGATCCTCCTTTAATAACCCTTAAATCATTACTGATTTGAGAAGTTCTTTGTTTGGAATCCTTATCTAAAACTACTCTTCCACTTTTATCTACGGTCCAGTTTCTAATAGGTGAATTGTAGTAATTAAAAGTACCGGTTGAATCAACACGACCATCTCCAGATTCTAAAGAAGATTGTAAATCTCCGTCTCTAAAGTTTCTTGCATCATCTACAATCTCTGTTTCAAACTTTCCTGATAAATTTCTATACAATTTTCTTCCGTCTGCCAAAGTATCGTATTGAATTGAACCGTCATCAACTTTTTTAAATCTTCCGGGATTTCCTTCTTCACTAATAAATTGTTGATAAACGTTTCCTCTATAATAGTTGAAATCATTAAAATCAGTATCTATTAACGGTCTATAAACGTCTTGTGTCCATTCAGCAACATTTCCATACATACCATACAATCCAAAAGGGTTGGATGGATATGCTCTAACATCGGAAGTAATTGCATTCCCATCATTAGCCCAACCTCCACTACCGGAATAATCTCCTTGTCCACCGGATTTAAAATTATCCAGGAATTGACCTCTATTTCTTCCTTTTTTAGCACGCATTCTATTGATCATTACGTCTTTACCTTCAATGATGTTATACTGTCTGTTATCTGCTTCAGCCAGTGCAGCATATTCCCATTCAGCTTCTGTAGGTAATCTGAATTTTTGTACTAAATTTCCTTGAGCACTTTTATTAACTGCAATAATTCTTTCATTTTTGCTGGTTATACCGCTTTGTTTAGCGATTTTATCTTGATTAACAATACCTTCCAATTCAGGATCATTGTATTTATATTTTTCAACATTAAATGAATTTGAACCCACATTATTGGCCGGATTACTATAAAAATCTTTTGGGATAATACCTTTATTCATTAATTCTCTTTCATTGGCTCTATCGGTCAACCAATCACAATATCTTTGAGCTTGTAACCAACTTACTCCAACTACCGGGTAGTTATCAAATTGAGGGGCCCTGAAATAATCTTCTGAATAAACATCGTTTCTGGACAATTTATTTTTCCAAACAAGAGTATCAGGAAGGGCTCCATAATAAATATCTTTATAATTCTCATCCGTTGGTGAATATACATACTTTAACCAAGTTACATATTCACGATATTCATAATTTGTTACTTCAGTTTCACCGATAAAAAAAGATCTTACTTGCATTCGGTTAGGGGTATTGTTCCAATCATGCATTACATCGTCTTTAACTAATCCCATAGTAAAAGCTCCTCCTTCCACGAATACCATTCCAACCCAACCTTTTTCAGTCTTTTTCTTTTTACTATAAAACCAGCCGTTTCTATCATTGGCCTTCCATCCGGTCAAACTTTTCGTATTTTTAGTTCCACCGCCAGGTTTAGTTCTCCCACCACCGCAACTAACTAATGCTAAGGAAATTGAAGAAACAACGGATAATAATAATATGAATTTCCCGATTCTCATTGTATTTATTTTCATAATTAAGATCATGCAAAAATAATATAATATTACTGAAAGAAAAATTTTTTCTACTTTATATTACATAACCTCAAATAACGTTAACTTATTTGTAGATATTGTATATTTAGTAAAATATTATTTCTACTTATTCGTTATTTAGAGGTAAATGAAAAGATTTTTATACATTTTTATAGCGTTTTTCATTCAAGTGTCCACATTTATCCCTGTGGCACAAACTATTACGATTAATTGGGACGGTATAAAGAATTTTTATTATTCCACTGAGCAAGTAAAAAAATATCCTTTCTTTACCAATGATAACTATTCGATTGATGAAGGAATACCTACTTTATATTATGCCGAGAAAACTGATTTTAATGGAGATGTATATCTAACCAATTTACAATGGCAACCTATTGAAAAATCGCAACTTGGCGATACGCCTTTGGACTTCATTCCTGATAATGATATTTTTAGCGCGTCAATTACTAAGTCACGAGATCAAAAATTTATATCCGTAACCATTAAAACATTAAAGAAAACAGGCAATACCATTTTTAAACTGGTACGTTTTACCATTGAGAAAAAAAATTTGTATAGTAAAAATTTTTCATCTACAGATTCCTTTTTGAATATTGAGAGTGTTCTAAAAAACGGATCATGGTATAAAATTAAAATAGCTAAAACAGGAATTTATAAAATTGATCGTAATTTATTACAATCTTTAGGAATAAATTGTAATTCTTTAGATCCCAAAACTATACGAATATTTGGTAATGGAGGAAAAATGCTTCCGGAACCAACCTCATCGTTCAGATACGATAACCTAAAAGAAAATGCCATTTTTGTCCGAGGAGAAAATGATGGAATTTTTGATTCAGATGATTATATATTATTTTATGGGCAAGGACCGGACTATTGGATAAGAAATTCAAAGGTTAGACATAAAAAAAATATATATGAAGATTATGCATATTATTTTATTAACGTCAATCAAACTTCGGGAAAAAGAATTCAATCCAATCCTTACAAAACACCAAACGCTAATGTATATGTAGAGTACGATGATCATCAATTCTTTGAAGAAGATAGACTAAATTTAAATCAATTAGGTAAAATATGGGTGGACGAAAATTTGGGTTTGAAAAATTATAAAGAAATCCTATTTCCGGTTCATGACTTAGTTCCGGGTTCAAGCATAACTTGGAAATATGCTTGGGTATCAAGAAACGGTATTAATGGAAAAATAAATGTGTCGTATAATGATAATCCGGTATATTCATCGATTTTAAGGCCATCCCCTAATGAAATTGATTTTGCAATTGGAAGCCAAACACAAACTATTACTCCAACTAATAATCAATTAAAATTTACATTAGGATTTGATAATTCGGCCAATCCCTCGGCTGAATTTTATCCCGATTATTTTGAAGTCTTATATAAGCAAAAGCTTAAATTTAATGGTAGTCAAATGAATTTCAGAACATTTGATCCCATTGAAGATGGAAAAATATATGGATTTACTTTTGTTCCTTCTGAAGATTTCGAAGTTTGGGATGTTTCAGATGTAGTCAACGCAAAAAAACTGGAACGATCAGCAAATGCTTTTACGTATTCCTATCAACTATTATCAACTAATTTTAAAAACGAAATGATTGCCTTTAAGCACTCAGCTGCCTACATTCCGGAAGTTGTTGGTAAAATTTCAAATCAGGCTTTACATTCCATCTCCGATGTAGATTATATTGTCATAACTGTTCCTGAATTTGTTTCTCAGGCAAATCGCATTAAAAATTTACATCAATCTAAAAATCGATTAAAAGTAGAAGTAGTTACAGTAAATCAAATTTATAATGAATTTAGCTCCGGGGGACAAGATTTAATCGCAATAAGGGATTTTTTACGTTATTTATATAAGAAAGACAATGGAAAATTAAAATATGTGCTTCTACTGGGCTCTGCCTCGTATGATTATAAAAATAAAACCGGAACCGGACATAACTTAATTCCTACCTATCAAAGTTATAATAGCACCGGTCTTAATTACTCTTATGCAACAGATGATTTTATAACGATATTGGATGATGATGAAGCTAATTTAATAGGAGAAGATGCCAATATTTCAGCTACTCAATTAGATATAGCAGTGGGAAGAATGATTGCAAAAAATCTATCCGAAGCAACAGCGTGTGTAGATAAAAGTGTAAAATACGATAATGGACAAGCTCCTCAAGGTACTCCTTTTGGAAATTGGAGATTAAACGCCACTGTTATTGTAGACATTGACAGTGATAACAATTTCCATAAAAAAATTGAAGAAACTATTGCTCAAAATATTTTTGATAAATCTTTAAAAGAATATACACTTAAAAAATTATATATAGATTCTTATAATGCAGATTACACTACAGGTGGAGCCAGATTTCCACAGGTAAATGAAGCTATAAAAGCCGCTTTTAACAATGGTAATTTAGTAATAAATTATTTTGGACATGGCGGGACATTATCTCTTTCTCAATATAGGCTATTTTCAAAAGAAGATGTAAACAGCTTGTCTAATTTTAACAGAGATTTTTCTCGACTGCCTTTATTTATTACTATCTCATGCGATGTTTCCGTATGGGACAATCCTTCTTTAAATTCTTTAGGGGATTTATTATATCTCAAAAAAAATGGTGGAGCAAATTCCATGATTACAACCAATAGGGCGCTATCAATCTATTATGGGTTGAATATGAATCCTATAATCATGAAAAACATATTCACAAAAAAAACTGAAAGTAATCAATATATAGCTCTAGGTGAAGCGCTTCGACTTTCCAAAAAAGAAATCTTAAGTGGAGAAAGTCGAAAAATAAATTTGTTCGGAGATCCCGCACAATCATTGGTATACCCAAAACGTAAAATTAAGGTCACTAAAATAAACGGATTGGATGCAGACCATTTCTCGGGTGTTATAAAAGCCCTTGATTTCATTACCATTGAAGGCCAAGTACTAAATGAAAATGGAGATGTTGATCCCTCTTTTTCGGGAAATATCCAAACTGTTTTATATGATAAACCTGTGGATAAAAAAACTCTAAATAATTTTAATTATAATTCACTTAAACCACCTCTTGAATATAAAGAACAGGTTAATGCCATATATAAAGGAGGTTCACAAGTAAAAGATGGAAATTTTAAAATAGAATTTTACGTTCCTAAAGATATTAATTATGATATCGGTGATGGCAAATTACTTTTATATGCCGATAATTCTGAAATTGACGCCCTATATTTTAAAAATGATTTAAAAATTGGAGATATAAATCCCAATGGAATAAATGATTCGGAAGGCCCAAAAATAGGTTTATACATGAATAATCTAAATTTTGCCAATGGAGGAATAACTGATCGCTCACCGTATCTTTTAGCCTGTGTTACGGATAGTACCGGTATTAATTCAACCGGTTTAGGAATTGGACATGATATCACGGGCGTGTTAAATAATAATGTAAATGGTACCATTATTCTAAATGATTTTTATACCGGGGGAGAATCTTCTCCTTGTCTAAATCCGAATTTAAAAGATTATCAAAAAGGAAAAGTTTGGTATCGATTAGATAATCTTGAAACAGGAAATCATTCAATTAAATTCAAAGTTTGGGATATTAATAATAATTCATCTTCTGCTACCTTAGATTTTTTAGTTGTTGATAACGGTGATCAGGGATTAATAATAAAAAAATTATTAAACTGGCCTAATCCATTTACAACTAAAACATTTTTTCATTTTGAACATAATTGTCCCGATATTCTTGATGTTCAAGTCCAAATTTTTACCGTATCCGGAAAATTAGTTAAAACTATTAACAAAACAGTTACTTCTCAGCCATTTAACGAAGGATACAGAACCGACAAATTCGGAATTGAATGGGACGGATTGGATGATTTTGGAGATAAAATCGGAAAAGGTGTGTATATTTATCGTGTAAAAATAAAAGGAACATCTGAATTTTGTAAGGGTTCAGTTTCTCAAGTGGAAAAATTGGTAATATTAAAATAAAATTTATTTTTGCATTAGAAAAACGCTATAATAAAAAAATTTATATCATTTTAACTCAAATAGTTCATGAAAAAAAGAATTTTAATTCTGACGTTGTTATTATTTAGCGCCTTTAAGGCTCAGAATAGAAATTACGCCATAGTCACCGGAGCACCCTTTTTAAGAATATCACCGGATGCTCGTTCTGGCGGTTTAGGTGATCAAGGGGTGGCAACGTCACCCGATGGGTTCTCCCAATTTTGGAACCCTTCAAAATATGTTTTTGGAACTAGTTATTCCGGAGTAGGTCTTTCATATACTCCCTATATGAATAAACTAACTAGCGATGTATTTTTATTAAACGGAACTTTTTATACATTCCTCGGTGAAGAAGAAAGAAGCACATTAGCCGCAAGTATTTATTATTTCAACATGGGTGAAATCCAACTTAACGAATTATTGGGAAATAATATTGTTGAAAAAGGTATTTCTAAACCTAATGAATTTGCACTAGATGTGTCTTATGGACTTAAATTAGCGGATGTATATTCCATGGCGGTTACCGCAAGGTACGTTCGTTCCGATTTATTTAACAATGTTGATAATTCATCTGCCCAAACAAAGGCTGCCAATACATTTGCAGTTGATGTAACAGGATATTTCCAATCTGAAAAAAGCAGTTCTTTCGGCAATTATGAAGGAAGATGGAGAGCTGGTTGGGGATTATTTAATATGGGACCTAAATTAGATTACTCTGACAGCAAAGAAAATTCCAGCTATTTGCCTACTAATTTAAGATTAGGTGTGGGTTATGACCTATATTTCGATGACGATAATAAATTGGGATTGACTTTTGAAGCTACAAAATTACTTGTTCCTGCACCCGAAGAAGTTAAAAATCCCGACGGTAGCATAACATATCAAGTTCCCGATAAAAGTTTTATTTCCGGAATGTTTAAATCATTTAGTAATAAAGATGTGGGCAAAGAAATTACGTACAGTATTGCTGGTGAATATACTTTCAATAACGCATTTGCTTTTCGTACCGGTTATTTCTACGAAAATCCTGACAAAGGAGGAAGACAATATGTAACACTGGGAGCAGGTCTTAAATATCAATCGTTCGGTATTGATTTTTCTTATCTGATTACAACTTCAAGTGTTAATAATGCTTTAGACAATACATTACGATTTGGATTGACGTGGGATTTTGGTGGTGATGCAACCAATGCTTACGACAATTATTAAAATTTCAACTAAAATATCTAATCTATAGTAAGAATCACTCTGTATAAAAGAGTGATTTTTTTTACATTTACCAAAATTATACAGTACGATGTTTACACCTGAAAAACTCAATGAATTAAAACAATTAATAAAAACAAAAAAAAATATACTCATTTTGGCTCATCAGAATCCGGATGGTGATGCCATTGGTTCTTCTTTAGGATTATATCATTTTTTACATACCCTTGGAGTAAAATCCACGATAATTGTACCGAATGAATTTCCTAAATTTTTAAAATGGTTGCCGGAAGCCAAAAATATTATTATAGGTGAATATCGGGTAAAATTCGTTGAAATAGCTTTTAGAAATGCAGATTTAATTTTCTGTCTTGATTTCAATACTTCTTCAAGGATTAATCAATTGGAAACAAAATTAAATGAATCAAGAGCCATTAAAGTCTTGATTGATCATCATCAAAACCCGGATAATTTTGATTATATATATTCAGATACTTCTCAACCGGCTACTTGCCAAATGATTTATAAATTTATTGATGCCTTAGGTGAAGTATCGAAAATCGATGAAAAAATAGCAACTTGTCTATATACCGGAATTTTAACTGATACCGGAAGTTTTCGGTTTAGAAATACCACCGCTGAAACTCATAAAATTATATCCGTATTTTTGGAAAAAGGTGCAAAACCGGATCTTATAGCTTCCAATATTTTTGATTGTAATACACCGGAACGACTAAAACTTTTAGGCTGTGTTTTAGAATCCATTGAACTTATTTCTAATAAAAATACTGCAATATTGTATGTGACCAGAAATCAATTGTTAGAATTGGGTTATCAAAAAGGAGATACGGAAGGATTTGTTAATTACGGACTTTCCATTGTAGGCATTAAGTTTGTTGCATTTTTTATGGAAGATCTGCAAAATGATTTTGTTAAGATTTCTTTCCGTTCCAAAGGTAATTTTGACGTTAACGCGTTTTCTCGAAGCTATTTTAATGGCGGTGGACATATTAATGCTGCCGGTGGCAGAAGTGATCTTTCTTTAAAAGATTCTATTTCAAGATTTAAAAATATAATTGAAAACGAAATCCATGAAATTTCTTAACATTGCAATTATATACTCATTTTGTATAGGCATTTTATTCTCGTGTCAGAAAAAAGAAATTTTCCTTCCGGTTACTAATTCAAAATCTGCATACGGCAAAAAATTATTAGAAAACTCTAAAGCTAGAGAAGATAAGGAAAGGGATTTCTTGCAAAACTGGATTAGTAAACGAGAGGATTCTTTACATTTAAAATTTGTTCCTACTTCTTCGGGTATTTGGATTCGATTTATTTCACATAAAAAATCTTCACAACCTAAAAATAATAGCTGGATTAAATATTCTGCTGAAATAAAAACACTTTCAGGAGATGTAATTTATTCTTTTGATGAGTTTGGTGAAAAGCAGGGAGTTTTAGGAAAATTTAAAGAGATAAGAGGAATTGAGTCAGCATTGTACATGATGGAAAAAGGAGATGTAGCTGAAATAGTCCTCCCCTCCTTCTCTGCCTATGGTTTATATGGTGATGAAAATAAAATTGGATCTAATGTTCCCCTCTTAGTAACCCTTACTTTAATCGACGTTAAACCTTTATCGAAATGATTATCTTATAAAATTTAGTCGGATACACTTATTTTGAAAAATTAATTATATAAATCTTTAAAATAGTTTTGTGTATTTTTTTTATCCAAAGTCAATCTAGCCTTAAGATCATCTAATGAAGAAAATTTGATCTCATCACGTGCTCTATCATAGAAATAAATTTCAATTTCTTTTCCATATAAATCCCTATCAAATTCAAGTATATGAACTTCAATTTGTTTTTGTAAACCTTGTATGGTAGGACGCATTCCTATATTCATCATCCCGTAAAAAAATTCATCTTTAATCTTAACTTTGACATAATATACCCCATTTTTTGGGCATATCTTGTGTGGATCAATTTCAATATTTGCAGTAGGAAAACCGATGGTTCTTCCTATCTTATCACCAGTAACCACTTTGCCCTTCATAAAAAAATTATATCCTAAATACTTGTTTGCTTTACCTATTTTACCTTCGCTAATTTTATTTCTAATTTTAGTCGAACTGATTACGGAAGTATATCCACTTACTGAAGGAAGTTTGTGAAGAGTAAATCCAAATTGTTCGGAATATGTTTGCAAACGTTCGTAATTTCCATCCCGATTATTTCCAAATTGATGATCATAACCAATAACTAATGAATGTATGTGTAACTGGGATACTAATAGATCTCTAACAAATTCTAAGGCACTTAACCGGCTAAACTCTTTCGTAAATTCTTGTACAAATAAATGCTGCACATTAAATTTTTCCAAAAGTTGTATTTTTTCATTTAAAGTAGTTAAAAGCTTAAGTTCAGTTGTGGGTTGTAAAACGAATCGGGGGTGTGGATTGAATGTCATAACTGCTGTTTCAGCTCCCTCTTTATTTGCAATATCATGCAAATAGTTTAAAACAAACTGATGGCCCAAATGCACTCCATCGAACATACCTAAAGTTAGTATAATTTTATTTTCTTTAGCTACTTTAAAATTTTTAGTATAAATATTCACCGGTAATGAAAACAAATTGTCTGCAAAAATATGATATTTTTTTGGTTTTTTTTCAACGCCTATAAGCTTTAAAATAGTATATTTGTAATTCCACAAAGGAAATGTAATTATTTGAATTTTAAATTATATGGTAACGGAAAATAAAGGTAAAATATCTCAGGTAATAGGTCCGGTTATAGACGTTGTTTTTGATGACGTAGAACAACTTCCCAATATATATGATGCTTTAGAAGTTATTAAAGATAACGACGAACCCAATCTAGTACTGGAAGTTGAGCAACATATAGGTCAAGATACAGTTAGATGTATCGCTATGGATGCTACCGATGGCTTATATCGAGGTCAGGAAGTTATAGCAACTAATAAACCTATAACGGTTCCTATCGGTGAAGAAATTAACGGACGTTTATTCAACGTTATCGGAAAAGCTATTGATGGAATCGGTGATGTACCCAAAACCCATGAATTACCTATACACAGGCCTTCTCCGAATTTTGAAGATATTTCTACTTCTGCAGAAGTTTTATATACCGGTATTAAAGTTATCGATCTAATTGAGCCATATTCTAAAGGAGGTAAAATTGGCCTTTTCGGAGGCGCAGGAGTTGGTAAAACCGTATTGATTCAAGAATTGATTAACAATATTGCTAAAGGACACGGTGGGTTATCTGTATTTGCCGGTGTTGGAGAACGAACTCGTGAAGGAAATGACCTATTACGGGAAATGCTGGAATCTAAAATTATCTCTTATGGAGATGAATTTATGAAATCCATGGAAGAAGGCGGATGGGACCTTTCAAAAGTTGATTTTGATGCTTTAAAATCATCGAAAGTTGCCTTTGTTTTTGGTCAAATGAATGAACCTCCCGGTGCGCGTGCCAGAGTGGCTCTATCCGGTTTAACCTTAGCTGAATATTATCGAGACGGTTTAGGAGCCGGAAAAGGTAGGGACGTATTGTTTTTCATAGATAATATTTTCCGTTTTACTCAAGCCGGATCGGAAGTTTCTGCTTTATTAGGACGTATGCCTTCTGCGGTAGGGTATCAACCTACCTTAGCCAGTGAAATGGGTGCACTTCAAGAAAGAATTACCTCAACTAAAAACGGTTCTATTACATCTGTTCAAGCAGTTTATGTTCCGGCAGACGATTTAACTGACCCTGCCCCTGCAACTACATTTGCTTATTTGGATGCAACTACTGTATTAGACAGGAAAATTGCTTCATTGGGTATCTATCCGGCCGTAGATCCACTACAATCTACTTCGCGAATTCTTTCTCCTGAAATTTTAGGAAATGATCACTATGAATGTGCTCAAAATGTTAAGGAAATCCTTCAAAGATATAAAGCTTTACAAGATATCATTGCCATCTTAGGTATGGAAGAATTGAGTGAAGAAGATAAATTAGTGGTTTATCGAGCTAGAAAAGTACAAAGATTCCTTTCACAACCTTTCCATGTTGCAGAACAGTTTACGGGAACTCCCGGTGCATTAGTGGATATTAAAGACACCATTAAAGGGTTTAATATGATTCTTAACGGAGAATTAGATCAATATCCGGAAGCTGCCTTTAACTTGAAAGGAACTATCGAAGAAGTTATTGAACATGGCGAAAGACTATTAGCTGAACTAAAAAAATAATTATTTTGATGAAAATACAAATACTTACTCCGGAAGAGGTTATTTTTGACGGTGAAGTTTCATCTATAACAGTTCCCGGTTCATTGGGTGAATTTCAAATGTTGGAAAACCATGCTTCTATTGTTTCTACTCTTGAACCCGGAATCATTAAGCTTGAAAATGTAAGTTCTTCTTCCAACGCTACTAAATTAAAGAATGATGGCAAATACCAAACATTCACTATTAAGAGCGGATTATTAGAATTTAATAATAATAAAGGTATAATACTTTGTGATTAAAATATTTATACAATAATATTATAATAACATAAAAAAGGATTGAATAACAATCCTTTTTTTATTATATATAATTTACATTTAGAGTATCTAGTTAAGATATTTATAATAGGTTAATCATATAGCATGAAATTCCGTTTATAGTTATATTTTAAAATTCAAATAGGTGATAGGTTTACCTTCTTTTAAAAACATATTCTCATAAAAAGTTTTTATTTCTCTTACGTAAGAAGGTAATTCGTATTCCGGCGCTCCATAAATATCATGGTGAGAAGATAACACGGTATATCCCAAACCATGTATTAATCCGTTGGCATAACCATGTAAAAATTCACTATCCGTTTTTAAATGGATACTACCTCCTTCTTTCATAATTCTTTTATACTTTTCAAGAAAAATAGAATTTATTAATCGGTGCTTTGTCCTTTTATATTTAATTTGTGGATCCGGAAATGTTATCCATATTTCATCTACTTCTCCGGGAGAAAATACATGTTCAATTAATTCAATTTGAGTGCGCAAAAAACCAACATTTTTTATTTGTTGTTCTATGGCTGTTTTTGCTCCTCTCCAAAAACGTGCTCCTTTAATATCTATTCCTAAAAAGTTTTTATCAGGAAAATGTTGCGCTAAACCAACGGAATATTCGCCCTTTCCACAACCCAATTCAATGATTATGGGATTATCATTTTTAAAAAATTCTTCTTTCCATTTACCTTTATAATGAAAATTAGAAAGTATTTCATCTCTCGTAGGCTGTATTACATTATTAAAAGTCTTGTTTTCAGCAAATTTACGAAGTTTATCCTTGCCCATAATTTAGTATTGAATGTACAAAAATAACTATATTCGTACACATTTCAAATTTCTTTATTGGTAGCTAGTTTCATAATGTGACAATAAATGAATACCCCTAAATATAATTAAGATCTGCTAACTAAAAACGTTTCCTTTTAAATCTTCTTAAATTTCTTTAAAATTCATTAAAATATTAAAATTAAAGTTTCAATTATTATCGTATTTATAATTCATTCATAAAAAATTTCATATACTTAAAATTAATTTAATATTTTTATGAATTAAACACTATTAATAACCAATGGACCTTTCTCAACCAAAACTTACTCCTAAAATACTTTGGCTGATGGCTATTAGTTCAGGACTAGTAGTAGCAAATAACTATTATAACCAACCACTATTGGGTTTAATGGCCAAAGATTTTAATGTCAGTGAATCAAAAATAAGCGGTATAACCATGTTCACGCAAATCGGCTATGCCTGTGGACTATTTTTTCTGATTCCCTTAGGTGACATGTTTCGTAGAAAAAAAATTATTCTTATTGATTTTATATTCATTATTGGTAGTTTATTAGCTATGGCTGTCAGTCCTTCCATAGAATTATTATTTCCCATAAGTTTTATAATAGGCTTTACTTCTGTAATTCCTCAATTGTTTATACCCATGGCTGCAACTTTGGCAGCTCCGGAAGATAAACCTAAAGCCGTTGGATTTGTGATGAGCGGATTACTCATCGGTATATTGGGATCGAGGGTTTTAAGTGGATATATCGGCGATATTTTAGGATGGAGAGAAATGTTTTATATCGCAGCTATATTAATGGGGGTTGTGTATCTTTTGATATATTTTAATTTACCGGAAATCTACCCGAATTTTAAAGGAAATTATAAAAAGTTAATGCTTTCACTCGTTGAGCTTTTTAAAACAGATTCATCATTACGCTCTGCCGCTTTACGAGGAGGACTTAGTTTTGCTTCTTTAAGTGCTTTTTGGACTCCTTTGGTTTTTCATCTTGAAGAAAATTTTCATTTAAGCGACGGAACAGCAAGTAATATAGCCGGAAAATTTGGCTTAGTAGGTGCATTTGGAGCTCTGGCTGCTGCCCTCATGGGAAAAGTTATATCTAAATTCAATAAAAATACAATACTTGTTTTTACTGCATTATTAATTTTACTTTCATGGATTATATTCTACTATGGAGGTTATTCTTATTTGGGTTTAACTATTGGGATTATATTAATTGATATTGGGGTGCAATCTACCCAAATTACTAATCAATCTATTATTTTTTCAAATCACCCGGAAGCAGGTAATCGTGTTAATACTATTTATATGACCAGTTATTTTATCGGTGGATCACTGGGAACCTTTATTTCCGCCTATGCTTTTGAAATTTATAATTGGACCGGTGTGATTAGTGTAGGTAGTTTTTTCGCTATAATAATGTTAATATTCCATTTACTTTCAATAAAACGATAATATATTGTTAGTTTATTTCTTTTGTAATTAAATATAGTATAAAATAAACTAGTAATATTTAATTCATTAAACCGGTGGCAACTGACTTTGTTTCATAAAAAAAACTCCTATTTTCTAGGAGTTTTAATTTTTTTTAACAGCAGCTAAATTATTTGGATTGTGGAATATAAATTTGAAATCCTAAACCAAAACCTAAACCACTTTGTTTGTTTCCGTTGTTAATATTTTGAATTGCAGCTGCATAGTTATATCCGATTGTACCTTCTAACGCTACAGAACGGGTAATAAAATGAGCGTAACCCACATTTACACCAAAGGCAAATCCACTGTCTGAGCTTCCGTTAACTGCTGCTCCTTTGAATCCAACATCACCTTCAGCAAAAAATCTTCCGGTTTCTTTAGCACCTTCAGGGAAGTAATACCTTACAAAAGGCATAACCCCATAGTTCCAAATAGGTTTTTCATCGTCTTGAAATACTGCCCCGAAATCTATAGCTGCACCAACGGCTATTCCATGAGAAAGAAAATACCCAACTCTAGGAGTTAAATTAAATGAAAATCCTTTGTTTTCGAAATCATAGCCGAGATTTGTAATACCTGCTCCGGTCAACCAGCTTCCTTTTTGAATTGGTGTAGAACCTACGTTAGCCGAAGTTTGTGGTGTAGTTACAATCTGTGCATTTGATATTGCTATACTACCTAAAAAAATAGTAAACAATAAAAGTACTTTTTTCATAATTATTATATTATTTTTATACACCATAGTAAACGACAAAACCTATGCCAAAATTTTAACAAAATATTATATTTTTTTTAATTAGAATAATTTGGTGCTTCTTGAGTAATTATAACATCGTGAGGATGACTTTCTTTTAGTCCTGCTGAAGAAATTTTAACCATTTTACTTTCTTTTTGCAATTTTACTATATCTTCTGTACCGCAATATCCCATACCTGCACGAATTCCTCCACATAATTGATAAACCACATCGGATAACTTTCCTTTATAAGGAACTCTCCCTTCAATTCCTTCCGGTACTAATTTTTTTGTTCCCGATTGGAAGTAACGATCTTTGCTTCCTCTTTTCATGGCAGAAATTGAACCCATACCTTGATAACTTTTGAACTTTCTTCCTTGAAAAATAATTTCATCTCCGGGCGCTTCATCGGTTCCGGCAAATAAAGATCCCAGCATGACACAGGATGCACCGCTGGATATAGCTTTAACTATATCTCCCGAAAGTTTAATTCCTCCATCTGCAATTACCGGTATATGATGCTGATTTGCATATTCATAGACATTATATATGGCAGATAATTGTGGCACTCCCACTCCCGCTACTACTCTTGTGGTACATATAGATCCGGGACCTACACCCACTTTTAATGAATTGGCTCCAGCTTCTATTAAATCTTTTGCCGCTTGTGCGGTAACTATATTTCCACCAACAATATCTAAATCGGGAAAAGAAGCTCTGATTTCTCTGATTTTATTTAATACATTGATTGAATGTCCATGAGCGGAATCTACCGCAATTATGTCCACTCCCGCTTTTACTAATGCTTCGACTCTTTCTAAGGTATCATCTCCTACTCCTACACCAGCTCCCACTCTAAGTCTTCCTTCAGAATCTTTACATGAATTGGGATATTCCAACAAATTATCAATATCTTTTATGGTAATCAACCCTATTAATTTGTTGTGATCATCTATAATAGGAAGCTTTTCTATCCTATTATTTAATAATATTTGCTTGGCTTGTTCCAAAGAAGTATTTTTTGAAGAAGTGATAATATGTTCTTTGGACATGACATCTTCTACTTTCTGATTTAAATCCGATTGATATTTAATATCTCTATTGGTAATTATTCCGACTAAGGTATCATCTTCTTCTATTACAGGCAAACCGGATATTTTATATTCTCTCATTAGCATAAGCGCATCCTGTAAGGTATGGTTTCGACTTAAGGTAATGGGATTGGAGATCATGCCGTTTTCTGACCTCTTTACTTTGTTAACTTCAACAGCCTGTTGATCTATCGGCATATTTTTGTGAATAAATCCAAGACCTCCTTCTCTGGCCAAAGCAATGGCTAAAACTGATTCAGTTACAGTGTCCATAGCTGCTGAAACTATTGGAATGTTTAATTGAATTCTTTTAGTTAACTGGGTTTTTAAATTTACTTGAGAAGGTAAAATCTCTGAATAAGAAGGAATAAGCAAAACATCATCAAATGTGATAGCTTCTTCTACAATTTTAGAACTAAGCGACATATTGTTTTTTGCCAAGCAAATATATAATTTTTTTTCTAAAAAAATAATTTAATTTTTTTTAAAAAAAGTATATAATCAAAATAATACATGATAAAATAACACGTAATTTTTTATAAAAAGACTAATTATTTATAAAAATAAATTAAATTGATATAGATATTTTAGATTTATTTTTATTAAAATTATAAATATTTTTTTCTATAATTAAAATAATTTAAATTAATTCTAACTACATTTTTTTTACATTGTGAATTTCTTACGCTTGATTTTTATCCACATTTCTTTTTTGATATTCTGCTTTCAATTTATAATTAAATCGCGCTTTAAATTTTTGGATTTTAGGTGCAATGGTATAGCTGCAATAAGGTTGATTTGGATTTTGTTCGTAATATCTTTGGTGATAATCTTCAGCCGGATAAAATTCTTTAAAAGGTACTATTTCTGTCACATATTTACCTTTCCATAAGTCAGAAGATTCTGATTTTTTTAAAGATTCTTGAGCAAGAATTTTTTGTTCTTCGTTTCTATAAAAGATAACAGATCTATATTGAGTGCCAATATCATTTCCTTGTCTGTTTAATTGAGTCGGATCATGTAAAAACCAAAAAACATCTAATATTTCTGAAAAAGAAATTTCTTCAGGATCGTATTCAATTTCAATTACTTCCGCATGTCCCGTAGTGCCCGTACAAACATCTTTATAATTAGCATTTTCTTTTTTTCCTCCGGAATATCCTGCCGTTACCTTAGTAATACCGTTTAACATTTCAAAACAAGGACTTAAACACCAAAAACATCCTCCTCCTAATGTAATTTTCTCTAATTTTTTTCTCATTATATCCGTTTTCTTTTCTTGTGATTGATTGGTCTGACAACTAAACAAAAGTAAATTAATAGCATTAAAAAAAATAAATAATTGCTTTTTTATATTATTTGTTAGAACTAGTTGCATATTTATAAAACAGTTATAAAAATTTAAGTATTTAATATTATTCTTTATTAAACAAAAACTGTACTAAAATTTATTTTTTTTTAAATATTTTAGACAAACAAAAGGATTTATTTATATTTTTTTTTGAATAAATAAATTATTCCATAAAAAAAATATTTATTTTGTTTAGGAAATCATTCTAAATTATGTTATAAGAAAGTATGATTAAGGTAATTAATTTGCTAAATTTGCATATTACCTATTCTATAACATGAGTACAGATACTGCAAATAAAAATTTTGAAATTGTTAAAGATGTTTTTATAAAATATTTAGAAGATCGAGGACATAGAAAAACTCCTGAAAGATTTGCTATCGTTGAGGAGATCTATTCAACGGATGAACATTTCAATATCGATTGGCTGTATATGAGAATGAAAGAAAAAAATTATAGAGTGAGTAGAGCCACTATTTATAATACCATTGAAATTCTTTTAGATGCCAAGTTAGTCCGAAAACATCAATTTGGAGAAGGACTTCAAGCTTTATATGAAAAATCATATTTTGCTAAGCAACATGATCATATCTTAATGATGGATTCGGGAGAAGTTATTGAATTTTGTGATCCTAGACTTCAAACAATTAAAGATTCTTTAGAAAAAATATTTAATATTGAAATCGAAAGTCATTCTTTATATTTTTACGCAAAAAAGAAAAGCAAGTAAATGAATTTAAAAATTATATTTTTTATTTTCTTTATATTCACAGGTGTATTTTTATTTTCTCAAGTTACCCCTCCGGCTCCTTCCAAAAAGGATAATCCCAAACCCATAAATCTTATCAATGCCGACATGGAAGAAGTGAATGAACATGTATTTAACGGAAATATTGTTTATTCAGGACATGTCATAGCAGAACACGAAACTTCTCATTTAGAAGCAGATTCAATCATTTATTTTAGCGATAAAAATTTTATTGAAGCAAGAGGAAATGTTTTTTTTAGGGATAAACAATCTACCTTGAATTGTAAAAAATTGACTTATAATGGAATAACCAGAAATGCCATCGCCTATCATAACGTAAAATTAGTTACCCCCGATCAAACGGTTGAAACCGAGGAAATGATCTATGATGCCAATCGGGATGTTGCCTATTTTGACAATTGGGGAACAGTTTATAAAGGCGAAAATATAACTCATACAAAAGTTGGAAAATATTTTGTTAAAGACAACCGAATTGAATTAGGGGATAATTCTACGTTAGAATCTCCGGAATATATATTAGAAGGGTCTGATATTAAATATGATGCTAAAAATGAAATTGCAACATTTACTAAATTTACTCGCATAACCAATAAAAAAGATCCTACGGTTTACGTAACGGGAAGTACAGGTTCTTACAATACCAAAACCAAACAATCCGATTTAAAAAATGACGGAAAGGTTTATTACCAAGGGAAAATATTATCCGGCAATGATTTATTTTTTGATGAAATAAAAGGTTTTGGTAGAGGAATTAAAAACGTTAAACTGGAAGAACCTAAAGAAAAAAGATTTTTAATCGGTGAATATGCTGAAGTATATCAATTTAAGGATTCTGCAATGATTACAGGAAGGCCTTATATGGTAAAAGCATTTACTAAAGATTCTTTATACATTCATTCCGATACCTTGATTGCCATTCAAGGAAAAGATAAAAAAACTACCATTCGGGGGTACCATAACGGAAGGCTATTCAAATCGAATGTTTCCGGAAAAAGTGATTCTCTGGTGTATCAAGAAACCATTGGAAGAATTGATTTTTATAAAAAACCCATATTTTGGTCAACAGGAGGAAGACAATTAACCGCAGACACTCTTTCTGCGCATTTAAATAGTTCCAGTCAAGCCATTGATTCCATTTATGGCAGATCTCATGCTTTTGTAATTAGCAAAGTAGATTCATTAAGTCCTAAATTGGAATTCAATCAAGCAAAAGGAAGAATGCTTCATGCCTATTTTCAAAATGAAGAGCTTCATTTAGTAGATTTAAAAGGTAATGCCGAATCCATCACTTATGTAGAAGAAGAATCTAAAACGAAAGGTAAACAACGGACGGGAATCAGCATATCTGTATGTGGAATTTTACAAGGTGAGTTTGTTGAACGCAAAATGGATATTGTTTCTTGTCAGCTCAGTGCAGAATCAAAATTATACCCTGAAAGTAAGCTTCCCAAGCAAAACAGATATTTACCTGACTTTGAATGGAGAGATGACGAAAGATTAAAAAAATGGCAAGATATATTTCCGGATGTCTTTCCCTATAATAAAAACGAGCCTAGAAAAACCATTGAGCAACTATTGGAAGAAGAGAAAAAACAAAATGCAAAAGTCAGCAATCGATAATTATCAGATACCTATATAAATATCTATATTTGCATCTTACATTAATATAAATTAGTATGGAAAGAGAAATAATTCGATGCGAATGGGTAGGATCTGATGACATATACAAAAAATATCATGATGAGGAATGGGGCAAACCGGTATATGATGACCGATTACTATTTGAATTTCTTTTACTTGAAGGATTTCAAGCCGGTCTTAGTTGGATTACGGTATTAAAAAAAAGAGAGAGTATTCGTGAAGCTTTTGACCATTTTGATTATAAAAAAATTTCACAATATACTCAGGAAAAAATGGATCGTTTACTTCTCAATGAAGGTGTTATTAGAAATAAATTGAAAATTAAAGCTGCCATAATCAATGCACAAAAATATATGGACGTGCAAAATGAATTCGGAAGTTTTAGCAATTATTTATGGAACTTTGTCAACCACACACCTATTTGCAACCACTGGGAGACCATTAAACAAGTTCCCGCTTCAACTCAACTTTCCGATAGTATTTCGAAAGATTTAAAAAAGCGTGGATTTAAATTTGTGGGTACAACTATTATTTATGCATTTTTACAGGCAGTTGGAGTGGTTAATGATCATACTCTTACTTGCTCATTTCATCCTGTTAATCATTAGTTGATTGCAAACATGTTTTTTTTCGATTTACTTTTATATTTAATTACTAATTAGAAAAAATTTCTCTTAGGACCCATTGTACTATTCAGTAAAAACACAGAATTAAAAAAATTGTATAATTATTGAAAGATATCTGTTATGTTAAATCACATTATGCAGTAATTACACATACCTTATAAAATTTAATAGTATTACACATTATTAAAAAACAATACATTTGATAAATAAATCGAGTTTAAAGCAGATTAATTTTATATGTTAGAAAAAAAAGAAGCATTATATGAAAAAGCTATTCTAATCGGATTGATTACTCAAAACCAAGATGAAGAAAAGTTAAATGAATACATGGATGAATTGGAGTTTTTGGCAAATACAGCCGGAGCTGTAGTTTATAAAAGATTTACGCAAAAGCTGGATCAGCCACATTCAAGAACGTTTGTAGGAAAAGGAAAGTTGGAAGAAATTAATAGTTATGCTAAAGAACATGAAGTCGATACAATTATTTTCGATGATGAACTGACTCCTTCTCAACTTAAAAATATAGAAAAAGAATTAGACAGGAAAATTATTGACCGTACGAATCTTATATTAGATATTTTTGCTCAACGAGCAGAAACATCCTATGCCAGAACACAAGTGGAACTTGCTCAATATGAATATCTTCTTCCTCGCTTAACTCGTATGTGGACTCACCTGGAACGTCAAAAAGGAGGTATTGGATTGAGAGGACCTGGAGAAACTGAAATTGAAACCGACCGACGTATTATCAGAGACAGAATATCCTTGCTTAAAGAAAAATTAAAATCGATTGATAAGCAAATGTCAACTCAACGAAACAATCGAGGAAAATTAGTTAGAGTAGCTTTGGTTGGATATACTAATGTAGGAAAATCTACCTTAATGAATGTGTTGAGTAAATCTGAAGTTTTTGCCGAAAATAAATTATTTGCAACACTAGACACAACTGTAAGAAAAGTTGTAATAGGTAATCTTCCTTTTTTACTAACTGATACAGTCGGCTTTATAAGAAAATTACCTACTCAGCTGGTAGAGTCGTTTAAATCAACGTTAGATGAAGTGAGAGAGGCTGATCTCTTGATCCATGTGGTTGATATTTCTCATCCCAGCTTTGAAGATCATATTAATTCCGTTAATACCATATTGGCTGAAATAGGTTCTGCAGATAAACCAACAATAATGGTATTTAATAAAATTGATAATTTTTCTTATGAAAGAAAAGATGAAGATGATCTAACACCGGTTACCAAAAGAAATTATTCGTTAGACGATTGGAAAAAAACATGGATGGCTAAATCCAAATATCCTAGTGTTTTTATTTCTGCTTTAACTAAAGAAAATTATGAAGAATTGAAGAAAATTATTTATAATCAAGTTAAAGATATCCATACCCAACGATTTCCTTATAATGATTTCCTCTTTGAATATTACGATCAAGAAGGAAAAGAAATATAATTTAAAATGCAAAAGGGCTTAATAATAAGCCCTTTTTGTTTTATATTTTTTATTAAAAAAAATTATTTTGCTCGGTTACAATAAATTCTCCAATTAACTAATAAGGCGGAAGGAAAATTCCTTTTAATTCTTTTTAAATCAGATTTTGCTGATTCTCTCTTAAAATAATCTCCGGCCAAAAGTCTCCAATCAGGACGTAAATAACTTTTTTCAACCCGTAACTCAGGGAATAACTTTCTAAATTCTGTAGTCAACGTATTAATTTCCTTCTCTGTTTTAGCTTCTCCAACTTTGATCATAAAACCGGGTATATCGTTACGTCTGCCACAAATGTTTTCAGGAGAAACAGGCCTATTCACCGGTTTTTTATCGGTGGAAGAAATAGGTTTAGATTCTCGCGTGGTGTCTCCAAATTTTTTGCATAATTCATCTTCACTAACCATTTTCAATATTTCTTCATCAGCATTAATAATCAGCTTTCCCCCGGTAGCTGAATCTACTTTAATAATGATTTGCTGGGCTTTAAAAGAAATACATATAAAAAAAAGTAATAAAAAAATATAGCTTTTCATTTGGATATTATGATAAAATTAACTACACAAAAATAGCATTTTATAATTAAATCTAAAGAAATATGCTATTTAAAAGAGACTAAAAGTTAATTTAAGAAATAAATTTTTATCGAAAGTAGGAAGGTGATAGGCTCCCATTCTATAATAAATTCCCAATCCAAAATAGTAAATTAGCTTATTAAGCTCCATTCCAACTTCTTGATAATAGTTGTCGGGAACTGAAAAAGAAGTTAATTTATGGATTTCTTTATGATTCATATTTCCTAGTAATCCATTATAAACTAAAGAAAATTGCAACTTACTGTTTCCTATAAAATTTATGTCTTTAAAAGAATGAGTTAAGAAAAAAGCCACATATTTATCCGCATAAAACTCTCCGGGTGCTAAGGTTTCCAGTGATCGATAGCCTTTCATTGAAAATCTATTTCCTATTGATTTCCCTACTTTCGCATTACCAAAACTTCCATAATTATTCCATAAAACCGTTTTTCCGAAAATATATCCGGAATTCATAACTAAGGAACTCTCCCCTATTGGATTAGTTACAGATATATGAGCAGCTAAGTCAAAACGATCATAGTTGAAATCAGCTCCTAAAGTTTTCCACCCTTTGGTATAATCAAAATAAAAATAAACGGGCTTATCTTCTAACGTCATTTTTCCTTCCGGAGTCATCAGGTATTTAGCAAATGGTGTGTATTTAAGATGTAAAGAAGTTGAAAATAACGTATATTTATGAGAAGGCGTATAAGATTTAAATGAATATTCATAATCCGATTTTTGAACTTCATAATTCGCTTCCACCGAAGCAGTAACTTTCTTTACTATATCTTGTTCATAAGCGAGCTTTCCTCCTCTGTAAGTATAAAAAATTGAATTTTGAATGTAATTTAATTCGTCCTTTATTTGTTCCTCACGATTAGGAAATCTATTAATAGTTTTAGAAAACGGATTTACATCAGAGTATCCTAAGAGCTTTATTTTTCCATTATTTTTTTTGTTTACATTAAGATCCATTCCCAACGCACCTTTACTGTTAGTGCTTTTCGTCCCGAAGGCAAGATATCCGAGTATGGATATATTTTTACTAAACTTGTAATTGGTTTTTCCTCCTAACTGAAACCTAAATCCTTCATAATCATTATAATTCATCAAATTCAATACATTTAAATCCACTTTACCTAAAGGTAATTTCCAATTTTTTACCGAATTCAAAAGACGAACATTTTTTTCAATGGGTAACGCATTAAAAAAGCTGGAATTTGCATAGGTAATCTTTTCTCGTTGCGTTAAAGGAGTTTTACGAAAATTTTTAATTTTAGATTCCGTATTTGTATTAAAATCTTTTTCCAATTCATATTCATATCCTCTAAAATCTTTTCTTGTAAAAGACTTATTGGATGTAAAATGAGACGTTGTCATCTCGATAACTATCCAGGGAGAAAACAAAAATTTTTGTTCCTTGTTGGAATTTGTCAAAAATTTGGTAATATCAATGGTACTTATTCTTATTTTATTGGTTTTAGACTTTAAATACCATATTCCTTTGAACGATTTCCATTGATATTCAAAATAACGAGTATAATTTGAGTTATATTCTTCCCCTGAATATTTAACTACTGCAAAACTTTTAGCGTCAATATACAATGTTCCCCTGCTCCCATTTACTAACAAGTTTTTTTTGGATCCGAATGAAATAATGTAATTTTTTTTAGTATCGATTACAATACTGTCAATTAATTTAAAATTATAGGAATTGAATTTATTCTTGAAAAGATTAGGAAATTCTTCTTGAAAAAAAGGTTCAGAAAACAACTCATAAAAAGGTTTTTTAAAGCCCGAAACCTGATCGGCTAAAATTATATTTTTTTTCCCGTATCTTGTGTCATATCTGCATTTCATCACCCGCTCTCCTAAAAATATATATTCCTTTTTCTCTAACTTAGCAATCTCAGATGAATCACTATTCATACTATGCATAACATTACTAAAATCATCAATATAGAATTTAGTATATAAAAAATAATTATAAGAATTTAAATGGTTAGGATGGTTAATTTTTTCGTTCTTTTTAACCATTTTTAAAATTTTATAAACACGGGAATGAGGATGATCCGGTAGATAATATTTCATCTCTAAATTCTGAGAGAACATAAATATTTGAAAAAACAAAAAAATATAAACCGGAAAATTCTTCATATAGTCAAATAAATGTGTATTACAACTAAGTTTAAAATTAAAACTTAATCATACTTTATTTTAGGGGCAAATATAAAGTATTTAACATAAACAAATTTCTATAAAAATAGTACATTTGCTATTTGTGATTGAATAAATAATACAACTCAAAAATGGATTATTTTATTGTAGCTGAAAATGTTACCCGAACTTATGAAGACAAAATTGCCTTAGATAACTTCAACATAAAAATTCCTAAAGGCAGTATCTATGGAATTTTAGGTCCTAACGGTGCCGGAAAAACTACGTTTATAAGAATCATTAATCAAATCACTAAGCCGGACAGCGGTACAATTTATTTTAATGGAGAGCCTCTACAACCCAAACATATTTCACATATAGGTTATATGCCTGAAGAAAGAGGACTGTATAAAAACATGAAAATTGGCGAACAGGCAATTTATTTAGCCCAGCTCAAGGGCATGAATAAAACGGAGGCCAAGTCGCGTTTAGAATATTGGTTTGATAAACTAAAAATTGAAAAATGGTGGAATAAAAAATTGAGCGAATTATCCAAAGGAATGGCTCAAAAAATTCAATTTGTGGTTACTGTATTGCATAATCCCGAATTATTAATTTTTGACGAGCCTTTCAGCGGATTTGATCCGGTAAATGCCAATCTTATAAGAGATGAAATTCTAGAGCTTAAAGAAAAAGGGACTACCATTTTATTTTCATCTCATCGAATGGAATCTGTTGAGGAACTTTGTGATTATGTTGCTCTTATCCATAATTCAAAAAAAATTTTAGATGGTTCGGTTAAAGATATCAGACATAAATTTAAACAAGGAAAATTTAATATCAGGATTACTGATATACAATCCCATGATATTGAACATCTATTATCTAATCATCCGATCGAAAATTTAATAAAAATGGATAATGAATATTCATTTTCAATTAAGCTAACCGACCGGGAGAGCTCAAAATCCCTTTTATCAGAACTTTCATCTAAAGGAACAATCCTTTCTTTTTATGAAGAAATCCCCGGTATGAATGAAGTTTTTATTAATGCTGTAAATTCAAAAAATCTATGAGAAATATCTTTTTGGTAATGAGAAGAGAATTTCTTACTCAGGCAAGAAAAAAATCTTTTGTTCTTATTACTTTTTTTGCTCCGATATTAGTAATCCTAGCCGTAGCAATCATTGGTTTTATGATTAAAATTAATGAAAGCAATTCACGTATTGCAATCATTGATTCAACCCATGAATTTTATCCTGATTTCAAGAGTAATGAAAAAAATATCTTTAATTTTTATACAGAAAATGATTTACAAGCTTTAAAAGATTCGTTAGCACAAAGTAATTCATTAGATGCTATCTTGTATATACCCAAAACCAAAGATTCTCTATTAAATAATTTGCAAGATCATATCCAACTTTATACAAACAAAAATCTGAACAAAAACCTTATCTATTCATTAGAAGAAACCATCAATAAAAAAATTGAAGAAAAAAGAAGAAAATTATTAGGAATAAACCAATCCGATATAGATAAAATTAATTCCAAAATATCCTTACAAATTACTAATATTAAAGAAGGCAAATCAGAGGATAACCACTTAATTAAAGAAATCCTTTCTTTGTCATTAATGTATGTAAATCTTATGTTTTTTATTATTTACGGTACACGTGTGATGAGAAGCATTATGGAAGAAAAAAATAACAGGGTGGTTGAAATAATTATTTCATCCGTTAAACCTTTCGAATTAATGATGGGAAAAATATTGGGTACAACCTTAATTGCTTTAACTCAATTTTGTATATGGATTGGAATGACCCTGCTCCTTCTTAGTATGGGTAAACTGATATTAGGACATGAATTAACGCTTTCCATTCAACAAAATGATTTACGAAATATTCTTAATCAAGAAATGCAAATTCAAATTAGCGACACTATTAATGCCCTTTTCAATCTTAACTATCCGTTAATTATTTTCGTTTTTCTTTTCTTCTTTTTTACGGGATATTTATTTTACAGTTCTTTTTTTGCAGCCATTGGAGCAGCCGTGGATAATGATACAGAAACTCAACAATTTATCCCAATAATTGTAATCCCCTTACTTTTAGGTGCTTATGGATGCATAAGTATCATAAACAATCCGGAAGGACCTGTGGCTTTTTGGTTAAGCATTATTCCTTTTACCTCTCCTATGGCTATGGTTACCCGATCCTTTTATGGAATACCGGGTTGGCAATTGGCAGTATCAATTATTACCATGGTCGGATCGGTATTAGTAATGGTTTTTATTGCAAGTAAAATTTATAGGATTGGAATACTTATGTATGGAAAAAAAGTAACTTTAAAAGAAATTTTCAAGTGGATTAAACAATCATAATATATTTCTCTGCTTTATTTCTTACTCCGAAAATTAGTAAATAAGATTTCAATTGATGCTTTTATGTAAAGGGCTTTAATTTAATTTTAAATCAATAGTCACCTCTACAGCACAATCAAAAATTTAAAAAGTAAAAATTTAGAACATGAATTAAAATAAATTTTATATTTATGCTCAAATACCATCTTATTAATTAAAAAAAATCCGTTCTGATGGAAAAAAACTCTTTTATTAAATCCCAAGGTTTGGGTAACGAATACATAGTAATCAATGAAGATGCTATTACTTTTCCTTTAACTGAAAAAGCCATTCAAAAAATCTGTAACGTAAACTTCGGAATAGGTTCTGATGGAATATTAGTAAAAACAAAGTCAGAAACGGCTGACATAGGTCTGAAAATTTTTAATCCGGATGGTTCCGAAGCAGAAAAAAGCGGAAATGGATTAAGAATTTTTTGCAAGTATGTATACGATTATAAAATTATTCCTCAAAAGGAATTTACAGTAGATACCAAAGGAGGAAAAGTTCGTGCAACCATACAAGAAACTTTAAATGAGAGGGCTGCTTTAATAACAGTAGATATGGGTCATGCCATTTTTGATTCAAAACAAATACCCACTTCCTTTAATTCGGAAGAAGTACAAGATGAACGTATTACTATCGATGATCAAGAGTTTCTAATCAATTGTGTTTCTGTAGGAAATCCACATTGTGTGATTCTCAAAGAAAATTTAGATAGTGAGGAAATAAAAAAATACGGCCCTAAAATTGAAACGTTTTCAAAATTTCCTAACCGTATAAATGTTCAATTTGCAAAAGTACTGAATAGAGATGAAGTTCAAATATTAATTTGGGAAAGAGGAGCCGGTTTCACCTTAGCCTCAGGGAGTTCGTCTTGTGCGGTAGCCGGTGTATTAAGAAAAAAAGGGTTAATAAATAATAAAGTAACCATTAAAATGCCCGGAGGGGAACTTAAAATAGAAATTGATGATCATTGGCAAATAAGAATGACCGGAGAAGTTCGCCAAATTTGTGAAGGTGTTTTGCATGAAGAGCTAATAAACAGTTTTTTATAATTATTCTCAATAAAAAAATATTTTCTGAATTTGATAAATGATAACTTAAAATTGTTAAAATATTTTTAAAATCTAATATTTGATGGAAAAAATTATTAATTTTTTTAAAAAAGCATTTATTAACTAGTAAATTTATAGATATTTGTAATCAGATTTTTTTCCACTATTTAAAATGAAAATAAAGTATCACGATTTAATTCAACAAACTTTTGATTTTCCACAGCCCGAATTTAAGGTTGATAACGGAAATTTATTATTTCATGACATCCCTTTAATGGACTTAATTGAAAAATTCGGAACTCCTTTTAAGTTCAATTATTTACCTAAAATATCGCAAAACATACAACAAACCAAAAAATGGTTTAAAAAGGCTTTTAAGGAAAATAATTACAATAATGAATATAGATATTGTTATTGTACGAAATCAAGTCATTTTTCATTCGTGGTTGAAGAAGCTTTAAAAAATAAAATTAGTTTGGAAACTTCTTTTTCAAACGATATGGAAATTATACGAAGATTATACGATAAAGGAATTGTCGATAAAAATATAGAAGTTGTTTGCAACGGATTCAAAACCGATGAATATTTAAAAATTATTTCGGAAATGATTAACGGCGGATTTTCTAACATATTACCTGTATTGGATAATTTCAGAGAAATCGATCGACTTTCCGACAGCATAGATACTAATTTTAATATAGGTATTCGAATTGCTTCTGAAGAAGAACCTAAATTTGAGTTTTATACTTCTCGTTTGGGAATCGGATATAAAGATATTGTTCCCTTTTATGCTCAAAAAATCCAAAATCATCCTTTTGCTCGTTTAAAGATGTTGCATTTCTTTATCAACACGGGTATTAAAGATACTTCCTATTATTGGAACGAACTTTATAAATGTTTGCGAGTTTATGCTCGATTGAAAAAAATCGCACCCGAAGTGGATTCGCTCAATATAGGAGGAGGTTTTCCTATAAAAAATTCTTTAAATTTTGATTACGACTATTATTATATGGTCAATGAGATTACTTACCAAATAAAAAAATTCTGTGAAGAAGAAGGAGTAGAAGAACCTACTTTATATACCGAATTTGGTTCATTCACAGTTGGAGAAAGTGGAGGGATTGTTTACAAAATTTTAAGTCAAAAAAGACAAAATGATCGGGAAAAATGGGATATGATTGACAGTTCTTTTATGACAACATTACCTGATTCTTGGGCTATTTCTCGTCGTTTTACCATGCTTCCTATCAATCGTTGGGAAGATTCCTATGAACGGGTTTTCTTAGGAGGTCTTACTTGTGATAGCGATGATTACTACAATTCTGAACAGCACGTTAATGCCATTTATCTTCCTATTTTCAGTGAAGAAAAACCTTTATATATAGGTTTTTTCAATACAGGAGCTTATCAAGATGCCATTAGCGGGTTCGGAGGCGTGCACCATTGTCTAGTTCCGCAGCCAAAACATATTTTGATCAATAAAAATAAAGACGGCGAATTTACTTATGAAGTGTTTCGAGAGGAACAAAACTATAAGCAAATTTTAGATCTTTTAGGTTATTAGTAGCCCCATACAATAAATTGACAGATTCATAGTTTATAATTACAAAAAAGTACCATCAAGCGTACCTGATTTATTTTCTTGTAATTTTTACTATAATGCGTCTATTGCATAAATTTATACTAATTATATTCATTAGTTTATACTCCATTGTCTATTCTCAAAACGGGCAAGAAATATATACTTTTATGAATATGACCGTATCTGCCCGTCAAGCAGCTTTAGGAGGTAATGCTAACTCTTCTTGGGACAATGATCCTAATATGGCTATGTTCAATCCGGCAATGATGAACGATAAAATGCATAACCAAGCGGGAATAAATTATTCCTCTTATCTTGCAGATGTCAAATTGGGAGCTGTTTCCTATGTTTATAATCCTAAAGAAAATAAGCACTTTTTTTCCCTTCATGGAAGATATGTAGATTATGGAGATCTTAAAGCCGCCGATGAAATTGGAAATGTAACCGGAAAATTTACAGCAAAAGACGCAGCAGTAACTTTGGGTTATGCCTATAATATCTCTGATTTCTTTGCGGTGGGCGGAAATTTATCTTATGTTACCAGTAAAATTGAAAGTTATACCTCTTCCGCTCTTTTGGCTGATCTTGGGGTGGTATTTCACGATATTGACTACTATACTACCGTTTCTGCTGTGGTTAGAAATTTTGGTGGACAATTAACTTATTATAATGATAGAAGAGAAAAATTGCCCATTCAAGCAAATTTAGGAATCTCGCAACGATTCGAAAAATTACCGATGGAGTTAACTCTTACCTTACATGACTTACAAAAATTTGATATTTCTTCACCAACTAATAAAAAGGGAGAAAAGATCAATGGAGGAAGAAAAATTATAGATCATATTTCGTTAGGCGCCGAATTATTTCCCGAGTCAGGATTCAACCTCAGAGCCGGATATAATTTTAAGAGAGGTAATGAATTGGCAATCGAAGATCAACGTTCATTTGCCGGTTTAACTCTTGGTTTTGGTGTGAAAATTTCATATTTTCGCTTTGATTACGCTTGGGGGCGATATAATGCTGCGGGAAACACCAATACATTTGGACTACGTATAGACTTGGAAAATATGTTTGCCCCTCGTTATGACTGGTAATAACATGAAAAACAACAAGATAAAACCTATAATTGCCATAGATGGTTATTCTTCCACCGGTAAAAGCTCCTATGCAAAAATGTTAGCCAAAGAATTTGGATGGATTCATATAGACACCGGTGCAATGTATAGAGCTGTAACTTTATATGCTATTGAAAATTTTTATAAAAATAATACTATAGATGAGCTAACTTTACTAACCCATTTAAATGATATTCATTTGGACTTTAAGCTAAATTCTGATTCCAATACCAATGAAATTTATCTTAATGGAAAAAATGTTGAAAATAGAATTCGTGCTTTTGACATATCTGAACATGTTTCATGGGTGGCAAAAATACCTGAAGTAAGAGAATATTTAGTAAAACAACAGAGAAATATAGGAAAAAACGGCGGGATTGTTATGGATGGTAGAGATATTGGAACGGTCGTATTTCCTAATGCTGATTTAAAATTTTTTATTACTGCCAGTATAGAAGAAAGAGCTAAAAGAAGATTCACTGAATATAAAAATCAACACAAAAACATTTCTTTAGAAGAGGTTCAAGAAAATCTTAAGCAAAGAGATTACATTGATGGCAGCCGATCGGTGTCACCATTAACTCAGGCCGCAGACGCCATTCTTATCGATAACACTCATTTAAGCAAAGAAGAAACCTATAATAAAATGGTTCAAATTGTTAAGGATAAATTTCAAATCTGATTTATAAAGTAATTCTTTTTACTTTATCTTTTTGTTACTGATTATTCAATTTATTTTTAAAAAATTCGAAAATATATCTATTTGTTTATAGTATGAAGGATTAATTTTTATTAATCTGTTTCTTATTAAAACTTATAAATAAGTAAATTAATAAGGATTTTATTTTTCAATAAGATCTTTTATTTTAGAAAAGAAAATGAAAAACTATTCTTCAATCTCTTCTTGTTTATGATAGGCTTCTAATATTTTTCTTACTAATTTATGTCTTACCACATCAATTTCTGTCAATTGCACAAAACCTATTCCCTTAACTCTTTTTAAAAGATGAACAGCTTCTTTTAAGCCGGATTTCTGGTGTTTAGGTAAATCTATTTGCCCGGGATCTCCCGTAATAATAAATTTCGCATTAGCCCCCATACGCGTTAAAAACATTTTCATTTGCAGATGGGTCGTATTTTGAGCTTCATCTAAAATTACAAAGGCTTCATCTAATGTTCGACCTCTCATAAATGCCAAAGGAGCAATTTGAACGACTCCTTTTTCAATATAAGAAGCCAGTTTTTCATGACTGATCATATCTCGTAATGCATCATACAAAGGCTGAAGATAGGGATCTAATTTATCTTTTAAATCACCGGGTAAAAATCCCAAGCTTTCCCCTGCTTCCACAGCCGGGCGGGTAAGCACAATTCTTTTTACTTGTTTATCTTTTAAAGCTTTTACAGCTAAAGCAACGCTAGTATAGGTTTTACCTGTTCCTGCCGGACCAATGGCAAATACCATATCATTGTTTTCGACTGCTTTCACCAGCTTTTTAAGATTCTCTGTTTTAGCCCTAATAAGTTTTCCTCCTATTCCGTGAACAATAATATCCTCAGATTCGGCTCTAAGCTCATTCTGCTTTTCTCCATTAGAAAGTATTCCTTCAAGAGCGATATCATTTAACTTATTATATCTGTTTATATATTCTGTTATTTCTTTAACTTTATTATTAAACAAAGTTAAATCCGCATCATTTCCTGCTGCCGACACTACACGATCCCTTCCTGTAATTTTTAATTTGGGAAAATGATTAATCAACAGATTAAAGTTTTGATTATATTCACCATAGAAAGTTTTTAAATCCACCCCTTCTAAAGTAATTCGTATTTGATTCAAATTTTAACTCCTTTTTTAATTTTACATAACAAAAATAAGCAATAACTTTGTGTAGGATAATAAAAAATGGGAATAATAACACTTACTACCGATTTTGGTTTAGACGATTACCATGTGGCTGCCCTTAAAGGTGCTATATACAGCCAAATTTCGGATATTATAGTCGTTGATATCTCACATCAAATTATGCCTTTTGATTTAATTCAAACTGCTTATATTATTCAAAATTCATACAAAAATTTTCCTAAAGGGACCATTCATATAATTGGTGTCGACGCGTTGCCTTCTCCATTTGTAAAATCTTTAGCTGCAGAAATCAACGGTCATTTTTTTATATGCAATGATAACGGCATTCTTTCTTTAATCGCTGAAGAATACATTCCCGATCAAGTATATGAAATCACGATTAATAAATACGATGATCTTCATTTTTTAACTAAAGACCTTTTCATTCCTGTGGCCTGTCATCTTGCCAGAGGCGGAAAAATAGAATTAATAGGTAGAAAAATAAATTCTTATAAAGAATTAACTCAACCCAAACCGGTTGAAAAAAGTGAAGATAATTCGTTAACAGGAATGGTTATTCATGTAGATAATTTCGGTAATGCAATAACCAACATTAGTAAAGAACAATTTCACCAATTTGGAAAAAAAAAGGACTTTACAATTTTTGCCAGAAACGTTCAATTCACTGAAATTAAATCTAAATATACCGATATACTTGGGACAGATCCTGAGGACAAAAAATATCATGGAAAAGCTTTTGCTATTTTTAATTCATCTGGCTATTTACAAATTTCCATGTATAAGAGTAATTTAAAAACCGTTGGAGGGGCCAGTTCTCTAATGGGCTTATATATAGGAACTAATATCCGCATTGTTTTTTCTTAGTTAGTAAATCATATTTTTTACACTTCCTATTTTATACACATTTTTACCTATACATGCGATCATCCATGTGTAAAACTTTAAAAATTCTGATTTATATTTTTTAGAAAAAAAATAAGAACACAAAAATGTACTTTGGTACAATATTTTCACATCTACACATCAGAATAAATTTACAAATTATTTATAACATTCTATTTTATAAATAATTAGTTTATTTTGTTCATTTAAACAATTAATATAAAAAAAATTAAAATATAATATATTATGAAAATTACCATAGATGATTTCCGTGTGATAGAAGGAAAATCAGTAAACCTTAAAAATTATACTACTCAATCACCTGAAAATTTCAAAAAAAATAAAAAAGAGATAAAGAAAATAATTAAAAATATAGATTATTATCAAAATATTTTAAATGCTGAAAACAAACAATCTTTATTAATTATTTTACAAGGAATTGATGCTGCCGGAAAAGACAGTTCCATACGAGCAATCATGACCGGAGTAAATCCTCAAGGAGTAAATGTATCATCTTTTAAAACACCTTCTTCTTTAGAGTATGAACATGATTATTTATGGAGACATATTATCAAAATGCCCGAACGTGGAAAAATTGAAATATTTAATCGTTCTCATTATGAAAATGTATTAGTTTGCAAAGTACATCCTGAATTTATTTTAAATGAAAAAATTCCTACTATAAATTCTGTCAAAGATATTAATGATGGGTTTTTCGAAAAAAGATATGAGGAAATTAAAAATTTCGAAAATCGTATGTTTAACAATGGTACTCGAATTATTAAATTTTTCCTCAATATAAGCAAAGACGAACAGAAAAAAAGATTTATTAAGAGAATTAATGAAAAAGAAAAAAATTGGAAATTTTCAGCTTCTGATTTAAAAGAACGTAAATTTTGGAATGAATATCAAAAAGCATTTGCAATGGCTTTTGAAAAAACTTCCACTGAAAATTGTCCCTGGTTTATTGTTCCTTTTGATAATAAATCTTACGGGCAATTGATAATGGCTTACATTATAAATGAAACATTAAAATCTATGAACCCGAAATATCCTGAAGTTAATAAACAAGAAAAGGAGGCTTTAAAAATTGCTTATCAGGATTTACTCAATGAAAAAGATTAAAATTCACACTTTGTTTATTTTAGTTGAGTAGAACAAACAACTTCCATCTTATTGCTTAACAATTTTTATTTATCTTATAATTGTTTCTTTCACCTTTGAGATAAATAAAAACTGTTTTTTCGAGTTTATAATTAATTTCTTCGCTGAGATAACCTTAAATCTATATTATATTAAAAAAACTTTTTTAATACAATAATAATTTATACTCTAAATTATTACAAAGATACTAAATAATAAATTATTTTTTTATCTCAGATCTTCTAACATTGGTTATACCTTCAATATTATGCAACTCTTCTATAATTTGTTCTAATTGAAGAGTATTTTTTACAAATAATATTAAATTTCCGTAAAAGATACCATCTTCGGAATTAATGTTTATTTTTTTTATACTAATTTTAAATTTATTAGAAATAAGAGTGGTTATATCGTTAAAAATACCGTTTCTGTCAATTCCTTGTAATGAAACTTCTATCAGAAAATCCCTGCTTGAACTACTTACCCATTTAGCCGGAATTACTCTGTAATCATAATTAGCTCGCATATCAATAGCATTGGAACAGCTTTCTTTATGAACTTTTATACCACTGTTTATGGTTACAAAACCAAAAATATTATCACCCGGAATTGGATTACAGCATTGCGCTAATTGATAATTTAGTTTTTCTTCATCATCTCCAAAAACAATCATATCATAATTTTCCTCCTCTTTAGGTTCCAGAAAATTATTTTCAGTGATTATAGAGGTTTTTTTTCTTAATTTGGATAATAAATTTGTTAAAACTCCTTTGCTATCTCTATATTTTTTTAGTGCTTTACTATCGATGACTCCGGTAGCAACCTGATAAAAAACATCGTGACTGGTTTTTGCTCCGAAAAATTTTTGAATGGAATTTAATTCTTCTTCTGAAAAATTAATTTTTAAGTGCCGTAACTTACGAATTAATAATTCTTTACCTTCTTCTGTATACGTTCTTTTTTCCGAATTCAATGCCGCTTTGATCCTTGATTTTGCTTTTGAAGTGGCGACAAAATCCAACCAATCTGCTTTAGGTTTTTGAACATTGGACGTCAGTATTTCCACCTGATCTCCACTTGATAACTTATAACTTAACGGAACCAATTTATTATTTACTTTAGCTCCTAAACAATGATCGCCGATACCCGAATGCACGGAATAAGCAAAATCTAAAGCCGTAGCTCCTGCCGAAAGTACTTTTAAATCTCCTTTAGGAGTAAAGACAAAAATGTCCTTTGTGTATAAATTTAATTTAAAATCATCTAATAATTCCTTTGTAGAAGCCGTTCCCAAGTTTTCCAACATTTCTCTAACTTGAGATATCCAATTTTCAATTTGATTATCTTCTCGTCCTTTATATCCTTCTTTATATTTATAGTGAGCGGCAATCCCTTTTTCAGCCAATTCATCCATTCTCTCCGATCGGATTTGTACTTCCACCCATTTAGATTCCGGACCAATGACGGTAACATGTAAACTTTCATATCCCGTAGATCTGGGAGTAGTAATCCAATCTCTCATTCTGCTGGGATTAGGCATAAATTTATCCGTAACTATGGAATAAATTTTCCAAGCCAGGAATTTTTCATTTTTATAATCAGATTTATATATAATTCTAATAGCAAATAAATCAAAAACTTCCTCAAAGGAAACATCTTGTTTTTTCATTTTTTTATAAATTGAAAAAACGGATTTATGTCGTCCTTTAATAGTAAAATTCAAACCTTCGGCATTTAAGCTTTCTTGCATAATCCTTGAAAACTCTTCAATATATCGTTGTCGGTCTTTTTCTGTTTCCTCAAGTTTTTTAACGATTAAAGAATAAGATTCCGGATCGGTATATTTTAAACTCAAATCTTCAAGCTCAGATTTGATGGTATATAGCCCCATTCTATGGGCTAAAGGAGCATATATATAGGTGGTTTCAGCAGCAATTTTTTTCTGTTTAGAACTTTTCATGCTGTCCAAAGTCCTCATATTATGAAGTCTGTCGGCTATCTTAATTAAAATAACTCTAACATCTTCAGACAAGGTAAGTAACAACTTTCTATAGTTCTCGGATTGTAACGAAAGATTTTGATGGTCTATATTGGATATTTTGGTAAGTCCATCTATAATTTTAGCTACTTTAGGATTAAATAAATTGGAAATATCTTCAATGGTATATTGAGTATCTTCCACTACATCATGCAATAAAGCACATGCTATGCTTGTTGCTCCTAAGCCTATTTCATCAGCAACAATTTTAGCTACGGCTAAAGGGTGATATATATAAGGTTCTCCGGTTTTTCTCCTTTGATCCTTATGGGCCTCTTTTGCAACTTCAAAAGCTTTTCTAATCAGAGATTTATCTTCTGTAGTCAAATCTCTGTAGGTGTTACGAAGCATATCTTTGTAACGTTTGACTATTTCTTCTTCTTCTTTTTTTAAGTCTATTTCGTCCATACCACTATTTAGTCTATTTTACTAGTTACAATTTATATGCGAATCATAACATTAATCTTTACTTATGTGTTAAAATCTTAACTTTTATTAGTTACACAAAGCTAATTAATTTTTCTTTTAAATATGCATTCTAACTTTTTTATGTTATTATATTATTTATAAATTTATATTTTTGAAAAACTAATTATAGTATCAATGAAAAAAATTACACTAAAATCTTTTTTATTAACCTGTTTTTTTAATGCTTCATCATTAGTCGCTCAAACGGGTGGGGGTATGTGGATACCTAATCAGCTCAATGAAAAAGAAATGAAGGAAATGGGTATGAAAATATCTTCAAAACAAATATTTAATACCTATAATCCAAGCATAAAAGATGCGGTTGCTCATTTCGGAGGAGGATGTACTTCTGAAGTTATTTCACCTAAGGGATTATTACTTACTAACCATCATTGCGGTTACTATAGCATACAATCGCACTCTACAGTTACCAATGACCTGTTAACCCATGGATTTTGGGCTTCTAACTATGAAGAAGAAAAACCGAACGAAGGCTTAAAAGCAACTTTTATTGTTGATATTATAGATGTAACTTCTCAAATATTATTGGGTATAAGCGATAATTTTACTGAACAACAAAGAAATATTATTATTAAAAATAATATTAATAAAATTTGTTCAACCATTAAAAAAGAGGACTATCAAAACATTGCTATATTACCTTTTTACAACGGTAATCAATATTATGCTTTTATTACAGAAACTTACGAAGATATTCGATTAGTGGGTGCTCCTCCATCTTCTATAGGAAAATACGGATCAGATACCGACAACTGGATGTGGCCTAGGCATACCGGAGATTTTTCCCTATTTAGGATTTATGCAGATAAAAATAATCATCCGGCAAAATATTCTAAAGATAATATTCCTTATACCCCCAAGTATTATTTACCTATATCAATTAAAGAGAAAAAGGAAAATGACTTTTCATTTGTATACGGATTTCCCGGGAGAACTCAAGAATATTTACCGGCATCTGCTATTGAACAACTATTGGAAATAACCAATCCATCAAGAATTTCTTTACGTAATGAATCTTTAAAAATTTTAGATCATGCGATGCGTGAAAATAAAGAAATAAAGATAAAATATGCGGCAAAATATGCATCTATCGCTAACGGATGGAAAAAATGGATCGGCGAAAATCAAGGGTTACTTAAATCAAATGCTATCAAAAAAAGAAAAGAGTATGAAAATCAATTGGTAGAGCAAAGTCAAATAAATCTTGATACTAAAAATAAAAATCAGTCTTTAGTAAATGCATTAAATGATTTATATAAAAATAATAGTCGGTATAATAAAGCTTACACTTATTTTAATGAAGTTTTCTATTCGAATTCTGAAACTTTTCGTATGGCATATATAGTATCCAATCTTCTTAATGCTTCTGATCAAGACTTTGATAAAATTAAATTAAGAGTAATAAAAAATGTGAGTTCAATTTATAAAAATTATGATTCGGAATTAGACAAGAAAGTATCTTCAAAAATGCTTTCCATGTACAGTATGAATATTGAGCCAAGATTTCAGGTAGCAGGTCATGAAGATTTTGAAAAAGAATCTTCGTGTAATATTTACCTAACTGATTTATGGAAAAATTCTTATATAACTCGTGAAAGAGGAGATCTTTTATCAATATTATCTTCCGATTCTAAGGAAAATATAAAGTATAAATTAAAAGACGATGCAGTACTAAACTTTATTACTCCTTATATTGAAATGTATAGAAGAAAAATTTTACCATTTCATGATGATTTTGATAAAAAAAATGACAGCCTGCAAAGAAATTATATGAATGCTCAATTAAAGACTTTTCATTCAAAAAAATTTTTTCCTGATGCAAATTCTACTTTAAGAGTTACTTATGGTAAAATAGACGGATATACTCCAAAAGATGGCGTCTATTATAAACCTTTTACAACATTATCGGGTGTTATTGAAAAATATATTCCTGATGATTACGAATTTAATTTACCTAAAAAATTAATAACATTGTACAAACAAAAAAATTTTGGACCTTATTCACAAAATGGAGATATCATAGTAAATTATATTGCAACCAATCATACTACGGGGGGCAATTCAGGAAGTCCCGCTTTTGATGCTCATGGTAATTTGGTAGGACTTAATTTCGACAGGGTTTGGGAAGGCACTATGAGCGATATTAATTATGATCCTTCTATCTGCAGAAATATTATGGTTGATATTCGTTATATATTATTTATAATCGATAAATATGCAGGAGCCCAAAGGCTTATAGATGAAATGAAAATTGTAAAGTAAAATAAAAAAGGTTTTCTAAATTAGAAAACCTTTTTTTATATAATTATTTTTTAAAACAATCCTATCGCTTTCCACCAAGCGGTACCCACTAGTAACCAAATGGCCAAAATAACTAAACTCATAAAAAATCCGATCTTCCACCATTTTGCCAATGGGATATATCCGCAACCGAACAAAATAGGAGCCGGTCCGCTCGAATAATGTGTAATTGACATATTTAAATTACTGAAAAATGCAAATAATAATATTGCTAACATTGGTGGAGCCCCTGCAGCTATCGATATGGAAACAAATATAACGTACATCGCACTGATATGTGCTATAGCACTTGCCATAAGATAATGTACATAATAATACACCAATAAAAGTATAAATAACATCGGTAACCAAGGTAAACCTTTCACCGATTCAGCTACATAATTTCCAAACCAAGGAATAAATCCTAAAGTATTCAATTGAGAAGCTAAGGTCATAAGTATCGCAAACCATATAATTGTATGCCATGCTTCTTTTTCACTAATTACATCATTCCAATCTAGAGCACGAGTTAATAATAAAATACATAATCCTACAAAGGCTGTAAATGTCGCATCAATTTTAAGAAATGATCCTAATACCCAAAAAATTACTAAATAAGAAAATACACCCAGAACAATCCACTCTTTGGTAGTCATTTTACCCATCTCTTTAAGCTTTTCTTTTGCAATAGCCTTCATTTCGGGGGTATGTTTTAATTCAGGTGGATAAAATTTATATAAAACGTATGGAATTACAAGTAAAGATAACAAGCCGGGAACAATTGCGGCCTTTGCCCAATCAGTCCATGAGATGGTATATCCCATATTCTCAACAAATTTTGCTATCATAGGGTTGCCTGCCATCGAAGTTAAAAACATGGCACATGTAATTGCATTACATTGAAATATACATTGTACTAAAAATGCCCCGATCTTATTCTGAGTTCCTTTTTCTGGAGTAGAATCATAAGCATTTGATATAGATAAAAATAAAGGGGTTATTATTCCGCCACAACGTGCAGATGTGGATGGCATTGCCGGCGCAAAAATTAAATCGGTCATAACCAAACCATAAGATAAACCTAAGGAACTGTTTCCTAATTTACTAATGAAAAGATATCCTACTCTTCTTCCAAAGCCTGTTTTAATAAATCCTCTTGAAATAAAAAAAGCACAAGCTATCATCCAGATTGTTGTATCTCCAAATCCTTTTAAGGCGCTTTTAATCGGAATTAAATCTAGAGCAACTACCGTGGTCATACTAAAGATTGCCATTGCTCCCAAAGGAAACGGAGAAAGAATCAATCCTAAAACCGTTGCGATAAAAATTGATGCCAAATGCCAAGCTTTAACATCAAGACCATCCGGCACAGGTACGAACCAAAGAATAACTCCTACTAAAATAACCAATAAAAACTTTAATATATTTTTATTCATAATTTAACTATATGTATTTAATTTGTTTTTAATTATTATATAAATAAATTCTAATTGTTTAACGATATAAGTCAACTATCAATAAATATATATGAAGTAAAAAATGTATCATAGTATTTAGAATCATTTATTCCCTTCGAAATTACCATTTTTTAAACTTTTAGGTTATATGAAACATTTCATACAATTTTTTATTCTAAGAGCAATAATTAATCCAAAAAAAAGTGTAGGAAATTCTAGTTTTTAAAATAATAAAAATGTAATGATCTAATAGTCACAAGAATATATTTAATAGATAAATTTATAAATAAGTTAAATTTTAAGATAAGAAAAAACTAAATATTAGATATTTTTTTAAAATATTGTTCTCTCCGAAGAATCAAAAGAAAAAACCTATCAAAAAAGAGTAACTAAAGAAATAAAAATCAATAAAACCTATTTCTCTAAAATATGTGATTTCAAAAGCTATTTAGATTTACTATTTTTAAATAATAAGGTCCTTATCGGGACTGAAATTGTTTTTAATAACCTCAAAGAATATGTATAGTAAATTTCATCATAGACAGTAAAAGTCTGATATAAAATTATGAGAGTTAGCTTATGAGTTTAGCTAAATTAAAAGTTTATAAGTTTAAAATTCCACCAACCAAAAAAAC